>DASQML010000001.1:0-7229 GCA_035645515.1 Microvirga sp.
GTTAGGAGTTCATATTCCCCGGGGCCTTATCGATCCTGAAGGGAGCTGTCCCTGACCCGGTCCGTGGACCGGGACATACGGCGCCCACCTACTTTGTAGGTTCCCGGGATCGCTTCTCCGACGGCTTTTGTGGCTCCGCACTTCATGCATTCCGCTCCTCCTCATTCGAAAGATCCTGCCGTTCTGAAAGAGCAGCTTCGCCAGGAGGCGCTCGCCCGCCGCGACGGGCTCGACAAGGCTTTCCGCGAGGAGGCTGCCCGGGCGATCACCGCCCAGGCTCTCGCACTCTCCGATCTTGTTGATGTCACCCCGGTCGGAGGCTATTGGCCTATCCGCAGCGAGGTCGATCCGCGTCCGCTCATGGAAGCTCTCCTGGAGCGCGGACAGGATGTGGCCCTCTCCCAGATCCTCCATCCCCATTTGAGCTGGCGTCTCTGGCAACCGGGCGACGTGCTGGTCAAAGGCGGCTTCGGCGTGCGCGAGCCCGGACCCGATGCGCCGGAGGTTTTTCCGAAGTGCCTTATTGTGCCCCTCGTCGCCTTCGACCGCAGGGGAGGGCGCATCGGCTACGGCAAGGGACATTTCGACCGGGCCATCGCGGCGCTCGAAGCGCAACATCCCACCTTGACCATAGGCCTCGCTTATGCGGTTCAGGAGATCGAGCAGGTTCCGGTCGAGGAGCACGACCGCCTGCTCGACGTTATCATCACGGAAACCGAGCTCATTCGGACCAAGTCTGCTTAAGGGACTACCATGCGCCTTCTCTTCCTCGGCGACATCGTCGGACGCGCCGGCCGCAACGCCGTCATCGAGCGGCTGCCGGGGCTTCGCGACCGCTGGAGCCTCGATTGCGTGGTGATCAACGGCGAGAATTCTGCGGGCGGCTTCGGCATTACCGAGTCGATCTGCGACGAGATCCTGAATGCGGGCGCCGATGCCATCACCCTCGGCAATCATTCCTGGGACCAGCGGGAGACTCTCGTCTTCATCGAGCGCCAGCCGCGTCTTCTCCGGCCTGCCAATTATCCGCCCGGCACGCCGGGGCGCGGCGCGAACCTCATCGACACCCGCTCCGGCCACCGGGTCCTGGTGGTGCAGGTGATGGGCCGCCTCTACATGGACCCGCTCGACGATCCCTTCGCCGCTGTCGATCAGGCGCTGGAGAATTGCCCCTTGGGTCAGGTGGCGGACGCGATCATCGTCGACGTCCACGCGGAAGCCACCAGCGAGAAGGAGGCGATGGGCCATTATCTCGACGGGCGGGCGAGTCTGGTCGTCGGCACCCACACCCATGTGCCCACCGCCGACCATCGGGTGCTGCCCGGCGGCACGGCCTACATGTCGGATGCCGGCATGTGCGGCGATTACGATTCCGTGCTCGGCATGCAGAAGGAGGAGGCGATCCGCCGCTTCATCCAGAAGACCCCCGGCGCCCGCCTCGAACCCGGACTGGGCGAGGGCACGCTCTCAGGCATCGCCGTGGAAACGGACGATCGCACGGGCCTGGCTGTGCGGGTGGCGGCAGTTCGGCTCGGGCCGAACCTGGAAGAGACCTGGCCGCGATTCTGGGATCGATGATGATGTTCGCACTGGCCTCATCCTGAGGAGCCTGCGAAGCAGGCGTCTCGAAGGATGATCCAGTGCATTCTGGAGACGCCTCGCCCTTCGAGACGCTCTGCTCCTCAGGGTGAGGCTGTGGGGTGCTGAGGAATGCTCCCTTTACCTCTCGCTTTCCCATCCCCATCTCTCCGCCACGGAGGACGAAGGTGGACGCCAAGACAGAGCCGGCCAGGGTCAGGAAGCATCCCTATCGCGAGGTGAGTGAGTTTCATCGGGCGCATGAGCACCAGAGCGCCTCTGTGGTGCTGCGGGCGGTGATCGATGAGGCCCAGGGGGAGACGATCTCTATCAGGGAGATCATCGATGCCTTCGGCGAGCGCGCCTTCGGCCTGGTGCTGATCCTGTTCTCCCTGCCCAATTGCGTGCCTAACGTGCCGGGCATCGCCGGCATCGTGGGCACCCCGGTCCTGATCTTCGGCATCCAGATGATGCTGGGCCACAAGCGGCCCTGGCTGCCGGGCTTCATCCTGCGGCAGACGGTATCGGTCGCGAAGTTCAAGCGCCTGATCGACATCGCGGAGCCCAAGCTCCAGAAGCTCGAAAGCTATTGCAAGCCGCGCCTGACCGGCCTGTTCGGCCCCATCGGCGACCGCATCGTGGGGCTCTTCGCCTTCCTGGTGGCGCTCTCGGTGCTGATCCCCTTCCCCGGCACCAATTTCCCGCCTTCCATTGCCCTCGTCGTCGCCTCCATCGCGGTGATGGAAGAGGACGGATACCTCCTGATCGTGGGGTATCTCATCGGTCTTGCGGGACTTGCCTATACGGTGACGGTGCTGGGCGCGTCCTATCACCTCGTCATGGCCGCCATCGCCAACATCCCGTCCTGGCTCGGGTTTTAGGGAAAGAGCTTGTTTTGAGCGGGGGGCTTGGCCTTACGCCCTTCGCCGCCTTATAAGCCTGCCATCGTCAACATTCGCTGCCTGACGAGCGCCCGTAAGGGCAGCTCTCGGCCGCATCTCGGAGGCCCCGATGGCCGGACATTCGCAGTTTAAGAACATCATGCACCGCAAGGGGCGCCAGGATGCGATGCGCTCCAAGCTCTTCTCCAAGCTCGCCCGCGAAATCACCGTGGCGGCCAAGATGGGCGCGCCGGATCCGAGCATGAACCCGCGCCTGCGCGCAGCGATTCTCGCCGCCCGCGCCGAGAACATGCCCAAGGACAACATCCAGCGCGCCATCAACAAGGCTGCGGGCAACGACAGCGAGAACTACGAGGAGATCCGCTACGAGGGCTACGGACCGGGCGGTGCTGCGGTGATCGTCGAGGCGATGACTGACAACCGCAACCGCACGGCTTCCGACATCCGCTCCTACTTCACCAAGAGCGGCGGCAACCTCGCTGAAACCGGCGCGGTCTCCTTCATGTTCGACCGGGTCGGCTACATCGAGTTCGGCGCCGACGTCGCCGATGCCGACACGATGCTGGAAGCCGCCATCGAGGCGGGAGCGGACGACGTGGTCTCCACCGCGAACGGTCACGAGATCTATTGCGACCAGGGCTCCCTGGGCGAGGTAACCAAGACGCTCGAAGACAAGTTCGGCGAGCCGAAGGCTTCCAAGCTCGTCTGGAAGCCCCAGACTCCGGTCACGGTCGATGACGAGACCGGCGAGAAACTCATGAAGCTCATGGAATCGCTCGAAGAGCACGACGACGTGCAGAACGTCTACGGCAACTTCGAGCTGTCCGACGCCCTCATGCAGAAGATGACGGGGTAAGGCGCTATGATCGTCATGGCCGGACTTGATCCGGCCATCCACGCCTTTCGGCGGTATATGACGTGGATGCCCGGGACAGGCCCGGGCATGACGGTGGAGAACAGCAAGTGACCGAACGCGTCCGCATCCTCGGCCTCGATCCCGGCCTGCGCAACACGGGCTGGGGCGTCATCACCGTCGAGGGGACGAAGCTCTCTTTTGTCGCCTGCGGGGTCGTCACGTCCGATGGCGATCTCGACTTGGCGCTGCGCCTCAAGCAGCTCCACGACCGCATCACGGACGTGATCCGCGCCTGGACGCCGGACGAGGTGGCGGTCGAGGAAACCTTCGTGAACAAGGACGCGCAGGCCACCCTCAAGCTCGGCCAGGCCCGCGCCATGTCCCTCCTGGTGCCCGCGCTCCACAATCTGCCGGTGGCGGAATACGGCGCGAACCAGGTGAAGAAGACCGTGGTGGGCGTCGGCCATGCGGAGAAGGACCAGGTGCAGGCCATGGTGAAGATCCTGCTGCCCAAGGCCGACTTCAAGAAAGCCGACGCGGCGGACGCGCTCGCCATCGCCATCGCCCATGCCCACCACCGGAAAGCGCGCGCTTTGGCGGCGAGCCTTTAATTTGTTACAAGGCCACAAACGTCATCCCGGACGGCGCAGCCGATCCGGGATCGCGGGCAGGATATGGCTCTCTCTTCTCCCTCCCCTTGCGGGGAGGGGCAGGGGTGGGGGTGGAACGACCGGGTGAGAGTTTGACAAGTCGAGCACTGTAGCAGCCTTCGTGCTGCCTGAATTTCGCGTAGTGCCCTGACTTTTCGACCTCCACCCTCTATCCCTCCCCGCAAGGGGGAGGGAAGCAGGAGCAGGAACGAACGTGATCGGCAAACTCAAAGGCGTGGTGGATTCCTACGGCGAGGATTTCGTGATCCTCGACGTGCACGGGGTCGGCTACGTGGTCCATTGCTCCTCCCGCACGCTGCAGAACCTGCCGCCCACGGGCGAAGCGGCGGTTCTGTCCATCGAAACCCATGTGCGCGAGGATATGATCCGCCTGTTCGGCTTCAAGTCCGACGCGGAGCGCGAGTGGTTCCGCCTGCTCCAGAGCGTGCAGGGCGTGGGCTCCAAGGTGGCGCTCGGCATCCTCTCGGTGCTCGACCCCGGCAGCCTCGCCACGGCGATTGCCACCGGCGACAAGGCCTCCGTGGCCCGCGGCCCCGGCGTCGGTCCCAAGCTCGCCCAGCGCATCGTCTCCGAACTCAAGGACAAGGCTCCCGCCTTTGCTTCGGTCGATCCGGCCCTCATCCGCCTCACCGGCGCGGTGGAGGACAAGAGCGCTCCCGCTCCGGTGGCCGATGCCATCTCCGCCTTAGTCAATCTCGGCTACCCCCAGGTCCAGGCCTCCGCCGCCGTGGCCGCCGCCATGAAGCAGGCCGGCGACGAGGCCGAGGCGAAGACGCTGATCCGACTAGGCCTGAGGGAGCTGGCGCGGTAAGCCGGGGCTTGCCCCTGGGACAACTAATGTTCCTGTTTTGATCTCGTTAAGAATGGCATATTAGGGTCCCGACGCCTATATGAAGTCTTTGGAAGGTAAGCCTCTTTGACCGATTCACGCCGCCTGCTCAGCCCCGAAAAGCGCGAGGACGATGTCGATGCGTCGATCCGGCCGTTGTCGCTGTCCGACTTTACGGGCCAGGCCGCCGCGCGCGCCAATCTCCAGGTCTTCATCAACGCCGCCAAGGCGCGGGGCGACGCCCTCGACCACGTGCTCTTCGTCGGCCCTCCCGGCCTCGGCAAGACCACGCTCGCGCAGATCGTCGCCCGGGAGCTTGGGGTCAACTTCCGTTCGACTTCAGGCCCCGTCATCGCCAAAGCGGGCGATCTCGCAGCGCAGCTCACGAACCTGGAAGAGCGCGACGTGCTCTTCATCGACGAAATCCACCGCCTCAATCCGGCCGTGGAGGAAATCCTCTATCCCGCCATGGAGGATTACCAGCTCGACCTCATCATCGGCGAAGGCCCCGCCGCGCGCTCGGTGAAGATCGAGCTGCCGAAATTCACCCTTGTCGGGGCCACCACCCGCGCGGGCCTTCTCACCACGCCGCTGCGAGACCGTTTCGGCATTCCGATCCGTCTCGAATTCTACACCGTCGATGAGCTTGAACTCATCGTGCGCCGCGGCGCGCGGGTGATGGGGCTCAACATGAGCGAGGAGGGGGCGAACGAGATCGCCCGCCGCGCGCGTGGCACGCCGCGCATTGCAGGCCGCCTGCTGCGCCGCGTGCGCGACTTCGCCATTGTGGAAGGGGCGGAGATCGTGACCCGCGAACTCGCCGACCGGTCGCTGCGCCTGCTCGACGTGGACCCCATCGGCCTCGATCTCATGGACCGCAAGTACCTCACCATGATCGCCTCCTCCTTCGGAGGCGGGCCGGTGGGCATCGAGACGATCGCGGCGGCGCTCTCCGAGCCGCGCGACGCCATCGAGGACATCATCGAGCCTTACCTCATCCAGAAGGGCTTCGTGCAGCGCACCCCGCGCGGCCGCATCCTCACGCCGCACGCCTTCAAGCATCTCGGACTGCCGGAGCCTACGCGGGAGACGACCGCGCAGTTCGGGCTGTTCAACGGGGATGGAGATGAGTGAGAAGCAGGACACGAATACCTCCCCCTTGAGGGGGGAGGTCGCGCCGCAGGCGCGGGAGGGGGTGGAAACCACAACCTCCGTGAACGTGGCGCTGCCACCCCGCCCCAGCCTAACGGCTGACCCTCCCCCTCAAGGGGAGGGTGGGACGTGGCCCCATCTGTCGGGCCGCATGCAGGACGGCGCACATATCCTGCCGATCCGCGTCTATTACGAAGACACGGATTTTTCCGGGCGCGTCTATCACGCGAGTTATCTGCGCTTCATGGAGCGCGGGCGCACGGAGATCCTGCGCGCCGTCGAGGTCGCGCAGTCCGATCTTCATGCGGAGATGGGCGGCCTCGCCTTCGTCGTGCGCAAGATGAACATCGATTTCCTTGGTGCCGCCGTGATGGACGACGTCCTCATCGTCGTCACACGTTCCAAGGAGATGCGCGGCGCTTCGATGACCCTGGAGCAGGAGGTCCGCCGCGGTGACGAGGTGCTCGTGCGCGCCGATGTGATGGTGGCGGCCGTGCGCGACGGCCGCGCGGTGCGAATACCCGACAATCTGCGGTCGGCACTGTCTGTCCACACCGAGTAATACGGCCGGTCCGGCAAGCTTCGCTGTTTGAGCAATTATGCTTTACAGTAGCACCCTAAGCAGGGGGCACTATGAGAGTATTGCCAAAGGGGTGGAGCATTCACGCGGGCCGGGATCCCGAACGAGAAGCTCGGCGCCTGAAGAGCCGCTTTCAGAAGATATCGCATCGGTATGAGCGCTCTATCAAGCTCCGTCACTACTCACGTCAGGCTAGAGGGGCTGCTCTGATAGCCCTTCTCTCCTTTGCAGCAACTTGGGCTGTCCTGCATCTTAGTCCCTGGCCACCTGTGCTCACTCTCAAGCATGTCGTTGCGCTTCCACACTGCGCTGCTAGCCGTGCTGTTGGCCTCGCACCCGCCTATAAAGGCTATCCCGGATATTGGTCTTGGCAGGACCAGGACGGCGACGGCAGATCCTGCCCATAGAGGCATGATCCCGCTCAATCGAGTTCATCACTAAGGTATCGCTGGAGGGTTGTGCGCGTGCCGTTGCGCCATAGGCTGGTGAGCGCGGTTGCAAAGCGCTCGCGGAAAAGCGCGGCCTCGGCGATGTCGCCGAAGATGTCGCGCAAGCCCAGGAACGCCGCCGGATCGTCCTTGGCCGCCAGCGCAGCAGGCGTCAGCCGCACCGCATTCGGATCGTCCAGGGCGAACGCCTCGCCCGTGTCGAGCGTGCCGGC
>DASQML010000002.1:0-54070 GCA_035645515.1 Microvirga sp.
CATCCCGGTCCGACGAGGGGCGCGCTCGCGAGGCGTCGCAGTGACGGGGCGGGGAACGGTCCTGCGGCAGGTCTCGCAAGCCTGCCGGCAGGAGGCCGCCCGCTGCAAGACGCGGTGTCCGCCTAAAAGAACCGTGCGCGAGGAGCCGTCTAGCTCCAAGCAACCAACACAGAACGAGCCGGACGCCTCCTCGCGCCCTCCCTCGATCTCACACCCTCGGGCACTCCACGCCGCGAGGACAATCACGCTCGCCCGCTTGGCTGTTTGACATCGATCGCCGCGTTCTCCCTTTCCAGGACACTTCGGCTGCGCGGCCTTGAACAGGCAGCGCGGAGCGGCGATAAGGACCTTATGACCGATACGGCACCTGACACTGACCCCTTCCTCGAGATCGGCCGCAAGCTCTTTGCGGGTGAGGCCGATTTCATCTGGGCCTCGAATTCCCTGAAGAACCTGCCGCCCATGAGCAAGATCGAGATCGCCTTCGCCGGGCGGTCCAACGTGGGCAAGTCGAGCCTCGTGAATGCGCTCACCGGGCGCAATACGCTCGCACGCACCTCGCATACGCCAGGCCGCACGCAGCAGCTCAACTTCTTCAACATCAACGACCGCTTTCACCTGGTGGATATGCCGGGCTACGGCTATGCGGCGGTGGACAAGCAGAAGGTGGAGGCCTGGACGCAGCTGATCCACGATTATCTGCGCGGGCGCGCGAGCCTCGCCCGCGTCTATGTGCTGATCGACGCGCGTCATGGCATCAAGCCTGTCGACGAGGCCGTTCTCGAGACCCTGGGCACCGCTGCCGTCTCCTACCAGATCGTGCTGACCAAGGCCGACGAGCTGAAGAAGGGCGAGCTGGACAAGCGGATCGCCGAGACGGAGCAGAAGATCGCCAAGCGCGCCGCCGCCTACCCGGAGATCCTGCACACATCGAGCCGTTCGGGTCTCGGCATCCCCGAGCTGCGGGCGGGCATCGCCCGCCTCCTCAGCGAGCGGGGCGCCCTATGAGCCCCGCTGCCCGCCTCCTCATCGCCCTGGCGGGCCTCTCCGGCGCCTTAGGGGTTGCCCTTTCCGCGGCGGCTGCTCACATCACCGGCGGCAACCTCGCCACGGCGGCCCAGTTCCTGCTGTTCCATGCGCCGGGCCTGCTGGCCCTTGCGGCCCTGATCGCAGCAGGGGCGGTCCAGCCCACCCTGGCGCAGTTGGCGGGCTATGTAATCGTCCTGGGCCTCACCCTGTTCTGCGGGGACCTCTCCCGCCGCGCCTTCTCAGGAATGGCGCTGTTTCCCAAAGCCGCTCCCACGGGTGGAATCCTGCTGATGCTCGGCTGGGTTCTGGTGGCCGTCTCCGCCCTTCTTCGCCTGCGAGGCTGAAGTCCTTGTTTGCATGAGGCTGCGCTTCGGCTAGAAGGCAGGCCGTTTCGTCCCTCTTCCACCCGCTGGAGCCGCCCATGTCCGATTCCAAACAGCTCCCCGACGTCCATGTGCAGGCCGAGGTGCTCGTCCAGGCCCTGCCGCACATGCAGCGCTATGACCAGCAGGTCGTGGTCATCAAGTACGGCGGCCATGCCATGGGCGACCGTGCGGCGGCCGAGGATTTTGCCGAGGACGTGGTGCTGCTCGAACAATCGGGCATCAAGCCCATCGTCGTTCACGGAGGCGGACCGCAGATCGGGAAGATGCTCGAAAAGCTCGGCATCAAATCCGAGTTCAAGGGCGGGCTGAGGGTCACGGACCAGGCCACCGTCGAGGTGGTGGAGATGGTGCTCGCCGGTTCCATCAACAAGCAGATCGTGGGCTGGATCGGAACCGAGGGCGGCAAGGCGGTCGGCCTGTCGGGCAAGGACGGGAACATGGTGATCGCCCGCAAGGCGACCCGCACCGCCGTGGATCCGGATTCCAACATCGAGAAAGTGGTGGATCTCGGCTTCGTCGGCGAGCCCGAGAAGGTGAACCGCGAGGTTCTGGATCAGGTGCTCAGCGCCGAGCTGATCCCGGTTCTCGCCCCCGTCGCCATCGGGCAGGATGGCCAGACCTATAACGTGAATGCCGACACCTTCGCAGGCGCCATCGCCGGTGCCATGACCGCCAAGCGCCTCCTGCTGCTGACCGACGTTCCCGGCGTCCTGGACAAGAACAAGAACCTGATCCCGGAGATGACCATCGACGATTGCCGCCGCCTGATCGCGGACGGCACCATCACCGACGGCATGATTCCAAAGATCGAGACCTGCATCTATGCCCTGGAGCGGGGTGTGGAAGCTGTGGTCATCCTCGACGGCAAGGTACCTCATGCAGTGCTGCTGGAGCTGTTCACGGACCACGGCGCGGGCACGCTGATCCGGCGCGGCTGAGCTGCCCCCTTTTCGAGAAATCCTTAAATCCCTATATTCGAGTCAGTGGGGCCGCACGGCCCCATTGCTGTCTCTAGGGTTCCATGAACGCCAAGCCGCCTGCTGAAAGCCACCTGTCATCCCCGGATTCCCGCGCCTTCTCGCACGTGGACACCTGGATTTTCGATCTCGACAATACCCTCTACCCGCACACCTCGCGGGTCTGGCCGCAGATCGACCAGCGCATCACCCTCTACATTGCGGACTTCTTCGGGCTGGACGGCCTGTCGTCCCAGGCGCTGCAGAAATACTTCTATCACAAGTACGGCACGACCCTGCGGGCCCTGATCGACGAGTACGACATCGATCCGCACGACTTCCTCGATTTCGCACACGATATCGACCACGCGGATATCGAGTTGAACGCAAGCCTCGGCGACGCCATCGAGAAGCTCCCCGGGCGCAAGTTGATCCTCACCAACGGGTCCCGCAAGCATGCCGAAAACGTGGCGAGGAAGATCGGCATCCTCGATCATTTCGAGGACGTGTTCGATATCGCGGCGTCCAATTTCGTGCCCAAGCCCGACCGGCGCGCTTATGAGATCTTTCTCGACAGGCACGGTGTCGAACCTGCGCGTTCGGCGATGTTCGAGGACATCGCGAAGAACCTTACCGTACCGCACGAGCTCGGCATGACGACGACGCTGATCGTGCCAAAGACGGTTGACCCGTTCCGCGAGAGCTTCGAACAGGAAGCGGTCAAAACACCTGATATCGACTACATTACCAATGATCTTGCCGATTTCCTGTATCAATATGCGCTGCCGGCAAAATAAAATGGCCTCCTCACGGAGGCCATTTCGCTTTCATTGAAAAAGTTCTTACGCAGCCTGCGTGTTGATCTTGCTCTCGGCGATGCGGTTGAGCTTCTGATCGGTGGCCTTTTCCTGATCGAGGATCTGGTGAAGAACGCCGGCACAATCGTCGCGACCGAGCTGCTTGGCCCAGGCGACCAGCGTGCCATAGCGGGTGATCTCGTAATGCTCCACCGCCTGAGCGGCTGCGAGGAGTGCGGCGTCGAGAACCTGCGGATCGTCGATGTCGCCGGCGATGTCCTGCGCCTCGTCAATGATCCCGTCGATGGCCGGGCAGGTCACGCCCTTCGGGTCATGGCCATGCATCCGGAACACCTGCTCGACCATCTGGATCTGCTGCTGGGTTTCACCCAGATGCGTCTGAAAAGCCTGTTTCAGCTGCGGATCGGAAACCTGCTCGATCATCTGCGGCAGCGCCTTCGTGATCTGCTGCTCAGCGTAGTAAATGTCCTGCAGGGTGTGAACGAAGAGATCGTCCAGAGACTTGATGTCCTTCGACAGGAGGCCCATAGCCTTAATCCTTCCCGATGTTTGATGATCTCCAACATGCAAGCGCCAGCATCCGTGTGGCGCGTCGGCTAGAGCAGGAAGAACGTCGTGAAGGAAAGGCGGTTCCGGTCTACTCGACGACCCGCAGATCCCGCCCTTGCGGACGCAGCATCTCGGCGCGGGCATCTGCATCGCCGTCCTCGAACTCGAGGCTCTCGATCCGCTCGCCGCGCTTGACGATTTTCTCGGTCGAGACCCGGATCTGCATCACGTCGTCCTGCGCTTGGCGGAAATGCGCGTCGAGCTTGGCCACACGGCTATCGAGACGGCTCACATCCTCGAGGAGCTTCTGCACCTCGACCTGGATCACGCGCGCTTCCTCGCGGATGCGGGCATCGCGCACGAGCGTCTGCATCACCTGGATCGCCAAGGTCAGCAGCGAGGGAGAAACGATGACGATCCTCGCGCGATGCGCCTTCTGCACGATGTCGTCGAAATGTTCGGCAAGATCAGCATAGATCGACTCTGCCGGCACGAAGAGCATGGCAATATCCTGCGTCTCGCCCGGGATGAGATATTTCTCGGCGATGTCCTTCACATGCACCAGCATGTCGTTGCGGACTTTCGCGGCAGCTCGGGCACGAGCCTCGTCACTCTTTGCCTCGCGAAAGGACGTAAAGCCCTCCAGCGGGAATTTGGCGTCGATCACCAGGCCTCGCGCGTCGCCCGGCAGGCGTACGAGACAATCGGGCCGCGTGCGGTTGGACAGCGTAGCCTGGAACTCGAATGCGCTCGGAGGCAGTCCGTCCCGAATGATCGCCTCCATGCGGCCCTGGCCATAGGCGCCCCGGCTCTGCTTGTTGGCGAGGATGTCCTTCAGCCCGATGAGCTCGCCGGTGAGGTTGCTGAGATTCTGCTGCGCTGCATCGATGACGGCCAGCCGCTCGTTGAGCTTCGACAGATTCTCGCTCTGGTGGCGTGTCGAGGCCTCCAGTCCTTGCCCGACCCGGTGCTGCAGCCCATCGATCCGCTCGGAGATCATGCGCACGAAGTCGCTCTGACGCGAACCGAAGACCTCGGCCATGGTCTGCATGCGCCCGGTCATCTCCGCCTGGATCCGCGTGAGTTCGGCCACCTTGTCGTCCATTTCCCGGGCCCGCTCTTCGGCGAGCGCAGCTTCGAGGGCCTTCTCCCGGCGCGTTCTCAGGAGCAGCAGGGTGACGACGATCAGGAGAACAAGGCTCAACGCCGCCATGCCGGTGACCATATGCCCCCAGGTAAGGGCATGATTGCCGAGGATCAGGACAACATCGTTCATGGCCAAGCTTCCGGTTGACGGCAGCATCCGAACATATCACGAACGATTTGACCATCCTTCTTCAAGCCCTTATCTCCCGCGATCATGAGCATCAGACCTCTCGTTATCCTTCCCGACTCCAAGCTCCGCCTGGTTTCCGAACCCGTTCAGGAAATCACGCAGGAGATCCGTCAGCTGGCCGAGGACATGCTGGAGACCATGTACGACGCTCCCGGCGTCGGCTTGGCCGCCATCCAGATCGGTGTGCCCGTCCGCATGGTCACCATGGATGTTTCGAAGTCCGAGGAGGAGCGCCAGCCCATGGTGTTGATCAACCCGGAGATCGTCTGGGCTTCGGAGGAGAAGCGGGTCTACGAGGAAGGCTGCCTCTCCATCCCGGAATATTACGAGGAAGTCGAGCGGCCAGACCGGGTGCGCTTCCGCTACATGAACCTTCAGGGCGAGACCGTGGAGCAGGATGCGGACGGGCTCCTGGCCACCTGCGTGCAGCACGAGATCGACCACCTGAACGGCGTCCTGTTCATCGACTATCTCTCCAAGCTCAAGCGGGATCGGGTGATGACGAAGTTCAAGAAGGCCGCCAAACGCGAGGCCGGAGCATGAGTCTGCGCGTCGTCTTCATGGGCACGCCGGATTTCGCGGTGCCCACGCTGGCCGAGATCGTCGGTCAGGGCCATGAGGTTGTTGCGGTCTATACGCGCGAACCGGCGGCTGCGGGACGGGGCATGGAGCTGAAGCCATCTCCGGTTCACAGGATGGCGGAACGGTTCGGTATTCCGGTCTTCACGCCCAAGACCCTGCGAACGGAAGAAGAGACGGAAGCCTTCCGCAGCCTCGATGCGGATGTCGCCGTCGTGGTGGCCTACGGCATGATCCTGCCTAAGGCCATTCTGGAAGCGCCGGAACTCGGCTGCCTCAATCTCCATGCCTCCTTGCTTCCCCGCTGGCGCGGCGCTGCCCCAATCCAGCGTGCGATCATGGCAGGCGACAGGGAAACGGGCATCGCCGTGATGAAGATGGAAGAAGGCCTCGATACAGGCCCCGTCGCCATGGCCGAGAAGGTGGCGATTGCTCCCGACATGACCGCCGGGGAGCTCCACGACAGGCTGATGGTGCTTGGTGCCGACCTGATGGTCCGCGCGCTTGCCGCCCTCTCCCGCGGGGCTTTGGGCTTCACGCCCCAGACCGAGGAGGGCGTCACCTACGCTCACAAGCTCAAGAACGAAGAAGCGCGCATCAATTGGACCCAGCCCGCGCAAGCCGTGCACAACCACATTCGAGGCCTATCCCCCTTTCCTGGCGCGTTCTTCACAGCCGATTTCGGCAAGGGTCAGGAACGAGTGAAGGTTCTCAAAGCCACGTTGGGGAAAGGCCAAGGTGACGTAGGGACACTTCTCGACAGGGATGGTACGGTATCTTGTAGCGACGGGTCTGTGCGCCTGATTCAGGTTCAGCGCGCCGGCAAGGGACCTGTCGCCTTCGATGAATTCCTGCGCGGCGTGAGGATCGATCCGGGCGCACGCTTTACGTGAGGCTTGCCATGGGCATCCGTGTAGAGGGAGCAGCCGATTGGGCTGCAGTTTATGCCATCTACGAGGCTGCCTTCGGACAACGGGTCGAAGCGGAACTC
The DNA here is from genome assembly GCA_035645515.1 of Microvirga sp. Lineage (GTDB taxonomy): Bacteria > Pseudomonadota > Alphaproteobacteria > Rhizobiales > Beijerinckiaceae > Microvirga. Next base: position 6,645 of record DASQML010000002.1, read on the forward strand.
GCGCGGCGCCTCCATGAAGACGGCGATCTCATCCTCTCTCTTACAGCATATGGCGACGGCGATGCACCTGTAGGCCACATCGCCTTCTCGAATCTGGCCATTCACGAGAGTTCTCACGTCAGAGGCTGCGTTCTGGCGCCCTTGGCCGTGGTTCCCGCGTTTCAGAGGCAGGGGGTCGGATCGCGGCTTGTCAGGAGAGGTCTCGATCAGCTGAGAGCTCGGGGATACGATCTGGTGGCGGTCCTCGGCGACCCGAATTACTACGCCCGTTTCGGTTTCACGACTCAGCTGGCGAGCCAGCTGAAAACGCCTTATGACGGCCCCTATCTCCAGGCCCTTGCTCTTTCCGAACAAGGGTCAGAGGCTCATGGTCCGGTCTCCTATGCCCGGGCCTTCGCAGAACTGACGTGAGAACATGCCCCGCTACAAGCTCGTCGTAGAATACGACGGCACTCCCTTCACAGGCTGGCAGCACCAGACCAATGGGCTCTCCGTCCAGCAGGCGGTAGAGGATGCCATTGCGCGCTTTGCGGGCGAGGCGGTGCGGATTCATTGCGCCGGACGCACGGATTCGGGCGTCCATGCCACCCATCAGGTCGTCCATGTGGATCTCGCCCGGGAGTGGCGGCCCGATACGGTGCGGGATGCCACCAATGCTCATCTGAGGCCGGCGCCTGTCGCCATCATCTCCGCACAAGTGGTGCCAGAGACGTTCAATGCACGCCTGTCCGCTATCAAGCGCCATTATGTCTATCGCATTCTCAACCGACGTGCCCCGCCGACTCTGGAGGCTTCGCGCGTGTGGCATGTGGCCTGGCATCTGGACGCGGCCGTGATGCACGAAGCCGCCCAGACCCTGATCGGAAAGCACGATTTCACCACCTTCCGGGCAGCCGAGTGCCAAGCCAACAGCCCGATCCGCACATTGGATCGTCTGGATGTGGAACGCGTCGGGGACGAGATCCGCATCTATGCTTCCGCCCGCTCGTTCCTGCACCATCAGGTGCGCTCGATGACGGGCACATTGGAACGTGCAGGAGCCGGGCGCTGGTCGGTCGAAGACGTGCGCGCCGCGCTTGATGCCCGTGACCGCTCGCGATGCGGTCCGATGGCGCCGCCGAACGGGCTCTACTTGATCGGCGTCGATTATCCGGACTAGCCCAGCAAGCTCCGGGTGATGCCGCCGATGCAGGAATTCAGCACGATCCCGAGCAGCACGACGCCGGCCGCCGGAAGGCTGGAGAGGCCGAGTGTCGCCTTGGTGGCGAACCATTGCATTCGTACGATGATCACCGCGAAGGCCAGGCTGAAGATGCCGGCGAGAGCTGGTGTCGCCCAACCGATCAGCAACAGCATGGCCGGCACCGACAGCACGAGCAGCCCCATAGCCGTGATCCAGTTGGTCACGATCACGAACGGCACATAGGTTCTCGTGAGGTTGAAGCAGCGGGCCACCCAGATCATGGCCAGCGGCAGCGCCACGAAACTCGCCAGATGCCCGAGAGCCACCACCAGATCGATCCATACGCTGTCGAGCAGGGAGCGATCCGGCTGCAGAAGACCGAGGCGCAGGCGCTCGAAGGCCAGCGAGACGATATAGGCGGGGAGCGTCAGCCAGATCGCGGCAAAGGAGCGCCAGAAACCTCGCTCGCTCATGTCGAAGGACTTCAATCCTTCAGTCCTGCTGTGGAGCAGGTCGAGCGTTCCCCGGAATGAGCGGTTGACCTCATCTGCCGTGACGATCATGAGCAGCCTCGCTTGATGGATGCTCACGGGAAACAGGCGGGTGTCCCAAAACGTTCCGGCTGAAATCCGACTTTAGTTGAGTATTGCCGCGCTTCTCCCTAGAGACCCGGCGCGAAGTAGGCGTTCAACACTTTGCGATAGATGGCTGTCAGGCGATCGAGGTCTTCCACTGCGACCCGCTCGTCCACCTGATGCATGGTCTGGCCGACGAGGCCAAACTCGACGACCGGGCAATCCTTCACGATGAAACGTGCGTCGGATGTGCCGCCCGTGGTGGAGAGCTTCGGCCGGAAACCCGTCTCCGCCTCGATGGCGTCGGCAATGAAGCCGACGAATGTGTTGGGCGGCGTGAGGAAGGCGATCGCGTTCGTGGGCTCCATCTTGAGCGTATAGCGAACGCTGTTGCCGGCCGCCTCGCTCAGGCGGCGGTCAACTTCCGCCCTCAGGCTCTCCGGCGTCCAGAGATCGTTGAAACGGATGTTGAAGGTCGCCCGTGCCTCGGCGGGGATCACGTTGGAGGCGGGATTGCCCACATCCACCGTTGTCACCTCGAGATTCGAGGCATCGAAATGCTCCGTGCCGTGATCGAGCGGCTCGCGCAGGAGCCCTTCGAGCAGGCGCAGCATGCCGGGAATGGGATTATCGGCAAGGTGAGGATAGGCCACGTGCCCCTGCTTGCCTTCCACCACGATCTTGCCGGTGAGCGAGCCGCGCCTCCCGATCTTGATCATTTCGCCGAGCCTGTTGGGATTAGTCGGCTCGCCGAGGATGCAATGGTCGAAGCGCTCGCCGCGCCCCTTCGCCCATTCCAGGAGCTTGACCGTGCCGTTGACGGCAGGCCCCTCTTCGTCTCCGGTGATGAGGAAGCCGATGGAGCCTGGAAAATCCGGATTGTCACGGATGAAGCCGAGTGCCGCCGCCATCATGCAGGCGATGCCGCCTTTCATGTCGACCGCACCGCGCCCGTAAAGCTCGCCCGCCTCGATCTCTCCGCTGAATGGATCGTGCCGCCAGCGGCTGACATCGCCGGGCGGCACCACGTCGGTGTGCCCGGCAAAGAGCAGGTAAGGCTTACCCGTGCCGTAGCGCGCGTAGAGGTTTTCGACATCAGGCGTGCCCGGCTCCGAAAAGACCGGCCGATGCACCTCGAACCCCGCCTCTTTGAGAACGTTCTCGATCAGCGAGAGCGCCCCTCCCTCCTCCGGCGTTACCGACGGACAGCGCAGAAGCGCCTTGGCGAGGGAAAGGGGCGAGGTCTCCATCGATCAATCCCGCAGCAGCTCGTTGATTCCGGTCTTGGCGCGAGTCTGGGCATCCACGCGTTTCACGATGACCGCGCAATAGAGCGACGGGCCGGGCGTGCCGTCCGGCAGGGGCTTGCCGGGAAGCGAGCCGGGCACGACTACGGAGTAAGGCGGCACACGGCCGACGAAAACCTCGCCGGTGGTGCGGTCGATGATTTTGGTGGAGGCGGAGATGAACACGCCCATGGAGAGCACCGAACCCTCTCCCACGATCACGCCCTCCACCACCTCGGAGCGGGCGCCGATGAAGCAGTTGTCCTCGATGATGGTGGGATTGGCCTGGAGCGGTTCGAGCACGCCGCCGATCCCGACACCGCCTGACAAATGCACGTTCTTGCCGATCTGCGCGCAGGAGCCGACGGTGGCCCAGGTATCGACCATAGTACCTTCGTCCACATAGGCACCCAGATTGACGAAGGAGGGCATCAGCACCACACCGGGCGCGATATAGGCACCACGGCGAACGGTGCAGTTCGGAACCGCCCGAAAGCCCGCCGCTCTGAACTGATTCTCCCCCCAGCCGGCGAACTTGGAAGGAACCTTGTCCCACCACGTCGCTTCGCCCGGACCGCCCTTGATGATTTCCATGTCGTTGAGGCGGAAGGACAGGAGAACGGCTTTCTTCAGCCACTGGTGGACCAGCCACTCGCCGTTAGCCTGTTTCTCGGCCACTCGCGCCTCGCCCGCGTCGAGAAGCTGAAGAGCCTGCTCCACTGCATCGCGGACGGCTCCCGTCGTGGCGGCGCTCACATTGGCGCGGTCTTCCCAGGCGGCATCGATGGTACGGGCGAGATCGGACACGGACATGGATTCACTCGGAGAAAAAGAGTTATCGCGCCTTGCTTAGCAACGGGATCGCACCCTGTCACCTGCACAAGAGAGAAACGGCCTAGCAGAGCGTCTCCATTGCCCTACAATCGACGGGGATCGGAACCCGAGCCTGCCGTTCATGATCCCTGTTCGTGACATACGAAGCGTTTTCTACGCCACGGCGGTTCTCTTCGCCATCGCAGTGCTCGGGCTGCGCGGAGCATTTCTCTGGATCGAATACCGAACCGCGCTCACCCGGGCCGAGGCAGCGACGCAGGACCTCGCCCTCCTCATGGAGGAGTATACCAAGCGCACCTTGGAAACGAGCGATCTACTTCTGGAGGAGATCCTCAAATACGTGCAATCGAAAGGCGGCATCGACGCGGTGAGCGAAAGCCCCGAGACCAAGAGCTTCCTGACTGATCTGGCACGGCGTTCGACGGCGAGTTATATCTTTCTCCTCATCGACCGGAACGGCAACCTGGTGGACAGTTCAGTCCCACAAGTCGCCGGCGCCATGTCCTTTGCCGACAGGACCTGGTTCAAGGCACATCGCGCGGGGGCCGAGAGTTTCGTCGGCAACGCCATCCTCGGACGCATCAGTCGTCAGATTCTGTATACCTACTCCCGGCGCATCTCCGACGCGGATGGAGGGTTCGACGGCGTGGCCCATATCGGATTGCGGCCGGATTTCCTGCAGAACCTTTCCAGGGATTCCGACACGGAAAACATCACTCTGGGCATCTGGGGACGGGACGGACGCGTTGTAGCCCGTACAGGCTTGTCTCCGGAACAGCTCGAGGCTGGCCTAGGCCATACGGCTCTCTTCAACGAACAAGAAGCGCGGCGGATCGGCACCTATTACGAGAAGGACGCCGCTGACGGCATCACGCGGGTCATTTCGTTCCGGCGGCTGGAGCGTTGGCCTTTGACGGTAACAGCCAGCATTCCCCTCTCCACGGCTCTGGCATCGTGGACGAAAGGGCTTTACTGGAGCGCCGCCATCGCAGCTGTCATCGTCGTAGCCTTCGGATGGGTGATCGGCCTCGGCATCAGGCTCACCAGGCAAATGGAGCAGACGCAGAAGCAGCTCCAAACGGTCAATGGCGAACTGGCTCGAGCGCTCTCCGACAAGGTCACGCTCCTCCAGGAAATTCATCATCGGGTGAAGAACAATCTGGCTGTGACCTCCAGCCTTCTGCAGATGCAGGCGCGGCGGTTTCGCGACGAGAACGTGAAAGCGGCCTTCCGGGAAACGCAGGATCGGCTCCAGTCAGTCGGGCTCATTCACGACCTGCTCTACCGCAAGGAAACGGGCGGCACGATCAACCTGCAGGATTACCTGACGCGCCTCATCGACGAGATCTCGTCCACCTATGGCGCGGCGACAAGGGGCATCGTGGTTGCTCTCGATGCGGAGCCGCTTTCCATTGCACTGGAGCGTGCCGCTCCTCTTGCTCTCGCAGTGACAGAGGCCATCACGAATGCCTTCAAGCACGCCTTCGATCCTGGACAAGGCGGCCAAATTCAGGTGATCGCCCGAAGAACCGGCACACAGATCGAGATTGTTGTCCGGGATAACGGCAAGGGATGTTCGGGCGGCGTCGAAAACGACTCGTCTCTCGGGATGAAGCTCATCCGCGCCTTCGCCGCTCAGCTGGACGGCGACTTCACGATCGAGAGCAACGGCGGGACGACCCTCAGGCTCGTCTTCCCCGAGTGAATGCTCCGCGGCTCAGAACGAAGTCCGCTGTCGAATGGCCGCGGAGAGCGTGCCCTCGTCAAGGTAATCGAGCTCGCCGCCGACGGGCACGCCATGAGCGAGTTTCGTCACCTTGACCGGCAGATGACCAAGAAGTTCCGTGATGTAATGTGCCGTCGTCTGGCCGTCGACCGTGGCATTGAGCGCGAGGATAACCTCCGTCACGCCGGGCTCGGAGGCACGGGCGACGAGCCGGTCGAGGTTCAGATGCTCGGGGCGTATGCCGTCGAGCGGCGAGAGCACGCCGCCGAGCACGTGATATTTTGCATTGATCGCGCCGGAGCGCTCAAGCGCCCAGAGATCGGACACGTCCTCCACAACGACAAGGATCGACGGATCGCGCTTGGGGTCCCGGCAGACCGTGCAGGGATCCGACGTATCCACGTTGCCGCAGGACGAGCACACCACGATCCGCTCATTGGCGACGCGCATGGCATCGCTCAGCGGATTGAGCAGCGTGTCCCGCTTCTTGATGAGATGGAGCGCGGCGCGCCGCGCCGATCGCGGCCCAAGGCCCGGCAGGCGCGCGAGCAGCTGGATGAGGCGCTCGATCTCGGGACCGGCAACGTGCTGGGCCATCGAAGCCTCAGAACAGCTTCAGTCCGGGAGGCAGCGGAAGGCCTCTGGTGAGGCTTTCCATGCGCTCCTGCGCGGCGCGGTCGGCTTTGGTCCGCGCATCGTTCATGGCTGCGACGATGAGATCTTCCAGGATCTCCTTCTCATCGGGGTTCATCAGGGAAGGATCGATGCTGATCCCCTTGAGATGGCCTTTGCCCGAGATCTTCACCGTCACGACGCCGCCGCCGGCGGAGCCCTCCACTTCGAGGTTGTCGAGTTCGGCCTGGGCGTCCTGCAGCTTCTGCTGCATCGCCTGCGCCTGCTTCATCAATCCCATGATGTCCTTCATGACCGCGCTCCTCGATTAGAAAATATCGTCTTCGGCATCCGCCTCATGCGATGCCAGCATATCGGCTTCGCTCAATTCGGCCTCGGCTTCTTCGCCGCCCTTCTCCGCGCGCTCGATCACGTTGACGATCTGCGCGCCGGGGAACTTGGAGAGCACCGCCTGGACGAGCGGATGGTTGGCTGCGCCTTCCTTGCGCTCGCGTTCCGCGGCGAGCGCCTGCTCGCGCAAGGTGGGCGCACCTTCCTCCGACGAGAGCGAAACCATCCAGCGCTGCCCGGTCCATTGCTGGAGAGCCCGCGACAGATCGTTGGCGATGGTGCGGCTGCCGGATTCGGTGAGGCTGAGCTCGATGTGCCCCTCCTCGAAACGCACGAGGCGCACGTCGCGCTCTAGCGCCGCCTTGAGGACGATCTCGCGCCGCTCGCCAGCCAGGGCGACGACATCCTCGAACCGGCGCAGGCGCATGGTGGGCTCTGCGGGAGCCGGTTGAGGACGTGCCTGCGGCTGTGCTTGAGAGGTTGCCAGCGCCATGCTGCCGGACGTGGAGGGAGCGCCGGAGGGCTTGGACGGCGCGGGAGTGGCACTGCCGGACGGCAAAGGCGTACCATCTTTCAAGGCACGCAGCGCCTCATCCGGTGTCGGCAGGTCGGCGGCATAGGCCAGGCGCACGAGCACCATCTCAGCCGCTGCAATCGGACGGCTGGAGGATTGCACTTCGGGAATGCCCTTGAGCAGCATCTGCCAGGCACGCGAGAGCGTGCGCACGGAGAGTTTCTGCGCGTAATCGAGCCCGCGCGTGCGTTCGATTTCGGACAGAGCCGGATCCTTGGCCGCCTCAGGGATCAGCTTCAGGCGCGTGACCACGTGCGAGAAGGCGGCGAGATCGGAGAGGATCACCGCCGGATCGGCGCCGGCATCGTATTGCGAACGGAGGCCTGCGAAGGCCGCGGGTACATCGCCCCGCATGACGGCCTCGAAGAGATCGATCACCTGCGTGCGATCCGCCAGGCCCAGCATGTCGCGCACGGTCTGGGGCGTCACCACGCCTGCGCCATGGGCAATCGCCTGATCGAGCAGGGAAAGCGAGTCGCGGACCGAGCCTTCCGCCGCGCGGGCAACGGCAGCGAGCGCCTCCTGCTCGGCCTGCACGCCCTCCGCTGCGCAGATGCGCGCGAGATGGGCGACGAGCTTGTCGGCCTCGACGCGGCGCAGGTCGAAGCGCTGGCAGCGGGACAGGATGGTGACGGGGACCTTGCGGATCTCGGTGGTGGCGAAGATGAACTTCGCGTGGGGCGGCGGCTCCTCCAGCGTCTTCAGGAAGGCGTTGAACGCCTTCTCCGAGAGCATGTGGACCTCGTCGATGATGTAGACCTTGTAGCGGGCCGAGACCGGCGAATAACGGATGCCGTCGATGATCTGGCGCACGTCATCGATGCCGGTATGGGACGCCGCGTCCATCTCCAGCACGTCCACGTGCCGCGATTCCATGATCGCCTGGCAGTGCACGCCGAGCTCGGGCATGTGGATGGTCGGCGCGCCGGAGCCGTCGGTCTTCTGGTAGTTTAGGCCGCGGGCGAGAATGCGCGCCGTCGTCGTCTTGCCGACGCCGCGGACGCCGGTGAGCATCCACGCCTGGGGAATGCGCCCGGTCTCGAAGGCGTTCGAGAGGGTGCGCACCATCGCCTCCTGACCGATCAGGTCGTCGAAGGTGCGGGGGCGGTATTTGCGGGCAAGAACGCGATAGGGAGAGGCCTGCGCAGCCGGTTCGGGCGCGGCAGGAAAACCCGGCAGGGCCGGCTCGTCGTTCAGGGGCGTGCCGGCTGTGGTGTCGTCCATCGGCTGCAAGGCTTTGGGAAACGATTCAAGGTGGGAGGCTGGACGAAGACCCGTTCGGTCTCGTTAGGGCTGCTTCCTTCCGGACCTGACCCGGTTGGCGAGTGAGACGTCCCTCGCCAACCTCCCGATGGCTATATGGGCGTTTCAGGCCGAGAACGCAAGTTGGAAACGCTCGTCCTGCGGGTCATCCCCGGACTGCACAGGCTCCCGGTCGGGTGCCTGCGGTCGGGCGCCTGGGAATGAATGACGGGAACGTGGCTCTCGATCATCCAATCATGGGGGTCCTTCTGAAAGGAACCTGTCAAAGATCCAAGCGGGCGAGCGCGTGCATCCCCGCGGCGTGAGTGGCCCGAGGGTGTGAGATCGAGGGAGGGCGCGAGGAGGCGTCCGGCTCGTGTGTGTCGATGTGAAGAACCCGACGGCTCCTCGCGCACGGTTCTTTGAGGCGGACACCGCGTCTTGCAGCGGGCGGCCTCCCACAGACAGGCTTGCGAGACCTGCCGCAGGACCGTTCCCCGCCCCGCCACTGCGACGCCTCGCGAGCGCGCCCCTCGTCGGACCGGGATGTGCAATGATATAGCCAAGGTTGCAGCACCTGTCAAGAACAAAGTGCGAACATCACCAACGGCGTCATCCCCGGGCTTGTCCCGGGGATCCCCGTCTTGGATACGCGGCGGCTCCTGAGACGGGGATGGCCGGGACAAGCCCGGCCATGACGAGATGGGACGACGCGGGCTGGAGAAAGCGCAGGACCCTCTCACCGTCATCCCCGCGCAGGCGGGGATCCATAAACACCAGGGGAGCAGCATGGAGCACCGCCCCTGGTCATGGATGTCCGCCGAGGGTGCAGGGTGAAGCGAACGGATGCCGCGGCGCCTTTTCTCTGACTGTTCTCGATCTGGATCCCCGCCTGCGCGGGGATGACGGCAGAGCGGCGGGGATGACGGGGCTGAGCAAGCATGACAGCAGAGAGGGATGACAGGCAGAGCGCGGGAACGGCGGTGAGATCCGTGCCCTTTAGGTCTCCCGGGCCAAGGCCCGGGGATCCGCATAGAAGAAGGGAATCCGCGCCACCTCCTGCACGTACTTCCCGGTTCTGCTGCGCAGCCCGGGGATGGCGGCTGACAGATGGCTGCAACCTCGGCTACATAAGCTCTATGACATTCCAGCTCGATTCCCGGCTCGAGGCCGACACAATCCCGATCGGCGACCTCGCCCTCTCCTCGGTCCTGCTCCTGAATGATGCTCGGTTTCCCTGGTTCGTGCTGGTGCCCCGCATTCCGAACGTAAGCGAGATCACCGACCTCTCGGACGGGCAATATGCCCAGCTTTCGCAGGAGATCCGCATCGCGACGAAGGTGATGCTGGAGCTGTCCAAGCCCGACAAGGTGAATGTGGGCGCGCTCGGAAACATCGTGACGCAGCTCCACGTCCATGTGATCGGCCGCTTCCGCTCCGATCCCGCCTGGCCCGGACCCGTCTGGGGCCACGGCACCCGCACGCCCTATCCCGATCACGCGGTCACTGCCCTCATCGAGCGCGCGGCGGCCCTCTTTGCCGAAGCCTGATCATGACACGTTCCATCGGCTACATCACGAATCCCCTCGTCCGTCACAGCGCGGAGCGGGATCCGGAAGCTCTCGCCAAGGCTGCGGCGGATCCGGGGAGCGCGCTCGTGCTTCTCGCAGGGGACACGCCGATCCTTCGGGCCGGGGAGCCTGGAACGAGCCTCCTGCCCTTCTCGGCCCTGAACCGCCTGCCCGCTCACAAGGAACAGGTCTTCCTCGGCACGCTGGAGGAACGCCCGGTGATCGCCACCCTGGCCGCGCCTGAGGCGGCCGAGCTGTTCCAGAACGATCCGGCCTACACCGTCACGGACCTGCGCGCGATTGCTGTCCGCGGGCTCGTGCCTCCGGAAGAGCTCGGCATCCTTGCCATGGCGAAATCCATGCTCGACTGGCACAACCGCCATCGGTTCTGCGCCAATTGCGGCGCGCCGACACAGGCAGCGCAAGCGGGCTTCCGCCGCGACTGCTCCGCCTGCAATGCACAGCATTTCCCCCGCACCGATCCCGTGGTGATCATGCTCGTCACCCGCGGCGACACATGTCTCATGGGCCGTCAGCCGCGCTTTCCGGAAAAGATGTATTCCTGCCTTGCAGGCTTTCTGGAGCCGGGCGAGACCATCGAGGATGCGGTGCGGCGCGAAACCTTCGAGGAAGCGGGCATCCGCGTCGGCGCGGTGCGCTATCTTGCCTCCCAGCCCTGGCCGTTCCCGGCCAACATCATGATCGGCTGCGTCGGTGAAGCGATCAGCGACGACATCGACTTCGATCAGGACGAGCTGGAGGATGCGCGCTGGTTCACGAAAGAGGACGTGAGACAGATGCTGGACGGCACGCATGAACACTTTGTCGCGCCCGCGCCGATCGCAATCGCCCATCACCTGCTGCGGGAGTGGGTGAAGGGCTGACATTCACTCGGGCATCATCCCGGACGGCGTCAGCCGATCCGAGATCGTGGTCAGGACATGGCGGTGTCATCCCCGCAACGGCGCGGATCCAGAGCGACGACGATAACAGTTACGTCACACTGCCCGTACAGCCTCATTCTGCATCGTTCGCGGATATGGATTCCCGCCTCCGCGGGAATGACAGTGGAGGTTCCGGCGCTCTTCTCACCAAGCGATTCCGAATCTCCGTTCGGCCAATCGTCATCAGGCCCTTGGAATCAGCTCGAACCGGTAAGCCACTTCCACGAGCATCTGGCCCCGCACGTCGAAAGTCTGCTCGGGTCCTGCCGTTCCTCCAAGGGCCTCATAGAAACGGCGCGCGGCCAAATTCTCTTTGAGAACCCACAGGCCGACCGAGCGGAAACCCTGGGCCGACAGGTGATCGAACACCTCGGCCATCATCCTGCGCCCGACACCCTGCCGCTTCGCCTTGTCGAGCAGATAGATCGCAAAGATCTCCGCATCCGCCGCGAGAAGATCGGCTCCCTCGCTCCGGATCGGGCCGCCGCGCGCGAAGCCGACGATCTCGCCGTCCGGCTGCGCGGCCACGACGAGCTTCGCCCGCGGATCAGGCTGCGCCAGGGCGCTCCGCCACATGCTTTTCCGCTCATCGACTGAGAGGCCTGCAAGGGCCGCCGGCGTCATGAAGTCCTTGTAGGATTCCCGCCACCCCTGAACATGCACGCGAGCGATGGCGTCCACATCGTCCGCATTGCCGTCGCGGATGATGATGCTCACTCCGCCGCTTCCTTGATCTTCTCGCGGAACGGGTCGGCCGGATACACGCCGAGGATGCGCAGCTCGCGGGAGAAGAACTCAAGCTCTTCGAGGGCACGCTTGAGATTGGCGTCCTCGGGATGGCCGTCGACCTCGGCATAGAACTGCGTTGCCAGGAATTCGCCTTCGAGCATGTAGCTTTCGAGTTTCGTCATGTTGATGCCGTTCGTGGCAAAGCCGCCGAGGGCCTTGTAGAGCGCAGCGGGCAGGTTGCGCACGCGGAACACGAAGGAGGTGACGGTAGGCCCCGTGCCGACAGGCGCCCATTGCGGCGTCTTCGACAGAACGACGAAGCGCGTGGTGTTGTGCGCCTCGTCCTCCACATCCTCGGCCAGGATCTTCAGGCCGTAGATGCTGGCCGCCATGCGCGGCGCGAGCGAAGCGCGGGTCGGGTCCTTCCACTCCGCGACCTGGCGCGCGGAGCCTGCGGTGTCGCCGGCTACGTGCGCTTTCAGCCCGAGCTTGCGGATGATCTTGCGGCACTGGCCGAGCGCGTGAACGTGGCTGTAGACGTTCTTGATCGTGCCGAGATCGGCCTCCGGCGGTGCCATGAGCTGGAAATGGATCGGCAGGAAGCCCTCGCCGACGATGTGCAGGCCCGAGGTCGGCAAGAGGTGATGAATGTCAGCCACGCGACCCGCGATCGAGTTCTCGATCGGGATCATGGCCAAGCCTGCCTGTCCTTCGTTCACCGCGGCGAATGCATCCTCGAAGGTGGGGCACGGCAGCACCTCCCAACCGGGATACATGTTCGAGCAGATGATGTGGGAATTGGCTCCCGGCTCGCCTTGGAACGAGATGACCTGCTTCATGCTGTCCTCCGGGCCGCGATGATCCCGCGGGCCCTTTCAAGATCGTGAAGGGTGTCGACGCCGAGCGGCACATCGTTCACGACGACGGCGTCGATGCGCATGCCCGCTTCGAGGGCCCGCAGCTGCTCCAGCTTCTCGCGCAGTTCCAGAGGCGACGGCTTCATGCCGACGAAACGCTGCAGAGCTTTGCGGCGGTAGGCGTATAGCCCGATATGGTGATAGAGAGGCCCCTCTCCGTAAGGAGCCGTCGCCCTGGTGAAGTAGAGGGCGCGGAATCGGCCAGGAGAGACCTCGGTTCCGACCATCTTCACCACGTTGGGATTGGCCTTCTCTTCTTCGCGCTCGATCACGGCCACAAGGGTCGCCAGATCCACATCCGGATCGGCGAGAGGGGTGATCGAGGCCGCGATGATGCGTGGATCGATGGTCGGAAGGTCTCCTTGGACGTTCACGATGACATCGTGCCGCCCCTCGGGATCGATCTTTTCCACAGCCTCGAAGATCCGGTCGGAGCCGGAGGCGTGATCGGCGCGGGTGAGGACGGCCTTGCCATGGGCGCGGCTCACGACCTCGGCGATCTCGGGAGAGTCGGTGGCGACGACCACGGAACCGATCCGGGCTTCGACCGCCCGCCGCCACACATGGACGATCATGGGCTCGCCCGCAATGTCGGCTAGGGGCTTGTTCGGCAGGCGGGTCGCCGCGAGGCGGGCCGGGATGAGGACGAGAGGGTCGGACATGGGGCAATCTTTGCAGGGAAAGCTGAGCGTCCTTACCAAGGCACGCCCCATTTGTCATGGTGCTGCGGCACTCGAGCCGGGCACTTCGAGCCCTTCGGGGCGTTTCAAGGCAGTCCTGCGACCAATGGAACCGCAAAACCTGCAAGAACCCCTAAGAACCCCATTGTCAAAACCCCTTCTCTACGGCTAAGCAACGCGCCGTATCCCGGGCATCCGCCCGCGGAGCCGTTCTGTTTGCGCTGGGTTCGCCGTAACCAAGGCGAGGAGAGCCTCACTTATGAATATCGAGACCAATAAGATCCTGGGCGCCGTTTTCGGTACGCTTCTCTTCGTGGTGGGCGTCAAAGTCGTTGCCGAAGGTCTGTTCTCGCCGCATGCCCCCGCCGTTCCGGGCTATGATCTCCCGGCTGCCGAAGAGGCTTCCGCCGGTGGCGCCGGCGGCGCTGCGGCCGCCCCGGCCCAGCCCCTCCCGGTCCTGCTGGCCAGCGCCGACCCGGCCAAGGGCCAGGCCGCGGCCAAGAAGTGCGCCTCCTGCCACACCTTCGAAAAGGGCGGCGCGAACAAGGTCGGCCCGAATCTCTACGGCATCGTAGGCCGTCCCGTCGCCTCGCATGAAGGCTTCAACTATTCCGCGGCCCTGAAGGGCAAAGGCGGCGAGTGGAGCTACGAGGCGCTCGCTGCCTTCATTCACAACCCCAAGCAGGCCGTGCCCGGCACGATCATGGCCTTCGCCGGCATCGCAGCCGAAAAGGAGCGCGCGGATCTGCTGGCCTACCTGCGGACCCTTTCGGACAGCCCGGTGGCGCTCCCGGCTCAGTAAGCCTCCCCATTCTCCGACGATTTCGACAAAAGCCGGGCCCTGTGCCCGGCTTTTGTTTGGGCCCCTCTCCTTGCGCTCGCTCTTGCGCGCACAAAAATGTACCCTGACGACAGACGCCTCGTCCTTCAGGAGACGCCTTGTGATCCGCACCCTTCTGCCGAGCTTCCTGGCCGCCTGCCTCAGCCTCTCCCCTCTCGCAGCCCAGGAAGCTCCCAAGGAAGCCCCGTGGCGTCATGGCGCAGCCCTCCTCGGAGAGCCGAAATATCCTGCCGGGTTCAAGCAGTTCGACTACGTCAATCCCGATGCGCCCAAGGGCGGCCTCGTCCGGCTCGGCACGCAGGGCACCTTCGACAGCTTCAACCTCGTGGTGGCCGGCGTGAAGGGAACGCCGGCTGCGGGGATCACCCTCATCTACGAGAGCCTCACGACTCGATCCCTCGATGAGGCGAGCGCGGCCTACGGCCTGCTCGCCGAGTCCTTCAGCTACCCGGAGGATTATTCCTCCGTCACCTTCCGCCTGCGTCCGGAAGCGCGCTGGCACGACGGCAAGCCCGTCACGGCCGAGGACGTGATCTTCTCCTTCGAGGCTCTCAAGGCGAACAGCCCCCTTTATGCATCGTATTACGCCAATGTCGCCAAGGCCGAGAAGATTGCGGATCGAGAAGTGAAATTCACCTTCGACCAGAAGGGCAACCGGGAATTGCCGCAGATCATGGGGGAACTCACGATCCTGCCGAAGCACTGGTGGGAAGGAACCGCCCCCGACGGGCGCAGGCGCGACGTGACGCAGACCACCCTGGAACCGCCGCTGGGCTCGGGCCCTTATCGCATCAAGGGCTTCGAGGCGGGCCGCACGATCGCCTACGAGCGCGTGAAGGATTACTGGGGCGCGAACCTCAACGTGAATGTGGGTCAGAACAACATCGACGAGATCCGCTTCGAGTATTACCGCGACGCGACGGTTCTGCTCGAAGCCTTCAAGAGCGACCGCATCGATTTCCGCGTCGAGAACATCGCCCGCAACTGGGCAACCGGTTACGACTTTCCTGCTCGCCAGGAGGGCCGTGTCGTTCTCGAGGAATTCCCGCAGCGCGCCACGGGCGTGATGCAGGCCTTCGTGCTCAATCTCCGGCGCGACAAGTTCAAGGACGAGCGCGTGCGCCGCGCTCTCAAC
Source organism: Microvirga sp. (assembly GCA_035645515.1). Lineage (GTDB taxonomy): Bacteria > Pseudomonadota > Alphaproteobacteria > Rhizobiales > Beijerinckiaceae > Microvirga. Next base: position 21,845 of record DASQML010000002.1, read on the forward strand.
CTCGCCTTCCCCTTCGAGGAGATCAACAAGGCCATCTTCTCAGGCCAGTACGAGCGTATCGCGAGCTTCTTCCAAGGCCTCGACCTGGCGTCCTCCGGATTGCCGGAGGGCCGGGAACTGGCGATCCTCGAATCCGTGCGCGACAAGGTTCCGCCAAGCGTCTTCACGACGCCTTACAAGAATCCCGTCAGCGACACGCCGGAGTCGGTGCGCAACAATCTGCGCGAAGCTGACCGCCTCTTGCGCGAAGCGGGGTGGGAGGTGAAAGGCGGCCGCAGGGTCAATGCGAAGGGCGAGGCTTTCGCCATCGAGTTCCTCGGTGAATCTCCCACGGATGAGCGCTACGTGCTTCCCTACAGGGAAGCTCTCAAGCGTCTCGGCATCGACGTCAATCTGCGCATCGTCGACGATGCGCAATACGTCAACCGCATACGCTCGTTCGATTTCGACATGATCACCCATGGCTGGTCGCAGACCCTGTCTCCCGGCAACGAGCAGCGCGAATATTGGGGCTCGCAGGCCGCCCAGCGCGAAGGTTCGCAGAATTATGCCGGCATTGCCGATCCTGGCGTCGACGCTCTCATCGACAAGGTGATCTTCGCGAAGGATCGCGAAGAGCTCGTCGCTGCGACGAAGGCCCTCGACCGGGTTCTTATGGCGCACAACTACGTCGTGCCGCAATGGACCTACGGCAAGCAACGCACGGTCCGCTGGGATCGCTACGGCCGCCCGCAGACCATGCCGCGCTATGGCGCTTCCGCTTTCCCCACCGTGTGGTGGTACGACGAAGCCAGGGCCGCCAAGACCGGAGCGCCGCGATGAGGGAGATAAGCCGCAGAACGATCCTGAAGAGCGGAGCCGCGGCGACGGCGCTGGCCCTACTGCCGCGCCATGGCTTTGCGGAGAACGGCGAGATCGAGACGCACGGCCTCTCCAGCTTCGGCGATCTGAAGCAGGGACCCGACTTCAAGCATTTCGACTATGTGAACCCGGCCGCCCCCAAGGGCGGCACGCTCGTGCTGCAGATCAGGCAGGCCGCGGGGAATCAGAACTTCGACACGTTCAACACGCTCAACATCTACGTGCTGCGCGGCGACGGCGCAGCCGGAATGGGCAGCACGTTCGACACGCTGATGACCAGTTCCGCCGACGAGCCGAGTTCCATGTACGGGCTCGTCGCCAGAAGCGTGCGCGTCTCGCGCGACAAACTCACCTATCGATTCATCCTCCGCCCGGAGGCCCGCTTCCACGACGGATCGAGGCTGACCGCCCGGGATGCGGCCTTCTCGCTCATGATCCTGAAGGAGAAGGGACATCCCGTTTACCGCTCGATCCTCGCGCAGATGACCGTGGCGGAGGCGGAAAGCGACGACGTGCTGCGCGTTCAGCTCTCGCCTCAGCGCAGCCGCGACCTGCATCTCGCCGTGGCCAGCATGCCGATCTTTTCCGAACGCTACTGGCAGGGAAAGGATTTCGAGGCGGCCACGCTGGAGGCGCCGCTCGGCTCGGGCCCCTACAAGGTGAGCCGCTTCGAGCAGGGGCGCTACATCGAGTTCGAGCGCGTGCCCGATTATTGGGCGAAGGATCTGCCCGTGAATGTGGGGCAGAACAACTTCGACCGGGTGCGCTATGAATATTACCGCGACCGTACCGTCGCTTTCGAAGCCTTCAAGAACGGCTCGATCAACTACCACGAGGAGTTTACGTCGCGCATCTGGGCGATGAACTACGATTTCCCGGCCTTCAAGGAAGGCCGCGTCAAGCGCGAGGAAATCCCCGACGATTCACCTGCGCCCATTCAGGGCTGGTACTTCAACACCCGCCGCGAGGCGTTCAAGGATCCTCGTGTTCGCGAAGCCATCGGCCTCGCCTTCGATTTCGAATGGACGAACGCCAACATCATGTTCGGCTCGTACCGCCGCACCACGTCGTTTTTCGAAAACTCCGACATGAAGGCAACGGGCCTTCCCTCTCCCGAAGAGGTCGCTCTGCTCGAACCCTTCCGCTCTCAGCTGCCGCCGGCCGTCTTTGCCGAGCCTTACGTGCCGCCGGTCTCCGACGGCTCCGGTCAGGACAGGCAGCTGCTGCGTCGCGCGGACGAGCTTCTGCGCCAGGCCGGATGCAAGCGCGAAGGCGGCGTTCTCAAGCTGCCGAACGGTCAGCCCTTCACGATCGAGTTCCTCGATTTCCAGGGTTCCCTCCAGCCGCACACCCAGCCCTTTCAATCCAATCTGAAGCGATTGGGGATAGATGCCCGCTCGCGCATCGTCGATGCCGCGCAATATCAGCAGCGCATGAACGAGTACGACTTCGACATGACGAGCCGCGCGCTCGTCGGCACCACCACCCCGGGCGACGACCTGCGCACGGTGTACACCTCGGACGCGGCCAAGACTCCGGGGACGCGCAACATCGCCGGGATCGCGCATCCTGCGGTGGATGTCCTGGTGGAGACAATCGGCAATGCCCGGACGCGCGAAGAACTGAACATCGCCTGCCGGGCTCTGGACCGGGTGCTGCGGGCAGGCCATTATTGGGTGCCCATGTGGTTCAAGGCCAGCGACTGGATTGCCTATTGGGACCAGTTCTCCCGCCCCGGGACAAAGCCGCGCTTTGGCTCGGGCGCGCCGGGAACCTGGTGGTATGATGCCGAAAAGGCCAAGCGGATCGGACGAGGATAAGGGTTGGACAGAGCTTTGACGATGAAAGCCGTTGCGGGCATGCCCCGCCTGCTTCTGCGCCTTGAGGGACTGGCGCTCCTGGCCACAGCCACTTGGGCCTTTGCCCATATGGGCCAACCCTGGTGGGTCTATGCAGGTGTCTTCTTCCTGCCCGATCTCAGCTTCGCGGCCTATGCCGCAGGCCCGAAGGTCGGTTCGATCGTCTACAACGCCCTGCACTCCACGATCGGCCCTGCGATTCTCGGATCAGCCGGATTGCTCCTGGGGCATTCCCTGCTGCTGGGCATCGCCGCCATCTGGGCCGCGCATGTAGGCTTCGATCGCATGCTGGGCTACGGCCTGAAATATGCCACGGCCTTCACCGACACCCATCTCGGCCGCATCGGCCGCAACCCGGCAGCTGCCTGATGCTCGCCTATATCGCGCGCCGTCTTCTCCTGATGATCCCGACCATTCTGGGGATCATGCTCATTTCCTTCGTGATCATCCAGTTCGCGCCCGGCGGCCCTGTGGAGCGCATCATCGCGCAGCTCCAGGGCCAGGACTCGAACGCGACGTCGCGCATCTCCGGCGGCGGCAGCGATGTCGGCGGGGCAAACGTGGCTCAAGGCGGAGGCGCGGCCGATGCCTCGTCCTCGCGTTATCGCGGCGCTCAAGGTCTCGATCCGCAATTCATCAAGCAGCTGGAGGTCCAGTTCGGCTTCGACAAGCCGGCCCATGAGCGCTTCCTCAAGATGCTCTGGGATTACTCGCGTTTCGATTTCGGCAAGAGCTATTTCCGCGACATTTCCGTGCTGGAGCTGATCAAGGAGAAGCTGCCGGTCTCCATCAGTCTCGGCCTCTGGATGACGCTTCTGTCCTATGCCATCTCGATTCCGCTCGGCATCAAGAAAGCGGTCAACGACGGCTCGGCTTTCGATATCTGGACCTCGGCCGTGGTCATCGTCGGCTATGCGATTCCAGGCTTCCTTTTCGCGATCCTGCTGATCGTGCTGTTTGCCGGCGGCTCCTTCTGGCAGTTGTTTCCGCTGCGCGGCCTCACCTCCGAAGGCTGGGCCTTCATGCCGTGGTATATGCAGATCGCCGACTATTTCTGGCATCTGGTGCTTCCGATCACGGCCATGGCGCTCGGCGCGTTCGCGACCTCGACGCTTCTCACCAAGAATTCCTTTCTCGACGAGATCCGCAAGCAATACGTTCTCACCGCGCGCATGAAAGGCCTGTCCGAGCGGCAGGTTCTCTATGGGCACGTTTTCCGCAATGCCATGCTGATTGTGATCGCAGGTTTTCCGGGAGCCTTCATCGGGGCGTTCTTTGCGGGCGCAATCCTGATCGAGAGCATCTTCTCCCTCGACGGACTGGGCCTTCTCTCCTTCGAGTCCATCGTGAACCGCGATTACCCGGTGGTGTTCGCCAACCTCTATATCTTCTCTCTCCTGGGACTGGTGGTGAACCTGATCTCCGATCTCACCTATACCTGGATCGATCCGCGGATCGATTTCGAAACACGGGAGGCGTGAGATGGTGGGGCGCCTTCACGATTTCAGCCTCACCACGCAGCCTCATCCTGAGGAGGATTGCACAGCAGTCCGTCTCGAAGGACGAGGCGTCTCCCGTGCTCCCTGGACCCTCCTTCGAGACGCCGCTGACGCGGCTCCTCAGGATGAGGCGAGAGGGCCGATCGACCGCGGCGAAAGGGAAGGAGGCGCGCAATGAACGAGAATGTTCCCGTCGTCTCTCCTGCCGCCTCGCCGGTCGCGCCGCCCCTGCCCCGCGAAGGCTTCATCCGCCTCTCGCCGCTCAACCGGCGGCGTCTGCAGAACTTCAAGGCGAACCGTCGCGGCTATTGGTCCTTCTGGATCTTCACGGTCCTGTTCGTGTTGAGCCTGTTCGCGGAATTCATCGCCAACGACAAGCCGATCCTCGCCTCCTACAAGGGCGAGCTTCTCTATCCCGCCTTCGTGGATTACCCGGAAGAGAAGTTCGGCGGCTTTCTGGCGCAGACAGATTATCGCGATCCCGTGATCGCGAAGGAGATCCAGGACAACGGCTGGCTGCTCTGGGCGCCGGTCCGGTTTTCCTACACCACGCACAATCTCGACCTTCCCGTTCCCGCTCCCGCTCCGCCCACCTGGATGCTGACGGACGAGCAATGCCGGCCCATCGCGGAACGCAAGGGCGGCACGGGCTGCAAGGATATCGAGTGGAACTGGCTCGGCACGGACGACCAGGGCCGCGACGTGGTCGCACGCCTCATCTACGGCTTCCGCATCTCCGTCCTGTTCGGGCTCATTCTCGCCGGCATCTCCTCCGTCATCGGCATTCTCGCGGGTGCGGTGCAGGGCTATTACGGCGGCTGGATCGATCTGATCTTCCAGCGCTTCATCGAGATCTGGACCGCGATTCCGTCGCTTTATCTGCTGATCATCATTTCGGCGATCATCACGCCGAGCTTCTTCGTGCTTCTCGGCATCCTGCTGCTCTTCTCGTGGGTCTCGCTGGTCGGCGTGGTGCGGGCGGAGTTTCTGCGCGCCAGAAATTTCGAATATGTGCGCGCCGCGCGAGCGCTTGGCCTGTCGAACGCCACCATCATGTTCAAGCATCTCCTGCCGAACGCCATGGTGGCGACGCTCACCTTCATGCCCTTCATCATCAACGGCTCGATCACGACGCTCACGTCCCTCGACTTCCTGGGCTTCGGCCTCCCGCCCGGCTCCCCGTCTCTCGGGGAATTGCTGGCGCAGGGCAAGGCGAACCTTCAGGCGCCGTGGCTGGGCCTTGCGGGCTTCTTCGTGATCGCGATCATGCTGAGCCTTCTCATCTTCATCGGCGAAGCGGTGCGTGACGCCTTCGATCCGAGAAAGGCGTTCCGATGACCGAGCCTCTTCTCTCAGTCCAGGATCTCTCGGTCGCGTTCCGCCAGGGCGGGCGCGACATGCTGGCCGTGGACCGCGTCTCGTTCGACATCCTGCCGGGCGAGACGGTGGCGCTTGTGGGCGAATCCGGCTCCGGCAAGTCGGTTTCGGCCCTCTCGATCTTGAAGCTCCTGCCCTATCCGTCCGCCCACCATCCCTCCGGCCGGATCATGTTCAAGGGCAAGGACCTGATCGCCCTGAGCGAGGACGAGATGCGCCGCGTGCGCGGCAACGACATCACCATGGTGTTTCAGGAGCCGATGACCTCGCTCAATCCGCTCCACACCATCGACCGGCAGATCGGCGAGATCCTGAAGCTCCACAAAGGCCTCTCCGACAAGGAGGCGCGCGCCCGTACGCTCGAACTCCTGAACCTGGTCGGCATCCGCGACGCGGAGAGCCGTCTCACCGCCTATCCGCACCAGCTCTCCGGCGGCCAGCGCCAGCGCGTGATGATCGCCATGGCGCTCGCCAACGAGCCCGACCTTTTCATTGCCGACGAGCCGACGACCGCCCTCGACGTGACGGTGCAGGCGCAGATCCTGAAGCTCCTCGCGGAGCTGAAGTCCAGGCTCGGCATGTCCATGCTCTTCATCACGCACGATCTCGGCATCGTGCGCAAGATCGCCGACCGTGTCTGCGTGATGCTGAACGGCAAGATCGTCGAGCACGGCACCGTGGCAGAGGTCTTCGAACATCCGCAGCATCCCTATACGCAGAAGCTTCTTGCAGCCGAGCCGAAAGGCCGCGGCAATCCCGTGCCTTCCAATGCACCGGTCGTCGTGGAGGCGGGCCCCATCAAGGTCTGGTTTCCCATCAAGCGCGGCTTTTTCCAGAAGACCGTCGGCCATGTGAAGGCTGTGGACGGCGTATCCGTGCGCGTGCGCAGGGGCGAGACGGTCGGCGTGGTGGGCGAATCCGGATCGGGAAAGACCACCCTCGGCCTTGCCATCCTGCGCCTCGTGCAATCGGAGGGTCCCATCGTCTTCCTCGGCAACCGTATCGACGGCCTGCGTGCGCGGGAGATCCGCCCGATGCGCAAGGATCTGCAGGTGGTGTTCCAGGACCCCTACGGCTCGCTGTCGCCGCGCATGTCGGTTGCAGAGATCGTGGAAGAGGGCCTGCTCGTTCAGGAGAGGGGTCTCACTTACGCGCAGCGTCGCGACATGGTCGCGCGCGCATTGCACGATGTGGGGCTCGACCCTGCCACCATGGACCGCTATCCGCACGAATTCTCCGGCGGCCAGCGCCAGCGCATCGCTATTGCCCGCGCCATGGCGCTGGAGCCGCAATTCATCATGCTGGACGAGCCCACCTCCGCGCTCGACATGTCGGTGCAGGCGCAGATCGTCGAACTCCTGCGCGATCTGCAAAAACGCCGCAACCTAGCCTACATGTTCATCAGCCACGATCTGAAGGTGGTGCGCGCGCTGGCCAACCACGTGGTGGTGATGCAGAACGGCAAAGTGGTGGAGGAAGGCTCCGCCGAGAGCATTTTCACGGCGCCCCGAACCGACTACACGCGGGCCCTGTTCGCGGCCGCTTTCAATCTCGAAACGGTCGGCGCGGGCACCGTGCGTCAGTAACATCGAACAACGATCATGAACCATCATTCGGCAGGCCATTCCCATCACGGCCATCACCATGGACATTCCCACGAGGTCGGCCATGGCCGCGCCTTCGCCATCGGCATCGCGCTCAACCTCGCCTTCGTCGCCATCGAGGCGGCTTACGGCTTCATCGCGGATTCCATGGCGCTCCTGTCGGACGCAGGGCACAACCTCAGCGACGTCTTGGGCCTTGCCATCGCCTGGGGCGCGGCAATCCTCGCCAAGCGCGCACCGGACGACCGCTATACCTATGGCCTGCGATCGAGCTCGATCCTGGCCGCGCTCCTCAACGCCCTGCTCCTGATGGTGGCGATCGGCGGAATCGTCTGGGAATCCGTACAGCGCCTGATCGAGCCTGCTCCCGTGATGGCCGGAACCATGATGGTCGTGGCCGGGATCGGCATCGTCGTGAACGGCTTCACCGCCTTGCTTTTCATGAGCGGTCATCACGACCTCAACATCCGCGGCGCGTTCCTGCACATGGTGGCGGATGCCGCCGTGTCGCTCGGCGTCGTGCTCGGGGGTCTCGCCATCCTCTGGACCGGTGCCACCTGGATCGACCCGGTGCTGAGCCTCGTCATCGCAGGCGTCATCGTCTGGGGCACATGGGGCTTGCTGAAGCAATCGCTCAGACTGTCGCTTCACGGCGTGCCGCGCGGAATTGCCATGGCCGAGGTCAAGGACGCTTTGGCCAAGCGCCCGGGCGTCGCCCGCGTCCACCATGTGCATGTGTGGGCCATCAGTACCACGCAGACGGCGCTCACCGCCCATCTGGTCATGCCGGGCGGGCACCCAGGTGATCGCTTCCTCGCCGAAACCCAGCATGAGCTGAAGGAGCATTTCGGCATCGATCATGCGACCCTGCAGATCGAGATCCATGCACAAGGCCGCCATGATCACGGCGGGGAATGTCCCCTCGACCACGAGGATCACGATCATGACCACCACGAGGGTCACAGCCATGGGGGACACCCCCATGGGAAAGAGGCATCGCATCTTGCGCGGTAATGCCGTATCAGACGTGATTCGATCGCTTTGAAGGACTTAAGTTCATGGCTCGCGCTCTGCTCATCGTTCTCGATTCCGTCGGCATCGGCGGCGCCGAGGATGCGGATGCCTATGGCGATGTCGGGGCCGATACGGTCGGCCACATCGCCGAAGCCTGCGCCGAGGGGCGCGGCGACCGGGCCGGCCTGCGCCAGGGGCCGCTCCATCTGCCGCATCTGACGGCTCTCGGCCTCGGTCTCGCCTGCGAGGCGTCTACAGGCCGCCTGCCGCCGAACCTTGCCCCGCAGGGCGCGCTGACGGGAGCCTGGGGCTATGGTGTCGAGACCTCGAAGGGCAAGGACACGCCCTCCGGGCATTGGGAGATCGCCGGCGTTCCCGTGGCCTTCGACTGGGGCTATTTCCCCGACGCGATTCCCACCTTCCCGGAAAAGCTCACCAACGCCCTGATCGAGCGCGCCGGACTGCCCGGGATCCTGGGCAACAAGCATGCCTCGGGCACCGCCATCATCGACGAGTTCGCCGTCGAGCATCTGAGGACGGGAAAGCCGATCTGCTACACCTCCGTCGACAGCGTGCTGCAGATCGCAGCCCATGAGGAGAGCTTCGGGCTGCAGCGTCTTTACGATCTCTGCCAGATCGGCCGCGAGCTGTGCGACGAATACAAGATCGGCCGCGTGATCGCGCGGCCCTTCCAAGGCACGCCGGAGACCGGCTTCAAGCGCACGGGCAACCGCAAGGATTTCGCGACGCCGCCGCCGTCGGACACCATTCTCGACACGCTGGCCAAGGCGGGCCGCGCCATCGTGACGGTTGGCAAGATCGGCGACATCTTCGCCCATCGCAGCACCGGGCAAGAGGTGAAGCCGAACGGCAACGATGCCTGCCTCTCCGCCGCCATCGAGGCGATGAGGACGTTGCCCGACGGCGGCTTCGTGTTCGCCAATCTCGTCGATTTCGACAGCGAGTTCGGCCACCGCCGCGACATTCCGGGCTACGCCGCAGCCCTGGAAGCCTTCGACAGGCGCGTGCCGGAGATCGGGGCGGCCCTTCGGCAGGGCGACCTCGTGATCATCACCGCCGACCATGGCAACGACCCCTCCTGGCAGGGCACGGATCACACCCGCGAGCATGTGCCGATCCTCTGCTTCGGCCCCGGCGTGAAGCCTGGCAGCATCGGACGGCGGGAAAGCTTCGCCGATATCGGCGCGAGCGTTCTGGCTCATCTCGGACTCAAGCCCGACGGCAAGGGTACGCCCTGGCTGTAAGAGCGACGGCGCGGCAATCTTAAGCCGTTGACGGCAACGCAACTTTAGCCCAGTCTTCCACAGATCGTAAGGAGACTTTCCTGGCGATCGTTGGGGGAGTCTTCCCGTTCTCGCGTGGAAGATCATTCATGAGCACGCCTAACCGCTCGACCCATATCCGGCTCACCTCCCACCCGGAGCCGAATGCAGGCACCATCAAGCATCCGATCAAGTGGGGCGCCAAGGACCCGAAGGAGCGCGGACCGATCATCGGAACCGTGACCAATCCAGGCGACCGTAACGTGATCGGGGCCCATGGCGGCTCCTATTCTCTTTATCGGGCGCTGGCGATCTCCGCCCGTGCGCTCAATCCGCTCGCGAGACCCGATCTGCATAACACGCATCCCACGGCCGAGATCGGTCCGCACCCGCAATGGTTCGAGAAGGATAAGATCGTGTCCCTCGACCCGTGGGGCCATCTGGTGGGACAGGCTTTCGCGGACGACATCGCCGGCGGTCTCGACATTCGCCCCTCCATCGCGGTGACGAAGGCGCGCCTCAACATGCCGGAAATCCTCGCCGCCATGGGCGCGAAGCGCCTGACGGCCGATGGCGGGTTCCTGCACGAATCCGGCGACATCTCAGTCACGAAGATCGCGGTCGACCCCGTGTGGTATCTGCCGGGCATCGCAGAACGCTTCGGCTGCACGGAAGGCGATCTGCGCCGCATATTGTTCGAGCAGACCGGCGGCATGTTCCCGGAGCTCGTGACGCGCCCCGACATGAGCGTGTTCCTGCCGCCCATCGGCAATACCACCGTATATGTGGTGGGCGATGTGGCGCGCTTGAGCGACCCGAAAACGCGCATCGCCTGCCGTGTGCACGACGAATGCAACGGATCCGACGTGTTCGGCTCCGACATCTGCACGTGCCGCCCCTATCTCGTGCACGGCATTGAGGAATGCGTCAGGCAAGCGCAGGACGGCGGTGTCGGCGTCATCGCCTATAACCGCAAGGAAGGCCGCGCCCTTGGCGAAGTCACCAAGTTCCTCGTCTACAATGCGCGCAAGCGCCAGGAAGGCGGCGATTCCGCCGCCACCTATTTCGAGCGCACGGAATGCGTGGCGGGCGTACAGGATGCGCGCTTCCAGCAGCTCATGCCCGATGTGCTGCACTGGCTCGGGATCCGCCGCATCGATCGGCTCATGTCCATGTCGAACATGAAGTACGACGCCATCACCGGCTCCGGCATCGAGGTGGTGGAGCGCGTGCCGATTCCACCGGAACTCGTGCCGCCTGATGCGCAGGTGGAAATCGAAGCCAAGAAGGCTGCCGGCTATTACACGCCGGACGGGCCTCCCGATACGGCGGAACTGGACAAGGTGAAGGGCCGCGACCTCGAACGCTTTTAACCTTCTCCACAACCGGCTGGGCTTGCGAGTGCTGGCCCAGTTGAGACTATGCTATCGCTCTTGTCCCCAAGAGCACCGGAGCCCTGCGTGACGGATCAGCCTAATTCCTCCACCGAGACCAAAGCCGCCCGCACCCTTCTGACCGCAACGGCGGTGCGCGAGCGATCGCACCAGCTTCTCAAGGCCGGTCTGGAGGATCGCCTGCAGCATTTCACGGTCGACTTGAGTCGCCTGGAGGCCTGTGCCGACGAAGTCGTAGCCACGATCCGCGAGGCCTATCCTTCTCTCGACATCCCTTTCCACGCCCGCTGGCGGCACTTTTCGGCAGGCGGCCATGACCGCTGGGATGCGGTGATGCATGGAGCTCCGTGGGAAAGCGCGGGAGACATGGCGCGCTCCGCCTTCGACCTCGCTATCGTCTCGGTGCTGCTCGATGCGGGTGCCGGTCCGCAATGGCGTTATCGGGAGGGTCGCACGGACGAGACCTACGCCCGCTCCGAAGGCCTCGCCGTCGCGAGCTTCGACATGTTCGTGGGTGGCGCCTTCTCGTCACGGCCCGAAGATCCCTTCCGGGTTGATGCGGATGTGCTGATGGCGCTTACTCCCGAGGACTTGGCCGAGGGCTTTCAGGTTTCCGCCGACAACCCTCTCGTGGGCCTGGAGGGCCGCGCCGCGCTTCTCAACCGGCTCGGGCGCGTGGTGGCCACCAACCCGGACATCTTCGGGCAGGTGGACGATCCCCGCCCCGGCGGCCTCGTCGACGTGATTGTGGCCACCGCCAAGGGGGATACCATCAAGGCAACCTCGATCCTGGAGGCGCTCCTGACGCATCTGGGGCCGATCTGGCCGGGCCGCATCACCCTGGGTAGCGTCGATCTCGGCGATACCTGGCGTCACCCGCTGGTGGAAGCGCCGGATGCCACCGAGGGGCTGATCCCCTTCCACAAGCTCTCCCAGTGGCTCTCCTACTCGCTGATCGAGCCCCTGGAATGGGCCGGTTACACCGTGACGGACGTGAATGGACTGACGGGCCTGCCGGAGTATCGCAATGGCGGCCTTTTCCTCGACACGGGCGTGATCGCTCTGAAAAACCCGGAGGACGCGAAAACGGCACATGCGGTGGATTCTCCCCTCGTGGTGGAGTGGCGGGCCTTGACGGTTGCCCTTTTGGACCGCATTGCCGATCCCATCCGCGCCCGGCTCGGGTTTACGGCCGAGAACTTTCCCCTCGCGAAGGCGCTCGAAGGCGGCACTTGGGCGACGGGGCGCAGATTGGCCAAGGAGAAGCGCGGCGATGGTTCGCCGCCTCTCAGCGTGATCAGTGACGGAACGGTGTTTTGATGATTGAGCCTATGACGACCCAGGGAGGAAGAAGCATGGATGGCGTGACGGTGGTCGATCATCCGCTGGTCCAGCACAAGCTGACCCTGATGCGGGACAAGCAGCGCTCCACGAAAGGCTTCCGCCAGCTCCTCAACGAGATCGGCATGCTCCTCTGCTACGAGGTTACCCGCAATCTGCCGATGGAGCGCATCGAGATCGAGACGCCGCTGACCAAGATGGAAGGCGTCCAGATCGCTGGCAAGAAGCTCGTCTTCGCCCCCATTCTCCGAGCGGGCGTCGGCTTTCTGGACGGCATGCTCACCCTCGTTCCCGCCGCCCGCGTGGCCCATATCGGCCTCTACCGCGATCCGGAATCGCTCCAGGCGGTGGAATATTATTTCAAGGCTCCGTCCGATCTCGCCGACCGTATGGTGCTGGTGCTCGATCCGATGCTCGCCACCGCCAACTCGGCCGTGGCCGCCATCGACCGCCTGAAGGAACGCGGCGCGAAGGATCTTCGCTTCGTCTGCCTGCTCGCCGCACCCGAAGGCATCGAGAAGCTGCGCGGCGCACATCCCGACGTGCATATCTGGACGGCCTCCATCGACGAGCGTCTGAACGATCACGGCTACATCGTGCCGGGTCTGGGTGACGCCGGCGACCGCATGTACGGAACGCGCTGAACGCCAGCGCTGTTAGCGCTGTGTTTCTGGCCAAACAGGGATCAAGATCTTGCGCTTCATCGTCGCCGACTGGGGAACGACCCGCTTTCGCGGTTATCTGATCGAGAACGAAGCCATTCTCGATCAGGTCTCGTCGGACGAAGGCGTTTCCGCCCTGCAAAAGGGCCAGCACCGGGACGTTTTCCTGAAGCAATGCGGACACTGGCTGCAGGCCGAGCCGAACGCGCCAGTGCTGCTCGTCGGCATGGTCGGCAGCCGCGAGGGTTGGGTGGAGGCGCCCTATGCCTCCTGCCCCGCAGGCCCGGCGGAGATTGCGCAGGCCCTCGTGCCCGTCGACCTTGATAATGGCCGCAAGGGCCACATCATTCCCGGCCTTTTCTGCGAGCCTGCTCCCGGCGCCGCTGACGTGATGCGCGGGGAGGAAACCCTGGCCCTTGGCGCAGGTGTCGAGGACGGTCTCGTCTGCTCGGCAGGCACGCACCCGAAATGGATCCTCATCCGTGGCGGCCGCATCGAGCGTTTCGCCACCTTCATGACGGGCGAGATGTACGCGCTCCTGCGCGAGCATTCCATGATCGGGCGACCGGCGACGGAACCGTCCGATCAGAAGGGCTTCGACATGGGCCTCGACGCAGCGGAGCGAAACAACGGAGCGAGCGGCGTCGGCCTGCTCCACCTTCTGTTCGGTGCGCGTGCCGCGGTGGTGTCCGGGCGCATGGCGAGCAATCTTCTGGCGCCCTATCTCTCAGGCCTGCTCACAGGCGACGAGATCAGCGGTGCGCTCGCGCAGTTCGGCCGCCCCTCCTCCGTGACGATCCTCGCCGATCAGGCTCGCGCGGATCTTTATGTTCACGCCCTCGCACGCCATGGCATCAAGGCCGAACTGAAGGTTCCGCAGCAGGCTCTTCTTGCAGGTCTCGCACGGATCGTGCGCCAGCACTCAGCACCATGAAAGACAGCGTCATCCCGGGCGGAGCGCAACTAAGATCCGGGATCGTGCTGAGAAAAGAGCACTGGACCCGCAACGGTGTCATCCCCGCGCAGGCGGGGATCCATAACCACGACGTTTGCCAGAAGGCATTGGATCCGATCAGCTATATTCTGCACTTTTGGCGGATATGGATTTCCACGCCTCCGGCGCGGTCCTTCGGGTCCGCATTCGCGGGAATGACGGAGGTGGTTCAGATGCTTGACTTATCACCCAATCCCGGGTTCCGCTCTGCAGCCCCAGGATGACAGCGGCGCATTCATCCCTAAAACGTCACTTCGGTCGCCTTCACAATCTTTAGGTCAGCCCACATGCCCCACGCCCTTCTCGCCACGTCCACCGAGACCTCGCTTCCGATCTGGCTCGTGACGGAAAGCACCTGGGGCAGCATCTCGTCGCAATTGCCGAAGGTCGCGCAGGGCTTTGCGAAGGCGCAGGGCTTCGACGGAAAGGCGGGCAGCCACTGCCTGCTGCCGGATGCCGACGGCAATCTGTCCGGCGTTGCCTTCGGCCTTTCAGGCGACGACTCCAGGCAACGCGATCCCTTTGCCGTCGGCAAGCTTCCGACGATCCTCCCCGAGGGCGTCTACCGCTTCGAAACGGATGCGCCGGACCCAGCGCTCGCCACGCTCGCGTGGATTCTCGGATCCTACAGCTTCAACCGCTATCGCAAGCGTGCCGAAAAATCCGTTCGCCTCGTCACGCCGGAGGGCGTCGATGCGGAGGAGGTGACGCGTATTGCTCATGCCGTGTTCCGCAGCCGCGATCTCGTCAACACACCGACGAGCGACCTCGGTCCTGACGGCATCGAGGCTGCCGCGCGTCAGGTTGCGGAGGCTCATGGCGCAACATTCACCAGCATCGTCGACGACGATCTCCTGAAGCAGAACTTTCCGATGATCCACGCTGTGGGCCGCGCCTCGGCGACGCCGCCGCGCCTCATCGACTTCACCTGGGGCGATGCGAACGCCCCGCGCATCACGCTCGTCGGCAAGGGCGTCGCCTTCGACACCGGCGGCCTCGACATCAAGCCTTCATCCTCCATGCTCCTGATGCGCAAGGACATGGGTGGTGCAGCGGCAACGCTCGCCCTCGCCGACATGATCATGGGCGCGAGACTGCCCGTGCGACTGCGCGTGCTCATCCCCGCCGTCGAGAACTCCATTTCGAGCAACGCCTTCCGCCCCGGCGACATCCTCAACAGCCGTAAAGGGATCACGGTCGAGATCGGCAACACGGATGCGGAGGGCCGCCTCATCCTCGCCGATGCGCTGGCACTCGCGGATGAGGAGAAGCCGGACCTCATCGTCGATTTCGCAACGCTCACCGGTGCGGCCCGCGTGGCCCTCGGCCCCGAGCTGCCGCCCTTCTACACCGATGACGAGGACCTCGCCGCCGAGATCGCCCGCACGGGCCTGGAGGTCAACGACCCCGTGTGGCGCCTGCCGCTCTGGGCGCCTTATCAGAGCCAGCTCGACTCGAAATATGCGGACATGAACAATACGGGCGGGCCGATGGCGGGCTCCATCACCGCCGCCCTGTTCCTGCGCCGCTTCGTATCCGACGCCAAGGCGCATGTGCATTTCGACATCTTCGCCTGGAACCCCTCGTCGCGCCCGGGCCGGCCGGAAGGCGGCGAGGTTCAGGCCGCGCGGCTGATGTATGCACTTCTGAAGAAGCGCTACGCGTCCTGAGACGCACGGTCGCTGGTGCTTTGGCCGTGGAACGGCTAGGAGATATGATCACCGCCCGTGCCAAGGAGCTGCCCCGATGAGTTTCGACCGCCGCATCACCCCCGTCCGCGCCGACTTGGCGGACGAGAAGCTTCGCGGGCAGGTCGAGGCCGAGCGCTTCGCCACCGGAACGGTCAAGCGCGTGGTTGCCTCCTTCGCTCCCCTGCACCGCCATCCCTCGCGGGAGGCTCCCATGGATACGCAGGCGATCTACGGCGAGGCCGTGACCGTATACGACGAGCATGAGGGCTGGGCCTGGGTGCAGCTGCACGACGACGGCTATGTGGGCTATCTGCCGAGCGTCGTCCTGGGCGAGCCCGGGCGGCAGGCGACGCACAGGGTCGCGGCGATCCGCACCTTCATCTATCCCGGCCCGAACCTGAAGCTGCCGCATACCGATCTTCTGACCATGAACTCGAAGGTGGCCGTGATCGGCACGCAGGGCGATTATGCACAGCTGGCCGATGGCGGCTGGGTCTATGCTCCGCACCTGGCCGACATCGACGCTCGTGAGGCGGATTATGTGAGCGTGGCCGAACGCTTCCTGCACACGCCCTATCTCTGGGGCGGCAGGACCAGCCTCGGCATCGACTGCTCAGGGCTCGCGCAGACCGTGCTGACAGCCGCCGGGATCAAGGCGCCGCGCGACAGCGACATGCAGGAGCGCGAGCTCGGAAATCCTGTGGAGGTAAAGCCGGATCTCAGCGGTCTGAAGCGCGGCGATCTCGTGTTCTGGAAAGGCCATGTGGGCCTGATGATGGATGAGACGAACTTCATCCACGCCACGGGCCACAGCATGACCGTGATGATCGAGCCCCTGTCGGTCGCTGAGGAGCGCATCCGCAGGACGAGCTACGGCCCGATCAGCGCGATCAAGCGCCTGTAATCTCCGATGAGCTGCCTGCCTGACCTGTCCGTGCTGCTCGTGGCAGGTTTTGGAGTCTTTCTCATCGCTTTCATGAAGGGCGCCTTCGGCGGTGGCATCGCTATTGTCGGCATCCCAGTTTTATCCCTGGTGATGGATCCCATCAGCGCCGGCGCAATGCTCGCGCCCCTCTTCGTGCTGATGGATATGGTGGCGCTCTACTATTGGCGTCCGAGCACTTGGTCGAAGATCGACCTCGCTTTGCTCCTCCCTGGTCTTGCGGCCGGCACGGCGGTGGGCTTCCTGCTGCTGAAGGTGATCGACCGCAGTATGGTGGCGATTGTCATCGCAACGATTACTCTGGCTTTCACCGCTTTATGGTTTCGCGGCGGCGGCAAGATCGTTCAACGACCCCGTTCCACAATCAAAGCCGTAGTCGCGGGAACCGCATCCGGCATTTCATCCATGATGGCGCATTCAGGCGGCCCGCCAGTCGCGATGTATCTTCTCCCGCTCGGCCTTTCGAAAGCAGTCTATGCAGGAACCAGCAGCAGCTTCTTTGCGGCCGGGAACCTGATGAAGGCTGCGCCATGGCTCGCACTGGCCAAGCCAAGCACGGAGCTTTGGATCTTGATGGGTTTGTGCCTCCCCATCATCCCCATAGGTGTATGGGCTGGATATGCCTTGCATGAGCGCTTGGACCAGAAACAGCTCTACCGCCTCTGCTATACCCTTCTCACCATCACAGCCCTCAAGCTACTGTGGGACGGCCTTCATGGCTATGGGATGGTCTAGTACCCCACGCGCTCAATAGCCCCGCGCCGGATCCACCACGTTCTCGAACGGCTCTCCGGCCTCGTGGCGGAGGATCTGCCTGGCGATGTAGCGCGCCGTCGCCTCGGGCTCGCTCACGGCCGCGTTGTGCGGCGTGATGGTCACGCGTGGATGGGTCCAGAGCGGAGACGATTCCGGCAGCGGCTCCTTCTCGAATACGTCGAGCGTTGCCGCCTTCAGCGTCCCGTCACCGAGGCAGCTGAGGATGTCCTCCTCGACCTGCAGGCCGCCACGGCCCGCGTTGATGAGAACGGGACCGCCGAGCCGGCCATCCTGCGCGAGCTTCCTGAAGAGTTGACGGTTGAGAATGCCGCGGGTCTCCGGCGTGAGGGGAACGAGAACGATGAGAATGTCTGTGCGTGCGAGGAACGCGTCGAGCCCATTTTCGCCGGAATAGACCGTGAAGCCCTCGATCCTCTTCGGCGTGCGGCTCCAGCCCGCCACATCGAACCCCATCATCTTGAGCTTTCTGGCAGCATCCTGCCCCAGCACGCCGAACCCCATGATGCCGACGCGCACATCGCCTGCGATCGGCGGAGCGCGGTCCGGCTCCCAGCGCTTGGCGCGCTGCGCTTCGGCAAAGCGTGCATGATCGCGCAGATACATGAGGCAATGCATGACCATATATTCGCTCATGCGATGAGTCAGATCGTCCTGCGCCACGCGCACGATCGGCACGGTCGGCAGATTCGGGTAGCCCATCAGATGATCGACGCCTGCGCCGAGCGAGAAGATCGCTTCCAGGTTCGGCAGGTTGTCCAGGCTGCCGGGCTTCGGCCCCCAGGTCGCCACATAGCGGATCCGGCTCCTGTCGAAATCCTCGCCCAGCACCACGATCTCGCGGCCAGGCAAGTGACGCGTGAAGCGCTCCACCCACGGCTGCGTCTCCCAGGTGACGGCAACGAGCAGGCTCACGATGCGGCTCCAATACGTTCGAGGACCAGCGCGCCAGGTGCGGCTTTCGCATCGCCGAGATGATAGGCCGCGCGCACCATGCGCTCTGCTTCGCGAGCAGCCTCCTCGCTGCGCGCATGTACGATGGCAAGCGGACGGCTTGCATCCAC
Source organism: Microvirga sp. (assembly GCA_035645515.1). Classification (GTDB taxonomy): domain Bacteria; phylum Pseudomonadota; class Alphaproteobacteria; order Rhizobiales; family Beijerinckiaceae; genus Microvirga. Next base: position 40,205 of record DASQML010000002.1, read on the forward strand.
CGTCTCGCCGATCTCGGCGAGCTGCGTGAGGCCAACCGCATGATCGATCGGGTCCTGCGGGCGTGTGCGCCCGCCGCCGAGCGCCACGACGGCAACGCCCACGTCGCGGGTCGCGATGCTCTGCACGATGCCGGAGCGCTCAGCGTGAATGGGACGGATCACGGGTGCCGCCTGCAAATGCTTCTCATGGTTCTCCAGGAAATCCGCAGGACCGCCGAGCGCCGTCACCATGCGCTGGAAAACCTCGGCCGCCTTGCCGGAGGAAATGGCGCGTTCCACTTTTGCTCGGGCCTCGCCGATATCGGGTGCGATCTTGCCGAGCACGAGCATCTCGGCGGAAAGCTCCACCGTCACTTCGTGGAAGCGCTGCTCGCGCCTGCGGCCGGTGAGATAATCGACCGCATAGGCCATCTCGACGGCGTTGCCTGCGGCAGATGCGAGCGGTTGGTTCATATCGGTGAGGAGCGCGCTTGTGGGCAGGCCGGCGCCATTAGCGACGAGAACAAGGCTCTCGGCGAGGGCACGCGCATCCTTCGCGTTGTCCATGAACGCGCCGGAGCCGAACTTCACGTCCATCACGAGGCCCTGCAGGCCGGCGGACAGTTTCTTCGAGAGAATGGACGCCGTGATGAGATCGATGGATTCCACCGTCGCCGTCACGTCGCGGATGGCGTAGAGGCGCTTGTCGGCCGGCGCGAGATCGGCCGTCTGGCCGATGATGGCGCAGCCCACCTCGCGTGTCACACGCCGGAACGTGTCGATATCGGGCTGCGTGACGTAGCCGGGGATGGAGTCGAACTTGTCGAGCGTGCCGCCGGTATGCCCGAGGCCACGCCCGGAGATCATCGGCACATAGCCGCCGCAGGCGGCCACAGCCGGGCCGAGCGCCAGGCTCACCGTATCGCCGACGCCGCCGGTGGAGTGCTTGTCGAGCACGGGACCGGGCAGGTCCCATGTCAGCACCTCGCCCGAATTCATCATGGCCCGCGTCAGCGCCACGCGCTCGGGAACGGAGAGACCGCGGAAGAAGACGGCCATGGCGAAGGAGGCCGCCTGTCCTTCGGAAACGGCGCCTGAAGTGAGACCCTGAATGAAGCTTTCGATCTCGGCTGCATCCAGCGTGCCGCCGTCGCGTTTGCGGCGGATGATTTCCTGCGGAAGAAGCGTCATGTCAGTAGGCTCCGGTCGCGGCAGCGCCATTGCGCCCTTCGATGGCTGCGATCAGCGCGTCGTAGACGCTGCTCGCGCCGATGCGAAATGTCTGCGGCGTCGCCCAGCCTGCGCCCATGATGCGGTCCGCCAGGTCGAGATAGAGCTTCGCATCGGCGACCGTGCGGATGCCGCCCGAGGGCTTGAGCCCCACATTGCGGCCGGATGCCTTGATGGTGTTCAGCATGATCTCCGCCGCTTCCGGCGTCGCTGAAACAGGTGTCTTGCCGGTCGAGGTCTTGATGAAATCGGCGCCTGCCTCGATCGCTAGGCGGCTTGCCGTTGCGATGAGCTCTGAATCCTTCAACTCGCCCGTCTCCAGGATGACCTTGAGAAGGCGGTCCTGGTCGACGAGATCGCGCACGGCTTCCACCATCTCGGCCGCAATGCTCAGGTCGCCGCGACTTACGGCATTATAGGGAAGCACGAGGTCGATCTCGTTCGCGCCGTCGGAGAGAGCTTCCTGCACATCGTCAGCAACGCGATCCACCTCCTCGCCCCCTGCAGGAAAGTTCACGACAGTCGCAATGCGCACGGACGAGCCTTTGAGGCCGTCCTGCGCACGCCTCACGAATTGCGGCCATACGCAGACCGCCGCCACAGGTCCATGCGAATCGAGCGCCTTCTTGCAGAGCGCGTCGATCGCATGATCGGTGCAATTGTCCGTGAGATCGGTGAGGTCGAGGCAACGCAGAGCGCGCTGTGCGATGTGTGCGTCGGACATGTTATCAAAGCTCCGCGACGAAGGAACGGATGAGACGCTTGAACTTTTCGGATGCCTCCGCCGCCGTATCCTTGGTTTCCTGATGTGAGGGCGAGGCGCCCTCGATCCCGGCAGCGAGATTGGTGACGACGGAGATTGCAGCAACCCGCAGCCCGTAATAGCGCGCGAGGATCACTTCCGGCACGGTCGACATGCCTACGAGATCGCCGCCGAGGATCTGCACCATCCTGATTTCGGCCGGTGTCTCGAAGCTGGGACCGGAGAGCCATGCATAGACACCTTCCGGCAGATCGACGCCGCTCCTCTTCGCCGCGCGCTGCAGAACCTCACGCAAAGCGGGATCGTAGGCATCCGTCAAGGACACGAAGCGGCCTTCCGTGTGATCGCGCAGGAGCGGATTCGCGCCGGAGAGGTTGAGATGATCGTTGATCGCGACAAGACTGCCGGGGCGGATCGAGGCACGAACCGAGCCTGCCGCATTGGTCGCGACGAAAACCGGGATGCCGAGTTCCTTCACGAAGGCCACGGGCAAACGCATCGCGCCCGCATCGCCGGTTTCGTAGTAATGCGCGCGGCCCTGGAACAGGAGAACGCGCTTGCCTTCGAGAGTGCCTGCCACGAGCTTGCCTGCATGGCCTGACACGCCGCTCCTCGGGAAGTGAGGAATGTCGGCATAGGCCAGGGTCACCGCATCGCTCAGCTCATCGACCAGGGGGCCGAGACCGGTGCCGAGCACGAAGGCGGCGTCGAAGCGGCTGTCGAAGCCGCGGGCTCGCACGAATTCGGCGGCCTCTTGAGCGTTCTGCTGCATGAAACGTCTCTTATATGTCCGTCAGGTTGTCGGGCCCGAACGAGAAGGGCAACAGCTCATCCAGGGTAAAACTCTTGCGGATGCCCTCAGGGCCCGCGATATGGATCTTGGTGTCGGGCGCAGCGAATTCGCGGATGCGCTGGCGGCAGCCACCGCAGGGCGTAACGAGATGCTCGCCCTCGCCCATCACCACGATTTCGCCGATGCGGCTCGCGCCGCCAGCGATCATCGCCGAAATGGCCCCGGCTTCCGCGCAGGACCCAACCGGATAGGCTGCGTTCTCCACGTTGCAGCCGGTGAAGACCTTGCCTTCGGGCGTCACGATGGCTGCCCCCACCTTGAAGCGTGAATACGGCGCATAGGCCTTGGCCTGAATCGTCTTCGCCGCCTCGAAAAGCGTGTCGAGAGATGCCATGATCAACGCTCCTTCACATAAGGCATGCCGGCTGCACGCGGCGGAATGGCCTTGCCGATGACACCGGCGAGCAGGATCACCGTCATGAGATAGGGCAGCGCCTGGATCGCCTGCACGGGAACCTCGCCGATTCCTGGAATGAAGAGGCCCTGGAGTTGGTTGGCAATGGCGTCGAGCAGACCGAAAAGGAAGCAGGCGCCAAGCGCAGGCCATGCACGCCACTTGGCGAAGATGAGCGCTGCGAGCGCGATGAAGCCGCGCCCCGCCGTCATGTTGGGAAGGAAGCCCGCCGCCTGTCCGACGGAGAGATAGACACCGCCGATGCCGCACAGAATGCCGCCGATCACCACCGCCGAGTAGCGCAGGCCCGTCACCGAAATGCCGGCCGTATCAACAGCTGCGGGATTCTCGCCGACCGCGCGCAGGCGAAGGCCGAAGCGCGTGCGCCCGAGGATGAACCAGGTCAGCGGCACCGCGAGCAGCACCACATAGACCAGAACCGAGTGTCCGAAGAGAATGCCGTCGAACCGCTGCATGCCCTCCAGCGGAGGCGTACGGCCGCCCTGCCCGTACCACGCATTGCCGACAATGGCCGTGAGGCCCGCCGCCAGCATGTTGATGGCAACGCCCGACACGATCTGATTGCCCCGCTGGCTGATCGAGGCGAAGCCGTGGATGAGCCCGAAGGCCACGGACGCAAAGATGCCGAAGACAAGCCCGACCCATGCGGAACCGAACGCGTAAGCGGCGGCTGCCGCGGCAAAGGCTGACACCAGCATCTTGCCTTCGAGGCCGATATCCACCACGCCTGAGCGCTCGGACCAGAGGCCCGCCAGACAAGCCGCCAGGAGTGGAATGGAGAGGCGAAGCGCCGAGTCGAAGATCGTCGCGATGATGCCGAGATCCATGCTTACGCTCCCACCAGCTTAGGGCGCGATAAAAGCTGCGCTACGAGACGGCGGAAGAGACCGTCCAGCGCACCAGCGAACAGAATGATGATGCCGCCGATCACCACCACCATGTCGCGGGTGATGGCAGGCTGCTCGAAGGCGAGCTCCGCGCCGCCCTGATAGAGAATGCCGAACAGGAGCGAGGCCAGGATAATGCCCACGGGATGGGCGCGTCCCATGAGTGCGACGGCAATGCCGACGAAGCCGTAGCCGGACGTGAACTCGAGCAACAGGCGATGCTGGTAGCCCATGAGTTCGTTGACCGCGAGGCCGCCTGCGAGCGCGCCGGACAGCACCATGGCGATGATGGTGATGCGCGCCGGCGAAATGCCCGCATAGACCGCGGCTGTGGGATTCGAGCCCACCACGCGGATCGCATAGCCCAGGCGCGAGCGGTAGATGAGCAGCCAGATGCAATAGGCCGAGATCAGCGCCAGAACGAAGGTGAGGTTGAGCTGGGAGGACGGGATCTTGATCCCGAACCAGGCGAACACATCGTGCATGAAGGGAATATGCGATGCGTCGGGGAAAGCGCGCGTCTCCGGATTCATGGATTGCGGCTCACGCAGCACGTTCACCAGCAGATAGACGATGAGCACACTCGCCAGCCAGTTGAACATGATTGTCGTGATCACGATGTGGCTGCCGCGCTTGGCCTGCAGATAACCAGGAATTGCGGCCCAGGCGGCACCGAAGGCGGCGGCAGCGATGATGCCGATGGGGATGAGCAGGAAGCCCGGAAGGAAGGCGAGGTTGTTGAGCGCCAGCGCGATGCCGAGGCCCGCCAGCGTCGCCTGTCCTTCGCCGCCAATGTTGAAGAGGCCCGCATGATAGGCGACCGCCACGGCCAATCCGACGAAAATGAAGTCGGTCGCGTAAAACAGGGTGAAGCCCAAGCCCTCCCCCGTACCGATGCTTCCCTGCAGCAGGTAGCGCGTGGCTGTCAGCGGGTTCTCGCCGATGCTGAGCACCACGAGACCGGCGATCAGGAACGCGGCCACGACGGAGACAGCGGGCACGAGAATTGTGTCGGCCCATTTGGGCATTTCAATAGGAGCACTCACGGGACTTGATCCGGCAGGAACAGGTGGCCCTGTTCGTCGAGAGGGAAAAAGGGATTCCAGGCCACCTCCCAGAGGTGCCCGTCAGGATCGGCGAAATAGCCTGAATAGCCGCCCCAGAATACATCCTGCAGCGGCTTCACGGCGCGCGCGCCCGCAGCGACGGCGCTGGCATAGACCTCGTCCGCTTCCTGCTTGGAGCGTGCGTTGTAGGCGAGCGTGATGGCGGCAAAGCCCGTGGGCCTGTCCTCCACGCCTGCGTCCTCAGCGAGGGCGGAACGCCCGAACAGCGCCAACGCCAGGCCGTTCGCCTGGAAGAAGACGATGCCAGGCTGGCTCGCGGAAGAAGCCTTCCAGCCCCAGGCCTCGTAAAAGGCGCGGGACCTGGCCAGATCCGCAACGCCGAGCGTGACGAGTGACAAGCGAGGCTGCATCAGGCGGCCTCGTCCGTCACACCGGCCATGAGCAGGCCCAGATCCTGCTCGTTGGTCTCAGAAGCCTTACGCTCACCGGTGATCTTGCCGCCGCACATGGTGAGGATGCGGTCGGAGAGATGCATGATCTCGTCGAGCTCCACCGACACGAGCAGGATACCCACGCCTGCGTCACGCAGCGCAATCAGACGACGGTGAATGAACTCGATGGCGCCGATATCCACGCCGCGCGTTGGCTGGCCGACGAGAAGCACTTTCGGATTCCGCTCGATCTCGCGCGCCAGCACGATCTTCTGCTGATTGCCGCCGGAGAAGTTGGAGGTCTTCAGGCGCGGTGCAGGCGGGCGCACATCGTACTGCTCCATCTTCCTCGCGAGATCAGCAACGAGGCGTTCATGATCGAGGATCGGCCCACGGCCGAGCTGCGGCTCATCGCTGAAGCCGAGGATGGCGCTCTCGAAAGCGGGAAAAGCCGGAACGAGGCCCATGCGCAGACGATCTTCGGGCACATGCAGCAGGCCGCGTTGGCGCATCTCGTGCGGATTGTGATCGGCCGCGCCCACATTCCGTCCTTCGAGGCGCATGGATCCGAGCACGGGCCGGCGCATGCCGGCGATCGCTTCAAGAAGCTCGCTCTGACCGTTACCGGCAACGCCCGCAATTCCGACGATCTCGCCTGCATGCACGGTCAGAGAAACATTCGCCACGCGCAGCACGCCGCGTGCATCGACCACAGAGAGGTTCTGCACTTCGAGCACAGGAGCCCCGGGCGTCCTCTCGGTTTTCTCGACGCGCAGCAGAACGCGGCGTCCCACCATCAGCTCGGCAAGCTCCGGAGGCGAGGTGTTCGCCGTCTCGACGGTCGCCACCATCTCGCCGCGGCGCATGACGGACACGCGATCCGTGATCGCCATGATCTCGCGCAGCTTGTGCGTGATGAGAATGACGGTCTTGCCCTGCTGCTTCAGGGAGCGGAGCAGATCGAAGAGCGCGTCCGCTTCCGGAGGCGTGAGCACGGCGGTCGGCTCGTCGAGAATGAGAATGTCCGCGCCGCGATAGAGAGCTTTCAGAATTTCCACGCGCTGCTGAAGACCGACTGAAAGATCGCCGACCGTAGCGTCCATGTCGATCTCGAGGCCGTAATCTTTCGCCAGCCGCGCAAGCTCCTTGCGCACCTTGGCTTCGCCCGCGCGCAGCATGGCGCCGCCCTCGGCGCCGAGCATCACGTTCTCGACCACGGTGAGCGGCTCGACCAGCATGAAGTGCTGGTGAACCATGCCGATGCCGGCCTGGATCGCATCGTTGGAGGAGCGGATGCGCGTGGGAGCGCCGTTCACGCGGATCTCGCCGGAATCCGCTTCGTAGAAACCGTAGAGGATCGACATGAGCGTCGACTTGCCCGCACCGTTCTCGCCGACGATGCCGTGGATCGTGCCGCCCTCGACGCGCAGGTTCACGTCCTTGTTGGCGTGAACGGCGCCGAAGCTCTTGTTGATGGCGATGAGTTCAATGGCGGGAGACATCGGCCTCTAGGGGTTGTCCAGCAAGGAAAAACGGGCGGATCTTATCGGAAAACGACCGAACCTAAAAACAGAAACGGCCGCAGGGTCCCTTCAGAGACGCCTGCGGCCGGATCGGATTGTCAGCTTACATCGGGCACTTGGAGTCCGACATGTAGTCGTGAACCTTGATCGTGCCGGCCTTGATCTCGGCGGCAGCCTTGTCGGCGGCGGCCTTCATGTCGGCCGTGATCAGCGACTTGTTGTTGTCGTCGAGAGCCCAGGCCACGCCGTCCTGCGCGAGACCCAGGATCTGGATGCCGCCCTTGAAGGTGCCCTTCTTGGCCTGGTCGAAGGCGTTGTAGGTGGCGACGTCCACGCGCTTGACCATGGAGGTCAGCACCTTGCCCGGATGCAGGCCGTTCTGGTTGGAATCGACGCCGATGCCGAGCTTGCCCGCGTCAGCGGTAGCACGCAGGACGCCCACGCCCGTGCCGCCTGCGGCATGGTAGATCACGTCCGCGCCGCGGGAGATCTGGCCCTTGGCGAGTTCGCCGCCCTTCACGGGGTCGTTCCAGGCCGCACCCGTGGTGCCGGTCATGTTCTGGAACACCTCGGCGTCCTTGTTGGCGTACTTGACGCCCTGGACGTAGCCGCAGGCGAACTTGCGGATGAGCGGGATGTCCATGCCGCCCACGAAGCCGACCTTGCCGGACTTGGAGGCCTTCGCAGCGAGCAGGCCGACCAGGAACGAGCCTTCGTGCTCCTTGAACACGATGGACTGCACGTTCGGCTTCTCGACCACCGCGTCGATGATGGCGAACTGGGTGTTCGGGAATTCCTCGGCCACCTTCTTCAGTGCGGTTTCCTGGGAAAAGCCGACGGCCACGATCGGCGAGAAGCCGTCCTTGGCGAAGCGGCGCAGGGCCTGCTCGCGCTGGGCGTCGTTCTGCGGCTCGAAATCGCGGTAATCGGTGCCCGTGTCCTTCTTGAACTTCTCGGCGCCCATGTGAACGCCTTCGTTGAAGGATTTGTCGAACTTTCCGCCCAGATCGTAGACGACGGCGGGCTTGAAGGCCGCCTGCTGCGCAAAGGCAGCCGTGGCGGAGAAGGCGAGGCCCGCGAGCGCGAGGCCGAACTTGGTTACTGTCATCGGCTTTGTTCCCTGTTAGACGCCGGATTGGTTCCGGTTGCCCCTTGACGATGGCATGGGAAGGGTCACGACGCCAAGGTCTCTGTCAAGGCCGGATGTTATCATCCTTCAAGGAATAGTTGATGGCCGGCTCCTTCGGTTTAATCTCGCCCCATGTCCCTGACCCCTGACGAAATCGACCGTTACGCCCGCCACCTCGTCCTCCGGGACGTGGGAGGCCCTGGGCAGTTGAAGCTCAAGCGCGCCCGCGTGCTCGTGATCGGCGTCGGAGGCCTGGGAGCGCCCCTCGTCCAGTACCTGGCAGCGGCCGGGATCGGCACCCTCGGGCTTGTGGATAACGATGCGGTGTCGCTCTCCAACCTGCAGCGGCAGGTGGTCCATGGAACGCCCGATGTCGGGATCCCCAAGGTCGAGAGTGCAGCGGAAGCCGTGCTGCGCCTCAACCCTTACGTTGCGGTAGAGACCCACAACCTCCGGCTCACGGCGGAGAATGCCCGCGCCTTGATCGGCCGCTATGATGTCGTTGCCGACGGTTCGGACAATTTCGACACCCGCTATGCGGTCTCGGATGCCTGCTTTTTCGAGCAGAAGCCCTTGGTCACGGCAGCTCTAGGCCAGTTCGACGGTTCTCTCACAACGATCCGGGCGCACGAAACAGGCCCTGACGGGCGGCCGAACCCCACCTATCGCTGCCTCTTCCCTTCCCCGCCCCCGCCGGGAGCCATCCCGACCTGCGCGGAAGCCGGCGTTCTCGGGGCTCTCGCGGGCGTCATGGGCAGCCTGATGGCGATGGAGGTGATCCGGGAGATCGTAGGCTTCGGAGAAAGCCTCGTCGGGCGCCTCCTGATGGTCGATGCGCGCTCGATGCGCTTCGATACGATCCGCTACGGGTGGGATGAGGGGAATCCGTTGAGCGGCATTTCCGCAACGTCATCCCGGACGAAGCGCAGCGAAGATCCGGGATCGTAAGCCGAATAGAGAGCTGGTAAAGCGACACTGTCATTCCCGCGCAGGCGGGAATCCATAAACGCTGACGGTGCAGGAAAGAGATGTGACGCGGCTCACCTCTTCCTGAACCGTTGTGGTTATGGATCCCCGCCTGCGCGGGGATGACGTAAAGTCCTGCCTTAAAAATAACCCCGGATCGCGGCGATGCCGCGTCCGGGATGACCACCATTTACGACCGCAGCACCGCGCCGGTCTTCTTCGCGACCTCCGCGACGATCTTAGCCGAAACGGCCTCGATCTCCACGTCGGTGAGCGTCTTTTCCGTCGGCTGCAGCCTGACGGCAATGGCCACGGACTTCTTGTCCGGGTCGATGCCGGTGCCCTCGTAGATGTCGAACACGTCGACGCCCACGATCAGCTGGCGCTCGGCTCCTTGCGCCGCTTTCACGATGTCGCCGGCCGCCACGTCGCGGCCCACCACGAAGGCGAAGTCGCGGGTGAGCGGCTGGAAATCGGGCAGGGAGAGCTTCGGCTTCATCTTGGTGGGTTTCGCCTTGGGCGGCGGGAGCGCATCGAGATTGAGCTCGAAGGCGACCAGCGGACCCTTCAGGTCGAGGGCCTTGAGGATCTTCGGGTGAACCTCTCCGAAGGCGCCGACCACGTTCTTGGGGCCGAATTGCAGGGTGCCCGAACGGCCCGGATGGAACCAGGCCGAACCGCCCGCGACGATCTGGAGACCACCCGCCGGGATGCCCAGCGCCGCAAGCAGCGCCAGCACATCGGCTTTGGCATCGAAGGCATCGACGCTCTGAGCACCGCCGTCCCAGTGACGGCCCACGCCTTCGGCGCGCGCCGTCCCGCGGCGAACGGCGGCAGCCTTGATCGACTGGCCATCGGGCTCGTCGGACGCGAAGGTTTGGCCGACCTCGAAGAGCGCCACATCGCCGAAACCGCGATCCGCGTTGCGCTGCGCGGCTTTGAGCAGGCCGGGCAGCAGGCTCGGGCGCATGTCGGAAAGCTCCGCCGCAATCGGATTGGCGAGCGCAAGCCGCGCATCGCCGCCGCCGAAGAGTTCCGCTTCCTCCTTCGAGATGAAGGACCAGGTGACAGCCTCCACGAGGCCGCGCACCGCGAGTGAACGGCGCGCAAGACGCGTGCGCTTCTGGATCAGTGTAAGGATCGGTTTTGCGACCGTTGCCTCGAGGCGCGGCAGGGGCTGCGGCTCGATACGGTCGACACCCGCGATACGGATCACCTCTTCGACAAGATCCGCCTTGCCCTCGATGTCCGGTCGCCAGGACGGCGGGACGACATTCACGCGCTCGCCCGAGCCCTGAACCTGGAACCCGAGCTTCTTCAGGATCTCTTCCGATTCCGCAGGCTTCACGTCGAGGCCTGACAAGCGCGGCACTTCCGACCAGGGGAATTCGATGACGCGGGCGGTGTCCGGAACGCGGCCCGCCACAACGGCTTCGGTCGGCTCGCCGCCGCAGAGATCGAGAACCATCTTCGTTGCGAGATCGAGGCCCGGCACCATGAAAGCCGGGTCGACACCGCGCTCGAAGCGATAGCGCGCATCGGTGATGATGCCGTGCCTGCGGCCGGTCTGAGCAATGGTCAGCGGATCCCACAGAGCGGATTCGATCAGCACATCGGTGGTGCTTTCATCCGAACCCGAATGCTCACCGCCCATGATGCCGGCGATGGATTCGACGCCGTTATCGTCGGCGATCACCACCGTGCCGGGATCGAGCTTGTAGGTGCGCCCATCAAGCGCCAGCACTTCCTCGCCATCCCTGGCGCGGCGGACGGTGAGATGGCCCTTCACCTTCTTGGCGTCGAACACGTGGAGCGGACGACCGCGATCGAAGGTGAGGTAATTGGTGATGTCGACGAGCGCGTTGATCGGACGAAGACCGATGGAGAGCAGGCGACGCTGCAGCCATTCGGGCGACGGGCCGTTCTTCACGCCCCGCACGAGGCGAAGCGCGAAGGCCGGGCAGAGATGCGCGTCCTCGGCCGCGAAATCGAGCGTCACCGGTACCGGGCATGCGCCCTTGCCCGCAATCGCGGGAATGTCGCCGCCTTTCAGCGTGCCGAGACCGGCGGCCGCGAGATCGCGGGCGATGCCATAGATCGAGGTGCAGTCGGGGCGGTTCGGCGTGAGATTGATCTCGATCACGGGATCGTCGAGGCCGGCATAAGCCGCATAGGCCACGCCGATCGGCGCATCCTCCGGCAGCTCGATGATGCCTTCGTGATCGTCGGAGATCTCGAGCTCCGCAGCCGAGCACAACATCCCCGCGCTCTCGACACCGCGAATGGTGCCGACGCCCAGCGTGATGTTCTTGCCCGGCACATAGGTGCCGGGAGGCGCGAACACGCTCTTCATGCCGGTGCGCGCATTGGGTGCGCCGCAGACCACCTGGATCGGCGAGCCCGTGCCGGTATCGACCATGCACACGCGGAGCCTGTCGGCATTGGGGTGCTGCTCGGCGGAGATCACGTAGGCGTTGATATAGGGCGCGAGCGTCTTCGCCTTGTCCTCGACGCCTTCGACCTCAAGGCCGATGCGCGTGAGCGTCTCGACGATCTCGTCGAGGGACGCTGTGGTGTCGAGGTGATCTTTGAGCCAGGAGAGGGTGAATTTCATCGCTAATCTCGTGAGCCTTCAGGAGGCTTGTTCAGCTATCCGGCAATGACCCGGACGTAACGGGAATGGATCCAGCCGGCATCGCAGGGGCCGGTATAGGGCTGACGGATGGGCCATGGCGTTCCGACACCGCAGGCGCCGTCGGGCGACTGTCCGTACACGACGGCAAGCCAGGGGCCTTTCTCGCCACAGATGAAGACCCGATTGCCGTTGTAGAGACGATCGATCTCGCGATACGGCTTGCCGCCGGGACCACTGCGGACCGACAGGAAGCCGTCGCCTTTCGGGTCGAGCCCAACAATCTGCCCCACCGACTGGCAGGCATCGAAATCGCCGTTTCCGCCGACCACGATCGGTACGTCGACCCTGGGCTCGCGCGCCTGAGCGGCGGCGAGAACCAGCAGCGATCCGGCCAGAATGATCGGAAGGTGACGCATGGCCGGTGCCTCAGCTCGCCAATCCGCCGACGAGGGACGGAATGTCGAGCGGCCGGAAGCCGTAATGGTTCAGCCAGCGCACATCGGCTTCGAAGAACGGACGCAGGTCCGGCATGCCGTATTTCAGCATGGCGATGCGGTCGATGCCCATGCCCCAGGCAAAGCCCTGGTACTCGTCAGGATCGAGACCGCAGTTGCGCAGCACGTTCGGATGCACCATGCCGCATCCGAGAATTTCGAGCCAATCGGTGCCCTCGCCGAAGCGGATTTCGCCGCCTTTGCGCGAGCACTGGATGTCGACTTCGGCAGATGGCTCCGTGAACGGGAAGAAGGACGGACGGAAGCGCATCTTCACCTGATCGACTTCGAAGAAGGCCTTGCAGAACTCTTCCAGGATCCACTTCATGTGCGCGATGTTGGCCTGCTTGTCGATGACGAGGCCTTCCACCTGGTGGAACATCGGCGTGTGGGTCTGATCCGAGTCGTGACGATAGGTGCGGCCCGGGATGATCACGCGGATCGGCGGCTTCTGCGACGTCATGGTGCGCACCTGCACCGGCGATGTATGCGTGCGCAGCACCTTGCGCTCGCCCTTCTCGTCGGGAACGAGGAAGAAGGTGTCATGCATCTCGCGCGCCGGATGGCCGACGGGGAAGTTGAGCGCCGTGAAGTTGAGATAGTCCGTCTCGATATCCGGCCCCTCGGCCACGGAGAAACCCATGTCGGCGAAGATCGCCGTGAGTTCCTCGATCACCTGACTGATCGGATGGATGCGGCCGCGCACCTCGGGCGCCTCCGGCACGGGCAACGTCACGTCGATGCGCTCGGCGGCGAGGCGCGCCTCGAGCGCTGCCTCGGCGAGCGTCTCTCGCTTCGCGAGGATTGCGCCCTGCACCTTGTCGCGCAGGCCGTTGATCAGGGGGCCGCGTTCCTTGCGCTCCTCCGGCGTCATGGCGCCGAGGGTCTTGAGCAGTTCGGAGACGGAGCCCTTCTTGCCGAGCGCGGAGACGCGCACGGATTCCAGGGCCGCTTCGTCGCCGGCGGCGTCGACCTGGGCGAGCAGGTCACGTTCGAGTTGGTTGAGGTCGGTCATCGGTCCCTGGCCAGATGCAAGCGCCAAATCCAGGCGCCCTGAGTGAGGTGCGGCGCGGGAACCGTCAAGTCTTCCGAGCCGCAGAAAAGCCACCGACAGCGACGAGCCGTCAGCGCGGGTGGTCTCGGAGAAGGGGGTTGAGGCGGTGCGGCTGAAGGGTCAGCCGCACCGAAATCCGGTCTGCCCGTCAGGCGGCCTGCTGCTGCTCGGGCAGGGAGGCCTTGGCGCGCTCCACATAGGCGGCGAAGGCCGCCGGCTCGTGGATGGCCATTTCGGACAGGACCTTGCGATCCACCTCGATCCCAGCCTTGCCGAGACCGTCGATAAATCGGGAATAGGTCAGGCCGTGCAGGCGGACCGCCGCGTTGAGACGCTGGATCCAGAGAGCGCGGAAGGTACGCTTCTTGGCACGACGGTCGCGAGTGGCATATTGCATGCTCTTCTCGACCGCCTGCTTGGCGATGCGGATGGTGTTCTTG
>DASQML010000003.1:0-39225 GCA_035645515.1 Microvirga sp.
TCCGTTCTGCTCCCCCTGTGGTTATGGATCCCCGCCTGCGCGGGGATGACGGCGGCGATGGCAGCGGCGGCTGGCGGGGTGATGTTCCACTTTTGTTCTTGACAGCGGCTGCAACCTTGGCTATATCATTGCGCATCCCGGCCCGACGAGGGGCGCGCTCGCGAGGCGTCGCAGTGGCGGGGCGGGGAACGGTCCTGCGGCAGGTCTCGCAAGCCTGTCGGCAGGAGGCCGCCCGCTGCAAGACGCGGTGTCCGCCTAAAAGAACCGTGCGCGAGGAGCCGTTCAGCTCCAAGCCTCTCACCAGAAAACGAGCCGGACGCCTCCTCGCGCCCTCCCTCGATCTCTCAACCTCGCAGCGCCAAAGCGCGTGAGGACGATGGCGCTTGCGCTTCGGCTCGCAAGGGGCGTCACTCCCCCGCCTTGCTCCGGCAGGCGGCCCCTGCTAACTGACGGCCAATCCCTTTCACCTGAAATCTTACAAGCAGGGCTTTTCCCGTGTCCCGTCAGTTCATCTACCACATGCGTGGCCTCTCCAAGACCTATTCGGGCGGCAAGAAGGTCTTGGACAACATCCATCTTTCCTTCTACCCGGACGCCAAGATCGGCGTGCTCGGCGTCAACGGCGCGGGTAAATCGACGCTCCTGCGCATCATGGCCGGCATCGATACGGACTGGACCGGCGAGGCCTGGGTCGCCGAGGGCGCCCGTGTCGGCTACCTGCCGCAGGAGCCCCAGCTCGACCCGACGAAGAACGTCCGCGAGAACGTGATGGAGGGCGTGGCCGCTAAGAAGGCGCTCCTCGACCGCTACAACGAGATCGCCATGAACTACTCGGAGGAGACAGCGGACGAGATGACCCGTCTCCAGGACGAGATCGAGGCCAAGGGCCTGTGGGATCTCGATTCCCAGGTCGATCAGGCCATGGACGCCCTGCGCTGCCCGCCGGACGACTGGCCGGTGGACAAGCTCTCGGGCGGCGAGCGCCGCCGCGTGGCCCTGTGCAAGCTGCTCCTGGAGCAGCCGGAGCTGCTGCTCCTCGACGAGCCCACCAACCACCTGGACGCCGAGACGACGGCCTGGCTCGAAGGGCACCTGCGCAACTATCCGGGCGCGATTCTCATCGTCACCCACGACCGCTACTTCCTCGACAACGTGACCGGCTGGATTCTCGAGCTCGACCGCGGCCGGGGCATTCCCTACGAGGGCAATTACTCGTCCTGGCTCGAGCAGAAGCAGAAGCGCCTCGAGCAGGAGGGTCGCGAGGAGGAATCCCGCCAGCGCACCATCGAGCGCGAGCGCGAATGGGTCTCCGCTTCGCCGAAGGCTCGCCAGGCCAAGTCCAAGGCGCGCATCCAGCGCTACGAGGAACTCGTGGCCAAGGCCAACGAGAAGGGGCCGACCACCGCTCAGATCATCATTCCGATTGCGGAGCGTCTCGGCAACAACGTCATCGAGTTCAACAACCTCAAGAAGGCGTTCGGCGACAAGCTCCTCATCGACGGCCTGTCCTTCAAGCTGCCGCCGGGCGGCATCGTCGGCGTGATTGGTCCGAACGGCGCCGGCAAGACGACCCTGTTCCGCATGATCACCGGCCAGGAGCAGCCGGACGAGGGCTCCATCTCCATCGGCGAGAGCGTGAAGCTCGGCTACGTGGACCAGAGCCGCGACTCCCTCGACCCCAACAAGACGCTCTACGAGGAAATCTCAGGCGGCAACGAGATCCTCTATCTCGGCAAGCGCGAGATCAACGCCCGCGCCTATTGCTCGGCCTTCAACTTCAAGGGCTCGGACCAGCAGAAGAAGGTGGGCGTGCTCTCCGGCGGCGAGCGCAACCGCGTGCACCTCGCCAAGATCCTCAAGTCCGGCGCGAACGTGCTGCTCCTCGACGAGCCGACCAACGACCTCGACGTGGATACCCTGCGCGCGCTCGAAGAGGCGCTGGAGGATTACGCGGGCTGCGCCGTGATCATCTCGCACGATCGCTGGTTCCTCGACCGCATCGCCACCCACATCCTCGCCTTCGAGGGCGACAGCCATGTGGAATGGTTCGAGGGCAACTTCGCGGATTACGAGGAAGACAAGAAGCGCCGCCTCGGCACGGATTCCACGATCCCGCACCGGATCAAGTACAAGAAGTTCACGCGATAAGGTTTTGCGTGAGCCTTATCGCATCACGGGCGCGGGGTCGGGCAGGAGCCCGCCCGCGCCCTTCTGTTGCGCGGCGAGTGTGTGATATCGGCACGCTGCGCAATCCGGACCGGGTCCCAAACGCATTGGGCGAGTTCGTTGCAAGCGGCAGGCTCGCACTGATCGCGCTGGATATTTGCGATCACGCTTCCATTGCTGACGCCGCACGGCAGATCAGTGAGCCCATTGACGTGCTGATCAACAATGCCGGCATCATCGGTCCGCAGCGCCGGTCGACTCCCGACATGGATTTCGACGGCTTTCTCGAAACCTTCGCGATCAACACGCTCGGCCCCTTGCAGGTCGCGCAGGCCTTCCTGCCGAACCTGAGGCGAGCGGAAGGGGCCAAGATCGTGACGATCAGCAGCCGCATGGGCTCGCTCTCCTACGCCAAATCCGACAGGATCGCTTATCGCGCCTCCAAGGCCGCTGTGAACAAGGTGATGCAAGGGCTCGCCACGGATCTTCAGGCCGAGGGCATCGTTGCCATCGCCGCGCATCCCGGCTGGGTACGCACCGACATGGGCGGCGCAGGCGCAGACATCTCCGTCGAGGAGAGCGCGGCAGGGCTCATTTGCCTTATCGACGGACTGACCCTCAAGGAGACGGGTGGTTTCTTCGATTGGCAAGGAGCAGTTATTCCGTTCCGATGACATCAGAACGGATGATGCGCGGCCAGCAAAGCTCCTTGCCCAGGCCCGATTTTCAGATCTTCAGGATCCTCTTGGCCTGATCGAGGAGCCTTTCCGATTCCGGATGATTACCCGCCTTGTGGGCTTCCTCGCCCCTTTGGCGCAGGTCCATGACCTGCTGTCGTTCGGCTGCCGAGAGTTGAGCCGTCTGCATGGCTTTGTCGATGGCTGCCATGTCCATCGGGCAGCGGCGGGCGAAAGCAGGCCCGGCCGCCGCGAAGCTGAGGGTCAGGGCAAGAGCAATCATGCGTTTCATGGATTTCTCCCATAAGCCCCCATCATCATTCTATGTCCGGCGAGGCCATGGGTGAAGAGGAACTTCTGAGGGAGTAGCCAGAGCGAAGGTGGGATCAATTCGCCACCCCTCGGCTTATATTCTCTGCTGGTGCCCCATAAGGGTGTTGGGTTCACCCCCGAAACAGTGTATGACCCTTGAGGCACGAGACAGAAGAAGAGAAGTTTCCGTGCAAGCCGATCACAGTGCAGCCTTCCAATCCGTTGCAACGCCTGAAGAAGCCGTCGAACGGCTGATCCAGCTTCACGACTCTGCCGTCGAGGCGCAGCGCCATTCTCTCGAACATTTCTTTGCCACGGGCACACCCCCGACGCCGCTCGAGCGTTCGCGCTTCCGCTATCCGGAGCTGAGGGTCGATTACCGGGCCATGTCCCTGCCGCCCGTGAAGCAGCGCGCCTACGCCAAGTTCCAGGGAGCTGGCACCTACGCGACGACCATTACACAGCCGGCCTTCTTCAAGAATTATCTGCTGGAACAGCTCAACTTCCTTGTGCGCGACTACGGGGCGACGCTGGAGGTCGGCGTCAGCGACCAGGAAATTCCCTATCCTTATGTCTTCGAGCGTGGCGACGAGCTGGGACGCGGCGCTCATTCCGCATCCGAACTCGCTCAGCATTTCCCGACGCCGCTTCTCGCGAAGGTCGGCGACGAGATTGCCGATGGCACCTGGATCTTCCATGAGGACGAGCCACGTCCGCTCTCGCTCTTCGATGCCGCGCGCGTCGATTACTCGCTGCGCCGTCTCGTGCATTACACAGGCAGCGATTGGCGCTCGGTGCAGCCCTGGATCCTGCTCACCAACTACCATCGCTATGTGGACCAATTCGTCCGCTGGGCGGTGAAGGAACTGGCAAACGAAGAGGGGCCTTACAGCAAGCTCGTTCTGCCGGGCGGCGTGACCATCGAGCGTGGTCTTGATGAAGCGGTGGCCGAGGACATGATTGCGTCGTCCCCGTGGCATCGCTTCCAGATGCCCGCCTATCACCTCATGCGCAAAGACGGGCAGGGTGTCACGCTCGTGAATATCGGCGTCGGTCCGTCGAATGCGAAGAACATCACGGATCACCTCGCCGTCCTGCGGCCCCATTGCTGGCTCATGGTGGGCCATTGCGGCGGCCTGCGTCAGTCGCAATCCATCGGCGATTACGTTCTCGCGCACGGCTATCTCCGTCGCGATCGGATCCTCGACGCCGCTGTGCCCCCGGAGATCCCGGTGCCCGCGCTCGCCGAAATCCAGGTGGCCTTGCAGGAGGCCGCCGTGCAGGTCACGGGCGAGAAGGGCGAGGAGTTGAAACGCCGCCTGCGCACCGGCACGGTCGTGACCTACGACGACCGCAACTGGGAGCTTCGCTGGAGCCAGGAACGTCGGCAGATCAACCTGTCCCGCGCCATCGCGGTCGACATGGAAAGCGGCACCATTGCCGCTCAAGGGTATCGCCTGCGCGTGCCCTACGGCACGCTGCTCTGCGTCTCCGACAAGCCGCTTCATGGGGAGATCAAGCTGCCGGGTGCCGCCAACGCCTTCTATGAGCGCGCCGTGAGCGAACATCTCATGATCGGACTGGCCGCCATCGATATCCTGCGGGGCCAGCGCGCCTCGGTCCATTCGCGGAAGCTGCGCAGCTTCGACGAGCCGCCCTTCCGCTAGGCGCGGCATCCTGTGTCGCGGGAAACGTTGGGCCTTCTGCTAGGCTTCGTCGGCGTGTGCATCTTCGCCGGTACGCTGCCGTTCACGCATATTGCCGTCGAACATTTGAGCCCGCTCTTCGTCACGGCGGGCCGGGCCGCGGTTGCAGGGCTTCTCGCCCTTGCAACCCTCCTCATCCTGCGCAAGCCATGGCCGAGCCTGCGCCTTGCGCTCACCATGGGGCTGGTGGCCCTGTGCCTCGTCGGAGGCTTTCCCGGTTTCACGGCGCTGGCCATGAAGAGCGTTCCGGCGTCCCACGGCGGCGTCGTGCTCGGCATCCTGCCGCTCGCGACCTCGGCCATCAGCACCTTGATTGCCGGCGAGCGTCCGAGCGCGGCCTTCTGGGTGTCCGCCTTGGCCGGCGCGGGCCTCGTGATCGGCTTTACTCTTTACGAAGGTGGCGGCTCTCTGGGGATAGGGGACCTGTTCCTGCTCGCTGCGGCGCTGTCGTCGGCCCTGGGCTACGTTCTGTCCGGCAAGCTGGTGCGCAAAGGAATGGCGGGATGGGAGGTCATCTCCTGGGTTCTCGTGGTTGCTCTGCCCGTCACCGTGCCCGTGGCGGTCTGGACTCTGCCGGATCAGTCTGGCTCCATCCCGGCCTGGAGCTGGATCGGCTTCGTCTATGTGGCTCTCATGAGCCAGTATCTCGGGTTCTTCGCCTGGAACGCGGGCCTGGCTTTGGGCGGAATCGCCCATGTCAGTCAGGTTCAGCTGCTCCAGACGTTCGTAACGCTCCTCATCGCCGCTGTGCTCAACCGGGAATCGATCGCTCTTTCGGCTTGGGTCGTGGCCGGTGCCGTAGTCCTGCTCGTGGCGGCAGCCAATAAGGCCAAGGTCAGGCAATCGAAGCCCTGAGCATTCGGGCTGAGGCAGGACCCTATCAAACCCAGATTCGGCATAGGCTGAGAGCCGCTTCTGCAATTCATTCAGCAAGACCGAAGCCTTGCTTGCTCTTTCCTAAAAAGAGATATAAATATATCTTTATATGTAAGAGCGAGTTTGGCTCATGGCTGACAAAGAAGCCCCATCTCTGGATCTGACGCTGGATGTCTTGAGGGCGGCCGCCGAGGAAACGCGCCTGCGCATCCTCGCCCTCTTGGCCGAAGGCGAACTCTCCGTCTCCGATCTCACCGATATTCTCGGCCAGTCCCAGCCACGGATTTCCCGCCATCTCAAACTGCTGGTGGAGGCCGGCCTGGTGGAGAGGCATCGGGAAGGGGCTTGGGCCTTCTTCCGGCTTACGGACCGGGGCACGGCCCTCAAGATCATCCGGCCAACGATCGAGAGCCTCGACCGCTCCGATCCGCAATTGCTGGAGGATCGCACGCGCCTCGAGGCTGTTCGCGCCCAGCGTTCGCAGGCAGCCCAAGCCTATTTCTCCCGCCTTGCTCCCGAATGGGACCGCCTGCGCTCACTCCATGCTCCGGAGGCTGTCGTCGAAGCCGCGGTTCTCGATGCTCTGGGACCGAGGCTGATCCGCAATCTCGTCGATCTCGGCACCGGCACCGGCCGCATGCTGCAGCTTCTTGCACCGCGCGCAAGCCGCACGGTCGGCCTTGATGCGAGCCATGCCATGCTTTCCGTTGCCCGTGCCAATCTCGAGAAGGTCGGCCTGCGCGGCATCGAGCTGCGCCAGGGGGACATCTACGCGCCGCCGTTCCCGCGCGACACCTTTGACCTCGTGATCATCCATCAAGTGCTGCACTACCTCGACGATCCGGCGCGCGCGATCCGCGAAGCGGCGCGGCTCGTCGCGCCCGGCGGGCGCATTCTCGTGGTGGATTTCGCGCCGCATAAGCTGGAGTTCCTGCGTGAGGCGCAGGCCCATCGCCGCCTCGGCTTCGCGCCGTCGCAAATCGCAGGCTGGCTCGACGAGGCTGGTCTCGACTGCACGCTGACCAGAGAGATTGCGCCGCCCAAGAAGGGCGAGGACCAGCTCACCGTTTCCCTTTGGCTTGGACAGGACCGACGCATCATGACGGATTGGCCTTTGTCCGAGCCCAACAAAGAGGTTGCCTGATGTCGCCCCTGACCCTTCGCCCGAGCCGGCAAGCCTCTTCGCCGATCAAAGTGTCCTTCGAATTCTTTCCGCCGAAGACGCCGGAGATGGAAGCCACACTCTGGACATCCATCCAGCGTCTCGCGCCGCTCCATCCGCATTTCGTGTCCGTCACCTACGGCGCGGGCGGCTCCACCCGCGAGCGCACCCACGCCACCGTGTCCCGCATCCTGACGGAGACGACTCTCAAGCCCGCGGCCCATCTCACCTGCGTGGCCGCGACAAAGGATGAGGTGGATGGCGTCATCCGCTCCTATTGGGATGCCGGCGTGCGCCACATCGTGGCCCTGCGCGGCGATCCGGTGGGCGGCATCGGGACAGCTTACGAGCCACATCCGGGCGGCTACCAGCAAGCCTGTGATCTCGTGGCCGGCATCAAGGGCATCGGCGATTTCGAAGTCTCCGTTTCGGCCTATCCGGAAAAGCACCCCGAAGCCGCATCGCTCGATAGAGACATCGATGCCTTGAAGGCGAAAGTGGATTGCGGCGCGGACCGCGCCATCACTCAGTTCTTCTTCGATAATGATCTCTACTTCCGCTACCTCGACCGCGTGCGGGCGCGCGGGATCGATATCCCGGTCGTTCCCGGCATCGTACCCGTGCAGAACTTCAAGCAGACGGCGAATTTCGCGGCCAAGGCTGGCGCCAGCATTCCCGCTTGGCTGGCTGCCCGTTTCGAGGGTCTCGACAATGATGTGGAGACACGAAAGCTCATCGCCGCCGCCGTCGCCGCCGAGCAGGTCTTCGATTTGCTCGATCGCGGCGTGAACGAATTCCACTTCTACACCATGAACCGCGCCGACCTGGTCTATGCAATCTGCCATCTCCTGGGATTGCGCGATCAGACCGTGAAGGTGGCAGCCTAGTCTCTCAAAGATCGCATGGATGATCGGGCAGAGACCCGGTTGGACTGAAAGACATTGTAATGACCGTGTTCGAACCTCGCCCTGCCAATGGCGCAGAAATCCTCAAGGCGCTCCGTGAAGCCGCCGCCAAGCGCATTCTCGTGCTCGACGGGGCCATGGGAACGGAGCTGCAGCGTTCGCAGTTTTCGGAGGGGGATTTTCGCGGCGAGCGGTTCAAGGATTGGAAGCAGGATGTCAGGGGCAACAACGATCTCCTGATCCTGACGCAGCCCGACACGGTGAGGAGCGTGCATCTCGACTACTTCCGGGCGGGCGCCGACATCGTGGAGACCAATACCTTCTCCGGCACCTCCATTGCTCAGGCCGATTACGGCATGGAGGAGATCGTCTACGAGCTGAATGTCGTGGGCGCACGCCTCGCCCGCGAGGCTGCGCTCATTGCGGAAAAGGAGGACGGGCGGCGCCGCTTCGTGGCCGGCGCCGTCGGACCGACGAACCGCACGCTTTCGATCTCGCCCGACGTCAACAATCCGGGCTACCGCGCCGTGACTTTCGATCAGGTGCGTGAGGCTTACGCCGAGCAGGTGAGGGGCCTCATCGACGGCGGCGCGGAGATCATCCTCATCGAGACGATCTTCGATACGCTCAACGCAAAGGCCGCTATCGTCGCAACGCAACAGGTGTTCGAGGAAAAAGGCGTGAAGCTCCCGATCATGATTTCGGGAACGATCACGGACCTGTCCGGCCGCACCCTTTCGGGCCAGACGCCGACCGCCTTCTGGTATTCCGTGCGCCACGCCGAGCCTTTCTCCATCGGTCTCAACTGCGCTCTCGGTGCACGCGAAATGCGCGCGCATATCCAGGAGATCGGCAAGGTCGCCGACACCCTCGTCTGCGCCTATCCCAATGCGGGTCTGCCCAACGAATTCGGCCTCTACGACGAGAGTCCGGAAGCAACGGCGCGCATGCTGGCGGAATTTGCGGATGCAGGCCTCGTCAACGTGGTCGGCGGATGCTGCGGCACCACGCCTGCGCATATCCGCGCCATCGCCGAGGCCGTTGCCGGCAAGGTCCCGCGCCAGGTGCCGAAGATGGCGCCGCTCATGCGCCTGTCGGGCCTTGAACCGTTCGTGCTCACCTCTGACATTCCGTTCGTGAACGTGGGCGAGCGCACGAACGTCACCGGATCCGCCAAGTTCCGCAAGCTCGTTACCAACGGCGATTATGCCGCCGCGCTCGACGTGGCGCGGGACCAGGTGGCGAACGGCGCGCAGGTGATCGACGTCAACATGGACGAAGGCCTGCTCGATTCCGAGAAGGCGATGGTCGAGTTCCTCAACCTCGTTGCGGCGGAGCCCGATATCGCCCGCGTGCCGGTGATGGTGGACTCGTCCAAGTTCCACGTCATCGAGGCCGGACTCAAGTGCCTCCAAGGCAAGGCCATCGTCAACTCGATTTCCATGAAGGAGGGCGAGGAAGCCTTCATCGAGCAGGCGAAGATCTGCCGCTCCTATGGCGCCGCTGTCGTCGTCATGGCCTTCGACGAGCAGGGACAGGCGGACACGCTGGAACGCAAGGTCGAGATCTGCACCCGCGCCTACAGGATCCTCACCGAACGGGTCGGCTTCCCTCCGGAGGACATCATCTTCGATCCGAACGTGTTCGCGGTGGCCACTGGCATCGAGGAGCACGACGGCTACGGCGTCGCTTTCATCGAGGCGGCGCGCATCATCCGCGAAACCCTGCCGCACGCCCATATCTCCGGCGGCGTGTCGAACCTGTCCTTCTCCTTCCGTGGCAACGAGCCCGTGCGCGAGGCCATGCACTCGGTGTTCCTCTTCCATGCCATCAAGGCTGGCATGGACATGGGCATCGTCAATGCGGGCCAGCTCGCGGTTTACGAGCAGATTGATCCCGAACTGCGCGAGCTGTGCGAGGACGTGGTGCTCAACCGCCGTCCCGATGCCACGGAGCGGCTGCTGGAAGCCGCTCCCCGCTTCAAGGGCGACGGCGCGGGCTCGTCGAAGGCTGCCGATCTCGAATGGCGCTCCTGGCCCGTCGAGAAGCGGATCGAGCACGCTCTCGTCAACGGCATCACCGAGTTCATCGAGCAGGACACGGAAGAGGCCCGCCAGGCCGCCGAGCGCCCGCTGCACGTGATCGAAGGTCCGCTCATGGCCGGCATGAACGTGGTCGGCGACCTCTTCGGCGCAGGCAAGATGTTCCTGCCGCAGGTGGTCAAGTCGGCTCGCGTGATGAAGCAGGCGGTTGCTTATCTCATGCCCTTCATGGAGGCGGAGAAGAAGGCCTCCGGTCTGGAGGAACGCTCCGCCGCCGGCAAGGTACTGATGGCGACCGTCAAGGGCGACGTGCACGACATCGGCAAGAACATCGTCGGCGTTGTCCTCGCCTGCAACAACTACGAGGTCATCGATCTCGGCGTGATGGTGCCGGCTCAGAAGATCCTGGAGACCGCGCGCAAGGAGAAGGTGGACGTGATCGGCCTTTCCGGCCTCATCACGCCGTCGCTCGACGAGATGGTGAACGTGGCAAGCGAAATGGAGCGCGAAGGCTTCGACATTCCGCTTCTCATCGGCGGCGCCACCACCAGCCGCGTTCATACGGCCGTGAAGATCCACCCGAACTACCAGAAAGGGCAGGCCGTCTACGTGACGGATGCGAGCCGCGCGGTGGGCGTTGTCTCCTCGCTGCTCTCACCGGATACGCGCGATGCCTATGTGGAAACCCTGCGCAGCGAATACCGCAGGGTGGCCGATGCCCATGCGCGTTCCGAAGCGGACAAGCAACGTCTGCCCATCGAGAAGGCGCGCGCCAACAGAATGAGGATTGATTGGGATGCGTACGAAGCGCCCAAGCCCACCTTCACCGGCGCACGCGTGTTCCGCAGCTACGATGTAGGTGAGCTCGTTCCGTATATCGACTGGACGCCGTTCTTCCAGACCTGGGAACTGAAGGGCCGCTTTCCGGCGATCCTCGACGACGAGCAGCAGGGGCCGGCCGCGCGCCAGCTCTGGGACGACGCGCAGGCCATGCTCAAGCAGCTCGTCGAGGAGCGTTGGTTCAACCCGAAGGCCGTGATCGGTTTCTGGCCCGCCAATGCGGTCGGCGACGACATTCGCCTCTACACCGGCGAGAGCCGCAGCGAGGCGCTTGCTACCTTCCATGGCCTGCGCCAGCAGCTCTCGAAACGCGACGGCAAGCCGAACCTGTGCATCTCCGATTTCGTCGCGCCTGCCGAGAGCGGTAAGCCCGACTGGATCGGCGCATTCGTCGTTACTTCCGGCATCGAGGAAGTGCGCATCGCGGAAAAATTCGAGCGCGCGAACGACGATTATCGCTCCATTCTGGTGAAAGCGCTTGCGGACCGCATCGCGGAAGCCTTCGCTGAGCGCATGCATGAGCGCGTGCGCAAGGAATTCTGGGCCTATGCGCCGGACGAGAACCTTTCGAATGAAGATCTCATCCGTGAGGAGTATCGCGGCATTCGTCCTGCTCCAGGCTATCCGGCCCAGCCCGACCATACGGAGAAGGCAACGATCTTCAGCCTGCTCGAAGCGGAGCGCCGCATCGGCGTGAGCCTCACCGAGTCCTTTGCCATGTGGCCGGGCTCGTCCGTCTCCGGACTCTACCTCGCACATCCGGAAGCCTATTACTTCGGCGTGGCGAAGGTGGAGCGTGACCAGGTGGAAGACTACGCCGAGCGCAAGGGCATGAGCGTGCAGGAGGTCGAGCGCTGGCTCGGCCCGATCCTGAACTACGATCCGGCGAGCTACAGGCCGATGGCGGCGGAGTAGCATAAGGAGCGCCCGCTCGAACCCTCACTGTCATCCCCGCGAAGGCGGGTATCCATAACCGCAACTTCTCTAGGAAGAGCGTGGCGAGTCCCGCTGCACCTCGTCCTGCGAGGTTGTGGTTATGGATTCCGGGCTCCGCTGCGCAGCCCCGGAATGACAGTGGAGTGCAGTTTAGCTTGCCGTAGAGGGGCGCCTGGCGATGAGATCGCGCAATGTGGTGATGGTGGATGCATCCGCCACGCCATCCACGCGCTCGGGGCGGAAGTGGCGCTGGAAGGCCGTCACCACCTTCTCGGTGTCCTCGTCGAAGACGCCGTTGATCCTCACCCCATAGCCATACATGGCGAGCATGGCCTGAAGCGCTTCAATCGGCATGCCCTGGTCACCCCGCGAAAAGAAGCGCCCGTCACTCAAACGGGCAGGCGGCACCCAATGCCCGATTCCGGCCTGGTGCAGGCGCTGCCACGGAAATAGCTCGCCCGGATCGACCTTGCGCCCAGGTGCAACGTCCGAGTGTCCGAGCACGCGGGTTGCCGGGATGCGCCAGCGGGTCACGATGTCCTTTGCAAGCGCGATCACGCTTTCAATCTGTGCATCCGGATAGGGCGGAAGTCCGCCGGGATGGCCGGGATTGGCGATTTCGATTCCGATGGAACAGGAATTGATGTCCGTTCCGCCGTCCCAGTTCGATACGCCCGCATGCCAGGCACGGCGCGATTCCGGCACCAGCTGCAGCACCCGTCCGTCGCCGAAGACGAAGTAGTGGGCCGAGACCTGCGAGATCGGGTTGCAGAGCCATTGCAGGGCTTCGCCCTCATCCGGCATTCCCGTGTAGTGGAGGACCAGCATGTTCGGGCGCTGCCCATCCTTGCGCTCGCCATGATTGGGTGAAGGAAACACCTTCGCGGCAACAGGGCTCTCAGGGGAAAGGGATGGGCTCATGCTCTCACCTGAGATTCCGCTCGGCGGCGATACGCTCCCAGGCGGCGTTGATGGCAGCCAGGCGTTCCGTCGCGATCTTCACCGCTTCCGGCGGCAGGCCGCGAGCGATCTCCCGGTCGGGATGGTTTTCAGCCACCATCCTGCGGTAGTGCCGCTTCAGCTCCTCGTCGCTCATGGCGCGGTTGGCCTTGAGGATGAGATAGGGATCATCCGCCCGCTTCACATGCCGCGCGGCGATGCGCTCGAACTCGGCTTCAGAGAACGCGAAGATCGTCGCTACATCCTTGAGATAGATGTACTCGGCCTCGTGCACGGCCTCGTCGGCCTTGGCAATG
This sequence comes from Microvirga sp., assembly GCA_035645515.1. Taxonomy (GTDB): domain Bacteria; phylum Pseudomonadota; class Alphaproteobacteria; order Rhizobiales; family Beijerinckiaceae; genus Microvirga. The sequence goes on from DASQML010000003.1 coordinate 12,879, forward strand.
TGAAACAGCCCGTCGAGCACGTCCTCGAGAAGGCTGGGCTCTTCCTTGAATTCGGTGGCGATCTGCTGGGCATAAGCCTCGAACCCCTCGGAGGTCTGCATCGCGAGTTCGAAAAGGCGCTGCACGCGAGCGTGCTCGCTGTCAGGCACCTCGACGATCTGCTTGAAAGCCTTCACCTCCACGTCGACCACCACGCCGTCCGCCTTCGCCATCTTGGCGGCGAGCGCCACGAGCCCCATGGTGAACAGAACATCGCGCGGCGGCTTTCCGAACGGAGCGCCTTCGCGATCGATGAGAACATGGCCGGCAAAGCCGCCCAGGATGGCACCAATCGGGCCCCCAAGCGCCAAGCCGATGCCGGCACCTCCAAGCTTACCCCAAATCGACTGAATCATCGTGAGAACAGTCGTCGCCTAACTCGAGCCAAAAGAAAAGGGGGCCGAGATAGCCTCGGCCCCCTAAATTCAGTTCGAGGAGTATCTTAGCGGCAGTAGATATTGCCGTACATGTCCTGATACGTGCCGTAGGGGCAGGCCGGGCCGCGCGGAGCCGTAGCAGCGCCGACAACAGCACCACCGGCAGCGCCGATGGCTGCGCCGGCAAGGGCGCCGCTTGCACGGCCCGTTGCGGCACCACCGATGGCAGCACCAGCCAGACCGCCGACGGCGGCGCCGCCGACGGCACGCTCGCCGGGAGTATTGCAGGCTGCGACCGAAAGCGTGAGAGCGCCGGCAGCAACAGCGGAGATGATTTTCTTCATGGACGTGTCCTCTTCGTCAGCAATAGGCGGAGAAAGCATGAGCAAGTTAGCTTAGCCTTACTGCCAACTTTTTCCTAGCCATTCAGTTCCATCGCGAGTCAAGGGGCACAGTCAACAGACCTGTTGGGCATGGAGATGCCGACGGAGAATCCTGGATTGGTATGCCCTGAATCCTCAATAGATGCCTTGGCTTCCGCGGTTGACGCCCGGCGGCCTTGGATAGATGCCCTGGCTGCCCCGGTTCACGCCTTGGCTGCCTGGATTGACACCTGTCCCGGCGGGGACCGCCTTCTTTTTTACAGGGCCACGGGGCTGCTGCATCGGGGATGCCGTCTCGTCGACAGTGCTGGGCTTAGAGGCTGCCGCCCCTGCGGGAGCGCCGCCACTTGCATTCGCACCAGTGGGATTGCCAGCCAGAAACATGAGCGCGAGCGCAGCCGAAGCAGAGGATAAGATAATTTTCTTCATAGCAAATTCCTGTGATAAGTGACGGATCCGCGAAACTGCAACTTTATATTATATTTATGCGCGGCTGCCAACGCCTTGAAGGGTATAGGGGCTTCGTTGGTGTCGCGTAGTCTGTACAAATTTTTTTCGTGAAGGCCATTCAGGCTATTTCTGCCTTTCTGCGCTTGGTTTTCCTGAAGACAAATCGTCTAGCTTGAGCATTCCGAAAACATAATTGCGCCTTGCGAAGTCACAACTTCGCCTTATTTGCGCACCACCCACCGCGGTCCCGCGGCCTATGCCATTTGGAGTTTCGGTATGACTTGGCAGCATTATCTGAGAACGGCCGTGGTCACGATTCTGGGGATGATCGCACTGGCCCTTGCGTCGCATGCGCGGGCGGAAAACAGCCTGATTTCTCCTCAGGAAGCCGAGGAGCTCGTGCGGGCCCAGCGCGAAGAGCAGAGAGCTGCCGAGGCCGCCCTCAAGGAAGAACAGGCTGCGATCGAGGCAGCCGAAGCCGCCGAAGCCGCCAAGGCTGCGAAGTCCGGGAAGAAGAAGGCCAAGGGTCCTGCTTCCGCGGTGGCGAAGGCAAAATCGGCGGCTCCCGCGCTTGCCGTCCAGGAGATGACGCATGAGGCTCAAAGCGAGAAAACCGCCTCGCTCCCGCTTGCTCTGCCGCCCCTGTCACGGTCGGAGCGTGCCGATGCCGCCAAGGCCAGCGCTTTCAAGCCGCTGATTGCCCGTTATGCCTCCGAGAACGGTCTGCCCTATGAACTGGCCGATGCAGTTGTTCGTCTCGAGAGCCGCTACAATCCCGGCGCTCGCAACGGACCGAACGTGGGTCTGACCCAGGTCAATGTCCGCACGGCTCAGTCGCTCGGCTACAAGGGAGACGCTGCGGGCCTTCTCGATGCGGAGACCAATCTGCGCTATGGGCTGAAATATCTGGCCGTGGCCTACAAGCTCGCAGGCGGCGACACCTGCGGCACGATCCTGCGTTACCAGTTCGGGCTTCGAACAACGACCATGACCGGAGCCTCCCGCGCCTATTGCGCGAAGGTGAAGGTGCTCACCGCCGCCGCTGAGTGAGCTGACGCATCGGAAATGGAAAATGGGCTCGATCCAATCGACCTTCTGACGCATCGCACGATGTGCTCAGGCCTTGACGCAGGCCTGCCTTTCGCACCACATCGCAATCGTCAGCTGGCCGGGCGGCCGCTTCGAGCTTGCTCGGGGAGGAAAGTCCGGGCTCCATGGAAGCAAGGTGCCGGATAACGTCCGGCGGGGGCGACCCCAGGGATAGTGCCACAGAAAGCAGACCGCCCTGCAAGGATCTTCGGATCCCCAGGGTAAGGGTGAAAGGGTGCGGTAAGAGCGCACCGCGGACGCAGTAATGCGGACGGCACGGTAAACCCCACCAGGAGCAAAACCGAATAGGGACGACAGGTGCTTGCGCCAAGCCCGCTTCCAGGCTGGTCGTCCGGGTTGGTTGCTTGAGGCGGTCAGCAATGACCGTCCCAGAGGAATGGCCGCCACGTTCAAGGGTTAGACCTTGGGCCATACAGAACCCGGCTTACAGGCCAGCTGACCCCTTCTTTCCACAGGCTGAAACCTGCGACAAAGCGAGCCAAACCCTTGGTTCGCTTACGATTCGTTAACCCTATTTGCGTCTCATGGAGCCTGCATGCTGCACGGCGTGTGCTCCATCCCCGTTCCGTTGACGACCATATTATCCCATGTTATCCCAAATTATCCCGTCGACGGTGCCTTCCGAAGGGGACGTCAAGTGCATCAAAAGCGCTGGCATCCTGCTTCGGGCAGTGGCGTTCTCGCCGAAAACGGGTGGCAGGCGTGAAAAGCCTGTCGGGGGGCTGACAATCAGGAGCTTGCGAGCTGCGGCCAATGAACCGCTTCGTGTCCAATTTCACCAACAAGTTGGATTCGAAGGGTCGCGTCTCGATCCCCGCGTCCTTCCGGGCCGTGCTGGCCAGGGATGGATTCGAGGGTCTCTACGTTCATCCGGCGCTCGATGCGCAGGCTTTGGACGCAGGCGGCAACACGCTTCTGAACGAGATCGATGCGTTCTTGTCGACGCTGTCGCCCTATTCGGACGAACGGGATCAGCTGTCGACCGCATTGTTCGGGACCAGCGAAATTCTGAAGGTCGATCCGGAGGGGCGTGTCATCCTGACGGAGTCAGTGAAAGTGCATGCCGGGATCGGCGATACGGTGACGTTCGTCGGCCTTGGCCACAAGTTCCAGATTTGGGAGCCAGAGCGCTTCCGTGCGCACTTGGAGGAGGCGCGCACGAAGGTCCGAGACCTGAAGAAGGCGTTGGGGGCCCGGATCGTGGAGCCGCGTATGGTACAGAACACCTCACCAGGAGTGCGGGAGCAATGATGGGACGCGGCGACGGCCCAGGAGCCGGAGCCGCTGGCGGACCGACCCGTCACGTTCCTGTGCTCCTGGCGGAGGTGTGCGACGCGCTTGATGTGAAGCGCGGCGGCCTTTTCATCGACGGCACGTTCGGCGCGGGCGGTTACACGCGCGCCGTTCTCGATGCCCACCCTCAGAACAAAGTGATTGCCATCGACCGCGATCCCGATGCGATCGCGGGCGGCGCTGCGCTTGCGACAAAGTTCAAGAAACGCCTGATGCTCGTGCCGGGGCGCTTCGGCGATCTCGACGCCATCGCGCGCGCTCAAGGGTTCGAGAGCGTCGACGGCGTCGTTCTCGATATCGGCGTCTCGTCCATGCAGCTCGATCAGGCCGAGCGCGGCTTCTCGTTCCGCAACGACGGTCCGCTCGATATGCGCATGGAGCAGGATGGGCCGAGCGCAGCCGACATCGTCAATGAATCCTCGGAAGCCGAACTCGCGGACATCTTCTATCATTACGGCGAGGAACGCCGGGCCCGCGCGGTGGCTCGCGCGATCATCGAAACGCGCCGCCGGGAGCCGTTCCGGACGACGCGTCAGCTCGCCGATCTCGTTGCCTCCCTGATCCGTCAGGAGCCGGGCGGGATTCACCCCGCGACGCGCGTGTTCCAGGGGCTACGCATCGCCGTCAACGACGAGCTGGGCGAACTGGTGCGCGCGCTGCATGCAGCCGAGCGCATCCTGAAGCCCGGAGGACGGCTCGTGGTCGTTACCTTCCATTCCCTCGAAGACCGGATCGTGAAGCAGTTCTTTGCAGCCCGCACCGGACGCACGCCGAGCGGTTCGCGGCACATGCCGACGATGGCTGCTCCGGAGCCGACCTTCGAGGCGGTCACGAGGGGACCGGTGGGACCCAGCGACGAGGAAATGACGCGCAATCCACGGGCTCGCTCCGCCAAGCTGCGCGCCGGGGCGCGCACGGGTGAGCCGCCGCAGGAGCCGCTCAGCGCCATTACCATGTTGGCCGAATTGCCGCAGAGTGCGGAGAAAAGGGGAGGGCGGCGATGACCAAGCTGCTCCATATCGTTGCCATCTCCAGCCTTATCGCGTCGGCAGGTTATGCCTATTCGATCAAGTACGACACGCTCTACTATGCGGAGCAGGTGGCGAAGCTGAAATCGAAGGTGCAGCGCGAGCGCGAAGCCATCGCCGTGCTCCAGGCCGAGTGGCAGTATCTTGATCGCCCCGATCGTCTTCAGGCTGCCGCCGATCAGCACCTCGATCTGCAGGCGCTGAAGATCCAGCAGCTGGCGCGCCTGTCGGACCTTCCGACCCGCCCCGACCGTGGGGACGAGATCGGGCTCAAGCTCCAGGCGCTCGGCCTGCTCGAACCGACGGCGACGCCCAAGGACAAGAGCAACGAAGGCCGCACTCCCTCGACCCAAACTCCGAAACGGTGAGTTCCGTGCTGCACGAGCCTCAACACGAAACGAAGGCCAAAGCATCAAACCCGAAAGTGGAATCCTCTTTCGGGACAGATTCGATGCTCTCCGCTGAGAACCCTCCGCCTAGGCGGGGCATTCTCTCGCATGCACGCGAGCTGTTCCGCTTGCGCCTCGACAAGAGCACGTCCCGCGTGAGCTTGGCCTCCTTCTGCTTCGTCCTTCTCTTCGGCGCCATCGGTGTCCGCCTCGTGCAGCTCGCCGTGACCAGCGAGAACACGAGCGAGGTGCGTCGCGCAGCTTCCTCCGAGATCTCGGCGGCGCGCCCCGATATCGTGGACCGCAACGGCGAGGTCCTGGCGACCGACGTGAAGATGGTGTCCGTCTTCGCCGAGCCGCGCAACATTGTCGACAAGGACGAGGCGGTGGAGCTTCTCACCGCCGTGCTGCCCGACCTCGACGCCACGGAGCTGCGCAACAAGCTGAATTCCAAGAAGGGCTTCGTCTGGGTCAAGCGCGAGATCACGCCGCGCCAGCAGGCGGAGGTGCATCGCCTCGGCATTCCTGGGGTGGGCTTCCTGCCCGAGAACAAGCGCGTCTACCCCAATGCCGAAGCGGCGGCGCACATCCTGGGCTTCGCGAACGTGGACAACGTGGGCATCGCCGGCATCGAGAAGTACATCGACAGCATGGGCCTGCAGGACCTCAACGGCGCGGGCTTCAACATCTCCGCCGCCGATCTCAAGCCCGTGCAGCTCTCCATCGACCTGCGCGTGCAGCATGCGCTGCGCGACGAGCTCATGAAAGGCATGGCGAAATACAAGGCGAAGGCCACCGCAGGCGCCATCCTGGACGTGAACACCGGCGAGATCATCGCTCTTGTTTCGTTGCCTGATTTCGACCCCAACAACCCGGTCGACGCCCTCGACAAGGATCGGATCAACCGGATCAATGTCGGCGTGTTCGAGATGGGTTCGACCTTCAAGGCGCTGACGGTCGCAATGGCGCTCGATTCCGGCAAGTACAATATCAACTCGACCCTCGATGCGCGCTCGGGCCTGCGCTACGGCAAGTTCACGATCGGCGACTATCACGCAACGCACCGCGTGCTGACGGTTCCCGAGGTGTTCATCCACTCGTCGAATATCGGCACGGCGCGCATGGCCCTCGGCATCGGCGTGGAGGGGCACAAGGCCTTCCTGCGCAAGATGGGTCAGCTCACGCGCCTTGAAACGGAGCTTCCCGAAAATGCCGCTCCGATCGTTCCGCCGCGCTGGGGCGAGCTCAACACCATGACCATCGCCTTCGGTCACGGCCTCGCGGTGGCGCCGCTCCAGGCGCTCATGGCCGTCGGTGCGCTGGTCAATGGCGGCGTCATGATCAAGCCGACGTTCCTGAAGCGTACCGAGGAGGAGGCGCGCAAGGATGCGCTGCAGGTGCTCAAGCCGGAAACGAGCGAAGCGATGCGCTACGTGATGCGCCTGAATGCGACACATCCTGAGGGCTCCGCCTCGAATGCGTCGATCGCCGGCTTCTTCGTGGGCGGAAAGACCGGAACGGCCGAGAAGGTGATCAATGGCCGCTATGCCAAGAACAAGAACTTCACGACCTTCACGGCGGTCCTGCCCTCCGACAAACCCAAATATGTGTTCCTGACCATCATGGACGAGCCGCAGGCGGTGGAAGGGACGTATGGTTTTGCAACCGCAGGCTGGAATGCGGCGCCCACCACCGGCAACATCATCGAGCGCGTGGCGCCGCTTCTCGGCGTGCCTCCGCGCTTCGAGCCCCCCGCGCAACCGTTCCCGCTGATGTCGCGCCTCAATGCATGGGGCATCAAACAATGACAGTACAAACCTTTTTTCTGAACGATCTGCTTCCGGAAGCCAGGGCGCTTCCGGAAGCTTCCTTGTCGGTGACCGGCATTGCCTCCGACAGCCGCAAGGTGGGGCCAGGCAGCGTCTTCTTTGCGGTGCCGGGCACGAAGGTCGACGGCATGAGCTTCGTGCCGCAGGCGGTTGCGGGCGGGGCCGTTGCCATTGTCGGCGAGGCGGAGCGGCCAGCGGACCTAGCGGCGAACGTGGCCTATGTGCGCGTCGGCGATGTGCGCAAAGCGCTCTCCCAGGCGGCGGCTCGATTCTATCCGCAGCAGCCGGAGAAGGTCGTCGCCGTCACGGGAACGAGCGGCAAGAGTTCGGTGGCGGATTTCACGCGCCAGCTTTTTGCGGCCCTCGGCTACAAATCGGCAAGCCTCGGCACGTTGGGCGTCATCACTTCCGATGGTGCAGCCTATGGCTCGCTGACGACGCCGGATCCGATCTCCCTGCACCAGACGCTCGACAAGCTGGCAAAGGGTGGGGTCACGCGCCTTGCCATGGAGGCGTCCTCCCATGGCATCGATCAGCGCCGCCTCGATGGCGTTCGCCTGAGTGCTGCGGGCTTCACCAATCTCGGCCGCGATCACCTCGATTATCACAACACGACGGAGGCCTATGCGGCGGCGAAGCTTCGCCTGTTCGACACGCTTCTGCCGTCCGATGCGCCTGCCGTCATCAATGCCGATGGGCCCTATGCGGATGTGTTCCAGCACGGCGTGCGCAATCGCGGCCTGACTATGCACACCACGGGAAGCCAGGGCGAGACCCTGCGTCTCGTCGAAGCGCGTCCCGAGGAATTCAAACAGGCTCTGACCATCGAGGCCTTCGGCAAGATGTTCGAGACGAGCCTGCCGCTGCTGGGAGGTTTCCAGGTCGAGAATGCGCTTGTTGCCGCAGGCCTCGTTCTTGCCGTGGAAGGCGAGGGAAGGGCGGCAGAAGTCTTCGAAGGCTTCAGGTCCCTCAAGGGCGTCTCGGGACGCCTGGAGCAGGTGGGCGAGGTCGATGGTGCGATCTGCATCGTCGATTACGCTCACAAGCCCGATGCGCTGGCCCACGTGCTCGATGCGCTGCGTCCCTTCACGAAAGGCCGCCTTGTTTGCATCGTCGGCTGCGGCGGCGATCGCGACAAGGGCAAGCGCCCGCTCATGGGCCGCATCGCCAAGGACAAGGCGGATATTGTCATCGTCACGGATGATAATCCTCGATCGGAAGATCCGGCGGCGATCCGCGCCGAGGTGCTCAAGGGCGCTCCCGGCGCCCGCGAGATTGGCGACCGCGCTCTTGCCATCCGCACGGCCGTGAAGGAGCTTCAACCGGGCGATATTCTGGTCGTGGCCGGCAAAGGCCATGAAACGGGCCAAATCATCGGCGACCGGACCCTGCCGTTCTCGGACCATGACGAGGTTCGGGCGGCGATTGCAGAGAGACAGGGATGAATTCGCCTTTGTGGACATTGGATGAGATCGTGGCCGCCACCGGTGCGCGCGTCGGAAGCGGGTTCAACAAAGCAACCGGCGCTTCCATCGATACGCGCACGCTCGAGCCGGGCGATCTCTACTTCGCCATCAAGGGCGACATGCATGACGGGCATGACTTCGTTCCTGCTGCGTTGGAAAGAGGCGCTGCGGGCGCCGTCATCTGCGAGGAGAAGGCAGGAGCCTTTTCCTCGGAGAGGCTCATTGTCGTTCCCGACGTGCTGGAGGCGATGCGTCAGCTCGGACGCGCCGCGCGCAAACGCACGGATGCCAGGATCGTGGCGATCACGGGCTCCGTCGGCAAGACCGGCACGAAGGAAGCCATGCGCCTTGCCCTGTCCGGCCAGGGCCGGACTCATGCATCGGTCGCCTCCTACAACAATCATTGGGGCGTTCCGCTCACCCTCTCGCGCATGCCGCGCGAAACCGAGTTCGGCATCTTCGAGATCGGCATGAACCATGCCTATGAGATCCTGCCGCTCACTGCGATGGTTCGCCCCCACGTGGCCGTGATCACCACCATCGAGCCGGTTCATATCGAGTTCTTCCCGTCGCTCTGGGGGATCGCGGATGCCAAGGGCGAGATCTTCTCCGGCCTCGAGCCCGGCGGAACGGCCGTGATCAACCGCGACAGTCCGTATTTCGAACGCATGAAGGCGCATGCGCTTGCCTCCGCGGCCGGGCGCGTGGTCTCCTTCGGCGAGCATGAGGGCGCCGATATCCGCGCCGAGCGGATCCTGGTGAAGCCGGATCAATCCCTTGTCGAGGCGCGTGTCTTCGGCCAGCTCCTGAGCTACCGGATCGGCACGGCGGGCCGGCATATCGCGCTCAATTCGTTGAGCGTGCTCGCTGCCGGCCACGCTCTCGGCATCGATCTCGCGCAGGTCGCGCTCTCCTTTGCCGGGCTCAAGCCCCCGGTGGGCCGCGGCGAGCGCACGATGCTGTCCATCGGCGGAGACGAAGCGCTGCTCATCGACGAAAGCTACAATGCGAACCCGGCTTCCATGCGCGCAGCGCTCGCCAATCTGGGCGCGGTGGAACTGAACGGACAGGCGCGGCGTCTTGCCGTGCTGGGCGACATGAAGGAACTGGGCGACAAGGGGCCGGGCCTGCACGAGGATCTCGCGGAGGTAATCGAGGCCAACGGGATCGACCTCGTCTTTGCGGCCGGCCCTCTGATGAAGAATCTCGTGGATCGCCTGCCGAAGGCGAAGGTCGCGCTGCATACGGAGACCTCCGCCGAACTCGTCGAGGCGGTCTGCGCCGCGATCCGCCCGGGAGACGCGGTGACCGTCAAAGGGTCGCTCAGCATGAAGATGGCCTTGGTTGTCAAAGCCTTGAAAGAACGTTACGGCGCGAGCCCAACGGCAAACGCGCTGAAAGGATAAATTCAATGTTGACTTGGTTGGCTGAGCTCAGCCCCTACTTCAGCCCCCTCAATATCTTCCGCTACATCACGTTTCGCACCGGGGGCGCGACGGCGACCGCCATGCTCTTCGTGTTCCTGTTCGGGCCGTCGATCATCTCTCTTCTGCGCCTGAAGCAGGGCAAGGGACAGCCGATCCGTGAGGACGGGCCGCAATCGCACCTGCTCACCAAGCGCGGCACGCCGACCATGGGCGGCCTGATGATCATGGCGGGCGTCCTGGTCTCGACCCTGCTCTGGGCCAATCTCGAAAACCATTATGTCTGGATCGTGCTGTTCGTCACCGTGGGCTTTGGCGCCATCGGCTTCTATGACGATTACCTCAAGGTGACGAAGCAGTCGCACAAAGGTTTTTCCGGCAAGTCGCGTCTTGCCATCGAGGCGATCATTGCAGCCTTGGCCTGCATTGCCATTTCCTACATGGCGACGCCCGGTCTTGCGAACAAGCTCGCGTTGCCGTTCTCGAAGGATCTGCTTTTCAATCTGGGCTGGTTCTACATCGTCTTTGCCGGTTTCGTGATCGTCGGCGCAGGCAACGCGGTGAACATCACGGACGGGCTCGACGGCCTTGCCATCGTCCCCGTGATGATCGCGGCCGGCACCTTCGGCTTCATCGCCTATCTCGCCGGCAACGCGGTCTTCGCCAATTACCTGCAGATCCACTTCGTGCCCGGCACCGGCGAACTCGCCGTCATCTGCGGCGCGCTGATCGGGGCGGGCATCGGCTTTCTCTGGTTCAACGCGCCTCCGGCGCAGATCTTCATGGGCGACACGGGTTCGCTGGCCCTGGGCGGCCTTCTCGGCACCATCGCGGTGGCGGCCAAGCACGAGATCGTTCTCGCCATCGTCGGCGGCCTCTTCGTGCTGGAGATCATGTCCGTGATCATCCAGGTCGCCTCCTTCAAACTCACCGGCAAGCGCGTCTTCAAGATGGCGCCGATCCACCATCATTTCGAGCAGTTGGGCTGGACCGAGCCGCAGGTGGTGATCCGCTTCTGGATCATCTCCGTGGTGCTGGCTCTCATCGGCCTCGCGACCCTCAAGCTGCGGTAACAGCCATGACGCCCGTCACGACCTTCTCCGGCAAAACAGTCGCGCTCTTCGGCCTTGGCGGATCGGGGCTCGTGACGGCGCTTGCCCTGAAAGAGGGTGGGGCGCATGTGATTGCCTGCGACGACAATCCGGCGAAGATGACGGAAGCCACGTCAAAGGGCATCGAGACCGGCGATCTGCGCCAGCTCGACTGGTCCAAGGTCTCGGCGCTCGTCCTCTCCCCCGGCGTTCCGCTCACCCATCCCGAGCCGCATTGGTCGGCGAAGCTCGCCAAGCAAGCAGGTGTCGAGATCATCGGCGATATCGAACTCTTCTGCCGCGAGCGGGCGAAGATCGCGTCGAACGCGCCCTTCGTCGCCATCACCGGGACCAACGGCAAGTCGACGACGACGGCGCTCGTCGCGCATATCCTGCGGGAAGCGGGCCGGGACGTCCAGATGGGCGGCAATATCGGAACGGCGATACTCTCCCTTGAACCACCCTCCGACAGCCGTATCCACGTGATCGAGTGCTCCTCGTTCCAGATCGATCTCGCGCCGTCGCTCGCGCCGACCATCGGCGTTCACCTCAACCTGTCACCCGATCATATCGACCGGCACGGGACGATGGAAAACTATGCCGCGATCAAGGAGCGGCTGGTGGCGAAGGCCGGGCAGGCCGTCATCGGAATCGATGATGAGATGAGCCGTGCGATTGCGGACAGATGCGCTGCGAAAGGCGTGAGTGTTTCGCGTATTTCGCTCATGCCGATCGGAGCCAAGGGTATCTTCGTTGATCGCGGGATGCTGATCCACGTGACGAATTTTGAAGCCAGGTCCGTCGCGGCTCTAGAGGATATTGGCTCGCTGCGTGGTGATCACAATGCCCAGAACGCGGCGGCTGCTGCTGCCGTTGCTCTTCTGAGCGGCGTCGAGCCTGAGACGATCCAGCATGCAATGCGCAGCTTCCCAGGCCTCCCGCATCGCATGGAAGAGGTCGGTCGTCGCAACGAGACGCTCTTCATCAACGATTCCAAAGCGACAAACGCCGATTCAACGGAGAAGGCGCTCAAGTCCTTCGACAACATCTTATGGGTTCTCGGCGGCAAGGCCAAGGAAGGCGGCATCGAGCCTCTGAGAGAGTACTTCCCCAAGATCCGCAAGGCCTATCTGATCGGAGCGGCCACGGAAGACTTTGCAAAGACCCTCGGCAGCGAGGTGCCTTACGTCCGCTCTGGTACGCTCGACAAAGCCGTCGAAGAGGCGGCGAGCGACGCCGCGGCGATGAATGGCCCTGCGGTCGTACTGCTGTCGCCGGCTTGTGCATCCTACGATCAATTTCCCAATTACGAAGTACGCGGGAACGTTTTCCGCGATCTAGTCCGGGCATTACCCGGCATCGAAGCCAAGGGGGCTTAAGGACATGGTGTCGCGCGCGGAACGCTCGGCTTTCAGCGATTGGTGGTGGACCGTCGACCGGCTGCTGCTGGCGGCGCTCGCGGTCCTGATGCTCGCAGGTCTCGTCTTTCTCATGGCCGGCGGCCCGCCCGTGGCGGAACGCCTGGGGCTGTCGACCTTCCATTTTGTGAACCGCCAGGTGCTGTTCCTCATCCCGGCGCTTCTCATCATGGTGCCGGTGTCGTTCCTGTCGCTGCGCCACATTCGCCGCCTGGCGCTGCTGGTCTATCTCGGGGGAATGGTCCTGATCCTGCTCGCCTTCCAGTTCGGCCCCGAGATTAAAGGCGCGCATCGCTGGATCATGATCGGCCCGCTCGGCATCCAGCCGTCGGAATTCGTGAAGCCGGCTTTCGTCGTTCTCGCCGCCTGGGCCTTCTCGGAAGGGGCGCGGCGCAAGGACATGCCGGGGGCGCTTCTGGCGCTGATGATCCTGCCTGCCACCATCGTGCCGCTCATCCTGCAGCCCGATTTCGGACAGACCATGCTCGTCACCATCGTATGGTGCGGCCTGTTCTTCGTGGCGGGCCTGCACTGGTTCTGGGTCATGGGTCTTGGCGGTGCAGGTCTCGTCGGCATTGTCGCCGCCTATGAGTTTCTTCCGCACGTGCGGGCCCGCATCGAGCGCTTCATGGACAAGGATTCCGGCGATACCTTCCAGGTCGATACCGCGCTCGAGTCCTTCGCCCGCGGCGGCTGGCTCGGGCGAGGCCCGGGCGAGGGCACGGTGAAGCGCATCCTGCCCGATGCGCATACCGACTTCATCTTCGCCGTGACGGCGGAAGAGTTCGGCGTCATCGTATGCCTCGGACTGCTCGTTCTCTTCGCCTTCATCGTGCTGCGCGGCCTGATGCTCGCCAAGCGCAACGAGGACACCTTCTGCCGTCTGGCGGCAACCGGCCTCGTCCTCATGTTCGGCCTGCAGGCCGCCATCAACATGATGGTGAACGTGCATCTCATGCCCGCCAAGGGCATGACGCTGCCGTTCATCTCTTATGGCGGTTCGTCGCTGCTGTCGCTGGCGCTCGGCATGGGCTTCCTCATCGCGCTCACCCGCCGCCGTCCGCGCGCGGAGATGATGGAGCATTTCAATCAGGATTGGCAGCGTTGATGAAAGCGCCTCTCGTTCTCCTCACCGCGGGCGGCACCGGCGGCCATCTCTTTCCGGCGGAAGCGCTCGCCAATGCGCTGAAAAGTTCGGGCTGCACCGTGGTGCTCGCCACCGACAAGCGCGCCAACGCCTATGCAGGCTCCTTTCCGGCCGACGAGATCGTCGAGATCCCATCCGCCACGCCCTCGGGGCGCTCCGTTCCGAAGATGGCGAAGGCTGCCCTGCTGCTTGCTCAGGGAACCCTGAAGGCCGCAGGGGTCGTCCGTAAGCTGAGGCCGGACGTGGTCGTCGGTTTCGGGGGATATCCCACCGTGCCGCCGGTCATTGCCGCATCGCTCCTGAAGGTGCCCACGGTGATCCACGAGGCCAACGGCGTGATGGGCCGCGCGAACAGGCTGCTGGCGCGCCGCGCCTCGGTGATCGCGACAGGATTTCCCAACATCAAGGGCATTCCGGCAGGCGTGCCGGGCCAGGTGGTCCAGACCGGCAATCCGATCCGCCCGGCGGTGCTGGAGGCGGCCAAGCAGGCCTATGCTCCCCTCGACCCGAATGGAAAGATGCGCCTCCTCGTGGTGGGCGGAAGCCAGGGCGCGCGGGTGATGAGCGACGTGGTGCCGCCCGCCATCGAATTGCTGCCGCCGGACCTGCGCTCCCGCCTCGTCGTCACCCAGCAGGCGAGGGGAGAGGATCTGGAGCGCGTGCGCGCCCATTATAAGCGCCTCGGCGTGGAGTTCGAGGCCGAGCCCTTCTTCAAGGATCTCCCCAGGCGCCTGGGCGATGCCCATCTCGTGATTTCCCGGTCCGGCGCCTCGACAGTGGCGGAGCTTGCGGTGATCGGCCGCCCCTCGATCCTCGTGCCCCTCCCGGGCTCCCTCGACCAGGACCAGGCCGCCAACGCGAAAACCTTGGGCGACCGTGGCGCTGCCATCGTTCTCCCACAATCCGAGTTCACCCCTGAGCGCCTGGCCGGCGAAATTTCTTCCTATTTCCAAGAGCCTGACCGCTTGACCAAAGCCGCTTCCGCTGCACATAGCGCCAGCATCACGGATGCGGCCGAGCGCCTGGCTCACGCTGTCCTCAACCTGATTCAACCTAACAAGAACGGAATGCCTTCATGAAACTGCCGCCGAAGCTAGGTCCCATTCACTTCATCGGTATCGGCGGCATCGGCATGTCGGGCATTGCCGAGGTCATGCACAATCTGGGCTACACGGTTCAGGGGTCGGACGCGGCCGACAACTACAACGTCAAGCGGCTTGCCGACAAAGGCATCAAGACCTTCATCGGCCACAAGGCCGAGAACGTGGAGAATGCCGAGATCGTCGTCGTTTCCACGGCGATCAAGCGCGACAATCCGGAACTGATCGTGGCACGCGAAAAGCGCCTGCCGGTGGTGCGCCGCGCGGAAATGCTCGCCGAGCTCATGCGCTTCAAGTCCTGCGTGGCCGTCGCGGGCACGCACGGCAAGACCACGACCACGTCCCTCGTTGCCACCCTGCTCGATGCGGGCGGCCTCGATCCGACCGTCATCAACGGCGGCATCATCAATGCCTATGGCACCAACGCCCGCATGGGCGACGGCCAGTGGATGGTGGTGGAGGCGGATGAATCCGACGGCACCTTCCTCAAGCTTCCGGCGGACGTGGCCATCGTCACCAATATCGATGCCGAGCACCTCGATCACTTCGGCACCTACGACGCGATCAAGGACGCCTTCCGCTCCTTCATCGATTCAATTCCCTTCTACGGCTTTGCGGTCATGTGCATCGATCATCCGACGGTGCAGGACCTCGTGGGCCGCATCGAGGATCGCCGCATCATCACCTATGGCGAGAACCCGCAGGCCGACGTGCGCCTGATGGATGTGGATTCCCGCGGCGGTCAGAACCGCTTCCGCGTGATGATCCGTGATCGTCGTCCGGGGTTCCGCCTCGAACTCGAAGATCTCGTGCTGCCGATGCCCGGCGCCCATAATGCGCTCAACGCCACGGCGGCCATTGCCGTCGCCCATGAACTCGGCGTCTCGCCCGATGCGATCCGCAAGGCCCTCGCAGGCTTCGGCGGCGTGAAGCGCCGCTTCACCCGCACGGGCGAGTGGAACGGCGTCACCGTGTTCGACGATTACGGCCACCATCCCATCGAAATCGCCGCCGTGCTCAAGGCTGCCCGCGCTTCGACGGATGGTCATGTCGTCGCCGTGGTGCAGCCGCACCGTTACTCGCGCCTGTCGTCGCTCTTCGATCAGTTCTGCACCTGCTTCAACGATGCGGATTCCGTCATCGTCGCGCCGGTCTATGCAGCAGGCGAGCAGCCGATCCCCGGTGCCGATCGCGACAGCCTCGTGTCGGGTCTCAAGGCGCGTGGCCATCGCAACGTGATGGCGCTCGAGAAATCGGAAGATCTCGCAGGTCTCATCAAGGGCATTGCGAAGCCGGGCGACTACGTGATCTGCCTCGGCGCCGGCAACATCACGCAATGGGCCTATGCCCTGCCGGGCGAACTCGAAGCGCTGGGCGAAAAGGCGGCTTGATGTTTTGCGAGAATGCCCAAGGTTTCCTCATCCTGAGGAGAGCGCATGGCGCTCGTCTCGAAGGACGAGGAAACCGCTTCCAGTGGATTCTGGAGACGCCCTCGTCCTTCGAGACAGTCGCTCCGCGACTTCCTCAGGATGAGGGCTATGGGGTGTTTCATGTTTCCTGATCTCGTTCCCGATCTGAAAGCCGCCATGCCCGAACTCAGGGGCAAGCTCGAAGCCAATGCGCCGACGGCACCGCTCTCCTGGTTCCGCACGGGCGGTCCCGCACAGGCGCTGTTCACGCCGGTCGATGCGGATGATCTCGCCTATTTCCTGCAGCGACTGGACCGGCAGGTACCGGTGCTCGTCGTGGGCCTGGGCTCAAACCTGCTCATCCGCGACGGCGGATGGGAAGGGGTGGTCATTCGCTTGGGCAAGGGCTTCTCCGAAGTCTCCGTCGAACCGGAGCTTCGGGTCCGCGCCGGCGCGGGCGCTCCCGATGTGAAGGTGGCGCGCGCGGCGGCGGAGGCGGGCATTGCGGGCCTCTCGTTCCTGCGCGGCATTCCGGGCACCATCGGCGGCGCCTTGCGCATGAACGGCGGCGCTTATGGCGGCGAGACGAAGGACGTTCTCGTCGAAGCCAAGGGCGTGACCCGCACCGGCGAGTTCGTGACGTTCACGAATGCACAGATGGGTTTCACCTATCGCCATTCGAGCGTGCCGGACGACGTGATCTTCACCGAAGCCCTTTTCGAGGGCCGTCCCGGCAACCCGGAAGAGATCCTGGCCGAGATGAACGCCATCACCGAGGCGCGCTCCTCCACGCAGCCGGTGAACACCCGCACGGGCGGCTCCACCTTCAAGAACCCTCCAGGCAGGAAGGCTTGGGAACTGGTCGACGCCGCCGGATGCCGCGGTCTCCGAATCGGGGATGCGCAGGTGTCGGAGATGCACTGCAATTTCCTGATCAACCACGGCTCGGCCTCGGCCGCCGATATCGAGAACCTCGGCGAGGAAGTGCGCCGCCGGGTTCGCGAGATGTCGGGCGTGGAGCTCGAATGGGAAATCAAGCGGGTCGGTCTCGCCCGTAAGTAATTTTAGAGCGGACCGCATCTCCGGAACGGCGAGCCGGTGACCGATTCGCCCGGGAATGCGGTGCGAATCACTTTGTTAACGCCGGCCTGCTTGAGTGGGGCGGGCGCAGTTCAAGGAGCCTGTCATGGCCAAGCATGTTGCCGTTCTCTATGGCGGCTGGTCCTCGGAGCGCGAGGTGAGTCTCGCGTCGGGCCGGGCCTGCTGCAAGGCCCTGGAGGAGAGGGGCTACAAGGTCACTCCCATCGACGTTCAGCCCGATATCGCGACCGTGATCCAGGCCACCGCCCCGGACGTGGTGTTCAACGCCCTCCATGGGCGCGTGGGCGAGGACGGCACCATCCAGGGCCTGCTGGAGGTCTTGAGGATTCCCTATACCCATTCTGGCGTTCTGGCCTCCGCCTTGGCCATGCAGAAGGACAAGGCCAAGATCGTCATGGCCGCTGCCGGCGTTCCTGTGCCGAAGGGCTTAGTCGTTAACAGAATGGAAGCGGCCAAAAGCCACGTTCTGCCGGCCCCCTATGTGGTCAAGCCCATCAGCGAAGGCTCCTCCGTGGGCGTCATCATCGTCCGGGAGGATCGCTCCCACCCGCCTCAGGAGCTGATGCGGGAGGACTGGGCATTCGGCGAGCAAGTCCTTGTCGAATCATACGTTGCGGGCCGCGAGCTCACCTGCGCCGTGATGGGCGACAGGGCCCTCGGGGTCATCGATATCCGCCCCGCGACCGGAGTCTTCTACGACTATGACGCAAAGTATGTGAAGGGCGGGTCCATTCACGTCCTGCCGGCAGAAATTAAACCGAATATTTACCAAAAGGTCCAAGAGTTGGCGTTAACGGCGCATCAAGCGCTCGGCTGCAGGGGAATCAGCCGCGCCGACTTGCGGTACGACGACACCCCCGGCGGAACCGGGGAACTCGTGGTCCTGGAGGTCAACACGCAACCCGGCCTGACCGAGACAAGCTTGGTGCCAGAATTGGCAGCCCATGCGGGCTATTCGTTTGGCGAGCTTGTGCAATGGATGGTGGAGGACGCTACCTGCAATCGATGACGGCCTACCCGGCCGGCGCCGTTGCTGCGCGCGCTGCCCCCCACAGGCAGCCCCCCCGAATCAAGAAACTCTTCGGCTCCTCGCGGAGCGTCCGTCGGCGCTCCGCCCTCGCACCCATCGAGAAGCGCATCCCGCGCTTCCTGGGCACCTGGCTCGCTCTCGGCTTCTACACGGGCGTGGTGACGCTCGGTCTCTGGCAGGGCGGCCACCTCGATGCCTTCATCCGCGAGAACGGCCAGCCGCATCATGCTCTCGCCAGGGCGCTCGGCCTCGGTCTGGAGCGCGTGACGATTTCCGGCATCTCCCAGATGCGCGAGTCGGAAGTGCTCGCCGCCGCGGGGCTGAACGGCAAGCAGTCGCTGGTCTTCCTCGATGTGAGCGATCTGCGCGAGCGTCTCGAACACGTGCCGCTGATTGAGAGCGCCACCGTGCGCAAGCTCTATCCGAACGAACTCGTGATCAGCCTCACCGAGCGCCAGCCCTATGCGCTGTGGCAGAACAACGGCGAGCTCTTCATCATCGCGGCGGACGGCACGGTCATCGACCTGATGCAGGACGAGCGCTTCGTCGATCTGCCCTTCGTGGTGGGCGAGAACGCCAATCTCCGCAGCAAGGAATATCTCGCGCTTCTCGAAGCCGCCGGCCCGCTGAAAAGCCGCATCCGCGCCGGCACGCTCGTCTCCGGCCGCCGCTGGACGCTCAAGATGGACAACGGCATGGACGTACGCCTGCCGGAGCAGGGCGCGGCCGATGCGCTCGCCCGTCTCGTGAAGCTCGAAAACGAGCAGAAGATTCTGGAGAAGGACGTGCTCGCGATCGATCTGCGCATGGCGGATCGCGTCGTGGTGCGCCTGACGGAAGAGGCGGCTCAGGCCCGCGCCGAGTCGCTCAAGAAGAAGCCGATGCGCGGCAAGGGGGTCGATACATGAGTCTCTCGGGTCACGGGCTAACGCCGCGTCTCAAGCCTTTGTCCGCGCGCAGGAGCGCCATCCTCTCGGTCCTCGATATCGGAACGAGCAAGGTGGTCTGCGTGGTGGCGGAGCTGAAGCCGTCCGATGAAGTGGAATCCCTGCGCAGCCGCACCCATGTGGCCCGCATCCTCGGCATCGGTCATCAGCGCTCGGCCGGCTTGAAGGGCGGCGTCGTCGTCGATTTGGAAGCGGCGGAAACGTCGATCCGCCAGGCCGTCCATGCAGCCGAGCGGATGGCGAAGGTCGAGATCCAGTCGGTGATCGTCAACCTCACCGGCGGTCGTCTCGCCTCCGAACATTTTCATGCGCACGTTCCGGTGCGCGGCGCCGTGAATGCCGGTGACGTTCACCGCGTTCTCGATGCGGCCTCCTCCTACGATCTGCGCCGGGGCAGGGCGGTTCTCCATGCTCTTCCCACGGGCTTCTCGCTCGACCAGCAGAACCACATCGTCGATCCGGCAGGCATGATCGGCGAGCAGCTCGGCGTGGATCTGCACGTGGTCACCACGGAAACGGCTGCCGCGCGCAATCTCATGCTCGCCGTCGAGCGCTGCCACCTTGGGGTCGAGGCGGTGATCGCATCGCCTTATGCCTCGGGTCTGTCGGCTCTCGTCGACGATGAAGCCGACATGGGCTGCGCCGTGGTCGACATGGGCGCGGGCACCACGAGCGTAGGCATCTTCTCCAACGGGCATCTCGTGCACACGGATGCCATCGCCGTCGGCGGTCATCACGTGACCATGGACATCGCGCGTGGTCTCACCACCCGCGTCTCCGCTGCCGAGCGGCTCAAGACTCTCTACGGCTCCGCGATCACGTCGAGCGCGGATGACCGGGACATGATCGCGGTGCCGCAGGTCGATGAGGACGAACGTGACGTTCCGAACCATCTGCCGAAGTCGCATCTCGTTCGCATCATCAAGCCGCGGGTCGAGGAAATCCTCGAACTCGTGCGCGACCGCCTGAAGGGCGCGGGCTTTGCAGCCCAGGCCGGACGGCGCGTCGTGCTGACGGGCGGCGCAAGCCAGCTCGTCGGGCTGCCGGAAACGGCGCGCCGCATTCTGCAGGGCCAGGTTCGTGTCGGGCGTCCGCTCGGCATCAAGGGCCTGCCCGAGGCGGCGAAGGGCCCTGCCTTTTCGGCGGTGGTCGGCCTCCTGGTTTATCCCCAGGTGGCGCATATCGAGTATTTCGAGCCGCGCTCGAGCGGCTTGTTTCAGAGTACGGGAACCGACGGCTACTTCTCGCGGGTGGGCCGGTGGATTCGCGATAGTTTTTAAATGCGTAGCGCGATGACGCGGCGGGTCATCGCGGGAGTTCAAGTCAACCAGGGTAAGCGTCGGCCAAACGCTGTCAGTCAGAAGGCCAAAGAGGCACAGGTCATGGCAATCAATCACACTCCGGACATCCGGGAACTCAAGCCGCACATCACTGTCTTCGGTGTCGGTGGCGCCGGCGGCAACGCCGTGAACAACATGATCGAGTCGGGTCTGGAGGGCGTCGAGTTCGTGGTGTCGAACACCGACGCGCAGGCGCTTGCGTCCTCCAAGGCTCCGCGCGTGATCCAGATGGGAATCCAGGTCACCGAAGGCCTCGGTGCAGGCTCGCAGCCGGAAGTCGGCCGCGCGGCCGCCGAAGAGGTGATCGACGAGATCCGTGATCAGCTCGCCGGCTCCCACATGGTGTTCATCACCGCCGGCATGGGCGGCGGCACCGGCACGGGCGCGGCTCCTGTCGTGGCGCGTGCTGCCCGCGAGCTCGGTATACTGACGGTTGGCGTCGTCACGAAGCCGTTCCAGTTCGAGGGCGTGCGCCGCATGCGCCTCGCCGAAGCCGGCATCGCCGAGCTGCAGCAGGCGGTCGATACCCTCATCGTCATCCCGAACCAGAACCTGTTCCGCGTCGCCACCGAGAAGACCACCTTCGCGGACGCCTTCGCGATGGCCGACCAGGTGCTCTACTCGGGCGTGGCCTGCATCACGGACCTGATGGTGAAGGAAGGCCTAATCAACCTCGACTTCGCCGACGTGCGCTCCGTCATGCGCGGCATGGGCAAGGCCATGATGGGCACGGGCGAGGCTTCCGGCGAGAAGCGCGCGATCCGCGCCGCCGAGGCGGCCATCGCCAACCCGCTTCTCGACGACGTGTCGATGAAGGGCGCTCGCGGCCTGCTGATCTCGATCACGGGCGGCAACGACCTCACCCTCTACGAACTCGACGAGGCCGCCACCCGCATCCGCGAGGAAGTGGACCAGGATGCCAACATCATCCTCGGCGCCACCTTCGACGAGAGCCTGGAAGGCATCATCCGCGTCTCCGTGGTGGCCACCGGCATCGATCATGCCGTGATGGAAAACACCGGTGATCTGTCCGCCACCGAGCAGCGGATCTCCGAGGTGGCCGAGCGCCTGCGCGCCGAGGCCCGCGCCCGCGCCACGCAGACCCAGGCGGTTCCTTCCTTTCGCGCCACCCCCCAGGCCGAACCGGTGAGGGCGTCTCAGCAGATCCTGACCGAGGCGACCCCCGTCCTGTCTCCGGCTCCTGCCGCCATGGCTCCCCAGGTCATGGAACCGGCTCCCCAGCCGGTGATCCGCGACGACGTGGTTCTCACCCCGGCCCAGCCCAAGCCCGCCATGGCCTATGAACCTCCGGCTCCCCAGGCTCCGGCCTACGACGAGCCGGCGATGGAGGAATCCTTCATTCCGCCGCAGGCCGAGCGCGCCATGCGTCCGGCCCGGATGCCTCGCATCGACGAGCTGCCGATCCCGGCTCAGAACCAGATCCGCGCCAGCCGTGGCGAGATCGATCCGGTTCAGGAGCACAAGCCGTCGCTCATCCAGCGCCTGGCCACCATGGGCTTCGGCCGTCGCGAGGAGCCTCAGCCGGTTCAGGCCGAGCCGGCTCCCCGCCAGGAGGCCCCCCGCCAGCAGATGTCCCCGGTTCATGCCGAGTATGCCCGCCGCCCGGCCCCGCAGGCTCAGCGTCCCGCCCCCCGCGGTTCCGAGGACGATCAGCTGGAGATTCCCGCCTTCCTTCGCCGCCAGGCCAACTAAGCCTGTTAGAATCGTTACAAAGCGAGGCCCCGGCAGCACCTGCTGCCGGGGCCTTCCTGCGTAAAGTCCTTAATTAACAAAGGGTTAAAAACAGCCGAGTTTGTAACAGAACGTAAAAAAGCGTGATTTGGCCTAGCCTGAGGCGGCGACTATGTTGCCCTAGTCGAAAGGGCGAGGGTCCCACTTCGATCCCGCCTATCAGCAGTTTCAGCGAACGCATCGCGCAGCGGTTCTCATCAAGCGGCGATCATGTTCGAGGTTCAAAGATAATGAAGCAAAGCCATCAAACCACACTCCGCGCCGCCGTCACGCTCGTAGGGATCGGCGTCCATTCCGGGGATGAGGTGAAGATGATCCTCCATCCGGCGGAGGTGAATCACGGCGTTGCCTTCCTCCGCACCGGGCTTCCGGGCGGCCTGGACCGTCTCATCGATGCCCGCCATCTGGCGGTGACCGCTACCGAACTCTGCACCGTCATCGGCGACCGGGAGACCGGGGCCGTGGCCACCATCGAGCACCTGATGGCCGCCCTGACGGGGCTGGGCATCGACAACGTCCTCGTCGAAATCGACGGACCGGAAGTGCCGATCCTCGACGGCAGCTCCGCTCCCTTCATCGACGCCATCGATCAGGTCGGCATCGTCGCCCAGAGCGCAACGCGCCGCTATCTCAAGGTTCTCAAGCCGGTCCGCGTCACGCAGGGCAAGGCTTTCGCCGAGCTTCTTCCGAACGAGCGCGCTTTCCGCCTCGACGTGGAGATCGATTTCCCCACCCCGGTCATCGGCCGCCAGCGCAAGGCCATCGACCTGTCGCCGTCCGTGTTCCGCCGCGAAATTTCCCGTGCCCGTACCTTCGGCTTCATGCGCGATGTGGAAAAGCTCTGGAGCGCGGGCTTCGCCCTCGGCGCCTCGCTCGACAATACGGTGGCCATCGGTGACGAAGGCATCATGAACCCCGAGGGTCTGCGCTACGCCGACGAGTTCGTGCGTCACAAGCTGCTCGACGCGGTGGGCGACCTGTCGCTGGCCGGTCTGCCGCTGCTGGGCACCTACCGCTCCTATTGCGGCGGCCATCGCCTGAACTTCTCCGTGCTCGAGGCCCTGTTCTCCAGCCGCTCGAACTACGCCATCGTGGAGGCCGTTCCGCGCCGTGAAATCGGCTATGCGGATGTGAGCAGCGCCGCCAGGACGGCTTTCGCTCCCGAAATCCACTGAAGATCTCTTCTCGGAAGATCCGCCGAGCGCCCTTTGGCCGCACGATTTCGGCGACTTTGCTTCCATCCATCTGGGTAAAGCCCTCGGATGGGGTTGGCGCTTTGCCTCTGCATAGGTTAAAGAACCTCGGTGCATCGTTAAAAAGCACCGAGCACGGATTTTGGAGGACCGCGAAGCCATGTCTTTCGCGAAGGTTTACTTGAGCTTGAGAGCCGCTGCCGGGCGCGCGCTGATCGTTGGCGCCTGCGGGCTGGCGCTCGCCGGCTGCGACACCCTGTCGTCGATCAACCCGTTCGATAAGAGCGAGAAGTACAAGCCGGAAGTCGTCGCCGACGTTCCGGCCGAAGAGATCTACAACGACGGACTCGCGCGGATCCAGAAGCGCGACTTCGAAGGCGCGGCCAAGAAGTTCAACAGCCTCGACCGCCAGTACCCGTATTCCGAATGGGCGCGCAAAGGGCTGATCATGGAGGCTTACGCCAATTACGAAGGCGGCCTCTACGAGGAGGCGATCACCGCGTCCAAGCGCTATCTGCAGCAGCACCCGAACACGCCCGACGCGGCTTATGCCCAGTACCTGCTGGCTTCCTCCTATTACGATCAAATTCCGGACATCACCCGCGATCAGGCTGCCTCCGAGCGCGCCATCGCGGCGCTGCAGGAGCTGGTCCAGCGTTATCCGCGCTCCGAATACGTGGCCGACGCGAAGAAGAAGATCCAGGTTGCCGCCGACCAGCTCGCCGGCAAGGAGATGGAAGTCGGCCGCTTCTACCTGCAGAAGCGCAACTACTCGGGCGCCATCAACCGGTTCCGCACCGTGGTTTCGCGCTACCAGACGACCCGCCACACGGAAGAGGCTCTCGAGCGCCTCACCGAGGCCTACATGGCCATGGGCATCGTCAACGAGGCGCAGACGGCGGCTGCCGTTCTCGGCCACAACTTCCCTGACAGTCCCTGGTACAAGGACGCCTATGCATTGCTGACCAAGGGCGGCGTCGAGCCGCGCGAGGACTCCCAGTCCTGGATCAGCAAGGCCTTCCGCGGCGTTCCCCAGGTCAGTCAGCGGGCGGGGTAAGCCTCACATCCCATGCTGATCCAGCTGGCGATCCGCGACATCGTCCTCATCGACAGGCTTGAGCTTCATTTCCACGAGGGACTCTCCGTCCTCACGGGTGAAACGGGCGCGGGCAAGTCCATCCTGCTCGATGCCTTCGCCCTGGCCCTTGGCGGGCGCGGCGATGGAAGCCTCGTCCGCCATGGCGAATCCCAGGGGCAAGTGACGGCCGTCTTCGACTGCCCGACGGATCATCCGGCCCGCCGCATTGCCCGCGAAGCGGATATCGATGTGGACGGGGAGCTGATCCTGCGCCGCGTCCAGGTCGCCGACGGGCGCACCCGCGCCTTCGTCAACGACCAGCCCGTCAGCGTCCAGGTGCTCAAGGCCATCGGCACGACCCTGGTCGAGATCCATGGGCAGCACGATGACCGGGCCCTCGTCGATCCCGTCAGCCATCGCGCCATCCTCGATGCCTTCGGCGGCCTCTCCGAGGAACTCCAGGCCGTCGCCGACGCGGCACGCCGCGTGCGCGAGGCCAAGTCGGCTTTGCAGGAGCATCGCGGCCGCATCGAGAAGGCCCGGAAGGAAGCCGACTTCCTCCGCCATGCCGTGGAAGAGCTGACCACGCTCAATCCGCAGGCTGGTGAGGAGGAGGCCTTGGCCGAGCGCCGGGTCGTGATGATGCAGTCCGAGAAGGTGGCTCAGGATCTGAACGAGGCCTTCGAGGCCGTCGCCGGAAACGCGTCACCCGTTCCCGAGCTGTCCGCCGCCGTGCGCAAGCTGGAGCGCCGCAGCGCCCAGGCGCCCGCGCTCGTGGAACCCAGCGTCCGGGCGCTCGACGCAGCCCTCGTCGCCATCGACGAGGCCCGCGCGGCTCTCGAAGAGGCGATCCGCGCGACCGAGTACGATCCCCGTGAACTGGAGCAAACCGAGGAGCGCCTCTTTGCCCTTCGCGCCGCCGCTCGCAAATACGATGTCCCCGCCGACGAACTTGCGGCCCTGCGCCAGCGCTTCGAAGAGGATGTGGCGGCCATCGACGCCGGCGAGGAGCGGCTGGCAGGCCTCGAAGCCGCTCTGAAGGAAGCCGACCAGGCCTATGTCAAGGCAGCCCGTCGGTTGTCGGAAGGACGCAAGAAAGCTGCCCAGGCGCTCGACGCCGCCGTGCAGGCCGAACTTCCGCCCCTGAAGCTGGAGCGTGCCAAGTTCATCACGGAACTCCAGACCGATGAGGACAGCCGCGATCCGGCAGGTTTCGAGCGGGTGGAATTCTGGGCGCAGACCAATCCCGGCACGCGTCCCGGCCCGCTCATGAAGGTCGCCTCGGGCGGCGAGCTTTCTCGCTTCATGCTGGCTTTGAAGGTGGTTCTGGCCGACAAGGGCTCGGCGCCGACCCTCGTCTTCGACGAGATCGATACCGGCGTGGGCGGTGCCGTGGCGGATGCCATCGGCCAGCGCCTTGCGCGCTTGGCCAGGCGCGTCCAGGTCATGGCCGTGACCCATGCTCCGCAGGTGGCAGCCCGCGCCGAGAGCCATTTCCTCATCGCCAAGGAAGGCGTGAACGGCGCCGAGGACCGGGTGGCCACCCGGGTCATCCCGTTGGAGGCCGCTCCGCGCCGCGAGGAGATTGCCCGCATGCTCGCGGGGGCGACGATCACCGAGGAAGCCCGCGCTGCGGCGGCCCGCCTGCTGGAAGCGGCTGCGCATTAGCGGGACTTGATCTGGCCGTCCCGCCCTCGCAGGCGCGGTGCCCCAGACGTGGATCCCGGTCCTGTGCCGGGGATGACGTGAGAGGGCACGGATCTTACCACCGTTCCCGCGCTCCGCCTGTCGTGCCTGCTCAGCGCTGTCATCCCCGTTCCCGCCGTCATCCCCGCGTAGGCGGGGATCCAGATCTAGAACAGTCGGAGAAAAGGCGCTGTGGCAGCCGCTTGCTTCCTTCTGCGCCCTCGGCGGACATCCTTGACCAGGGGCGGTGCTCCGTTCTGCTCCCCC
>DASQML010000004.1:0-53778 GCA_035645515.1 Microvirga sp.
CGCGAGGCGTCGCAGTGGCGGGGCGGGGAACGGTCCTGCGGCAGGTCTCGCAAGCCTGTCTGTGGGAGGCCGCCCGCTGCAAGACGCGGTGTCCGCCTAAAAGAACCGTGCGCGAGGAGCCGTCGGGTTCTTCACATCGACACAAACGAGCCGGACGCCTCCTCGCGCCCTCCCTCGATCTCACACCCTCGCGCCACTCACGCCGCGAGGATGCACGCGCTTGCTCGCTTGGATCTTTGACACCGTCAGCCGCTGAGAGCACAGATCAACCCCTGGAGAGTCTTCGCCAGAGCGCTATGGTTCAAGCAGTCTCACATACGATTCGATCATGTCCGCACACAACGCTCCCTCTCCGAAGCCTGCCGATCAGTTGAACCTCGAAGAGGCCCGTTCCGAGCACGATGCTTTGGGGCGCGAGATCGCGGACCATGACCGGCGCTACTACGAGGAAGACGCGCCCACCGTCTCGGACGCGGAATATGATGCCTTGCGCAAGCGTTACGAGGCGCTGGAGGGGCTGTTTCCCGAACTCAAGACGTCCGAGAGCCTGACGCAGAAAGTCGGATCCAGGGCCTCCGAGAAATTCGCGAAGATCCGGCATCGCGTGCCGATGCTCTCGCTCGCCAACGGCTTTGCCGACGAGGAGGTGGAGGAGTTCGTCGAGCGCATCCGCCGCTTCCTGCAATGGAAGGCCGATGCGCCGCTCGTCTTCACGGCGGAGCCGAAGATCGACGGCCTCTCTTTGAGCATCCGATACGAAAAGGGAAAGCTCGTGACGGCAGCCACGCGTGGCGATGGCGCGGAGGGCGAGGACGTGACGGCCAATGCGCGCACGGTCGGCGACATCCCGCATGTTCTGAAAGGTTCGAACATCCCCGACGTGTTCGAGGTGCGCGGCGAGGTCTATCTCTCGCACAAGGACTTCGCAGCGATCAACGAGCGTCAGGAGGCAGCGGGCAAGCCGCAATTCGCCAATCCGCGCAATGCGGCCGCGGGCAGCCTGCGCCAGCTCGACCCGCAGATCACCGCATCGCGTCCCTTGTGCTTCTTCGCCTATGCCTGGGGCGAGGTGAGCGCCATGCCGGCGGATACGCAATACGGCATGATGGAAGCGCTGCGCGGCTTCGGCTTCAAGGTGAATCCGCTCACGCGCCGCTGTTCCAGCATTGCGGAGATGCTCGAGCATTATCATGCCATCGAGACCGATCGCGCCAATCTCGGCTACGATATCGATGGGGTCGTCTACAAGGTCGACGACCTGAGCCTTCAGCAGCGGCTCGGTTTCGTCTCACGCTCGCCGCGCTGGGCCTTGGCGCACAAGTTCCCCGCCCAGAAGGCGGTGACCGTGCTTGAAGGCATTGAGATCAACGTGGGCCGGACGGGCTCGCTCAATCCGATCGCGCGCCTGCGCCCCGTGACCGTGGGCGGCGTCGTCGTGTCGAACGCGACGCTGCACAACGAGGATTACATCAAGGGCATCGGGGGCAACGGCGAGAAGATCCGCGACGGAATCGACATCCGCATCGGCGACACGGTGATCATCAACCGCGCGGGCGACGTGATTCCGAAGGTGCTCGAGGTCGTGCTGGAGAAGCGCCCCGCGGATGCGAAGCCTTACGAATTTCCCACGCAGTGCCCGGCCTGCGGCAGCCACGCGGTGCGCGAGGTCAATCCGCGCACGGGCAAGGAGGATGCGGTGCGCCGCTGCACCGGCGGCCTCATCTGCCCGGCGCAGGCCCGCGAGCGCCTGAAGCATTTCGTCTCGCGCAATGCCTTCGACATCGAGGGCATGGGCGAGCAGCGCATCGACGAGTTCTACGAAGAAGGTCTGGTGCAGCGCCCGCAGGACATCTTCACCCTGGCCGAACGCAATGCGCGCAGCCTCAAGCGTCTGGAGAACAGGGAAGGGTGGGGCGAGACGAGCGTCCGCAACCTCTTTTCGGCCATCGAGGCGCGGCGTTCGATTGCTCTCAACCGCTTCATCTTCGCGCTCGGCATTCCGCATGTGGGCGAGACCTCGGCGCGGCTCCTCGCCCGCCACTTCCACACCTTCGAAGCTCTTCGTGAAACGGCCAAAGCCGCAGCCGATCCGGCCTCGGAGGCCCATGCGGACCTCACCGCCATCGGCGGGATCGGTCCTGTGGTGGCCGAGGCCATCATCGAGTTCTTCAAGGAAGAGCACAACGAACAGATGCTCGATGCCCTGCTGGCCCAAGTAAATGTCGAGCCGATGGAGGCACCTGCGACCGTAAGCTCGCCTGTGGCCGGCAAGACGGTGGTCTTCACGGGCTCGCTCGAGCAGATGACCCGCGAGGAGGCCAAGGCCATGGCGGAGCGCCTCGGCGCCAAGGTGGCGGGCTCCGTCTCCAAGAAGACCGATATCGTGGTGGCCGGTCCTGGCGCGGGTTCGAAGCTCGCCAAGGCAGCCGAACTCGGCGTCCAGGTCATGGACGAGGATGGCTGGTTCGCTCTCGTCGGGCGCGGGTGAGACTCTTGTACAAGACGGATCGCCTCTCCTGTGCCATCATGGATGCATGACGGTGGAGACTCCTGAGGTTTCGCTCGATCCTGCCTTGAAGGCGGCCGGCGACGTGACGCATTTCTGGCGGGTGCCGCGCTATCGCGGCCTCGGCTGCCTGCGCGCGACCTTCCGCCGGCACGCCTATGCCCGCCACACCCATGACACCTATGCCATCGCGGTGATCCTGGCCGGTTGCGAGACCTTCTTCCATCGTGGCGAGCAGCATTATGCAGGACCGGGGAGCATGGCCGTGGTCTGCCCGGACGAGATCCATGACGGTGAACCGCACGGGCGCGGCTTCGTCTATCGCACGTGCTATCCGTCGCAGGAGCTGATGCAGGAGATCGCGGAGGATGTGGCTGGCCGGCCGCTGTCGCGTCCGCCCTGGTTCTCGCGATCGGTAATTCCCGATCCGGAGCTGGCGATGGAACTCGCGCAGCTGCTGCATTGCCTGCACCAGGATCCGGCGCGTATGTCGGTGCTTGAGCAGGATACCCGCCTGATCGGGTTCCTCACGAAGCTCATCGCCCGCTGGGCCGATCTGAAAGGTCTGCCGCCTGTTCCTTACGGCTCGCAAGGCATTGCGCGCGTGCGTGAGCATCTGGACTCCCATCTGGAGGAAGAGGCGGACCTCGCGAATCTCGCAAAACTGGCGGGCCTGTCGCGCAGTCATTTCATTCGCGCCTTCGCGAAGGAGACGGGGCTGACGCCTCATGCCTATCTGATCGATCGGCGCTTTCGTGCGGCAAGCAGGCTCCTTCGCCAAGGCGAGGCGCCCGGAGATGTGGCGGCAGCCTGCGGGTTCTTCGACCAGAGCCATCTGAACCGCATCTTCAAGGCGCGCATGGGCATCACCCCGGGGGCCTACCGGGTAGCGTGAGACCGCACTTTCATCCAAGACGCTCCCCTATGCCTGGTCCATAAGCCAGAGGAAACGAGTATGCCCATGGATCAGACCAACCCATTCCACATGACATTGCCTTATCGCCGGGAAATGCGGGCAGGCTTGCGTGATATCGCTCCCGTAGCCGTCGCGGCCGTGCCGATCGGCCTGCTCTTCGGTGCTCTTGCCGCCGCCAAGGGATTGTCGCCTCTTGAAGTTGCCCTGATGTCCGGCCTCGTCTTCGCCGGTGGCGCGCAGTTCGCGGCGACGGAAGCGTGGTTCCACCCGGCGCCTGTTGCAGCGCTCACCTTCGCGACCCTGCTCATCAATGCGCGCCATGTGCTCATGGGGGCTTCGCTGTCGTCGAAGATGAAGCTGTCGCGCTTTCAGAAATTCGCTGCGATGTATTTCCTGACGGACGAATCCTGGGCGCTGTCGGAGCGGCGCGCGCTCGAGCGTCCGATCACGGGTGCCTACTGGGGCGTCATGGCCGCCGTGCTCTGGCTGAACTGGACCATCTCCAGCACCCTGGGCGCGATCCTCGGCTCTTTCATGGGGGATCCGGGGCGGATCGGCGCCGACTTCGCCTTCACGGCGCTCTTCATCGGCCTTGTCGCCGGCTTCGGCCGCAGCCGCGTGACTCTCGTGACGGTTGCGGTCAGTGCGGCCGTTGCCGCGCTCGTGCACCATTTCATCGGTGCGCCATGGCATGTGGCGTCCGGAGCGCTGGCCGGAATTGCCGCCGCCTATCTCGCCGCTCCCAAGGAAGCGCGTTCATGAGCCTCGATATGACGACGCTTTTCGCCATCATCTGCATGGCGGTCGTAACCTATCTCACGCGCATTGCAGGGCTCTTTGTGGCCGATCGCCTCGTGCTCACAGGACGTGCCAAGGCGGCCTTCGATGCGATCCCGCCCGCCGTGCTGGTCTCCGTCATCGCACCGACGGCTCTGACGACGGGATGGGCGGAGGCGATTGCCGCCGCCATCACCGCTGTTGTCGCTTTCCGGCTGCCGTTGCTGGCGACGATTGCCGTCGGCGTTGCGTCCGTCGTGCTGCTGCGCAACTTGATCTAGCCGATTGCGCGGGTGGCGTCCTCAAGCCATGCACGCGTTTCGGCATCGAGATGCGGACCGATCTTCTCGCGCACTTGGCGGTGGTAATCATTGAGCCATGCGATCTCATCGGCGCTCATGATGGACGGTTCCACCAGGCGCAGATCGATAGGCGTGAAGGTCAGCGTCTCGAAGCCCAGCATCTCGCGATCGCCGCCCGGAATGGTGCGAGGCTCCACGAGGATCAGGTTCTCGATGCGGATGCCGTACTCGCCCTTCTTGTAGAAACCGGGCTCGTTGGAGAGCATCATGCCGATTTCGAGCGGTGTCGTGCCGGTCTTGGCAATGCGCTGCGGCCCTTCATGCACGGAGAGATAGCTGCCGATGCCATGACCGGTGCCATGATCGAAGTCGAGGCCTGCTTCCCAGAGGGGCTTGCGTGCGAAAGCGTCGATCTGCGCACCCGTCGTGCCTTTCGGGAAAACGGCGCGGGCAATCGCAATGTGGCCCTGCAGCACGCGCGTAAAGCGGTCTCTCATCTCCGCTGTCGGCTCTCCAACGATGATCGTGCGCGTGATGTCCGTCGTACCGTCTTCGTATTGCGCGCCTGAATCGATGAGGAAGATCTGGTTGTTATCGAGCTTGCGATTGCTGGAGGCCGTCACGCGGTAGTGGGGCAGGGCGGCATTCGGACCGGCACCGGAGATGCTCGGGAACGAAATGTTCTTGAGCGCGCCGGTCTCGATGCGGAATGCCTCCAGTGCTTCGACGGCATCGATTTCGGTGAGCTGTCCTTTCGGCGCTTCGCGATCGAGCCATGCGAGGTAGCGAGCCATCGCAATGCCGTCGCGCAGGTGCGCGGCATGGGAGCCTGCGATCTCGGCCTTGTTCTTCACCGCCTTCATGAGCGCGATGGGATCCGCGCCCACATCCACCGTGCCGCCTGCCGCCTCGATGCGGCGGATGAGAGCGACGGCGCCCGTGGCCGAATCCACGCGCACCCTGCCGCCCTTCCGTCCCAAGCCGTCCAAGGCGCTCTGGAAAGAACTGATGGGCGCGAATTCGGCGAGTTCGCCGACCGCGGCGCCGGCTTCGTTCGTAATCTTGGACGGATCGAAGAACAGACACGCACGGCCTTCGCGCGGCAGCACCGCATAGCCGAGCGGCAGCGGCGTGTGGCCGACATCGCCCCCGCGCAGGTTGAACGCCCAGGCGAGATTGTGCGGGTCTGAGATCACCAGCGCATCGAGCTTGGCCTCGGCCATCTTCCTGCGGATGCGCTCGAGCTTGGCCTCGGCCGTTTCGCCGGCATAATCCAGCGGATGAGGGCGCACCGGAGCCTGAGGAGAGGCGGGCCGGTCGATCCAGATGACGTCCACCAGGTTGATATCGACGGGAGCAAGCCTTCCCCCCGCCTTTGCCACTGCCTGTTCCAGGCGCTTGAGGCCATCGCTCGTATGAAGCCAGGGATCGTAGGCCAGCGTGCCGCCTTCGGGCAGGTTGGCGGCGATCCAATCCTCCGCCGACATCTCGGCGAGGGGCACGGGCGTGATCACGGAAGTATCCACCTGCTCGGCGGCCTGGACAGTGTAGCGCCCGTCCACCACGAGAGCAGCCTTGTTCTGTAGGATCACCGCCGTGCCGGCCGAGCCTGTGAAACCGGTCAGCCAAGCTAGGCGCTCGGCGCTCTTCGGGACGTATTCTCCCTGGTGCTCGTCGGCACGGGGCACGATAAAGCCGTCAAAGCCGCGGCGGCTGAGTTCGCCTCGCAGCTTGGCGATATGGGCAGGGCCCTGCGAAGGGGAGGTCGTATCGTCGAAGAATTGGAACTGAGCCATCCGAGCAGCACCGGGATCAGGAATCTGGAAGGCTGCACGCTATGCCGGAGGGGAAAGCCCTGCAACCGCCATGCTGGGGGTGGACAGCATATGCAACAGGCAACCGGCCATGCCTTATGCGCTGAAAGCTTAGAGATTAACGTTTTCTAATCGGGCATTGCAGCAGATGCATGGCCCGAATGCAGCGGCTCTTCTACAACGAAAGTCTGAGAGAGCTTATGCATAAGCTAACAAGAACAAGAGGAACGCTGAACTGAAGGGTCTCAACACCAACCTGTTGGAGATGAGCCCATGACTACAGCCGTTTTGTCGTCCGTCCATGCCGGTCGGGAAAAGACTCCATCCGTGTTTTCTCTGACCGTCAAGAATGTGATCGACGCTCTTGCCGAAAGCCGGGCCCGGAGCGTTGCCCGCGAGCTGCGCCGCCACGAAGCCCTGATGGCTGATTTCAGCCGCAGGCAGGATCATTCCCCGGATTTCTTGATCCAGAGCAATGATCTGCCGTTCAAGATTTGAGACAAGAAGTCCGTTCAAAAGAGAAGAGAAAAACGATGTTTATCGTCCTTGCCATGAAGTTCGTTCGTGATGTGATGGCCGATGCCATCCAGCTCCGCCGCGAGATGATGAAGCGCTATCCTGGCGTCATCGCCGAGTAAGTTTCATCCAACCGCCGACAGGCGGGGCTGCGGACGTGCGCTGCCCCGCTTCAGAACGAGAGCCGCCCAGCCTTCCAGATCGTAGCGGCGCTGCAGGTACCAGCCCTGATGGGCATAAGCCGACAGCACGCCCGGAACATCATGGCCTAGAAGCCCTGACAGAATGAGCGTTCCGTCCTTGCTCGCCACCCGCGAAAGGGAGGGGGCCAGCATCCGGAGCGGTTTTGCCAGGATATTCGCGAAGACAAGGTCGAAGTGTCCGGGGCGGTCTGCCTCTGCATTGCGCGTGCCGGGGCCGACATAGAGCTTCATCCATGGCCCGATGCCGTTGAGACGCGCATTTTCCTTCGCTACCCGCACTGCTTCGGGATCGATATCTCCTGCAATGACAGGGCGCTTCAGGACCTTGGCCGCGGCGAAGGCCAGGATGCCCGTGCCGGTGCCCACATCCAGCACATGGCGGGGCGTGCGCACCTTCAGCTCGTCGACGAAAGCCTTGAGGCATCCGAGCGTCGTACCGTGATGGCCCGTGCCGAAAGCAAGACCGGCTTCGATCTCGATGGCGATGTCATTGCTGCGGCGCTGCTCGCGGTCGTGGGATCCATGAACCAGGATGCGGCCTGCTCGCACGGGCTTAAGGCCCTCGAGCGACGATTTCACCCAATCCTTCTGCTCGAGCGGCAGGAACACGCCCTTGTCCGCTTCCTCTCCCACGATGGGCCGCACGAGATCCCGGATCGCGGTCTCGTTCGGCTCATGGGCGAAATAGGCCTCCAGCAGCCAGGGGCCGTCCTCCTCCGTCTCGAAGGCAGCCACGGCCGTTTCGGCGGGATCGAAAATCTCTCCGATCAGATCCGTCATGGCGCGCGCCGAGCGCTCGTCCGTGGTGATGCGGAAGACATGGGTGGGGCGGTTGGGGTGCAGACCTTCAAGCATGACGCTGCTCTAGCACCCCCCGCCATTCGTCTCAAGCGATCCGGATCGGAGGCCTCGCCGGAACCGTCCGGAGTCGCACCCGTTCTTCAGGCGCTAACCCTGTTCTCGCTTATGCCTGAAGCGGCGCTTTTCCGA
Organism: Microvirga sp.; assembly: GCA_035645515.1. Classification (GTDB taxonomy): domain Bacteria; phylum Pseudomonadota; class Alphaproteobacteria; order Rhizobiales; family Beijerinckiaceae; genus Microvirga. The sequence goes on from DASQML010000004.1 coordinate 8,025, forward strand.
ATCCGCAGGAGATCCCCATGTCTGGACGTCTTTTTGATAAGGTCGCCATCATCACCGGTGCCGGGACTGGCATCGGCGAAGCCATTGCCCTCAAGTTCGCCCGCGAAGGGGCACGCCTTCTTCTCGTCGGCCTTCCCGACGATCCAGTGGAGGATGTGGCGCGCCTGATCAACGGGGCAGGAGGTTTCGCGGAAATATACCTTGGCGATATTGCCGAGGAATATCACGCTCAAGCTGCGGTCGAAGCCTGCGTGAGCGCCTATGGTCGGATTGATGTGCTCGTGAACAATGCGGGTGTCTTTCTGGCCGTGGCTGAGACGCAGGACTACCCCATCGACAAGTTCGATGAAACCTTCCGCGCAAATGTGCGCTCGGTTTTCCTGATGACCAAGTTCGCTCTGCCGCATCTGCAGGAAACGCACGGCAACATTATCGCCACCGGTTCGGAGGCCGGCATGCTTGGGCATCCCAAGAACACACCCTATGGCGGCACGAAAGCTTTCATTCATTCCTTCATTCGCGGCATCGCGGCGGAGCAGGTGCCTTATGGCGTGCGTGCGAACTGCGTCTGCCCGGGTCCCATCGATACGGCCTGGACGCATAAATCCACCGGACCAATGGATGCAGAGCTCGCCACGATGATCACGCAGGCCACGCCCATGGGACGGCGCGGCACGCCGGAAGAGGTTGCGAACGTGTTCTGCTTCCTGGCTTCCGACGAAGCGAGCTTCGTGACGGGAGCACTCTACACGGTGGATGGCGGCATCACGATTTCGAAGGGGCCGATCGGAACCAAGGCGTCCTCCAGCTTCAAGAAGCAGCCGAAGGGCACGCTTCCGACGCGCCATTCGCATGACGGATTGAAGAACAAGGATTATGAAACGCTCACCTGAGCAGAGCCATGAGAGATCAGCGCCGGCCATTGCGCCGGCGCTTCATCGTAGAATGGCAGTTCAGAACATCTCTAATGTTCGTAATGCAGCGCCATTTTTCGGAACAACCTTGAATTGCTCTTGTTGGAAGACTGACTCTGTTGGGGCTGGAAGAGTCGTCATTCTCATTGAAAGCAGGAGCAAGCCGATGTTCTTCCGTCAGCGGCAACTGGCGTATCAAGCCAAGCCCGAGCGACCCGATCCGCTTTTCGCCAAGATGCTGCAGGAGCCGCTCGGCGGCCAATGGGGCGAGATCAGCGTCATGATGACGTATCTGTTCCAAGGTTGGAATTGCCGCGGTCCACAGAAGTACAAGGACATGATCATGGATATCGGGACCGAGGAGATCGGTCACGTCGAAATGCTCGCCACCATGATCGCGCGCCTGCTCGAAACCTCGCCGGTGGAGCAGCAGGAAGACATGGCGAAGAATTCCATCGTCGGAGCCGTGATGGGCGGGGCTCGCGTGGAAGATGCCATCGTCGCAGGCATGAATCCTCAGCATTACATCGTTGCTGGCCTTGGTGCGCGTCCGTCGGACAGCATCGGGAATCCCTGGACCTCCGCCTATACGATTGCCAGTGGCAATCTCCTTGCGGATTTCCGCTTCAACGTGACGGCGGAAAGCCAAGGACGTCTGCAGGTGAGCCGCCTCTACAACATGACGAACGACACGGGCGTGCGCGACATGCTCTCCTTCCTCATCGCACGCGATACGATGCACCAGAACCAGTGGCTTGCAGCGATCAAGGAACTGGAGGAAGACGGTCTCGAAATGACGCCGGTGCCGTCGAACTTCCCACAGAACCTTGAGAAAAGCGAGGTGGCCTATCAATTCCTCAATCACTCGGAGGGTGTCGAGAGCCAGGAGGGACGCTGGGCCAATGGACCTTCACCGGACGGCAAGGGCCAGTTCTCCTACGTGGATCGTCCCCCGGCCTATACGGAGGACGAGGGGCAGCTCAACCCTGTCGATCCGCGCGTCTATGGAACTCCGCCAGCGCCGGTACCGCCCTTGGCTGCAGAGTGATTCAAGCAAAAGGCGCATCGTGTGATGCGCCTTTTCCATCACCTTAAGGCTTCGACGAAGCTGTCGAGCACCATCTTGCGCCCCGCCTTGTCGAACTCGACGGTGAGCTTGTTGCCGTCCACCGCTTCGATGGTACCAGGACCGAATTTCGAATGCAGCACGCGACCGCCGACGGAGAAGCCCGAACTGCCGGTTGACTTCGCCACCAGTTCGCCCTCGATCATCATTGACCCCCGACGGTCGCCGGAGCGGCGCGCGGCGGAATGGGTGCTGTCTTGTGCGTTCGCGCGATGCGCCTGCGCGCGCTGCCAGCCGGGCGTCTGATAGGACGACCCGCTGAACGGTTGCATGCGCTCGAAGCGCGAACTGCCGTATCCGCCGCCATAGGAAAAGTTCGCCGGCGCTTCCACGATCTCCACATTGCTCTCCGGCAGGTCGTCGATGAAGCGGCTCGGCACGGTCGAGTTCCACAGGCCGTGAATGCGCCGGTTAGAGGCAAAGTAGATCTTGGCGCGGCGCTTGGCGCGGGTGAGGCCCACATGCGCAAGGCGGCGTTCTTCCTCCAGGCCCGCCCGGCCGCTCTCGTCAAGCGCGCGCTGATTGGGGAAGAGGCCTTCCTCCCAGCCGGGCAGGAATACCGTGTCGAACTCCAGACCTTTTGCCGCATGCAGCGTCATCAGGCTCACCCGCTCGGTGGTGTCGCTCTCGTTGGCCTCCATCACAAGGGAGACGTGCTCGAGGAAACTTTGCAGATCCGGGAACTCCTCCATGGAGCGCACAAGCTCCTTGAGGTTTTCGAGGCGGCCTGCGGCATCGGCGGATTTCTCCTTCTGCCACATATCGGTGTAGCCGGATTCCTCCAGCACAGTCTGCGCGACTTCCGATTGCGACAAAGTCTCCGACAATTTCGACCACCGCCCGAAGGAGATGAGAAGATCACGCAAGGTAGCGCGCGGCTTCGGTTTCAGCTCGTCGGTCTCGACGATAAAGCGCGCGGCCTCCATCATCGGCACGCGGGCGGCGCGGGCATGATTGTGCAGCACCTGGATCGTTGCATCACCAAGGCCGCGCTTGGGCACATTGATGATGCGCTCGAAGGCGAGATCGTCGGAAGGCTGGTTCACGACGCGGAGATAGGCCAGAGCATCGCGGATTTCCGCACGCTCGTAGAAACGCGGGCCGCCGATGACGCGATAGGGCACGCCGAGCTGAACGAGGCGATCTTCGATCTCGCGCATCTGCGCCGAGATGCGCACCAGAATGGCGATTTCCGAAAGCCGATGCTTCTTGGCATGCAGCGCCTCGATCTCCTCGCCGATGAGGCGAGCCTCGTCCTCCGAGTCCCATGCGCCGGTGATCGTCACCTTCTCGCCAAGCTCGTCCTCAGTGCGAAGGGTCTTGCCAAGGCGGCCCTGATTTTTGGCGATCAGCACGGAGGCTGCCGAGAGGATGTGTCCAGTGGAGCGGTAGTTGCGCTCCAGTCTGATCACGGTCGCGCCGGGGAAATCGTGCTCGAAGCGCAGGATGTTGTCGACCTCCGCTCCGCGCCAGCCATAGATCGACTGGTCGTCGTCGCCGACACAGCACAGGTTCTTGCGCTTTTGCGCGAGCAGGCGCAGCCACAGGTATTGAGCGACGTTGGTGTCCTGGTACTCGTCCACGAGCATGTAGCGGAAACGCTCCTGGTACTGCTCCAGAACATCCGGGTGCTCGCGCCACAGGCGCAGGCATTCGAGCAATAGGTCGCCGAAATCCACGGCGTTCAGGACCTTCAGGCGCTCCTGATAGGCCCGATAGAGCCGTCCGCCTTTGCCGTTGGCGAAAGCTCCAGCTTCGCCAGCCGCCACCTGATCGGGCCCGAGACCCCGGTTCTTCCAGGCATCTATGAGACCTGCGAGCTGGCGCGCGGGCCAGCGCTTCTCGTCGATGCCCTCGGCCTCGATCACCTGCTTCATCAGGCGCAGCTGGTCGTCAGTGCCGAGAATGGTGAAATCCGAGCGCAGGCCGACGAGCTCTGCATGGCGCCGCAGGATCTTGGTTCCGATGGAGTGGAAGGTGCCGAGCCACTGCATGCCTTCGGCCACTTCGCCAATGGCGCGGCCGATGCGCTCGCGCATCTCGCGGGCGGCCTTGTTGGTGAAGGTCACGGCCAGGATCTGCGATGGCCAGGCCTTGCCTGTGGCGATCAGATGGGCGATGCGGGTGGTGAGCACCCGAGTCTTGCCGGTGCCGGCACCGGCGAGCACCAGAACGGGGCCTTCCGTCGCCTCCACGGCGGCGCGCTGCTCCGGGTTCAGGCCGTTCAGGTAAGCGAGCTGCGGCGCAACCGATGCACGGGCGCGCGCGCTCAATGAACCGGAGGATGGCTGGTGCGCCAGATCGTCGTGAGGCTCGGGGCTGTTGTTGTCAGGCTGATTCATCGGCGCGACCATGGATCAAAAGGCGAACGGCGTCGAGCCCGGAATTGTCGCTGGCCCTCTGGCCAGGCGGCTCAAGGCTCGATGCGTTGTCGGAAAAGACTTCCATGTCCATATGGAGGTGAAAGGTTCCAAAAGGAATGCTCTCATGCGCCTCCTGCTCCCGGCTACGGTTATCCTGAGTGTTGTGCTCCCCCTTTCGGCACAGGCGCAAACCACGCGCCTGCCGAGCAAGAGCCGCTCCGAGCGCCAGGTGGAGGAAATCAACCGCAACATCCAGCAGGATCGCCGCCTGCAAAGCCTCGAGCAGGAGATCGAGGTGAGAAACAACCAGCTCAGGCAGAACATCGACAGGGACCGGATGTTCGCCAACCCGCCGCCTGTTCCGGTGCCGCCGCTGCGGCGAAGCACCTGTCCCGCCGGCTCCATCGGGTGTCCATAGCTGGGCCTTATTGGCGCAGCCGTCACCTCAGTTCCCTGCTTGTCAGGATCCGGCCTCGCGGCTATTCACGCCGTTCAAGGGCGTGGGGGCAAGCTCGCACAGTGTCAAAGCTGATTTACATTCAGATCCTGCGGGCCTGTGCGGCTTTGTCGGTCGCGATCCATCATGCTCAGTTCGATGCCGCTGCCTTGGCCGGGCGCTTCGGCCGGCCTTTCCAGCCATTCGATGCCATTCCGTGGGCTGCTGGCGTCGACATCTTCTTCGTCATCTCCGGCTTCATCATCGTCCATTCCTCGCAGAAGTTGTTCGAGGCTCCTGGAGCCGCAGGCGTCTTTCTCGCGCGCCGCCTGGGGCGCATCGTTCCCCTCTACTGGGGAGCCACCAGCCTTTATCTCGCCACTGCCCTCGCTGCACCAGGTGTCCTCAACAGCGAGGTGCTGAAACCGGGCTTCATTCTGGCGTCCTATCTGTTCGTTCCTCTGGCGCGTCCCGACGGCTTGGTTCAGCCGCTTTACTCGCTCGGCTGGACGCTCAATTACGAGATCTACTTCTATCTCCTCTTTGCCGTTGTCCTTTCATGGCCGCTGAAGAGATCCGTTCCGGCCCTGATCGCAGCCATGGCCGGCTCCGTGGTTCTCGGCAAACTCATCGCATTCCCGCTCCCGCTGAGCTTCTGGACCGACCCGATCGTCCTGGAATTTGCCCTCGGCATGGCGCTCGGTCTCTTCAAGGCGGAAGGGGTCGTGCTGCCACGCGGGTGGCGCGTGGCTCTCGCATGCGGCGGATTGGCGTTGCTCGTCCTGTGGGCAGGCTCGCACATGCCGCGAGCCGTCGCTTATGGCGTTCCGGCTGCTCTCCTGGTCTCGGCGGCTGCTCTCGGAGCCGATCGGATCGTATCACAGACATGGCCGGTGCGGCTGGGGAGTGCCCTAGGCGATGCTTCCTATGCGCTCTACCTCGTTCACCCCTTCATCATTCGCGCCGGGCGGGAAGCCGTCATCCGAAGCGGTCTCGGCACGCTCATCGGCGGATGGGGCTACATCCTGCTGGTTCTGGCCGGGGCCGTCCTGGCCTCCTTCCTGGTGTTCCGCTGGTATGAGAAGCCATGCATGGAATGGGTTCGCCGGCGGCTCGAAACGAGGCGGCTGAAACTCGCGTGATAAGGCTTCGGGGCAGCGGCGGCGCTAGTGCCGGGTGCCTGCGGCCAACATGGCCTCGGCTTTCGACGGAATGCCGATCGTGCGGCCTAAGGATTGCGGTCTGGCGAGGCGCATATGGGCCGCCTTCATGACCGCGAGATTGGCAGCAATGTCCTCGGGAAAGGGCGAGACCTTTCGCGTCTCCAGATCCACGTGCAGAGTCAGACCCTCCATGGAGGCCGCCACCCAGCCCTCCGCCGCATGGCGAACTTCCATGTAGAAGTGGACGCGCTTCTCGTCGTAGTCGATAAGCTGTAGGGTGACTCGAACCAGGTCGCGGACCCTTAACTCCCGCGTATAGAGGGTATGGATCTCGGCGGCGAAGAAGGAGGCCTTGCGCTCCTCTACATAGTCTTGGCCGAGACCGAGGAGGCTGAAGCCTTCCTCGAGAGCCCGGTCGAAAAGGACATGGTAATAGGCCATGTTCATATGGCCGTTGTAGTCGATCCAAGCCGGCTCGACCCGCATCGTGGAAGACACGAAGGGGGCGAAGAAAAATACCGGAGTCCTCTTCTCCATGGTCACTTCTTTCCCTCGATGCCAGTCACGAGCAGCGTCTCCTGTGATAGGCGGAGAATGTTAGCACATATCCGCCAGGCAATCATGGGCATATTGGCCCATGCGCCCTTCAGAGTATTGCGTTCAGAAAGCTTTTGGTAGGTATGGATACGTGCCCATCGGAACCGCAACCACATGAACGCCTCTCTTTCGCCCAGCCGCCCCAAGCCTTCGGACGATGCGATCGCCTCTCTGACGACCGAGCTTGCCAGCCGCTTCGGAGACAGGGTGGTCACCTCGGTGGCCGTGCGCGAGCAGCATGGCCATACGCTCACATGGGTGAAGAACCAGCCGCCGGACATCGTGGTCTATGCTCGCACGACAGAGGAGGTTTCCGACATCGTAAAGCTCTGCGCCGAGAAGCGCGTGCCCATCATCCCGTTCGGCACGGGCACTTCGCTGGAAGGGCATATCAATGCACCGGACGGCGGCGTCAGCATCGACTTGAGCCTGATGAAGCGCATCATCGCCGTCCACGAGGAGGACCTGGACTGCGTGGTCGAGGCGGGCGTGACCCGCAAGGAACTGAACGAGTTCCTGCGCGACAAGGGCCTGTTCTTCCCCATCGATCCGGGGGCTGATGCCTCGATCGGCGGCATGGTCGCGACGCGCGCTTCGGGCACCAATGCCGTCCGCTACGGCACGATGAAGGACGTGGTTCTTTCGCTGACCGTCGTGCTGGCGAACGGGGAAATCGTGAAGACCGCAAGCCGTGCCAAGAAGAGCTCGGCGGGCTACGACCTCACAAGGCTCATGATCGGTTCCGAAGGGACCCTGGGCGTCATCACGGAGATTACGCTGAAGCTCCAGGGCATCCCGGAGGCCATCTCCGCCGGCATCTGTCCCTTTCCGACCGTTAAGGCGGCCTGCGACGCAGTGATCATGACGATCCAGTCGGGCATTCCGGTAGCGCGCATCGAACTGCTCGATGAGGTGCAGGTGAGGGCGGTGAACCTTCATTCCAAGCTCACCCTGCCGGAGAGCCCTCTGCTCCTGCTGGAATTCCATGGCACCGACGCGGGCGTTCAGGAACAGGCCGAGCGTTTCGGCGAGATTGCGGCGGAGTTCACGAACCAGCCCTTCGAATGGGCGACCAGACCCGAGGAGCGCTCGCGCCTCTGGCAGGCCCGGCACGATGCTTACTGGGCAGCCCGCGGCCTTCGCCCTGGTGCGCAATCGGTGGCGACCGACGTGTGCGTGCCGATCTCGCGTCTTGCCGAATGTGTGGACGAAACGAAGAAGGACATCCTGGCAAGCGGCATGATTGCCCCCATCGTGGGCCATGTGGGCGACGGTAATTTCCATGTTCAGCCGCTCGTGAACGTGGATGACCCTGCGGAAGTCGCCGCCTGCGAGGCTTTCGTGGATCGCCTGGTGAAGCGGGCCGTCGCCATGGAGGGCACCTGCACAGGCGAGCATGGGGTCGGCCAGAAGAAGATGAGGTATCTGGAAATTGAGCATGGAGAAGCTGCGCTCGACCTGATGCGCGTCTTGAAACGGGCCATGGACCCGCACAACATCATGAATCCGGGCAAGATCGTTGCACTTTGATGGTGGAAGGAGCGCCCGGAGCGCTCCCGATCCCATCAGTCGTGGGCTAAAGAGCTAGGATGAAACGGAGACAAAAAACCTCTTGCGCGATATCCTGACGATCATCGCTGGCATCGTGATCCTGATCCTGGCCGTTGCTGTCGCGGCGCCTCCTTTCATGGATTGGAAGGAGTATCGCGACACTATTGATGGGATGATCGCGCGCGCGTCGGGGACGGAGGCGCAGACGGAGGGCGACATTTCCATCCGCCTGCTGCCCGAGCCCAGGATCATCCTCGACCGACTGCGGCTCGGCGGCAAAACGGCGGATTCTCCTGCGCTGACGGCCGATAAGGTGGCGGCCGAGATCGCGCTCACGCCTCTCCTGCGTGGTGAGGTGCGCTTCACCGAGACCCGGATCGACCGGGCCGACATTCGTGTTCCGGTTTCCGGCAAGGGCGACTGGCGGCTGCCGCCGGATCTGATCTCCGGGAGCGGCCGCAGCCGTGAATGGGCCATCGACAGCCTCACCATCGGCCAGCTCCTCATCACCACTCAGACGGCGGCTACCGGCCAGACGAACCAGGCCTTTGCCGAAAACGTCCATATCGAGGGCCAGAAGCTCATCGGGCCGTGGCGGGTCGAGGGCACGACGGCCGGCGTCCCGTTCCGTCTCGTGACGGGCGAGCTCGGCGAGGATAAGAGCGTTCAGGTCAAGCTTTCGGGTGGTGGGGACATCTACCCACGTTTCGACATCGACTCCCGCCTTGCCCTCGATGAGCCGGTCGCGGGCACGACGGTTCCGACCATCACCGGCAAGGCCAAGGTCCTGTTCGGACCGCCCGCGCAAATCGCAGCGGCGGGCATTCCGATTCCAATCAACGTCGAGGCCGAGTTCAAAACCGCGGATGGCGCCGTCGCATTGCAAGGCGTCAGCCTGGAGGCAGGCGAGGGCGGTGCAAGCCTGCGCATGACGGGCGAGGGCAGCATCGGCATCGCCGATCCGCGCATTGCGCTGAAGCTCGAAGGCCGCAGGCTTGATGCGGACAGCTTTATCCTGTCGTCCAACGGGCAGGATTTCAAATCGCGCCTGAAGGAATGGTCGCTTCCTCCCATAACCATCCCGATCGACCTCGATCTGAAGATCGACAGCATCGGTCTCGGCCAGGAGGATCTGACCAACGCCAATCTGCGTCTGTCGCTTGAACGAGGAAAGGCGCGTCTCAACCGTATTGAGTTCAACGCTCCGGGTGAGACGCGTGTTGCCCTTGAAGGTCAGCTCGGATTGACTACGCAGGGCGGTATCGAGGGCAAGGTTGCGCTGGCATCGAACGTTTCCGATCGCCTGGCGCGCTATCTCAACCGTATCAACATTCGCTCGCCGCTCCTCGATGTGCTCGATGGCCGCCCCGTCGAGGCATCGTCGGATATCGTCTTCAACAATCCGGTTCTGTCACTCAACCGCATGCGGGTGAAGATCGGCGATGCGGTGACCACGGGCAATCTGCGCTATACCGCGCCGGAAGCCGATGAGCGCGGCAAGCTCGAAGCGCAGGTCGCGATCCAGAATCTTAATCTCGACCAGCTGCCGCAGCTTTCAAGCGTGTTCGAGGCCACGCAGAATGTCGATGTGGGCTTCATCCTCGAAGCCCGCGGCGTCAGCGCGGGCAGGAGCCCTGCCACTGGACGCATCACCGCGCGCATTCTCTCCGATGGCGCCTCACTGCTGGTCGAGAGCCTCGACATCGCGGATCTCGCCGGCGCCAATGCCCGGGTGAGCGGGCGCATAGCACCTGATGGCTCCGGCAGCATCACGGGAAAGGTCACGGCACAGCGTGCGGCGCCGCTCATCGATCTTATCGGCAGCGTGTGGATCGGCGGTGTCTCGAAGCTCGTGCCGTATTTCGTGCGCGAGGGCGCACTCAACGTTCAGGTGGGAACGGAGCGTATCGCGCCGCCTCCAGGCTCGACCGAGGTTCGGCTACGGACGATGATGAAGGGTACGGCCGCCGGCGGCACCCTCGAGGGCAGCGTCGATTCAGTCGATGGGCGCACCGAAAGCCTGAATCTCACCCTTGCCACGGACAATACCGGCCGCTGGGTGAAGCGCACTGCCATGGCCGGTCTCGATCGGCCTTCGAGGATCGATCTTCGGGGCACGCGGGTCGGTTCGGGACAGTTCAACGTGACATTCGCGGGAGATATTGCGGGCGCGCAGATCAACACGCTGAGGCCTTTCGCCTTGAGTGCCAGCGATGACGTGGTGGACAGCGGCGAGGCGGAATTCGTCACAGCGGACGTCACGCCATTCCTGCTGCTTCTGGGGGATGGCGCGGGTGTCAAGCCGCCCGTTCCGGTGAAAGCACGGATCACATTGGGGCGTGAGCGTGATGCAAGCCGTCTCGACGTGACGGGGCAGGTTGCGAACAATGCCATGCAGGCAAGGCTCAATGTTCGCTCACGCTCCGAGATCGGCGGTGAGGTGTCCCTCGACCGGCTTTCTCTGCCTTGGCTGACAGCAGCGCTGGCCCTGAACGTTCCGGGGGATCCCAATGCCACCGCGATCTGGTCGAATGCGAGTTTTGGTCAGAGCGGGCGTCTCGTGAGCGGCGGGCAGGTGACATTCCGCGTCGGCACGCTAGATCTGGGGCGCGGCATTCAGGGCACGCGCGCGAGCTTCACGGTCGAGGCCCAAAGCGACGGCATCTCGATCCGCAATCTCGATGCCAGCATCGGCGCGGGACGCCTCACGGGCTCCACAACCATTACACGCCAGGGCGCTACTGCCACTGTTGTCGGCGAAGGGGCCATCGATAATGTGCCGCTGTGGGCCTTGAGCGGCTCGTCGTCCATCGAGGCGGTGCTCTCCGGCAATCTCAGATTCGGCACGGCAGGCGAGAGCACGTCTCAGCTCGTTGCTGCCCTGGGCGGCGCAGGGGAGTGGAAGATCACGAAGCTGCGCGTGCCCAATGCCGATCCAGCCGTCTTCGACCGCGCCCTGAAGCGCGCCTTGGCGGAGAACGAGCCTCTCGCCGAGGGCAAGGCCGAGGCTATCATTGCTTCGGAGCTGGGGCGGGCGGCGCTCACCGCGCAAACGGTCACCACATCGGCCGCTCTCGTCGGTGGATCCCTGCGCCTCTCTCCCTTTGTGATCGACAGTGGCGCCTCATCGTGGCAGGGCGCTGTGACCTTCGATCTCAAAACCCTCGAAGTCGATGCACGCGGCTCTCTGGTCGCGAAGACAGCGCCTTCCGGATGGGTGGGCGCTCCACCTTCTCTCGGGTTGAACTGGCGTGGCCCGATCGCCAATCCGGTGCGTGAGGTGGATGCGGGACCGTTCCGCAACGGCTTGGCCGCCATCGTGCTCAAGCGCGAGCTCGAGAAGATCGAGGCTTTTGAACGGGCGGCAGCCGAGCGACAGCGCCAGATCCAGGCCCTGCAGGAAGCAGAGCGGCAGCGATTGAAAGCCGCAGCCGAGGAGGCTGCTCGCCAAGCGAAAGCACAGGCCGAAGCGGAGAGGGCTCGTCGCGAGGCCGAGCGTCTTCAGTCGCAGCAACAGCAGCAGCCGGAGGAGGAGGAGCCTGCCCCCGCGCCGTCTCAGACGTCCCTGCCGCCGCTCAATGCGCCGGTCGAGATCAGACCTGCACCACCCGTCATGGGCGGAGCAGACCGCTAGGTTCGAGACACGCGGAACGGCGTCAGGCCAAGCGGCTGCGCAGATCCATCAGCACGAACACGCGAATGGCAGAGGAGAGATTCTGCTCGCCGCGTTCGGCGTCGATGCGTCCGATGAGAGCCTGAATCGAGAGCTTTTCGCGATCCGCGATCTCGCGGAGCAACTGCCAGAACGGCTCTTCGAGAGAGATGCTGGTGCGGTGACCGGCGATCGACACGGAGCGTTTGACGATTTGAGAACCCATCAAGGCTTCTCGTCGTCGCGCTTGTGGGAGTCGAGGCGGCGCTGCGCCATGTCCCGCTCGGCCTTGGTCAGTTCCTTCTCCGCCTTGGTTCGGCCAAAGGCAATGCGGTTCCGGTCGGCGCGGGCCTCTTTCTCGGCCCGCGCCTTTTGCTTGCGCGCCTGGCGCAGATTGATGATCTCAGCCATGGCGCGTGTTCTTCTTACTCGCCCGGCTGCAGCATCGTCTCGGGACGGACGACGGCATCGAAGTCCTGCTCGGAGACACCGGCCTTGAGGGCCTCTTCCTTCAGCGTCGTGCCATTCTTGTGCGCGGACTTCGCAATGGCAGCCGCCTTGTCGTAGCCGATCTTGGGAGCCAGCGCGGTCACGAGCATGAGGGAGCGCTCCATCAGCTCCTTGAGGCGATCCTTGTTCGGCTCGATGCCCACGACGCAATTGTCCGTGAAGCTGATCGCGCCGTCCGCAAGCAGGCGGATCGACTGCAGCACGGCGTTCACGATCACCGGCTTGAACACGTTGAGCTCGAAATGGCCTTGGCTGCCCGCGACAGTCACCGTGGTCTGGTTGCCCATGACCTGGCAGCAGAGCATTGTCATGGCTTCGGCCTGGGTGGGGTTCACCTTGCCGGGCATGATCGACGAGCCGGGCTCGTTCTCCGGCAGCGAGATCTCGCCGATGCCCGAGCGCGGGCCGGAGCCCATGAGGCGGATGTCGTTGGCGATCTTGAAGAGGCCCGCCGCAAGGCTCGCCAGTGCGCCGTGCGTGTAGACGAGCGCGTCGTTGGAGGCGAGAGCCTCGAACTTGTTGGAGGCCGAGGTGAAGGGGAGGGCGGTGAGCTCCATCACCTTGGCGGCGAAGCGATCAGCGAATTCCGGATGCGCGTTGAGGCCCGTGCCGACGGCGGTGCCGCCCTGCGCCAGCGCAAAGATGCCGGGCAGCGTCTGCTCGATGCGCGCGATGCCAAGCCGTACCTGGGCCGCATAGCCGGAGAATTCCTGGCCCAGCGTGACGGGGGTTGCGTCCTGCAGGTGCGTGCGGCCGATCTTCACCAGGTCCTTGAAGGCTTCCTGCTTGGCTTCCAGCGCCTTCAGCAGGTGCTTGAGGGCAGGCAGCAGGCGATCGTTGATCTCGCGCGCCACGGCGATGTGCATGGCGGTGGGGAACGAGTCGTTCGACGACTGACCCATGTTCACGTGATCATTCGGGTGAACCGGCTTCTTGCTGCCGCGCTCGCCGCCGAGACGCTCGATGGCGAGGTTCGAGAGCACCTCGTTCATGTTCATGTTCGACTGGGTGCCCGAGCCGGTCTGATAGACCACGAGCGGGAACTCGCTGTCGTACTTGCCCTGCACCACGTCGGCGGCGGCCGAGGCGATGGCGTCGGCCAGCTTCGGATCCAGCTTGCCGAGATCCTTGTTCACGAGGGCGGCGGCCTGCTTCACGATGGCCAGCGCGTGAATGAGGGGGAGCGGCATCCGATCGGTGCCAATGCGGAAGTTCTGGAGCGAGCGCTGCGTCTGGGCGCCCCAGAGCTTGTCGGCGGGAACTTCGATGGGACCGAAAGTATCTGTTTCTGTACGGGTCGCGGACATGCTCACCTCTTCTAATGGGGTTGCGTGTTCTTATCTCAAACTCAGGCTCCCGCAACAGCGAAGGCCGCAGAAAAGCGTTGTAAATTCGGATGACTGACACCCTCGACGCGCCTCTTTTCCGCCCCCCGGCCCCGAAGCCTCTGCAGGAGCCGCCGGGGCTGCTCGCGTTTCTGCTGGCGCTGCGCCGGAACCCGCTGACCACCTGGACCGAGCGGCATTTCAGCGAGCGGATCATTGCAGGCAGCGGCGCCCTGGGACGGATCACCGTGGTCAACGACCCCGAGGTCATTCGCCATGTCCTGGTCGATAACGCGACCAACTACCGGAAGGACGACCTGCAGCTCAGGGTTCTGGCTCCCGGACTGGGGCGGGGCCTGCTGACGGCGGAAGGGGAGGAGTGGAAGCTCCAGCGCCGCACCATCGCGCCCCTGTTTCCCCCGCGGGTGGTGTCCGGTTTCTTCCCGGCCATGGTCGAATCAGCCGAGCGGCTCGTGCGCCGCTGGCAGAGGCGGCCGGAGGGCAGGGAGGTCGACGTCTCGCTCGAAATGACCCGCGTCACCCTCGACGTGCTGGAGCGGACGATCTTCTCGAAAGGGGTGGCCCGCGATCCGGATGCCCTGGGGCGCGCCATCACCCGCTATTTCGAAGGCCTTGGCCGCATCGACCCGGTGGACATCTTCGGCCTGCCCGATTGGGTGCCCCGGATCGGCCGGTGGCGGGCAAGGCCTGCGATCCGGTTCTTCGAGGAACTGGTGAACGAGCTGATCCAGAGCCGCAAAGCCCTGCTCGAGCGCGGCGAGCCCGCGCCGCGCGATCTCCTGACCCTGCTCCTCGAGGCAGCGGACCCGGAAACCGGCAAGGGGCTCAGCGACGTGGAGGTGGGCGCCAACATCGTCACCTTCATCGGCGCGGGCCACGAGACTACGGCCAATGCCCTCTCCTGGTCGATCTATCTGATCTCCCAGGACGAACGTGTCCGGGCCCGGATCGAGCGGGAGGTGGACGAGGTTCTGGGCGATGGCCCGCTCGAGCCGCAGCATCTCGACCGGCTTGTCTATACCCGCGCCGTGCTCGACGAGGCGATGCGCCTCTATCCGCCGGCGCCCTTCTTGAGCCGGGCGGCGATCGAGGACGACCGGATCGGAGAGCTCACGATCGAGGCTGGGACGGTGGTGACGATCGCCCCGTATGTGCTTCATCGCCATCGTACGCTCTGGGACGAGCCCGATGCCTTCAGGCCCGAGCGCTTTCTGCCCGAAGAAAAGGGCAAGATCGACAAATTCGCCTATCTGCCGTTCGGCGCAGGGCCTCGGGTCTGCATCGGGGCGAGTTTTGCCCTCCAGGAGGCGGTGATCGTGCTCGCCACGATCGTGCGGACGGTCCGTCTCGACCTGAAGGAGGGGCACACGGTCACGCCGCTGCATCGCATCACCCTGAGGCCCCATGACGGGCTTCCGATGCGGCTGACTTACCGGTCGAGGTGGCTGCCTGAAGGCGAAAGCCCGGATGCCTGAGACAGAGAGCGTGCGGGACGGCGCGGTGTTCTGTCAAAGAGCCAAGCGTGATTGTCCCCGCGGCGTGAGTGCCCGAGGGTGTGAGATCGAGGGAGGGCGCAAGGAGGCGTCCGGCTCGTGTGTGTCGATGTGAAGAACCCGACGGCTCCTCGCGCACGGTTCTTTTAGGCGGACACCGCGTCTTGCAGCGGGCGGCCTCCCACCGACAGGCGTGCGAGACCTGCCGCAGGACCGTTCCCCGCCCCGCATCTGCGACGCCTCGCGAGCGCGCCCCTCGTCGGACCGGGATGCGCAATGATATAGCCAAGGTTGAGGCAGAAGTCAAGAACAAAAGTGGAACATCACCCCGCCAGCCGCCGCTGCCATCGCCGCCGCTCCTTGCAGCCTCCACCGTCATCCCCGCGCAGGCGGGGATCCATAACCACTGAGGGAGCAGAACGGAGCACCGCCGCGATCATGGATGTCCGCCGAGGGCGCAGAGGGAAGCGGGCGGCTGCCGCAGCGCCTTTTCTCAGCCTGTCGCGGTGATGGATCCCCGCCTGCGCGGGGATGACAGCGCCGAGGTTCGACACATCACTCGTCGCCCCCGTCTTCTGGCGCTGCCGTTTCAAAGACGGGGATGGCCGGGACAAGCCCGGACATGACGAGGCGGGAATGAGGGGGGACAGTGCAGGGCGGTGAGAGGGGCGGCGCCCACGCCTCCAGCATAGGAGACGGAAGCGCTACGCAGCCTTTAGTCAGGGGAGGGCACTCACCGCGCGGAAGGCCCGTCGGGCGTGGCAGGAAAGGAGCGTCAGTTCTTCTTGCGGAAGGCATCGAGGCTCACGACCTCGGCGCTGCCGGCGGCGTTGGTATCCGCTGTTTCCGGCTTCGACGCTGGAGCGCTCCCTGCCGGGCTCCTCTCGACCTTGGCCGGAGCCTTGTCAGGGGCGGGCTTCTTCTCGGCGGCTGGAACGGGAGGCTTGCGCGGCTGCTTCAATTCCACCGGCGCGGAATGGCGCAGCGGCTGCGGCGCAGGCGGAGCCTCGTCGATCTCGTCCTCTTCGTCGTCCTGGCCATCGAACTTGAGGCCGAACTGCACGGAAGGGTCGAAAAAGCCGGTGAGTGCATCGAAGGGGATGAGCAACCGCTCGGGAACGCCGGAGAAGGAGAGCCCCACCTCGAAGGTGTGCTCCGTGACGTTGAGGTCCCAGAACTGATGCTGGAGAACGATGGTCATCTCCTGAGGATATTTTTCGCGCAGGCGGTTCGAGAGGCGAACGCCGGGATAATCCGTCTGGAAGGAGATGTAGAAATGGTGCTCGCCCGGAAGGCCGTCCTTACCTGCATCGATCAGCACCTTGCGCACGACGCCCTTGAGCGCGTCCTGCACCAGAAGATCGTAGCGGATCAGGTCTTTGCCGGCCATAGGCGATCCCTATTCAGAAACAAAAGTGGAGGCTTCTGTTGCCAGGTGCCTCCGAACCCCGCCTAACGGTGCTACCCGCTAGGGCTTTGAGTCGGCTTTAGGGACTGCTTAAGCAGCCACTGCAACCGGAGCATAGTTGTCGTTGGCAACTATTGAATCGGCCCGATATCGGCGGAACCATGCCGAGCGAAAGTCTACCCTTTACGCCCTCGTCGATCCTATTTCGCCCCCGCCGAAACCCAGGCTGGGCCTGGGCTTTGGTGGAGGCGCCGGGTACCGCCCCCGGGTCCGATGGGTTTATTCCGATAGCCGTTTATCGCCATAGCCGACCTCGCGGCCGGCATCCCCAATATAGGCGGCGCCAATCGAATTTGAAAGAGCGGGGATAACCTGAAGAGCGGTTAAAAGTGACTCGGAACGGCAGGGGCGCTGCCCTATGATGAGGGCAGGAGCACTCCATGCAAGCCTACCACGATCTACTTCGCCGCATTCTGGATGAGGGTGTCCGCAAGGACGACCGGACGGGAACCGGGACGATCTCCGTCTTCGGTCACCAGATGCGTTTCGATCTTGCACAGGGCTTCCCGCTCGTCACGACGAAGAAGCTGCATCTGCGCTCGATCATTCATGAACTGCTCTGGTTCCTGAAAGGGGACACCAATATCCGCTATCTGCAGGAGAACGGCGTCACCATCTGGGACGAATGGGCGGACGAGAACGGCGATCTCGGCCCCGTCTACGGCAAGCAGTGGCGCTCCTGGGCAAAGCCTGACGGCGGCACCGTCGATCAGATCAAATGGGTTCTCGACGAGATCCGCCGGAATCCCGATTCGCGCCGTCTGATCGTCTCCGCCTGGAACCCGGCGGATCTGGACAAGATGGCCCTCGCGCCCTGTCACTGCCTGTTCCAGTTCTACGTGGCGGAGGGGCGGCTCTCCTGCCAGCTTTACCAGCGCTCGGCCGACGTGTTCCTCGGCGTGCCGTTCAACATCGCCTCCTATGCCCTGCTCACGCATATGATGGCGCAGGCTACGGGCCTGCAGCCGGGCGATTTCGTGCATTCCTTCGGGGATGCGCATCTCTACCTGAACCATCTGGAGCAGGCGCGCCTGCAGCTCTCGCGCGAGCCGCGCGCGCTGCCGAAGCTGCGCCTCAATCCCACGGTGCGGTCCCTGTTCGATTTCACCTTCGACGACATTGCCATCGAGGATTACGATCCTCATCCCGCCATCAAGGCTCCCGTTGCGGTTTGACCTGCATGAACAGGCGCGAGGCCATTCAAAGCGCCGTCCGGGTTCTGGCCCCGCGAATCCCGAAGCACGAATTCGAATCCGTGACCGATCACGCGCTCGGCAGCCGCGGCCTTCATACAGCCTCGCCCGAGACGGCGGCATGGCTGTCGATCACGGCCTATATCCGGCACCGCCTCACCGATTACGACAATCTGCTCGACGAGGGCTACGATGTCGAAAGCGCCCGCTTCTTCGTGCTCGACGACATGAATGCCATTCTGGCGGAATGGGGATCTCCTCGCCGCGTCCAGACCGAAGACGAAGCGGATTGAACGCACATCATTTCAGGTTCCATGTCACGAGACCCATGACCCTCACGATCCGCAGAGCCGAGGGGCGCGACGCGTCGCTGATCCTCTCCTTCATCAAAGAGCTTGCCGAATACGAGCGCCTCGCTCATCAGGTCGATGCCACCGAGGCCGGTCTCGCCCAGGCGCTTTTCGGGCCTCATCCGCGGGTGTTCGCCGACATTGCCGAATGGGAAGGGCGGCCTGCAGGCTTCGCGCTGTGGTTCTACAACTTCTCCACTTTCCGCGGACGCCATGGGATCTATCTGGAGGATCTCTTCGTGCGGCCGGAGTTCCGCTCGAAAGGCATCGGCAAGGCGCTGCTGAAACACCTGGCGCGGCGCTGCGTGGCGGAAAACCTGGCCCGTCTCGAATGGTGGGTGCTGGACTGGAACGAGCCGGCCCTGAGCTTCTACCGCTCCATTGGCGCCGTGCCGATGGACGAGTGGACCGTGCAGCGCGTCACCGGCGACGCTCTTCTTAAACTGGCGGAGGCGTGATGACGATCCCTCTCATCCTCGTGGTCGCGGTGGCCGAGAACGGCGTGATCGGACGGGACAACCAGCTGCTCTGGCGGATCAGGACGGACCTGAAGCGCTTCCGCGAGCTCACCATGGCCAAGCCCATGATCATGGGCCGCAAAACCTTCGACTCCATCGGCAAGCCGCTGCCGGGGCGGGAGACCATCGTGCTGACCCGTGATGCGGGCTTTTCCGCGCCGGGCGTTCATGCGGTCCATTCCTGGGAAGAGGCCGTCGCGAAGGGCGAGGAGCTGGCCAGTGCCATGGGGGCGGACGCAGTTGCCGTCGTGGGAGGCGCCGAGATCTACAGGATGGCCCTGCCGCATGTGCAGACCATCTACCTCACCGAAGTGGCTGCCGCTCCGGAAGGCGACGCCTTCTTCCCGCCTGTGGATCGTTCAGAGTTTCAGGAAACCGCCCGGATCGTCCATCCCAAAGGTCCTGATGACGAGTATCCGTTTACCTTTATTGATCTTGTGAGGCGCTCCTGATCGATACCAAGGTTGACGAACGACTTGCGAATCCCCAATTCGCAGGCTTGACAGGCGGAACAGGCAAAACCCACAACCGTCATTAAATTCTCATCGGCTTCTCGGCCGGTCTTTGCAGAGTGAGGAAAGGCGTCCTATGCCTTGGAGTAACCAAAGCGGCGGCGGCCCCTGGGGGCAGCGTGGCGGATCAGGCGGCGGCAAGAGCCCTTGGGGCTCCGGCGGCCCGCAGAGCAACGGCAATCCGCCCGACCTTGAGGACATTCTTCGCCGCAGCCAGGATCGTTTGAAGGACTTCATCCCCGGCGGCTCCATGGGGGGCAGGGGGCTCATTCTTCTTGTTCTTGCCGTGATCGCCATCTGGCTGCTCACCGGCTTCTACACGGTGCGGCCCACCGAGGTCGGCATCAACATGATCTTCGGAAAGTACAGCAGCACCAGCGGCGAGGGACTGCGCTACAACTATCCCTATCCGATCGGCCGGGTGATCAAACCCAACGTGACGGCGCAGCAGCGCATCGAGGTCGGCTACCGCTCGACGGCAACCGGGCAGGGCCGCCCGCGCGACGTGATCGAGGAAAGCCTCATGCTGACCGCCGACGAGAACATCGTCGACATCGACTTCGATGCGGTCTGGCAGATCAACCCCGCGCGTCCGCAGGATTATGTGTTCAACCTGCAGAATCCCGACGGCACCATCAAGTCCGTGGCGGAAAGCGCCATGCGCGAAGTGATCGGTCGCCGCAACATCCAGGCCATTCTCACCACCGAGCAGGCGAGTGTCGCCCAGGAAGTGCGCCAGATCATGCAGGGCACGCTGGATGCGTACGGCGCAGGCGTGCTCATCAACGTGGTGCAGCTCCAGGCCGCGCGTCCGCCTTCCGAGGTTCAGCAGGCCTTCTTCGACGTGAACGCCGCCCAGCAGGATGCGGTGCGCGTGCAGAACGAGGCGGAGACCTTCGCCAGCCGCATCGTTCCCGAGGCGCGCGGCGAAGCCTCCCGCACCATCCAGCAGGCCGAGGCCTATCGCGAGCAGTCCGTGGCGGACGCGAGCGGCCAGGCGGCACGCTTCCGCCAGGTCTATGAGGAATACCGCAAGGCGCCCGATGTGAGCCGCGAGCGCATCTTCCTCGAAACCATGGAGCGTGTTTTCGGCAGCGTGGACAAGATCATCGTCGATCAGAACGGGCAGGGGGTCGTGCCTTTCCTTCCGCTCAACCAGCAGCCTCAATCCCCGAACAGCGCCGCCAATCAGGGAACTACGCGATGAATAACTCCGCTCTTCGCACCGGCCTCCTGATCCTTCTGGCGCTGGCTGCCATCGTTCTCTACAGCTCGGTCTTCATCGTGCAGCAGACGCAGTATGCGCTCGTGCTCCGCTTCGGTGCGGTGCAGGCTGCGATCTCGGAGCCCGGCCTGAAGTTCAAGCTGCCGCTCATCGACAACGTCACCTATTTCGAGAAGCGGGTGCTCGATCTCGATCTGCCGGTCCAGACCGTCCTGTCCGCCGACCGGCAGAACCTCGAGGTCGATGCGTTCACGCGCTATCGCATCAGCGATCCGCTGCGCTTCTATCAGGCGGTCGGCAATGTCGAACTCGCGCGCCAGCGCCTGCAGAGCTTCACCAACTCCGTCATGCGCAACGTGCTCGCCAACGCGTCGCGGGATGCCATCGTGCGCACGGAGCGCGGAGCCTTGATGAACCGCATTCAGGAGGATGTGAACCGTCAGGCGCGCAGCCTCGGCATCGAGATGGTGGACGTTCGCCTCACCCGCGTCGATTTGCCCAACGCCAACAGCCAAGCCGTCTACCAGCGCATGCGCACCGAGCGCGAGCGCGAGGCTGCGGATCTTCGTGCCAACGGCCAGCAGCGCGCCCAGACGATCCGGGCGCAGGCCGAGCGCGAGGCCACGATCATCCGTGCCGAGGCCAACCGCAGGGCCGAGGAGCTGCGCGGCCAGGGCGATGCGGACCGCAACCGCATCCTGGCGGAAGCCTTCGGCCAGGATCCCGAGTTCTTCGCCTTCTACCGTTCCATGCAGGCCTATGAGGCGAGCTTGAAGGGCAACGGCACCCGCCTCGTCCTGAGCCCCGACTCAGAGTTCTTCCGTTATTTCAACGGGTCTGCCGGCAGGTCCAATGGCAACGCTCCCGCAACCCCGGCCCCCCGGCCGGCTCCTGCTCAGTAAGACCTGATGTCGGACTTGATTGCAGCCCTCGGCCTCGCTCTCGCGGTCGAGGGCCTTTTATTTGCCGCCTTCCCCGACGGAATGCGCCGCGCCATGTACGAGGCCGCGCACAGCCCGAGCGACCAGATGCGGTTGGTCGGCATCATCTCGGCCTTCCTTGGGCTCGGCATCATCTGGCTCGTGCGCTGGTTTGGCTCATAGCCCAAGGCCAAGCTTCTGCCGCATTCGCCGCTTGAATGGCGGGCAGGAACGACAATCTATATCTCCTGTCTCCAAGAGAGGATTCTCGATGACTCATGCCACGAATGCGCTGGCGCTCTCCGCAACGGCGCTGCCCCAGCGCCCCATGCGCCGCCTGGCCGCAAGCTGCTTTGCGGTCCTGACGTTCGTCGCGGCTGCCATGCCGCTTCCTGCTTTTGCCCGCTCGGCTCCGGAATCCTTTGCCGACTTGGCGGAGGAGGTGACGGGAGCGGTTGTCAACATCTCGGCCTCGACGACGGTCGAAGCCCGTAACCGCACCCTGCCTCAGCTGCCTCCGGGAACTCCGTTCGAGGACCTGTTCGAGGAGTTCTTCAACCGTCGCGGCCAGGGCAACGGCGACAATGCCCCGTCGCGCCCGCGCAGCTCGAACTCCCTCGGCTCCGGCTTCGTCATCGATCCGTCGGGCATCGTGGTCACGAACAATCACGTGATCGGCGACGCCAACGACATCAGCGTCATCTTCTCCGACGGCACGCGCCTCAAGGCCGAGATCGTGGGCAAGGATTCCAAGGTCGATCTCGCGGTTCTGCGGGTGAAGTCCGACAAGCCCCTCAAGGCCGTGAAGTTCGGCGATTCCGAAGCACTTCGCCCTGGCGACTGGGTGATGGCCATCGGCAACCCGTTCGGCCTTGGCGGATCGGTGACGGCGGGCATCGTGTCGGCTCGCGGCCGCAACATCGAGTCCGGCCCCTACGACAATTACATCCAGACGGATGCGGCCATCAACAAGGGCAATTCCGGCGGTCCGCTGTTCAACATGAACGGCGAGGTGATCGGCATCAACACCGCCATTCTCTCGCCCACGGGCGGCTCGGTGGGCATCGGCTTTGCCGTTCCGGCCTCCACCGCCGTGCCGATCATCGATCAGCTTCGCGAGTTCGGCGAGACCCGCCGCGGCTGGCTCGGCGTGCGTATCCAGAACGTTGACGACGCCACGGCTGAGGCCCTCAATCTCGGCTCCGCCCGCGGTGCCCTGGTCGCCGGCATCGACGAGAAGGGCCCTGCCAAGCCGGCCGGCCTCGAAGTCGGCGACGTGATCGTCAAGTTCGATGGCAAGGACGTGAAGGACTCCCGCGACCTGCCGCGCATCGTGGCTTCCACGCCCGTGGGCAAGGAGGTCGGCGTGACGATCGTCCGCAAGGGGCAGGAGATGACCAAGAAGGTCACCCTCGGCCGCCTCGAGGACGGCGAGAAGCAGGCGAGCCTCCAGCAGCCGCCGGCGGAGGCGCCCACGGTGACCAAGCAGGCTCTGGGTCTGAGCATGTCCGGCATGACGGACGAGCTGCGCCGCCGCTTCAGCCTCAAGGATGACCTGAAGGGTGTGGTCATCACCCGGGTCGACCCC
The DNA here is from genome assembly GCA_035645515.1 of Microvirga sp. GTDB lineage: Bacteria > Pseudomonadota > Alphaproteobacteria > Rhizobiales > Beijerinckiaceae > Microvirga. The sequence continues at coordinate 30,950 of DASQML010000004.1, forward strand.
AATTCCTCGGCCTCCGACAAGCGCATTCAGGCAGGCGAGGTGATCGTCGAGGTCAACCAGGAGCCGGTGACGAATCCCGCCGACGTGACCAAGAAGATCGACGACTTGAAGAGTCAGGGCCGCAAGTCGGCGCTGCTGCTGGTGGCGAATGCCCAAGGCGAGGTTCGCTTCGTGGCCTTGTCCATCGAGTAGGCCCGCAACACTGAGAACGAAAGAAGGCGGCCTTAAAGGCCGCCTTCTTCGTTGAAGTAAGAGAGTTAAATTCTCTCGATGCCTTCATTCCAATTTAGAAAATGACCTCGAAGTCGCTCGCCGACATCTTGAGGTTCTTGGAAAGAGTCGCAAACAAGACCTGCTTTCCTGCGCCTGTGCCGTCCTGATCGTAGTACAGGTTACCCTTCTTGGCATCATAGATGATGCGGTCATTTGCATCATGCGCTTTGGCGCCAATCCAGAATGCGCTTCGAGCAAGCTCGCCGGCTTGGAGTTTGGTGAACATGCCTGCGTGAAGTTCGATAGTGTCGTCCTTCACGGAGAAATCGACAATGCGATCCACATTGTGCTTGACGAGTTTCGCCTGTTCGAAGCGGAACGTGTCTTCTCCGGCGCCGCCCACAAGGCGATCATTGCCACCAAGACCAGAGATGACGTCTTTGCCGCTCCCGCCTACAAGGTTGTTGGCTTTGTTGTTGCCATAGACGAAATTCTCTTCTTCTTCGACATCAAGGATCTCGACACCCCACTCCATGTCAGAGACATTGCCATGGCTGTCAGTGACCCGAATTCGGACCGAGTAGGTCTCTGCTGCTTCGAAATCGAGCTTGGAGCCGTCTGCGACGATGAGCTTGTTGCCTTCGAGCCTGAAACGGCCATCTGCGCTGTCAAGGAGGGCGTAAGTGTAGGTCTCCGTCGGGCTGAAAGATTCGAAGACGCCAATCTCAGTTCCGTTGCTGGCGTTCTCGTTGACTTCGTTCCCGCTGAGGACCACAAGCACGGGAGGCTTTTCGCCAGCCTCGACGACATTCAAAACGTCGATCGCGAAAGACATGTCGGTTGCAACGCCATGGCTGTCTGTGACACGAACGGTGATGTCGTGGAACATGGACGCTTCGTAGTCGAGCTTGGAGCCGTCAGCGACTAGGAGCTTGCCGTTAACCAACTCGAAGCGGCCTTCAGCATTGCCAATCAGGCTTAGCGTATAAGTCTCGCCTTCAACACCGCGGATTTCAAAGGAGCCGGCCTCGGTTCCGTTGATGGCATTCTCATTGACTTCGTTCCCGCTCATAAAAATCGAGAGCTGAGGATCATTATTCAGCAATGGCATACTAACCTCATAGCTTTGAAAAACTCCATCGTTGGAGTCATCGAAAAGCTATAACGTTATATATTCGTCAGTCCCCGTGTCATCTCGTCACTGCTGAAGCAAAAGCCATGTTCGAGACATAAGCTGCGCTTTTTAGTCATCGTTAAGCTTGCGCTAAGCATGAACTTCGATGAACTCTTCAAATCGATAGCCCTGCGCATAAAGCAGCGCCGTCAGATCTGCATGATCGATGCGGGCGTGAGCCGCAGCGGCCACCGCAGGCTTGGCGCGGAATGCGACGCCAAGACCTGCTTCGGCCAGCATGGCGAGATCGTTCGCGCTGTCGCCGACAGCCGTGGTCTCATGATGCGCGAGGTTGAAACAGGTGCGCAAGCATGATCTCTCGTTGCTCAAGGTGTTGGGCTACGTGGACGAGCCGATCAACCCAGAAGCCTAGCTCTAGTATCACTAGGTCGTCGGCGGCGGACGTTGTCCCATCGTCGATACCTGCTGGCAAACGGAAACAGGCGCCGTGCTGTTGTGCCCTTTGCCGTGCCCTGGTGCTGAAGCCGGGCTCGGCCGCTAAGTCATTCTTCGGCGTGCGTCCGGCGCCTCTCGACGGCGACAGTAGAATCGTCAAAGGCGAGGGAACGGGAAGCCTCTGCTTCGCAGATTCATGGCCGGGACAGGCGCACACGATCCTCGGTAACCGCGAGCGGTTCCTGAAAACCTACTTCAGCACCTATCCAGGATTCTACTTCACCGGCGGTGGCGCACGTCGCGATGCTGACGGCTATTACTGGATCACTGGCCGCTTGGATGACGTGATCAATGTCTCCGGCCATCGTCTCGGCACCGTCGAAGTGGAAGCAGCTCTCGCATCGCATCCCTCCGTCGCGGAAGTCACCACCGTGGGCTTCCCGCACGAGATCAGGGGACAGGGCATCTTCGCCTTCGTAACCTTGAAGTAGGGAGTGGCCGAGAGCGAGAATCTGCAACGCGATTTCATCCAGATCGCGTGCACCGCATCGGCCCTATCACTACGCCGGATCGCATCGAATGGGCGCCGCAGCTGACGAAGAATCGCTCCGGTAAGATCCTGCGCCGCATCCTGACGTGCATCGCGGCCAGGGATTTCGAAAACCACGGCAATACGTCGCCGGTAGCCGACCCGAGCGTGGTGGCAGATATCGTGAGGCGGCTTCGGAATCGATAAGCGATGATGTAAGCGAGATGAACGATGTGTCGATGTCAGCGGGCACATTCTCTCATGCAGTACTGGTCGTAGATACCAACGTTCTCAACATTTAGTTTCGAACAAAGTTCGTTTTTGCCTGCTGGCTCGTATTCAAGATTGCCACGCGTTAGGAAATCTTAAGGGCGTCGGCAATGACGAAGAGCCTTAAACTTTCTGTTGAGGCAGATTTGAAGGGCCTATGTCCTCGAACTGAGCATAGGCCCTCCATCTGGCACCTGTTGTTAGATGACGAAGAAATCCTTGTAGGTCATCTTCAGGTTCCTATCCAGTTCAGCAATCTTGATCGCGCCGCCTTTGTCGGAACCATTCGCATCGTAATACAGGGCACCCGTCTTCTTATTGTAGACAAGATAATCATTCTTATCGATGGCTTTGCTGCCGATGGTGAAGAAATCCTGTTTCACAGTGCCTGTCTTAGATCCTAGCTTTTTGAAGATCTCGTTCTCGAGTCGGATCGAGTCAGCCTTCACGGAGAAATTCTCGATCCTCGTGAACGATCCCGAAGATACCTTGCTGTTGAAAGTAAACGTATCGGATCCACGAGTGCCGGCCATTATGCTGTCATGGAGCACGGCGATAGAATAGGAGTAGGAGGTGCTAACGCCACTGCTATCTGTGACGAGCACCTTAATCTCGTGGTCCATTGCAGTTTCAAAGTTCAGTTTGGAGCCATCTGCCACAATGAGCTGGCCATCAACGATCGCAAAGCGACCATCGGCATCATCGATCAGCTTGTAGGAGAGCGAGCCGCTGTTGAAATCCTGGGAACTGAAGTAGCCGATAGCCACGCCGTTCGCGGTGTGGTCTTCAACTTCGGAGCCCATGAGGACTACCGTTGAGGCAGGGTAAGGCTCCGGATTTTCCGGCATCCCAATCACCACTTCGGCAGGGGCGTCATTCTCTACCGGCTCATCAAACACACAGATAGCAAAGGAATGCTGAGCAGTGACGCCTTGGCTGTCGGTGACAAGTACCTTGATCTGGTGATCCATTGCTGTCTCGAAGTCGAGCTTCTCCCCATTGGCGACGACAAGCTGATCGCCAATCAGCTTGAAGCGTCCATCGGCGTCATCGAGCAGCTTATACGTATAGGTTCCCTGGCCTAAACCATGGCTATAAAGCCGGCCGACAAAGGTCCCGTTGGATGCGTTCTCGTAGACTTCAGCATTGCTAATGCTGAAAATAAGTAGATTATTTTCGCTCATTTGGGCATAATCCTAAATTGCAAAGTTAAAACAAGCAGAACTCCCACGCGGTTGAACTGCTATCATCAACGTAATTTTGCAAAATCGGTTTGTCTTTATGCCTTTGTGTCACTATCTATTTAAAGAGTACTGCAGGCGAAATATACGAAAATTTACATTCAGAATATATTGTTTGACGAGAAGTATATAGTGTCCCATTGTGGTGGGTCTCTCAGACGATTATGCCTTTATGAATTTCGGATCTCTTCGGCCCTGTATCCCTGCGCATAAAGAAGCGCCGTCAGATCCGCGTGGTCGATGCGGGCATGAGCTGCGGCGGCGACAGCGGGCTTGGCGCGGAAGGCGACGCCAAGACCTGCTTCGCCCAGCATGGCGAGATCGTTCGCGCCATCGCCGACCGCCATGGTCTCATGATGAGAGAGGTTGAAGCGGGTGCGCAGCTCGATGAGTGTCGCGAGCTTCGCCTCACGGCCGAGGATCGGCTCTTCCACGAGCCCGGCGAGTTTCTCGCCGTTGAGGATCAGGTGGTTGGAGCGGTGCTCGTCGAAGCCGATCTTGGCGGCGACCGGTCCCGTAAACAGGGTAAAGCCTCCGGAGACGAGGCAGGTATAGCCGCCATTGGCCCGGATGGTCTGCACCAGCGCTCGCCCGCCGGGGGTGAGGGTGAGGCGCTTTTCGACGATCTCGTCGACCACGTTCACAGGCAGGTTCTTGAGGAGCGCCACACGTTCGCGCAGCGCCGGCTCGAAGGCGATCTCGCCGCGCATGGCCCGTTCGGTGATCTCCGACACCTCAGCCTTCAGGCCCACGTAATCGGCGAGTTCGTCGATGCATTCCTGGCCGATCATGGTGGAATCCATGTCCGCCAGGAACAGGCGCTTGCGGCGGGTGGCGAGAGGCTGCACGACGATATCCACGGGCTGCCCTTCGAGTGCGGCGCGCAGCCTCGCCTCGACCGCCTTGGCCTCGGCAGGAGCGGGGAGAACCAGGTCTGCTGCAATTCCCCTTGCCAGAACAGTGCGTTCCGTCTCATCTCCCAGCGCGCCTGCCGCCAGGGCGACGAGTTCGTCCGTGACGACCGGTTGGGACGGGCTGGCGATCAGGGTTGCAACGAGGGGTGCTTGAGTAGACGCCATGGGGAACCGGGCTGGAAAGAGTGACGGGGTTGGTGCGGTTCTCATTGCAGGACCGACCGCATCAGGCAAGTCCGCCTTGGGCATCAAACTGGCTCAAGACCTCGGCGGGGTGGTGATCAATGCCGATTCCATGCAGGTCTACCGCGACCTGCGGGTGATCACGGCCCGCCCGACGCCCGAGGAGGAAGCCGAGGTCCCCCATCGCCTCTACGGGCACGTGGACGCCGCCGTGAACTTCTCCGTTGGCCGCTATCTGGCCGATGCAGTCCGGGTTCTGGATGAGATTCAAGGCGAGAAGCTGCCGATCTTCGTGGGCGGCACCGGGCTCTACTTCAAGGCGCTGACCGAGGGGCTCTCTGACATTCCGCCCGTGCCGGAGGAGGTCCGCGAGGAAGTCCGCCGGGAAAGCGAGGGGCTGGAAACGCCCGAGCTTCACCGCCTGTTGTCCGAGCGCGATCCCGAAACGGCACGCACCTTGCGTCCCTCCGACCGTCTGCGCGTCCAGCGTGCGCTCGAGATTTTCGCGGCCACCGGACAGCCGCTCGTCTCCTTTCATGGAGCCCGCCAGCCGGGGCCGTTGAGCGATAGGCCCGTCATCAAGCTGTTTCTTTCTCCCGAGCGGGAGGAACTGCGCCGGCGCATCGACCGGCGCTTTCTCGCCATGATGGAGCAGGGTGCGCTCGATGAGGTGAGGGCCTTGGGAGAGCGGAACCTCGACCCGATGCTGCCTGCCATGCGGGCCCACGGCGTCCCCGGGCTGCTCGGCTATCTGCGCGGCGAGAACTCCCTCGACGAGGCCATCGCCAAGGGACAGGGCGATACGCGCCGCTACGCCAAGCGCCAGTTCACCTGGTTCCGGCACCAGCTGCCGGATTGGCAATGGGTGGAGCCGGAGAGAGGATTCGAGGCGGTTATGGCGGACCTCAATGCCCCGTCAAATAACCCACGGCCATCTGATAGAACGTGATGAAGATCTCGAACACGATCAGCAGCACGATAATCAGTTCGAGACGTAAGGACCGTTCCGTATCGATGATGTCGGTGAGCGCCTGGGCGGTGTCGCCCAGCACCTCCAGCTTGCGGTGGAGGGCTGCGGCGCGCTCCTTCAGTTCGTACTCGTCCTCGAGGCGGGCATAGAGGCGCTCGAGGTCCGGCCTGTCCCAGAGCACGTCGGGCTTTTCTTCAACGGCCACGCCTCCCGACATGCGCTGCCGCACGAGAAGAGCCTGTCCGACCTGCTTGAGGATCCTGCGGCGGTCACGGGGCCGGCGGCCCTTCTGCGCGAGGTGCTGGACCGAGGGCTCCATCAGCTCGAAGGCGGCCGAGGCTTCGCGTTCGTCGCGGGCGAGCGTGGCGCTCTTTGAGAGCGCATCCGCGATCACGATCAGCCGCTCCGTGGAGAGCTTCTTGATGAAGATCGGACCGCCCGGGGGAATCTGGTCGTCCCGCTCCGGGGAGATCTCGATGATCGCGGTTTCCTCCTCGTGGCGCGCGAATTCGCCTTGGATGCGCTGGCGCAGGCCGCGGATGACCTCGTCCTCCTCAAGAGGCGTCAGGCCCACCAGAACGGCGACGCCGTAGCGGAACAGGGCCACGAATCCATCCTGTCCGGCGCGGAAGGCGAGGGGAGTGGTGGACAGAACGTCGCTGCGCTCGAGCCCGGCCACGTCGAGGCGATCCCCCAGAAGAAGAGCGCGGGCGGTCAGGCGCTGATTCTGCATCGGAACGCCCGCCGAGGAGATGGTAGTATCGGTCATGGTCATACGACTAAAATAGGACGCGCACCTTAAAAGCTAAGCTCCTAGCCGCCAACCTGACCCCGCTTGACCGAATGAAACGGATCATATAGCGTTGGCGCAACTTTTGAACCGAGAGCTGCCCAAATGCGCAAGCTTATTCTCGTAGTACGAGCGCCATCGACGGAGCGGGATTGATCCCCGCAGGTCCGGCGATGGCGCTTAAGGCCCCCTCAGGGGCCTTTTTTATTGCCTGAAACACCAGAACACCGCAGACACACAGACGACAGACCCGACGGAGATAAGGACCATGAGCGAGACGATGACCGGAGCCGAAATGGTGATCCGAGCCCTGCAGGACCAGGGAGTCGAGCATGTCTTCGGTTATCCGGGCGGCGCGGTTCTTCCCATTTACGACGCGCTCTTCCATCAGGAGAAGGTGCGCCACGTTCTGGTGCGGCACGAGCAGGGCGCGGTTCACGCGGCTGAAGGTTATGCCCGCTCCTCCGGAAAGCCGGGCGTGGTGCTGGTGACCTCGGGCCCCGGCGCGACCAATGCCATCACGGGCTTGGCCGACGCTATGATGGATTCGATCCCGCTGGTCTGCATCACGGGTCAGGTGCCGACGCATCTCATCGGCTCCGACGCCTTCCAGGAATGCGACACGGTCGGCATCACGCGCCACTGCACGAAGCACAATTATCTCGTCAAATCCATCGAGGATCTGCCGCGCGTCCTGCACGAGGCCTTCTATGTGGCTTCGAACGGACGTCCCGGTCCCGTGGTCGTGGACCTGCCGAAGGACATTCAGTTCAAGACCGGCGCGTATGTGCGCCCCCTGAGCAACCAGCACAAGACCTATCGCCCGACGGTCAAGGGCGACATGGATCACATCCGCGCCGCCATCGAGCTGATGGCGAACGCCAAGCGTCCCGTGTTCTACACGGGTGGCGGCGTCATCAATTCCGGTCCGCATGCTTCGGCGCTGCTGCGCGAACTCGTGCAGCTCACGGGCTTTCCCATCACCTCGACCCTGATGGGGCTTGGCGCCTATCCGGCTTCCGACAAGCAGTGGCTCGGCATGCTCGGCATGCACGGCACCTACGAAGCCAATCTCGCGATGCATGAATGCGACGTGATGATCAACATCGGCGCGCGCTTCGACGACCGCATCACGGGCCGGCTCGATGCCTTCTCGCCATACTCAAAGCGCATCCACGTGGACATCGATCCGTCCTCCATCAACAAGACCGTGAAGGTGGACATCCCGATCGTCGGCGATTGCGCCCATGTGCTCGAAGACATGGTGCGCCTGTGGCGCCAGGGCGCGAAGCAGGTGGACAAGGTGGAGCTGAAGGAATGGTGGAACAAGATCGAGGGCTGGCGCGCGCGCAACTGCCTCGCCTATAAGAACTCGAAGGAAACCATCAAGCCGCAATACGCGATCCAGCGCCTCTATGAGCTCACCAAGGACCGCTCGCCTTATGTGACGACCGAGGTCGGCCAGCACCAGATGTGGGCGGCGCAGTACTTCAAGTTCGAGGATCCGAACCACTGGATGACCTCGGGCGGTCACGGCACCATGGGCTACGGCCTGCCGGCTGCCGTTGGCGCGCAGCTGGCGCATCCCGATGCCCTCGTCATCGACATCGCGGGCGAAGCTTCGATCCAGATGATGCTGCAGGAGATGTCGACCGCCCTGCAGTACAACCTGCCGATCAAGGTGTTCATCCTCAACAACGAATACATGGGCATGGTGCGCCAGTGGCAGGAGCTGCTGCACGGCGGCCGCTATTCGCAGAGCTATTCGGAATCGCTGCCCGATTTCGTGAAGCTCGCGGAGGCCTATGGCGGCGTCGGCATCCGCTGTGACAACCCGGCGGAGCTCGATGGGAGGATCATGGAGATGATCAACGTGAACCGCCCGGTCATCTTCGACTGCATCGTGGACAAGACGGAAAACTGCTTCCCGATGATCCCGTCGGGCAAGGCTCACAACGAGATGCTGCTCAACGACTATCTCGGCGAGACCGGTGCCGATATCGGCTCCGTGATCGACGAGAAGGGCAAGATGCTGGTCTAACGAAAACCCCTCTCCCGGATGGGAGAGGGGAAAGGAACCTGAATATGCCAACTCTTGTCATCGCCAATAAATGCTATTCGTCCTGGTCGCTGCGGCCTTGGCTGCTGATGAAGCAGCTGGGTGTTGCCTTCGACGAAATCCTGATCCCGCTCGATCTGCCTGACACGAAGGAGAAGGTGCTCAAGCACTCTCCCGCCGGCAAGGTGCCGATTCTCATCGACGGCGACGTCACCGTGTGGGAAACCGTTGCCATCATGGAATATGTGGGCGAGGCCTTCGGTGCGCCCGTATGGCCGCAGGACCGCAGGGCACGCGCCATGGCGCGCTCCATCGCGGCGGAGATGCACGCCGGCTTCTCGGCTCTGCGCAATGCCTGCCCGATGAATCTCGCCAAGAGGTTTGCACGAAAGGATCGCGGCGAGGCCGTCGCGCGCGATGTGGCGCGCTTTGCTGAAATCGTACGCCAGGCGCGCGAGCGTTTCGGGGAAGGCGGTCCGTTCCTGTTCGGCGCCTTCTCGGCGGCGGACGCCATGTATGCGCCGCTCGTCACGCGCCTCGACACCTATTCCATCCCGCTCGATGGCGAAACCCGCACTTATGTCGACGCGATTCTCTCGCTTCCGGCTTTCCAGGAATGGCGCGCCGCGGCGCTGGAGGAAAGCTGGATCGTCGATGCCGACGAGGTCGACGAAGAGCCCATCGAAAATTACCGCAAAGCGGCCTGACTCCAGACAAGACAGCCGGACAACGAACCATGCTCCAGATGAAAACCCATTATCCCGATGCGCACCGTGTCGAACCCGTGAACCGGCATACGCTTGCGGTGGTGGTCGACAACGAGCCGGGCGTCCTCGCCCGGATCGCCGGCCTCTTCTCCGGCCGCGGCTACAACATCGAAAGCCTGACCGTAACGGAGACGGAGCACGAGGCGCATATCTCGCGCATCACCATCGTCACCACGGGAACGGACAGCATCATCCAGCAGATCAAGAGCCAGCTCGAGCGCCTCGTCCCCGTGCATCGCGTGGTGGATCTCACGCTCACCGGCGAGGCCGTGGAGCGCGAGCTCTGCCTCGTGAAGGTCGTCGGCAAGGGCGATCACCGCGTGGAGGCCATGCGTTTGGCATCCGCCTTCGGCGCACGCACCCTCGATGCGACGCTGACGTCTTTCGTCTACGAGCTGACCGGCACCACCGACGAGGTCGAGCGCTTCATCAAGCTCATGACGGCGGTGGGTCTCGTGGAGGTGTCGCGCACCGGCGTTGCCGCCATGGCGCGCGGCGCAGAGGGGATGTGAGGCGTCATCCCTTGAAGTCGCTCTCTTTCAGGAAGGCTTCCTCCTCCGGCGTCGTTTCTCGTCCGAGGATGGCGTTGCGGTGGGGGAAGCGGCCGAAGCGGGCGATAATATCATGATGGTGGCGCGCCCACTTGATGGAATCCTCCTCCCCGAGGGCTTCGTTCAAGGCCACCGAGCGTTCCTGGTGCCGCAAGGACTCGGAATGCATGAAGGGCAGGTAGAAGAAGCGGCGGAACTCCGGTTCCACCTTGTGATCGAACCCTCTCTCGATGGCCCGGTCTGCAGCCATCAGGGCAGCGGGATCGGTCCTGTAGGTCTCGCGCTGTCCCCGGAACATGTTTCGCGGGAACTGATCGAGAAGAAGAACAACGGCGAGCGCGCCTTCCGGGGTGAGCTCCCATTCGTTGAGATCGCCTCTCGCGGCGGCCTCATAGGTGAGCAGGAATCGGTCACGGCAGGCTTGGTCGAAGGCTTCGTCCTTCGAAAACCATTTGTCGGGTCCGGCTTCCCGCCAGAAGGCGAGGACTTCATCGGGAGCGGCAAGGCCCTGCATGCGGCTTGTCCTTTCGAGGAGAGGATTGCTTCGAAGGCAATCTAGAGCATCGGAGAGTTCTTTGAACTCTCCAGGCTCGGAGCGTTTGTGGGTGAGACGAAGTTGCTCGTCGGGGTAGCGTTCGCATCTTTCCTACAAACTACGACTTGTCAGCGCAGTTTTGTTCGCTAAAAGCGGCGCTGGACAAAACAAATGTTGCGCAAGGGCACGGGCCCGACCGCAATGATACGAGGACTGGGGATCTCCCCGAACAAAGGACTAGAGCACCATGCGCGTGTATTACGATCGCGACGCCGATATCAATCTGATCAAGGGCAAGAAGGTCGCCATCGTCGGCTATGGCAGCCAGGGCCATGCCCATACGCTGAACCTGCGCGATTCCGGCGTGAAGGATATCGTCGTGGCGCTGCGCAAGGGCTCTCCCTCTGCTGCCAAGGCCGAGGCCGCCGGCATCCGCGTGATGGAAGTGGCCGAGGCTGCCAAGTGGGCCGACGTGGTCATGATGCTGACCCCCGACGAGCTGCAGGCCGACATCTACCGCAACGACCTGCACGACAACATGAAGCAGGGTGCAGCCCTCCTGTTCGCCCACGGCCTCAATGTGCACTTCAACCTCATCGAGCCCCGCAAGGACCTCGACGTGCTCATGGTCGCTCCCAAGGGCCCCGGCCACACGGTGCGTTCCGAGTATCAGCGCGGCGGCGGCGTGCCGACCCTGATTGCCATTCATCAGGATGCCACCGGCAATGCCCATGACATCGCGCTTTCCTATGCATCCGCCAACGGCGGCGGCCGCGCCGGAATCATCGAGACCACTTTCAAGGAAGAGTGCGAGACGGACCTCTTCGGCGAGCAGGTGGTGCTCTGCGGCGGTCTCGTCGAGCTGATCAAGGCTGGCTTCGAGACCCTCGTCGAGGCAGGCTACGCCCCCGAAATGGCCTATTTCGAGTGCCTGCACGAAGTGAAGCTCATCGTCGACCTCATCTACGAGGGCGGCATCGCCAACATGAACTACTCGATCTCGAACACCGCCGAGTACGGCGAATACGTCACCGGCCCGCGCATCATCACCTCTGAGACCAAGGCCGAGATGAAGCGCGTTCTGGAGGACATCCAGAGCGGCAAGTTCACCCGCGACTGGATGCTCGAGAACAAGGTCAACCAGACCTCGTTCAAGGCCGTGCGCGCCCGCAACGCCGCTCACCCCATCGAGGACGTGGGTGCACGCCTGCGCGCCATGATGCCGTGGATCAAGGAAAAGGCCCTGGTCGACAAGACCAAGAACTGATCCTCGCAGGGAGCGGAAACGACAAGGGGCGGAAATTTCCGCCCCTTCTTTTTGCCTGCTGTCAGCCGATCAGAGCGAGTGCGCGATCAGGGCTCCCATGGCAATCAGGGCGCAAAGGTGAAAGCCCATGCTCGGACGCCGATGGATCCAGACATGAAAGAGCCCCGCGCAGACGGCGAGAACGACGAGCAGGAGCCACACGCCTTGTGCGAGATGGTTCGCTCTCATCAGCCGCCGAGCGTTGTCCCGGCCGTCCACGTATCGACCAGCCAGAGGGCGGCGAACAGGACCGCTACGATCTTCCATTCGTAATGGCGCCAGGTTTCCGGCAGGCCGGCCATGTGAGGCTCCGCCGGGATATGCTCCTCCAGCGAGTCATCTTCGTCGTACCAGGCGTATGCGCGTTGAGGGACCTGTCTCATGACAATATTTTCCGTAATGTTATAGCTTGGCCATAATATTACGGAATGCGTTTGCCACCTCCGGAAACAGAGGGGAAATCAATCAAATGGCCGACAATGACGGGAGCTGAGTTTCCTTGAGGCAGGTGACGAGCCTTGCTGGGACCTGCGAACCGTCACCAGATCAGGACATGCGCGAGTCCCGCACCGGGCGCGAACAGGGCGAAAGCCCAGACCGAAGCGGAAGCCATGTTGGCCGCCTGGAAGAGCACGCGCGGCATCATGAAAATCCCCGCCACGAGGGGGAGGACCGCCCGCGTCGGGCCGAAGAAGCGGCCTAGGAACATGGCCCAGGGGCCGAAGCGCTCGAAGAATCGCTCGCCTCTGTCGATCAGGTCCGGCTTCCGGGAGAGCGGCCAGATCCCGTAGGCCCGTTTCTTCACCTTGTGGCCGATCTCATAGGAGAGCCACGCGCTCAGGAAAGCGCCGGTCGCTGCTCCCAGCCAGACCTGCCAGAACGGGATGTCCGCTGCAGCCAATGCGAAGCCGACCGCGATGAGAACGGTCACCATCGGCAGGAGGAGCGAGATGAAGGCAAAGGACTCCCCGAAGGCCATGAGCCCCACGATCAGCGGCGCATAGGCCTGATGAGACCGGATGAAGTCGAGAAGGGTGGCGGTGATGCTGTCCAGATTCACGTGGCGTCTCCCGGAGGCTCTTCTAGCGAACACATGGGAGAATGGCCATGCTCCGGTCCACCCGGACACGCATTTGTCAGCCCGTGCAATTGCCGCTAGGGAAGCTTGAGGCGACGAACCTTATGGAGGCCCATGAGAGCGACGGATCCGACCGACGAGCAGCCGGAATTCGATATTCCATTCTGGGCCGACCTGGATCCGGCACTGCGCCTGGAACTGCGTTCCGAACTTCAGCAGGTCATCCTCCGGGGCGGCGAGGTCCTCTTCGAGGAAGGCGATCCGGCGGATGCGCTCTACATGCTCGTGTCCGGAGCGCTCGGCGTGTCGGTCCAGGGCAGCCACGGGGAACAGCGGCGCGTCGCCCGCATCTTTCCCCCGGAGGCCATCGGAGAAATGGCTCTCGTCTCTCCGTCCGTCCGCTCAGCCACGATCACGGCCTTGCGGGATTCGGTGCTTCTGAAGCTCACCCGGGAGGCCTATGGCCGCCTTGTGGTGCGCTGCCCAGCCCTGATGGCCTATCTGTCGAAACTGCTGGCCGACCGCCTGCGCACCACGACGCGCAGCGCTCCCGTAGCCCTGACGCCCTTGGCCTTTGCGGTCGTTCCCGTGACCCAGGGCGTATCGGCCCTCGGCTTCGCCCACGCCCTTCTTCAGGAGATGCGGCGCAGCGGCGTGCGGGCCGATCTTCTCGATGCCATGCCCTCCCACGCCGACGAGAGCTGGCTCTATCGTTTCGAGGCCGGCCGGGAGCGTGTGATCTATGCCGCCTCGGAACCGGTGGGTCCCTGGACGGAGCGCTGCATCCGGCATGCGGATCACGTCATGTTCGTCGCCAAGCCTGGCGAGCCCCTGGTTGCGGAAGCGGAGGCGCTGACCCGGATTGCCTCGTCCTGGCATCGCCATGATCTCGTCCTGCTCCAGGAGGCGGGTGCTTCCCGTCCTGCGCCGGCTCATCCCTCGCTCTGTCGCCTTCCCGTCGACCAGCGCCTTCAGGTGCGGGACAGGAACCAGGCGGATCTCCAGCGTGTCATGCGCACCGCCGGCGGGCGCGCCGTCGGCCTGGTGCTCGCCGGAGGAGGGGCCCGCGGTTTTGCCCATCTCGGCGCAATCCAGGCGCTGCATGAATACGGCATTCCCATCGATCTCGTGGGAGGGACCAGCATCGGTGCCGTCATGGCGGCCACATGCGCTCTCCAGATCGGGATCGAGGAGGCCCGGGCCCGCATCCAAGAAGCCTTCGTCACGAACCCGCCGCTGAACGACTACACTCTGCCGCTCGTTGCTCTGGTGCGCGGGCGCAAGGTCGACATGCGCCTGATGCAGCATTTCGGCGATCGGGACATCGAGGATCTGTGGCTGCCCTTCTTCTGCGTCTCCTCGAACCTGACCACGGGAACCACCCATGTGCATCGCCGGGGTTCGCTCTGGCGAGCTCTCAGGGCAAGCCTTGCCATTCCGGGCCTGCTCCCGCCGGTGATCGAGCCGGAGGGGGTGCTCGTGGACGGGGCGATGATGAACAATCTGCCGGCGGACGTGATGGCGGATCTGCAGAGAGGGCCTGTGCTGGGGATCGACGTGGCAAGGGATGTGACCTTCACCTCACCGGGCGACGAGGAGAAGAAGGCGCCGCTTCTGCGCCGGCTGCTCGGATTGTCGGCGGATGCTCCTGATATCGTCAGCCTGCTCTATCGTGCCGCCACGATCTCCAGCGATGCGCAGACATTGAAGGCCCGGGCGCATGCGGCCCTGGTGATTCACCCGCCGCTCGCCGACGTCCCGCTGCGGGCCTGGGAGCAGTTCGAGCGGATCGTGACCCTGGGCTACGACCATACGCGCCAGCGCATCGAAAGCGGCGCTCTGGACGTGTTCAAGATCGCATGAGAACGAGGCTCACGCAGGTTTCGGGGCGATAGTGCGGAGACCCTGCCATCTCCCGCAGCAAAGGGATCTTCAACCTCGGCGGTTGAAGATCCCGGGCTTTGCTGCCGGTTGCCTGCTCTACTGGCGATTGCTCTTGGTGTTCGCGGCTTTGTTGTTGTCCTGCTTGCCGGGATCCTGACGGTTCTTCATCGTGCCGCCCGAGCCGCGGACGTGATCGCCGGGATGCTTCTTGCTCTCGCCGGAGTTGTCGCCGTTCATCTTGCCTTTGCCCATGGAAACCTCCGTCTGGTACGGGAGGTTAATGAGCCCTCCGGAGCCTGGTTCCCTCGGCAAACGGTGATGGAATGGATCACATCACGTTATTTGAAGCGCGGCTGGCAATGCGCTAACCGAAGGGGAGAAGGGGGCTCGAAGCCATGAACGTTCTCTCGATCCAATCCCACGTCGCCTACGGTCATGTGGGCAATGCATCCGCGGTCTTTCCGATGCAGCGTCTCGGCGTCGAGGTCTGGCCGATTCATACGGTGCAGTTCTCCAACCATACGGGCTACGGCTCCTGGAAGGGGAGGGTGTTCGACGGACCGGCGATCGAGGAGCTTGTGGAGGGCATCGCCGAACGTGGCGTGCTGGACCGCTGCAACGGCGTGCTCTCCGGCTATATGGGCTCGGCCGATATCGGCAACGCGATCCTCTCCGCCGTGGCGCGGGTCCGCGCCCTTAATCCTCAAGCGCTCTATTGCTGCGATCCTGTGATCGGCGACGTCGGACGCGGCGTCTTCGTGCGCGCCGGTATTCCGGAGTTCATGCGCGATCAGGCCGTCCCCGCCGCCGACATCATCACGCCCAACCAGTTCGAGCTCGACTATCTCTCGGGCATCGCCACCGAAACCCTGAGCGATGTGAAGCAGGCGGTGTCCAAGGTGCAGCAGCTCGGCCCCAGGGCGGTGCTCGTGACATCCGTCGAGACCAAGGAAACGCCTTCCGATTCCATCGACCTCATCGCCGGTGAAGGCGGGCGCTTCTGGCGCGTGCGCACGCCGAAGCTGTCCTTGAGCGTGAACGGGGCAGGGGATGCGATCGCGGCTCTGTTCTTCGTCCACTACGCGCGCTCGGATTCCGCTGCGACAGCCCTTGCCGAGGCCGCCGCCTCTGTCTACGGCTTGTTGAAGCGTACCGAGGAGGCGGGATCCCGGGAGATCCTTACCATCGCGGCGCAGGACGAGTTCGTCTCGCCCACTCACCGTTTCGTCCCGGAAGAGGTTTGATCCGCATGGCCCGTCGCTTCATCACCCTGGACGTCTTCACGTCGGAGCGTTTCACCGGCAATCCCCTCGCCGTCGTGCTGGATGCGGAGGGCCTCGACGACACACGCATGCAGACCATCGCGAAGGAGTTCAACCTTTCCGAGACGGTCTTCGTGTTCCCGCCGGCCGATCCGCACCAGCGCGCGGATCTGCGCATTTTCACGCCGGGGCGCGAGCTGCCCTTCGCGGGCCATCCCACGGTCGGAACAGCGGTGCTGCTTGCGCTGCTCGATCGGAACGGAGAGCCGGGCGCCGTGGCCTTCGGCCTCAAGGAGAAGGTCGGCATCGTGCCCTGCGTGGCCGAGGTGAAGGACGGGTTGAGCGGACACGCGCGTTTCCGGCTGCCGCGCCTGCCGTCGTCCTGGGGCGAGGGCAAGGACACGACAGCCTGTGCCTGGGCACTCGGCCTCGACCCGACGGAGATCGGGTTCGACCGTCACGTGCCGAGCCGCCACTCCGGCGGTGTCGCCTATGATCTCGTGCCGGTTGCATCGCTCGATGCCTTGGCTCGCGCCTATCCGAAGAGTGAAGCCTTCGACAACGCCTTCGGGGACAGCGATCATCCGGCAGCCTATGTCTATACGCGCATGCCGAATGCAGACGGCCTTCGCTTCCGCGCCCGCATGTTCGGTCCTGGCATGGGCGTCGTGGAGGATCCTGCAACCGGCTCCGCCGTTGCAGCCTTCGCCGGTGCGCTCATGCAATGCGAGCCCTTGGGCGACGGCGAGCACAACATCGTCATCGAGCAGGGCGTCGAAATGGGCCGTCCGAGCCAAATCGCCTTGCAGATGACGATCAGGAACGGCGCGCTCGTATCCGCCGAGATCGGTGGCGGCGCCGTGATGGTCACGCGTGGCGAGATCATCGCGTGAATCGTGAACTTCTGATCAGGCGCGTCTCGCGCGTCGAGGCGCGGTGCATGCCCATGACATGGGAATGGGCCGAGCAGAACCGCGATCTCATTGCAGCGAATTGGAAGCGACGTACGGCGGAAACGCCGAAGATGTTCAACGGCCGGGTTCTGCTGCTCAGTCATCTGGAGTTCGAGCAGGACCTGTGCCGCAATACGTATTTTGAAGTGAACTACGACGAACTCGTCGCGTGGATCGACAGCGGCTATCCGGACGAGAGCGTCGCCAACGGGTTCGCCATGGGGGCGCTGCGCGGCTCAGACGGCGCTTTCATCTGCGGCGTGATGGCGGCGCATACGGCCAATGCAGGGCGCGTCTATTTTCCGGCAGGCACGCCTGATCTTTCGGATTGCAGGCCGGACGGAACCGTGGATCTGGCGGCGAGCCTGACCCGCGAGTTGAGGGAAGAGACGGGACTTCGGGACGGGACGTATCACATCGATGACGAGTGGATCATCATCCACCGCTGGCCGACCATCGCGCTGCTGCGCATGGTGACCTTGCCCGTGACGGCGGAGGAAGGCGCGGCGATGATCCGCGCCAACATTGCCAAGGACCCGGAACCCGAATTGCAGGATGTGCGGATCGTCCGCGGGGTCGAGGACATCGATCCCGCGACCATGCCCCAGTTCCTGCAAACCTTCTTCGAGTGGGTGTTCACTCACAGATAGCCGTGGCGGGATTTCGATGCGCGGACCAGGCTCTGGGCCTCGGCATCGCGGCCCGCGGCACAAGCGGCGTCGGCCTGCCTCAGATCCCTGTCCACCCGGTTGTAGACCGATTGGTTCACGTGGCCCATGGCCAGGTCGTTGCTCATGACGGCCCGGTAGCGGGCGATCTCACCCTGGCAGCCGGATCCTTCCGGCAGGCGGAAGCTGGAGGGGGTGACGCTCGCGCTGGCGGGCGTCGGAACGGGAGCGGAAGCTGTCTGGTTGCAGGCCGCGAGCGGCAGGGCGACAAAGCCGGTGAGGCACAGGCCGCAGATCGCATTCTTCATCGAAAGCACCTCATGGTGGGGTTGGAGTGGGTCGGAATAAAGCCGAGCTTGCCTTCATCTAGGGCGTTTCGGCGTCGGACCAGAGCAGGGGCAGGCAGGAACGTTCCTATACGATCGTCGAGCTTCGGCTTTTCATTTGTTTCAAGCGCTTGCCAATCCAAAACTCGCCCGTTACAAACGAGCCCGTTGTTCGCGGGCTTGAGCCGCGGCTTTCGGAGGAATGGGCAGCGATGGCAATCGGCTCCCACAGCGCTGGAATGAACGGCACCGCTTCCGCGGCCGGCCGCGCGCTTCTCCTTGGCCTCCTTCTCCTTAGCTGCCCCTGAGGGTCGGCTGGGCGCTGCCGCCTGGGCTCTCAGGGGTTCTGAAAAAATCTCCAGAACAACCCCGGGCGCATGGCTTATAATCCTGAATGGCACGCCTCCCGAGAAGGACCGACACGATGACCGTTTCCAAAGACCGCGTATTGATCTTCGACACCACCCTGCGCGACGGCGAGCAATGCCCCGGCGCGACCATGACGCTGGAGGAGAAGCTCGAAGTTGCAGGCCTCCTCGACGCCATGGGCGTCGACATCATCGAGGCGGGGTTTCCCATCGCCTCCAACGGCGACTTCGAGGCCGTGTCTCTGATCGCGCAGCAGGTGAAGAACGCGACCGTCGCCGGTCTCGCACGCGCCATCTCCGCCGACATCGCCCGGGCTGGCGAAGCCGTGCGCCACGCCAGGAAGCCGCGCATCCACACCTTCGTCTCCACCTCGCCCATCCACCTGCAGCACCAGATGCGCAAGTCGGAGGAGGAGGTTCTCGAAATCATCACCGCCACGGTCACCCAAGCCCGCAATCTGGTCGAGGACATCGAGTGGTCGGCCATGGACGCCACGCGCACGCCCATCGACTATCTGTGCCGTTGCGTGGAGGCCGCGATCAGGGCGGGCGCCACCACCATCAATCTGCCGGACACCGTGGGCTATGCCACGCCGGACGAATACCGCGCCATGTTCCGTGCCGTGCGCGAGCGCGTGCCGAACGCCGACAAGGCGATCTTCTCGGCCCATTGCCACAACGATCTGGGCTTGGCCGTCGCGAATTCGCTTGCAGCGCTCGAAGGCGGCGCGCGCCAGATCGAATGCACCATCAACGGCATCGGCGAGCGCGCGGGCAATGCGGCTTTGGAAGAGGTCGTGATGGCGATCAGGACACGTGGCGACGTCCTGCCTTACGAGACCGGCATCGAGACAACGATGCTGACGCGCGCATCGAAGCTGGCTTCGGCCGCCACCTCGTTCCCGGTGCAGTACAACAAGGCCATCGTCGGACGGAATGCTTTCGCGCATGAAAGCGGCATCCACCAGGACGGCATGCTGAAGAATGCGCAGACTTACGAGATCATGACGCCGGAGAGCGTCGGCGTATCCAAGACCTCGCTCGTCATGGGCAAGCATTCCGGCCGCGCTGCCTTCCGCAACAAGCTGGAGGAGTTGGGCTACAGTCTCTCCGACAATCAGTTCCAGGATGCGTTCGAGCGCTTCAAGGATCTGGCGGACCGCAAGAAGCATGTCTACGACGAGGATATCGAGGCGCTGGTCGATCAGAACATCGCCACCGCGCACGACCGCATCAAGCTGGTCTCGCTCTCCATCGTCGCCGGCACGCGCGGCCCGCAGCGCGCCACCATGCGCCTGCAGGTCGACGGCAACACCGTGATCGAGGAGCAGGAGGGCAACGGCCCGGTGGATGCCACCTTCAACGCCATCAAGGCGCTGGTGCCGCACGAGGCCGTGCTGGAGCTCTATCAGGTGCACGCGGTCACGGAGGGTACGGATGCCCAGGCCGAGGTGTCGGTGCGCCTGTCCGCCGATGGCCGCAGCGTGACCTCCCGCGCCGCCGATCCAGACACGCTGGTTGCCTCCGCGCAGGCCTATCTCGGCGCGCTCAACAAGCTCATGAGCCGAGGCGCACGGTTGCACGCCCAGCACGCGGCGGAGTAACATCTGATCAGGGCCCGTAAGGGGCCCTTTTCTATTGGAGACTTACGTCGGTTACGAGCGGATCTGTCGATATGCTGCATAGCGAAGATGCCAAGCGCTTGAGAAGCGGGCTTGTCTTCTTCATCATAACTTTTTTCCTGCTCTGGACTTTGTGTGTCGTTCTTATTTGGAAGCTCGAAGGGCTACCTGAATGGGTGCGACCTTGGTTTCGTACCTTCTTTTGGATTGCAGCTGCAGCAACCTTCGTATTTTGGAGAAAGCTAAGGCAACCCTTGCGATGGCTTGGGGTCACGCCTGTTTCGCCGAAAGCAATCGTCCTCTCAATGCTAGCCTTCGCGTCTGTTCTCGGCTGGAACCTCCTGCGAGTGCATATGGTCGATGCGCCTCTGAACCGTATTTCTGCATTGTCGCTGGGCGGCTATGCGTGGGGTTTTGTTGGCGTGTTCGTTGAGGAAATCATCTTTCGAGGTGTGGTTCAAACGCAGTTGAGCAAGCACATGAAGGCTCGATACGCAATTCCACTGGCAGCTGCTCTGTTTCTAGCAATCCACGTCCCAGGTTGGCTTGTTCTTTCGCTTCCATTCAATGCTCCAGTCATCGCATCCATTTTTTTCATCGGCCTAATATGTGGGTGCCTCAGGCATTTCAGCGGAAGTCTTTGGCCTGCAGTGACCGCTCACTGGGCTAATAATCTCGGTGCTCTGTTGTAGGCCTGCTTTTATGGGTCCAGCACCGGGATCGGGCTCTGCGGCTTGATGGTCGAGAGCACGAAGCTCGAGCGCACGTCGGCGACGCCGGGGAGAGTGAGCAGGCGGTTCATGGTGAACTCGCCGAAGCTCTCGATATCGCGCGCCACCGCATGGACGATGATGTCCACCTCGCCGGCAAGGGCATGGCAGGCGATCACCTCCTCGTAATCTTTGAGCCGGTCAACGAGCCGCGTTCTCCAGCCTGGCTCGGACTGCTCCAGCTTGATGAACACGAAGGCCTCCACCTCGAAGCCGAGAGCCTTGCGATTCACCAGCGCCCGATAGCCTTCGATGATGCCGTCTTCCTCCAGGGCTTTCAGACGCCTCAGACAGGGGGAGGCGGCAAGGCCCACCCTTTCGGCAAGCGCCGCATTGGGTATGCGCCCGTCTCCCTGGATAGCGCGCAGGATCCGGCGGTCGGACGGGGAGAGATGACGCTTCATGACTGAACCTCGATTAAGGCCTCGAGGTCATTTTATGACCGGATCTCCGCTTTTACAGGTCACATTTGGAGGAAAATGACCGGATGAGAGTGCTATCCTAACGCTATAACACCTTAACGAGGGAAACGCCATGAACACCGCCACCGGCAGCGACGACCCCCGCGATTACATGCGCGATCAGGGCTTCGAGAACTATACCGAGGCCGATCATGCCACCTGGAGAACCCTGGCCAAGCGCCAGCGGGACATTCTCAAGGGCCGCATCGCCGACCAATTTCTGGAGGGCCTCGACCGCCTCGGGATCGGTGAGGAGGGAATTCCGGATTTCCGGGTCATGAATCAGCGCCTCAAGGCGGCCACGGGCTGGGAGGTCGTGGCGGTGCCGGGCCTCATCCCGGACCTGGCCTTCTTCCGCATGCTGGCGAACCGCCAGTTCCCGGCGGGCTTCTGGATCCGCAAGCCGGAGCAACTCGACTATATCGAGGAGCCGGACATCTTCCACGACGTGTTCGGCCATGTACCGCTGATCATGCAGCCGGTCTATGCGGATTATCTCGAATCCTACGGCAAGGCCGGTCTCGTGGCCGCCGAGCATGGGGCGCTGAAGTACCTTGCGCGGCTCTACTGGTACACGGTGGAATTCAGCCTCGCCCAGACGCCTCAGGGCATGCGCATCGTCGGGGCAGGCATCGCCTCCTCGCCCGGCGAAACGATCTTCGCGCTGGAGAGCCCGTCGCCGAACCGGGTGGCTTTCGACCTCGGTCGCGTCATGCGCACCCTCTACCGGATCGACGATTACCAGGAGACCTATTTCGTGCTCGACGGCGTTGAAGCGTGGCCGAGCCTGGATATCGACCGGCTGATCCCGCTGTGGAAGGAATTGGCCGACAAGGAGGAGATCGAGCCCGGCCAGATCCGGCCGGAAGACCGGGTTTTGACACAAGGTGACGGCAGCTATCACCGCGCCAAATCGAAATCCGCAGCCTGACCAAAAAACCTCTCCAAACGGGCTAGACAGAGGCCGCGCGGTTTGTTACACGCACGGCCTCTTCAGCGGAAACTGTCCCGCTGAACTCGCTTCGGCGACGGGTGTGTAGCTCAGTTGGTAGAGCAGCTGACTCTTAATCAGCGGGTCCAAGGTTCGAATCCTTGCACACCCACCAATAGTTTCAGCCACTTAGCTGATCTGGTCCTCCGCACAATCCGCTTCTAGGTAACACCTCAAGTAACACTTGGGCGTGTTATGATCTGTTACGGCTTGTTCGGGGTTGAGCTCAGCACGTCCTCGGACCGCTCCCTCACCCAACGCTTTCTGCCGGGTCAGTGAGCCGTCGCGGAAAGATGTTCGGGCGGACATGGGGTGAGCCACACTAAGGTTTGCCGAACTGCGTTGCCGCTTCCGTGTGGCAGCCTCGTTATGTTCGAGCTTGGGCCCCCTTGTACCACGCCGAGAAACACTCGGTTGAACAGGTTCGTGCTCCTCCGCGTTGAGGAGCGGTCGACGCGCATCTCCATGTACATCCGCGCGGCCAAGGTCCGGTTGTGCCTCGGCGGCCGGCAAGAGAGGCTGTATGTCAGACTCTAGGTTAGCGCAGC
>DASQML010000005.1:0-2296 GCA_035645515.1 Microvirga sp.
CGCCTCGGCGCCCGAAATGATTTCGATCAGTTCCTTGGTGATCATCGCCTGACGCGACCGGTTGTAGGTCTGCGTCTGCTTCTTGATCATCTCGCCCGCGTTGCGGGTCGCATTGTCCATGGCGCTCATGCGGGCGCCCTGTTCGGAAGCGGCGTTCTCCAGCAGAGCGCGGAAGATCTGCACGGTGAGGTTCCGTGGCAGAAGCGTCGCCAGGATCTCCCCTTCCTCAGGCTCGTAGTCGTAGACCGCATCCGACGAGGTGCCGGAAGCTTCGATCTGAGCCGGAATGATCTGCTGCGCGGTCGGAATCTGGGCAATCACCGAGCGGAAGCGCGAGTAGAACAGGGTCGCCACGTCGAACTCGCCAGCCTCGAAGAGGCCGAGTACTTTCTGCGCGATCTGATCAGCCTGCTCAAAGCCGATCTGACGCACGGAGCGCAGATCGACGAGGTCGATGATGTGCTGGCTGAACTGGCGACGAAGGATATCGTAGCCCTTCTTGCCCACGCAGATGATCTTGACCGTCTTGCCTTCGGCGAGCAGCCGGTTGGCATGATCACGCGCCAGACGGGCGATCGAGGAGTTGAACGCGCCGCACAGGCCGCGCTCGGCCGTGCAGACGATCAGAAGATGGACCCGATCGGCACCCGTGCCGGCGAGCAGACGCGGCGTCTCGGGTCCGACAGTGATGCCGGACGCGATATTGCCGAGCACCGCAGCCATGCGCTCCGCATAGGGACGCGCGGCTTCCGCCGCGGTCTGCGCGCGGCGCAGCTTCGCGGCGGCCACCATCTGCATGGCCTTGGTGATCTTCTGCGTCGCCTTGACCGAGGCGATGCGGTTACGAAGGTCTTTCAAGCTCGGCATCGAGCAGCCCTACCTCTCCGGTATCCCGGTTCGATCTTACGAGAACGGACGTCTTTACGAGAAAGACTTGGCGAAGGTCTGGACGACCTCCTTGAGCTTCGCTTCCGACTCGCTCGACAGATCCTTGGAAGTGCGGATAGCATCAAGGAGATCGGCGTGCTTGCTGCGCAGGGTGGCGAGCAGGCCGTCCTCGAAGGCACGCACGCGGTTGAGCGGCAGGTTGTCGAGGTAGCCGTTCACGCCGGCGTAGATCACGGCGACCTGCTCTTCCATCTTCAGCGGCGAGAACTGCGGCTGCTTCAGGAGCTCGGTCAGGCGCGAACCGCGGTTCAGCAGGCGCTGCGTGGTGGCGTCGAGATCGGAGCCGAACTGAGCGAAGGCGGCCATCTCGCGGTACTGCGCCAGCTCGCCCTTGATCTTGCCCGCGACCTTCTTCATCGCCTTCGTCTGGGCCGAGGAGCCCACGCGCGACACGGACAGGCCGACGTTCACCGCAGGCCGGATGCCCTGGTAGAAGAGGTCCGTCTCAAGGAAGATCTGGCCGTCGGTGATCGAGATCACGTTGGTCGGGATGTAGGCCGACACGTCGTTCGCCTGCGTCTCGATGACCGGCAGAGCGGTGAGCGAGCCGGCGCCGTTGGCGTCGTTGAGCTTCGCGGCGCGCTCCAGCAGGCGGGAGTGCAGGTAGAACACGTCGCCCGGATAAGCCTCGCGGCCCGGAGGACGGCGGAGCAGGAGCGACATCTGGCGATAGGCGACGGCCTGCTTGGACAGGTCGTCGTACACGATCACGGCGTGCATGCCGTTGTCGCGGAAGAACTCGCCCATGGCGCAGCCCGAGAAGGGCGCCAGGAACTGCATCGGGGCCGGATCGGAAGCGGTCGCGGCGACGACGATGGAGTATTCCAGCGCGCCGTTGTCCTCCAGCGCCTTCACGAACTGAGCGACCGTCGAGCGCTTCTGACCCACGGCGACGTAGACGCAGTACAGCTTCTGCGATTCGTCGTTGCCCTGATTCAGCGGCTTCTGGTTCAGGATCGTGTCGAGGGCGATCGCGGTCTTGCCGGTCTGGCGGTCGCCGATGATCAGCTCGCGCTGGCCGCGGCCGACCGGAATGAGGGCGTCGATGGCCTTCAGGCCCGTCGCCATCGGCTCGTGCACCGACTTGCGCGGAATGATGCCCGGAGCCTTCACGTCGACGCGGCGACGCTCGGTCGCCTGGATCGGGCCCTTGCCGTCGATCGGGTTGCCGAGAGCGTCGACGACGCGGCCCAGCAGACCCTTGCCCACCGGCACGTCCACGATGGCGCCCGTGCGCTTCACGGTCTGGCCTTCGGCGATCTCACGGTCGGAACCGAAGATCACGACGCCGACGTTGTCGGTTTCGAGGTTGAGGGCCATGCCGCGCACGCCGCTCTCGAATTCGACC
>DASQML010000006.1:0-16941 GCA_035645515.1 Microvirga sp.
GCCGGCACGCTCGACACGGGCGAGGCGTTCGCCCTGGACGATCCGAATGCGGTGCGGCTGACGCCTGCTGCGCTGGCGGCCAAGGACGATCCGGCGGCGTTCCTGGGCTTGCGCGACATCTTCGGCGACATCGCCGAGGCCCCGCTTTTCCGCGAGCGCTTTGCAACCGCGCTCACCAGCCTATGGCGCAACGGCACGCGCACAACCCTCCAGCGATACCTGGACGGCAATCTCGTCTGAGCGAGCGCCCACCGAGGAACACGCAAGCGACCGCATAGGGGGATGACGGCTGATGTATTTGGGAATCGATTTAGGCACCTCCAGCGTCAAGGTCATCCTTCTCGATGAGGGCGGCACACTCGTCGGCGAAGCAGCAGCCCCGCTCACGCTGTCGCGACCGCAGCCTCTCTGGTCCGAACAGGACCCGCAGGCATGGTGGGACGCCACTCTGTCTGCCGTGGCCGCCCTGAGAGAGCGCCATTCGCTCGATGGTGTGTTGGGGATCGGGCTGTCCGGGCAGATGCACGGAGCGGTCCTGCTCGACGAGAGCGAGCAGGTGCTCCGGCCCGCAATCCTGTGGAATGACGGTCGAGCCGGAGCGGAGTGCAGGGAGCTGGAGCAGCGGGAACCAGAGAGCCGCGCGATCACCGGCAATCTCGCGATGCCCGGTTTCACCGCGCCGAAGCTCGTCTGGGTTGCCAAGCACGAGCCGGATATCTTCAGGCAGACTGCACGGGTTCTGCTGCCGAAGGACTGGCTGCGCCTGAAGCTCACGGGGGAGGCCGTGAGCGAGATGTCGGACGCGGCCGGCACTCTCTGGCTTGATGTGAGACGGCGGCAATGGTCGCCTGCCACGCTCGCGGCAACCGGCCTTAATGAGCGGCACATGCCACGGCTCGTCGAAGGAACCGAGGTCGCGGGGCGGCTCTCGCCGGGAGCGGCTGCATTGCTTGGCATGCGGTCTGGCATCCCCATTGCCGGAGGAGGAGGCGACAATGCAGCGGGAGCCGTCGGAATTGGCGTCGTGCATTCCGACATGGCCTTCGTCTCCCTTGGCACATCTGGCGTGATCTTCGTTGCCGATGATACCGTGAAGATGGATCCGGAACGGGCGGTCCATGCCTTCTGCCACTGCATCCCAGGCATGTGGCACCGGATGGCCGTGATCCTGTCGGCTGCCGCCACGTTGTCTTTCGCCGCTCGCCTGTCCGGCGCGTCCGACGAAGCGTCTCTTCTTGCAGAGATGGAGACCGCAGATCTTGCGGCGGCGAAAAGCCGTCTCGTCTTTCTGCCGTATCTCAGTGGCGAGAGGACGCCTCACAATGACCCGGCGGCCTCGGGCGTCATCTTCGGGCTCGACGGAACGACGACACGGGCCGATCTGGGTCGGGCCGCCCTCGAAGGAGTGGCCTTCGCGCTGGCCGACGGACTCCATGTCCTGGAGGCCAGCGGCGGCAAGATCGGCGGCCTCTCCGTCATCGGCGGCGGTGCGCGCTCGAAATTGTGGGGGCGAATCCTGGCGGCCGCACTCCAGCGGCAGCTTATCTATCATCACGGCGGTGAGGTCGGACCCGCTCTCGGAGCCGCGCGGCTTGCGAGGATTGCAGCGTCCGGAGTCAGTCTGGAAGAAGCCTGCCCTCCGCCGCCCGTATCGCATGTGATCGATCCAGAACCGGAACTGACGGAGGCTCTTGCACCTCGGCGTGAGCTGTTCCGTCGACTTTATTCGGACCTGAAGTCGTCCTTCGCGGCGTCCGTATCCTGAGAGAGGCGCCGGTGACGCACAAACGGTCTGGTCTCATTGCGCATCAATTCCGACAAGAAGCACAGGGATGGGAGATGAATTCATGACAATCGATGCAGGAACCGCTCAGCGCTCCAATCGGAGAATGACCGCGATCGTCTGTCACGGCCCAGAGGATTACCGCGTCGAACAGGTGGAACGTCCCGTGCCGGGAGAGCGTGAGATGGTTCTGCGCATCGCTTCCTGCGGCATCTGCGCCAGCGACTGCAAATGCTGGTCGGGCGCCAAGATGTTCTGGGGCGGTAACAATCCCTATGTGAAGCCGCCGGTTATTCCTGGACACGAATTCTACGGGTATGTGGATGAGCTGGGACCGGGTGCGGCGGAACATTTCGGGGTCGGGCTGGGCGATCGTGTCATCGCGGAGCAGATCGTGCCGTGCGATCAATGCCGCTTCTGCCGCTCCGGGAAGTACTGGATGTGCGAAGTCCACAATATTTTCGGCTTCCAGCGGGTCGTAGCCGACGGAGGGATGGCCGAATACATGCGCATTCCGCGGACAGCCCGCGTGCACAAGATCGACGATGGAATTTCGGCCGACGACGCCGCGATCATCGAACCTCTGTCATGTGCGATCCACACGGTCAATCGGGGCGATATTCAGCTCGACGATGTCGTGGTCATCGCAGGATCAGGTCCCATCGGACTTATGATGGTTCAGGTGGCGAAGCTTAAGACTCCGAAACAGCTCATCGTCATCGATATGGTCGACGAGCGGCTTGAACTCGCGAAATCATTCGGCGCGGATGTGATCATCAACCCGCGTACGCAGGACGCCCTGGCGATTGTCCATTCTCTGACCGACGGCTATGGCTGCGATGTCTACATAGAGGCAACCGGCTCGCCGAGCGGAGTCGAGCAGGGACTCAATCTCATCCGCAAGCTCGGCCGCTTCGTCGAGTTCTCCGTTTTCGGTGCACCCGTGACGATCGACTGGTCGATCATCGGCGATCGCAAGGAGCTCGACATTCGCGGAGCTCATCTTGGACCTTACTGCTATCCCATCGCCATCAACCTGCTTTCTCGCGGACTCGTTACCTCGAAAGGCATCGTTACGCATCGGTACAGTCTCGATGAATGGGATCAGGCTATCGCGGTGGCGAACTCGCTCGACAGCATCAAGGTCTTGATGGAAACAAGGATCAGCAAGGGATGAGGAGGCGACAGGTTTCAGGCGCTGGGGCTTGCCCGGATGAGTGGCTCGTCCGATCGCCGCTCCATTGTCTCAGTTCAGCTTCCGCCAATAGAAGTTCATGAAGCGGAGTTCCTGATATCGCTGGGTCCGTTGGGTGTTCGCGAAAGCGGGTAAGCCCTGGCCACAACGGGGCTTCTGCAAAGGCTCCTGCTTAACTATTCAAGCGTGATCGCGTGTAGCTGCTCTCGGTATCCACACGTTACGTTGTGAGTATCGTCACCACGGCCGCCTCGATGGCCAGCGCTTGCGAAATCGCAACGGGTTGTACCGAACCGGGTGTTTGCGGGAACGCGCCCGAGGGATCATGGGCAGGATGCTGGTCGCCTTCAGGTCGCGGCGCAGGTTGTCGGCGTCGTAAGCCAGATCTGCGACGAGCGGCTTTCGGCGGTCTGGGACGACTGCGATCACCGCAGGCGCAGTCCTCACGTCCGAGGCGTTGTCCGCCGTCACGTGAATGTAGACGGGGAGCACGTCCGTTTCCTGCCGGCGGAAGGGGCAGTGGCGGCCATGGGTGCTACCAACATCTGCTTCAGGCGAGGCGCGGTCATTCTGGCAGCTGTCGGCACTAAGAAGAGGGAGACACCGAGTTCAAGATCCGGTTCCCGCTTATAGGACTAGGATGAGCGACCGGCGCCACGTTTCGCACGCCGCGCAACGTCCAAAGAAAAAGCGCCGGTGGGCGCTTTCAAGTGAACGGCCGTAGGGGGCAATCTCGACCGTGGCAAGAGCATTACACAGAGAGGACTGCAAGCATAGGCTATTTAGCCTACCTCTTCGGAGGTAAGTCGCAAACTATTGAAGTACCTCAGGCAATCAGATACGGCTTAGCTTGCCGTAGGGGCGATTGGTCCAGGGCCGCAGATCGATGCCACGAAGAGCTCGGCTGCGGCCTTTTAGGGAGGCGTTTGGCTGAGGCTCATGGTGCGGCGCCTTAGCGGAGAACTGACGAAAAGTAGTCTCATACCCTCTCCCATTCGTCCAACGATGAGATCCTCGGTCGCCGTTGAGGTACTTTGAAGTGCGTGCTCAGCATTGTTTGCAAGCACCTTTGCCTTGTAAGCGGCGAGCGGCTTTGGGATCAGAAGCTTGGGACAGTCGCTGATCAGGGCGAAAGGATAGCTTGCACGTTAAATGTCATTCCGCGGAACTCTGCTGCCTCAAAAGGTCTGCTGCTCCAAGGATACCGGCATCGACGCCGAGAAGCGCCGGCATCAGGAAGGGTGCGAGGGGGGCTGGGAAGCACGATAGAGCATTCTCGAGGCGGGAAAGATAGCCCGGTGCGAGGCCTAGGCCGCCGCCAATCACAGTCACTTGCGGATCAATGACAGCCTGCACTCCTACCAAGTAGGCGGCAAGATGCTTGACCGCGGTATCAATAATGTTCTCGGCCCAATCCTCACCTGCTGCTGCAGCGGCGTAAACATCCCTAGCATCAGCCTCATGTCCGGCTTTACGAGCTGCGGCTGCAATGCCGAAACCGGAAGCAATCCCTTCCAGAGGCTGGAACGGCGCTCCGGGTAGGGCAGTGGGCATTTGGCCGATGTGACCAGCAAGGCCGGTTGCTCCTTGCAGAAGCCGTCCGCCACTAACGATCCCCCCGCCGATCCCGCTTGAGATGGTGAGAAAAAGAAGATCGGATCCGCGTCCCGCACCGAAGCGATATTCGCCCCATGCGGCCGCCTGAGCGTCGTTGAGGACCGCGACAGGCCCAGAAAAGAGCGCCTTCAGCCGCGATGCCAAAGGGAATCCCGCCGGCACCGGCAGGGTTGTGGGATTCACGGCAAACCACCGTCCATTCCGCACGAGCCCGGTAACGGCGGCGGCGACGCCACGATAGTCTTTGCGCCAGTCATGGGCTAGATCGGCGGCCGATTTCAGCCATTGCTCCACTCCGTCGGCCGGCCTCGTCGGGATCTGTCGGCGTGCGATGACCCGGTTCTCCTGAACCAGCGCGACGGCCGTCTTGCTGCCGCCAATATCGATTGCAAGGACAGGTTGAGCTATCGCGACCTCGGCTGCCATGGCATCCACGAACCAGCGCGTGATGTGCTCCGGCCGCGTAATCGCAGAGCCGACGACGACAGCGGTGGCGCCCGCTCGAAGAGCCGCCGCCGCGAGCCGGGGCTCGTTGTAACGGCCTTCCGCGAAGACGGGCTTGCCGAGAGCGTAGGCCTGGGTCACCAACTCCAGATCGGGCATCCGAGGAGGTGGCTGCGTGCCGGTATAGCCCGACATGGTTGTGCCGATGATGTCGGCGCCGAGCCTGACTGCATCCTCAGCCTCTGCAACCGTCGCGACGTCGGCCATCGCGAGACGTCCTTGAGCATGCACTGCCTCGATCAGGTCCTTGACCGAAACGGGCCGTGTTCGTTCGGTGGCATCGAAGGCGATGATGGCGGCTCCCGCGGCGGCGAGCGCTGTGACGTGCTCGATCCACGGGGTAATTCGGACCGGTGAATCGGCCAGATCGCGCTTCACAAGGCCGATGATCGGGAGAGGGCAAGCAGCAGCGACTGCGGCGACGTTCTCGACACCTTCGATGCGCAGGCCTTTGGCGCCGGCGTTCCGAGCCGCCAGCGCGAAGCGCACAACCGAGTCGGGATCATCGAACGGCCCATCCGGCACCGGCTGGCATGATACGACAAGACCACCTTGCAGCGTGTCGACGAGGGCGGTTCCTGGAACCGGAGGATGCGATTTCATGATAGGCTCCGCTCATCCATTCTGATGCTGTCGGAAATCCCTCTCGTCCAAGCCGGCTCTAGGGAGCTCGATTTCGCGGCGCTCGATGCCGGCCCGGTAGGCGGCCTCGATGCATGCGATGACATGGCGTCCATAAGCTCCACTGACGGGGGAGGGCGCATCGTTCATGATGCTGGCGGCCATTGCCTGCCATTCGCGCGCGATGGCCTTGTCCATCCAGTCCGCCTCGATCGAGCCGGGAACCGCAGTCCAGGCCCCTCTACACCCCAGAGAGACTCCGTGATCAAAATCAATCCGGACAATGCCTTTCTCGCATACGAGGTCCATGGCGAAGGATACGGCACCATCGCGATAGCCGATGCTGGCAACCTGGCCGATTTGGCCCCCGGCGAAGCGGAGTCCAAGCAGCGCAGAGTCATCGGCCTCCTGGTCGTGGAAATAGGTGCCGGTCATGGCGGATACTCCGGTCACGGGCGCCCCCATGAGCCAGATCAGACGATCAAGCGCATGGATGCCTGCAGTCATCAGCATGCCGCCGCCCGAGGCGGTCTCGAGATGCCAGGGGCGGCGATTGCTCTCCATCCAAAGCTTGATCATCCAGCTCGATCCCGCGACCGGCGCGCCGAGCCTGCCTGAATCGACAATCTCCTTGGCTTTGAGGCAGGGCAGGGCGAAGTGCATGATCTGCCCGATCATGAGTTTGACGCCGTTCGCATCGGCGGCCGCCTGAATCCTGTCGCAGGCGGCGACGCTCGGCGCCATCGGCTTTTCCAGAAGGATGTGCTTGCCCGCCTGCGCGGCGCCGATGGCGATTTCCTCGTGCAGGTGGTGCGGCGTAGCGATCAGAACGGCATCGACCTGCGGATCGTCGAGCAGGCCGCGCCAGTCGCTGTAGCTCTTGCCTCCGTGCTCGGCCGCGAAAGCGGCCGCGGCTACTCTGTCCTCACGGCAGGAGGCAACGAGCCGAACCTCCTTCACCTTCGCCATGGCGCGTGCGTGAACGGCACCGAAATGACCCGCTCCGATGATGCCGACTCCGATCATGACTTTGCCTTTTCGTATGCCATGTCGATGAACAGCATGGCCGAGTGATAGTCCTGGAGGCTGACCGCCGGTGCCGCACCGGCGCGGATTCTGTCGAAGGTATCGGCCATGAAGAGCCGATAGCGCGTGCTGGGAGGGTTCGGAGGCAGTACCCGCACGCTCCCGTCGTCCAGGGTCGCGCATTGAGCTGTGTCTCCCCGGTCGATCAAGTAGGCATTGCTGGTGGCGACCCGCCACTCGAAATCCCCGCCAGGAGCCATCGAAGCGTATGTGTAGCCGGCTTCAACTGTGAAGAACGTTCCTACTTCATCCATCAGCGTGACATGGGCATGGTCCTCGACGCACTCATCATGGATGCGGTTGCCGATCGAGGCCGCGGTGATGCGCACTTGTCCCTGGGCAAGGCTGAGGGCGGCATCGATTCCGTGAATGCCGAGATTGCGCAGCGCTCCGCCGCCCGCGATGGCAGGGTCGAGCATCCAGCCGACACCATCGTCGCGGTAACGTTGTGGCGGGCCATTGACGATCCGGAAATGACCGTGAGCGAGCTTTCCGAGACGATTCTGTCGTTCAAGCGCGGCCATGTCCCGGAAGATGGGCCCGATGCGGTTGGGAAGCGGCACGCCGACGAAGCTGCCGCGCCTCAGGGCCAGCGCTAGAACCGGGGCCAATCCGCTGGTTGTAGCGGATGCCGGCTTCTCAAGGATCATGGGCACGTCGGCGGCCAGGACCTCGAGTGCAAGCTCCAGCAGATCCGGAGGGGAGCCCATCACGACTACCAAATCGGGTCGCTCGGCGAGGGCCTGCCGCACGTTTCGACAGACAGGAAGTCCCAAAGTCGTGGCAAACGCCGCGCTAATCTCGGCGCTGTGATCCCAGATCGTGACGATCTCGCCACCGGCAAATTGGACCGCATCCATGTGCATCCGTGCATGCCAGTGGCTGACGCCGAACAATGCGACCCGCATGAAATATCCTCACGGCACTGAGCTTCTTGCAGGATATCCTACAAGCTGATATGCTACAAGCAAGATGATCACTTGTCTGTCCTGGGCACGGTTCAGGATATGGCGAGCAGGAGCAGAAGATGTCTCGGCTGAAAGACATAAAACCCCTGAGCAGGCCGCCTTCGCTGCATGTGACCGTGCAAGAGAGCTTGCGCGGGTATATCGAGGAGAACAAGCTTAAGCCGGGTGACGCTCTGCCCCCTGAGTCCTTTCTCGCCCAACAGCTCGGAGTCAGCCGGAACTCCGTCCGGGAGGCCATCAAGGCGCTCGAGTCCATCGGAATTCTTGAGACGCGGCGCGGCATTGGCGTGTTCGTGAAGGAGTTTTCCTTCCAGCCGCTGCTCGACAATCTCGCCTATGGCCTCGGTGATACCCTGCGCGATGTCGAGGAGCTTCGCGAATTGCGCCGCGTCCTTGAGGTGGGCCTGATCCACAAGACTATCGAGATGATCGGCGAAGAGGATCTCGCGGCCCTGCGCGAGGTCACCGAGCGGATGCGCCAACGCGCCGAGCGCAACGAGAGCTTCGCCGAGGAAGACGAGCAGTTTCACCGGCTGCTGTTCCGCTGCCAGAACAACCGGATGCTGACTGGCCTTATCGAGATCTTCTGGCGTGCGTTCTACAAGGCTTCGAACTTCGCCAATCTGGCCAATGCGGATCCGCTCGCCACATGGCGGGATCACCATGAAATCGTCGAAGCCATTGCGGCGCGCGACGTCGAAAGAGCCCGCAAGAGGCTCGACGAACATTACGCGGGAATTCTTCAGGTCATCAACAAGAACAGGCGGTCGATCACTGCCTGACGGGAGGAAACGATGCGACTGAGAGCATTGAGACAGGTCATCGCCATTGCGGCGATTCTCGGGTCCACTGCGCTGACATCTCCAGCGGCGGCCCAGGAGCAGAAGACAATCACTGGCGGCTTCGACGTTGGTCCGGGCGGCTTTCAGGGGAATTTCAATCCGCTGGCAGCAACGGGTGGCTTTACCTGGCTCAATGTCTATTTCGAGCCCTTGGTAAACTACAATGCCGATCTCACGGCGATCGAAGGGGCCCTGGCGGCCGAGTATTCCGTCAATCCGGACAAGACCGAGTACACGTTCAAGCTTGCCAAGGAAACTTGGCACGACGGCAAACCATTCACCTCCAAGGACGTGAAGTTCACCGTTGATCTCGCCAAGAATGGCGAAACCGGAACGGTCTTCGCGGCTCGCCTCAATGCCATCTCGTCCGTCGAAACACCCGACGAGCGTACTGCGATCATCAAGCTCTCGCGCCCCGATGCCGGTCTCCTCGCGACGCTCACCAAGCTGATGATCCTGCCAGAGCACGCTCTGTCCAGATTCACACCGAAAGAACTTGCGAGCAGCACATGGTGGGCGACGGCCCCCGTCGGTACCGGGCCGTTCAAGTTCAAGCAATATGTCACCGACCAATATGTTGAGCTGGTTGCCGACGAGGATTATCGCCTCGGCCGCCCCAAGACAGATCGGTTGATCAACCGCTACTTCAAGAACACCGCCGCCGCCGTCGCGGCCCTGC
The DNA here is from genome assembly GCA_035645515.1 of Microvirga sp. GTDB lineage: Bacteria > Pseudomonadota > Alphaproteobacteria > Rhizobiales > Beijerinckiaceae > Microvirga. The sequence continues at coordinate 9,296 of DASQML010000006.1, forward strand.
GCGCAGGCGAGATCCAGTTCACCTATGTCGAATCCGACGATGTTCCGACATTCAAGGACAGCAAGGCCTTTCGGGTCATCGAGGGGCAGTCGTTCGTCGTCAATTATCTGGGCTTCAACCAGCAGGTCCCGCTCTGGAAAGACGTCCGCGTCCGTCAGGCCGTGATGCATGCCATTGACCGTCAGGCGATCATCGACAGCCTCTACGGTGGTGCGGCCACCGCTGCCAATTGCGGATACGTCGCCAAGCACCTCGTGCCTGAGGGCCTCAATCGTTACGGATACGATCCAGCCAAGGCTAAAGCCCTGCTGGCGGAGGCCGGCTGGGACAAGATCAATGGCACAAAGCCGATCACTTGGCTGACCTATTACAACACGCCTCAAGCAGCCAACGTCATGGCCGCCATCCAGGCCATGCTCGCGCAGGTCGGGATCAACGTGGTTCCGCGAGCGGTCGATACGCCGACCTACAACGGCATCATCTATGCGGCGAATCCGGATTTCAGCCAGTTCCCGCTGGTCTATGCAGGGCTTCAGAACGGGCCCGATCCGTCCGGACTCAACATCGGCCTGAACGCGGCGCAAAAGCCTCCTGCCGGTTCGAACTTCCTGCGCATCGACATGCCTGATCTGACCAAAGCGTTCGATGCGGCGCTCGCCGAAACCAATCCACAGCAGCTCAATGCCCGCTACCAGGACGTCTGCAAAGCGATGAACGCCAATCTCCCCTGGGCCACGATGTGGGTCGCCAACCGGTACGGCGTTGCCTCGACGAAGCTGAAGGACTTCGTCTGGGTGCCTGCTCCGGCCGGCGGACCCTACAACGCCCATCCGGAGAAATGGTCGATCGACAAATAAGCAGATCCCAAGACACGTCCCCGGCAGGGTGGCCGCAGCCTGTTTCGGCCGCCCTCCTATCAGGTGAACCTGCCCATGCTGACCTACATCGCGCGACGCCTTGCCACCGGTCTGCTGATGCTCGTTGCCTTGAGCATGCTCATCTTCGTCCTGCTCCGCCTGGCCCCGGGCGACCCAATTGCCGCCTATATCAATCCCAACGTCGCCATGTCTCAGGCCGAGATGGACACAGTGCGCACGCGTCTCGGACTCGACCAGCCCCTTCCGATCCAGTACCTCGCGTGGCTGCGGGCCGCTGCCGGCGGGGATCTCGGCTTCTCGATCCAGCGCAACGGTGTGCAGGTCCTTCCGCTCGTGATCGAGCGCATCGGACCGACTGTCCTGCTGATGGCGGCCGGGCTCGCGATTGCGATCGTCGTCGGCGTCACGGCTGGCATCTTCACGGCCGTCCGACGCAATTCTCCGGCGGATATCGGGCTTTCCATCGCAGCCTTTCTCGGCCTGTCGAGCCCAGCCTTTCTGACGGCGATCCTCGGGCTCTATCTGTTCTCGGTGGTCTTTCGCTGGGCGCCCTCCGGAGGCATGCTGACTCCCGGCGCATCGTTTTCGGTCGGCGACCTGCTCGCGCATCTCGTCCTGCCCGCCTGCCTCCTGTCGATCGGCCATGCGGCGCTGATCATGCGATACATGCGGGCGTCGCTGCTCGAGGTTCTGAACCAGGATTACGTGCGCACCGCGCGTGCCAAAGGCGTCAAGGAGTTCTGGGTCATCATCAAGCACGCAGTGCGCAATGCGCTCCTGCCTGTCGTGACCCTCATCGGGTCGACTATTGGCATCGCGGTAGGCGGCGCCATCTTCATCGAAAGCGTCTTCAACTGGCCCGGCATGGGTCTGCTCCTGATCAACGCGGTCGATACCCGCGATTATCCGGTCATCATGGGAGCAACCCTCATCATCGGCGCCTGCGTCATCCTGGTCAATCTCCTGACCGACATCGCTTATGCGGCGATCGACCCGCGTGTCCAGGTCGCGTGATGATGAGCGCTTCCATTATCACTGCACCGGCCGCTGCCTCTTCCCGCAAGGGGCCTATCAAGCGGGCCCTGGCGCGGTTCGCCATGAACCACGTGGCGGTGACGGGTCTTGTCCTTCTCCTCGCCATTCTTCTGGCGGTCATGACCTATCCGCTCTGGTGGACTTATTCACCCAATCAGATCGACCTGCGGGCTCTCAACAAGGGACCCAGCGCAAGTCACTGGTTCGGGACCGATGGTGTCGGACGCGACATCCTCGCGAGACTGATGCAAGGTGGACGAATCTCGCTTTTCGTGGCGGTCATCTCGGTTGCGATCTCGATGGCTATAGGCTTCCTCGTCGGTGCCATATCCTCCTTCGGCGGCCGTATCGTCGACGGCACCGTCATGCGCTTCGTCGATCTTGCCATGACGCTGCCTCCGGTCATTTTCCTTCTTGTTCTTGCATCAATCGCCGGCACGGGCATTCTGCCGACCGTCCTTGTCATTTCGCTCCTGTCATGGCCCGTTCTGTCGCGCATGGTGCGGGCACGTCTTCTCGAACTGCGCGAGCGCGATTTCGTGATCGCCGCGCGTGGCATGGGCGCGGGGCTCGGTCATCTGCTCTTTCGCCACGGCCTGCCGAACTGCATCGACATTCTCGTGGTCTATGCAACTCTCCAGATCGCCAACGCCATCCTGCTGGAGGCCGGCCTTTCCTTCCTTGGTCTCGGCATCGCTCCGCCGGAAGCGAGCTGGGGCAACATGCTCAATGCGGCACGGTCGACGATCGTGGTCGAGCAATATGCTTGGCAGTGGATGTTCCCGGGGGCGGCTCTCGTGATCACCGTGCTTGCGATCAACTTCGTAGGCGATGGCTTACGCGATGCCTTCGATCCTCGTTCCGATCTTCAATAATCAAGAGAAAGATCTGTTATGACCAAGTTCCACGGTGTCGTTCCACCTGTCGTGACTCCCCTCACAGACAGTTTCGAGGTCGATTACCACTCCTATACCCGGGTCCTTGAGCATCTGATCGCAGGCGGCGTGCACGGCCTCTTCGTGCTCGGTTCGACCAGTGAAGTGATCTTTCACGACGAAGCCACGCGGCGTAAGATTCTCGAGCACACGATCAAGGTGGTGAACGGCCGTCTGCCGGTCCTGGCCGGCGTCATCGATCCGACGACAGACCGGGTCATCGGTCATGCTCGAGCGGCGCAGGCGATCGGCGTCGATGCCGTCGTCGTCACCGCGCCCTTCTATACCCGAACCAGCCAGCCGGAAATTGCAGACCATTTCCGTTATGTCCGCGAGGCACTCGATATCCCGGTGGTCGCCTATGACATTCCTGTCTGCGTTCACGCCAAGCTCGAGCGCAAGACCACGGTGGAGCTCGCTCGCGAAGGCACCATCGCCGGGCTCAAGGACTCGAGCGGCGATGACGGCAATTTCCGCTATTGCCTGCTCGATCTATCCGACACGGCTGATGTCTTCCTCATGACGGGTTCGGAAATCGTGGTTGACAACGCCCTTCAGATGGGGGCGCATGGCGTCGTTCCCGGATTGGCCAATGTGGATCCTCACGGCTACGTGCGCCTGTGGAACCATGCGCAGGCCGGCGATTGGGAGGCGGCTCGGCGGGAGCAGGAGCGCCTCTGCCGGCTGTTCGAAATGGTCTGGGTCTCTCTGCCCCGCACCAGCGCCGGCTCGGCCGGCGTCGGCGCCTTCAAGACCGCGATGCGCCGCCTCGGTGTGATCGCGACGAACACGATGGCTCGCCCGCAGCGGACGCTCAATGCCGAGGAAGCGGCGAAAATCGAAGAGATCGTCCGCGCTGTCGGACTTTTGAACTGACGCCATGCACACTGTCCCGGTTCTCGACATTTCAGGTCTCAAAACGGTTTTCCGCATCGGCAGCCGCCAGGTGGCGGCCGTGCAGGACCTCGATCTGACCATTGCGCCGGGCGAAACCCTGGCGCTGGTGGGAGAATCCGGATCGGGCAAGTCCGTCACCAGCCTCTCGATCATGAACCTTCTGCCCAGGAAAGTAGGACAGGTGACGGAAGGCCGCATCCTGTTCCGCGGCAAGTCGGGGCAGGCACAGGATCTCACCCAACTCGATGACGAAGGTCTGCGGCGTATCCGTGGCAACGACATCGCCATGGTTTTTCAGGAGCCCATGACGAGTCTCAACCCGGTTTACACCATAGGCGAGCAGATTGCCGAGCCCATGCGAATTCATCTGGGGCGCGCTCGCAAGGAGGCGGCTGCCGCAGCGATCAGGCTTCTGGCGGATGTGGGCATTCCCGATCCTGAGCGGCGCGCCAGGCAATATCCTCATGAGCTTTCGGGCGGAATGCGCCAGCGTGCCACCATTGCCATGGCGCTTGCCTGCGATCCGGTGCTGCTCATCGCCGACGAGCCGACGACAGCGCTCGACGTCACGATCCAGGCCCAGATCCTCGATCTCCTGCAGAAGCTTCAGGACGAGCGGGGTATGGGTATCATGTTTGTCACTCACAATCTGGGGGTCGTGGCGGAGATCGCCGACCGCGTGGCCGTCATGTATGCAGGCCGCATCGTCGAGACCGGCACCGTCGCCAATGTCTTCGCCCATCCACGCCATCCTTACACAGTCGGATTGATGCGCTCCATTCCTAGGCTGGGGGAGGCGACGGAGTTGAAACGCCAAGGAGTTCCCCTGCCGACAATCGCGGGCTCCGTGCCGAGCCTCGCGCAGCTCCCCAAAGGCTGTTCCTTCGCCCCGCGCTGCCCATTGGCCCTCGATGCGTGCCGGGCCAGCGTGCCGCTCTTGTATGAAACCGGCAATGGCCAAAAGAGCCGCTGCATCAGATGGCAGGAGGTCTAGTCATGGCAGAGCCGCTGCTCTCCGTCAGAGGGCTGACCAAGCATTTCAAGCCGTCGAGCTTTTCCCGCGGCCCCGTCGTGCGGGCTCTCGATGATGTGTCCTTCGATGTCAGACGCGGCGAGGTTGTCGGCCTCGTTGGAGAATCGGGCAGCGGCAAGACGACCATCGGACGCTCCGTGTTGCGCCTTATCGAGCCTACATCAGGGGAGGTGCGATTCGACGGCAGGGATCTCACCAGGCTCTCGGCTGCCGAGATGCGTCGTCAGCGCAGGCACATGCAATATATCTTTCAGGATCCCTTCGCGAGTCTGTCGCCGCGGATGACGATCGGTCAGATCCTGACTGAAGGCCTGCACATTCAACGCGTCGGCACACGGGAGGACAGAGAGCGCCGGGCCAAGGCGGCGCTCGAAGCGGTGGACCTACCCGCCGATGCCTTCGACCGGTATGCTCATGAGTTCTCCGGCGGTCAGCGTCAACGGATTGGCATCGCACGCGCACTGGCCCTCGAGCCGCAATTGATTGTAGCGGACGAACCGGTCTCGGCACTCGACGTCTCGATCCAGGCTCAGATCATTAATCTCCTGCGCAGCCTGCAGACGCGCCTCGGATTGACCATGCTCTTCATTTCGCACGACCTGGCGGTCGTCGAATATATCTGTGACACGGTCATTGTGCTCTATCTCGGGCGCATCATGGAGATCGCCCCCAGCGAAGCGCTTTATGCCGATCCGCGGCATCCCTATACCCGTGCGCTGCTCTCTGCGATTCCGGACCCGAACCCGGCGAAATCCCACGCGCGGCAGATCCTGAAGGGCGATATTCCAAGTCCGGCCGACCCGCCTTCAGGTTGCGTTTTCCGCACCCGATGCCCGTACGCCATCGATCGATGCGCCATGGTGGTTCCCCCCCTTGAGGAGGTTTCGCCGGGACATTTCAAGGCCTGCATTCGGCACGAGATCAGCGGGTGAGGCAAGAGAGAAGGTGTCCCAGTGCGACGAGTTCGTCTTCTTGTCTGTCGGGCAACCCGACACCTAAGGATTGAGACATGCAGTCATCAGCTCACCCGACAAGAACTGTAACGCGGCACAAGGTGAGACGTGGCGCGGATTCGAGACTGCATGGTAATTGGGCGACGCTCCTTCTTCCCATCGCGGACGACGACTCCATCGATTTCGATCGGCTCGATATCGAGATCGGGGCCTTAATTGATGCGAGAGTGGATGGCATCTATTCGAACGGAACGGCTGGCGAATTCCACAATCAGACGGAGGCCGAGTACGATACGATCCAGGAACTCCTTGCTGGTCGGTGTAGCGCAGCCGGACTTCCGTTCGTTATCGGCGCCTGCCACCCGGATCCGTTGGTTTCATGCAATCGGATTCGCCGGGCCGCACGGCTTGAACCCGACGCGATCCAGGTGATCCTACCAGACTGGGTTCCGGTGAGCGACTCCGAAGCTGTCGACTTTCTCCTCATGGCGGCCGACGCTGCATCGGGAACACCCCTCGTCCTGTACAATCCGCCTCACGCCAAGCGCGTGTTTACACCAGCGGAACTCAGATCGGTGCTTCGGCAGACAGGCACCGCCGTTCACGGCATCAAGCTAGCCGATGGCGATTCCGCCTGGTACGCCGCCGCACGGCAGCATCTCACCGACTGGGCCGTCTTCGTCCCTGGTCACCACCTCGCGACGGGTGTCAGTGAGGGTGTCGCAGCAGGCGCTTTCTCCAACGTTGCCTGCCTCAGCCCCCGTGGTGCTCAAGCGTGGACCGATCGGATCTTCTCGGACCTTCCAGCTGCCCTTGAACTCGAACGGAAGATCCGTGGGTTTCTGGACACCTACATTCTGCCATACCGCCTCAATGGTGGTTATTCCAACGCTGCGCTTGACAAGCTGCTTGCCGCCATCGGTCATTGGTCGCCCGTTGGAACCCGCTTGCGTCGCCCCTATCGTTGGATTTCAGAGGTAGACGCCGACCACTTGAGATCAGTTGCGCGTGCAAGCATTCCGGAATTATTTACGGATGATACCACTGACGCGGCATCTTGATACGAGCTTCGTTGACATTTCATTTGCCTTGAAAGAGTGGAAGGTTCTGTCACACCAAGCGCGGCCTGTCCGCGCTTGTCCGAAGGGGCTACTACGACGCCCGAAACCTCTCTAAGGCCGCGATCCGCCGGGTGAACGGTTCCACGTCACGGGAGCAGATCTCATCTCTCAGGAACTTCATCTCCGTCTCGTATACATCCTCGCCGATGTCAGTAAACCATGACACTGAGCGACCATCTTTACCGTCGCTCCAGCGATATCTTCGCTTCTTGAGTTCATCCTTCATGTCGAAGAGGCTGCCTTCAGCCCAAGTACGCAAGGAGCCTGCGAGCGGACGTCAGAAGATGGGTCATGGTACAAGTCGCACGACTGCGGAGGGGAGCGGCAAAAACCTCCAGAAGGGCATGGCAGCCTTCGACAGCCCCATGGCCTTGGTGAAGCCAGCCACATTGGGACAGAAGGTATCTCGGCTTCGAGCCCTCGAAGCCGAACTCGGACCAGGACACCTTGGCATGCGAGCCGGCCCAGGCCCGCAAGAAAAAGCCGTGAGCCAAGCGCTCGCAAAAGGCGCTGGGTTAACGACAGGCTTCAAAGTGTCGAGACCTTAGAAGGCATGCCAAAGTTCAGAAATGCAACAGTGAGTAAACCTCCACGTGGCCGCACCAATGGAGCCTCTTCGGCCTGCGTTTGAACCTTAAACATTGGTCTTGGGCAGCTCCTCCGAAACGGTTGGTTAACCCTGGAGGAGCATCCTTCTTGCGCGTGAATCAGGGACTGGGCGGGCCCCTCATACGGAGACGATTGCCCATGACGGACAAGACCTTCAACGAAGCCATCCAAGAGAAGCTCAGCCT
>DASQML010000007.1:0-348176 GCA_035645515.1 Microvirga sp.
AGGCCGTAATCCTGGGCCAGCCGCGCAAGCTCCTTGCGAACCTTGGCCTCGCCCGCGCGCAGCATGGCGCCGCCCTCAGCGCCGAGCATCACGTTCTCGACCACGGTGAGCGGCTCGACGAGCATGAAATGCTGGTGGACCATGCCGATGCCCGCCCCAATCGCATCGTTGGAGGAGCGGATCCAGATGGGCGCGCCATTCACGCGGATCTCGCCGGAATCCGCTTCGTAGAACCCGTAGAGGATCGACATGAGGGTCGACTTGCCCGCCCCGTTCTCCCCGACGATGCCGTGGATCGTGCCCCGCGCGACGCTCAAGCTCACGTCCTTGTTCGCATGAACGGCGCCGAAGCTCTTGTTGATGGCAATGAGTTCAATGGCGGGAGACATCGGCCTCTGGGGGTTGTCCGAAAGAAGGCGGGGCGGATCTTATCGGAAAACGCACGAACCTAAAAACGGAAACGGCCGCAGGCCTTTTGGGAAAGCCTGCAGCCGGATCTAAGCCTCAGCTTACATCGGGCACTTGGAGTCGGACATGTAGTCGTGGACCTTGATGGCGCCGGACTTGATGTCCGCTGCGGCCTTGTCGACGGCGGCCTTCATGTCGTCCGTGATCAGCGACTTGTTATGGTCGTCGAGCGCCCAGGCCACGCCGTCCTCCGCGAGGCCGAGAACCTGGAGGCCAGCTTTGAAGGTGCCGTTCTTGGCCTGATCGAAGGCGTTGTAGGTGGCCACGTCCACGCGCTTGACCATGGAGGTCAGCACCTTGCCAGGATGAAGGTTGTTCTGGTTGGAATCGACGCCGATGCCGAGCTTGCCCGCATCCGCGGCCGCCCGCAGCACGCCCACGCCGGTACCTCCCGCTGCGTGATAGATGACGTCAGCGCCGCGGCTGATCTGACCCTTGGCGAGCTCGCCACCCTTCACGGGGTCGTTCCAGGCCGCACCCGTGGTGCCTGTCATGTTCTGGAACACCTCGGCGTCCTTGTTGGCGTACTTGACGCCCTGGACGTAGCCGCAGGCGAACTTGCGGATCAGCGGAATGTCCATGCCGCCCACGAAGCCGACCTTGCCGGTCTTCGAGGCCTTGGCGGCGAGCAGACCCACCAGGAACGAGCCCTCGTGTTCCTTGAACACGATGGACTGCACGTTCGGCTTCTCGACCACGGCGTCGATGATGGCGAACTTGATGTTCGGGAATTCCTCGGCGACCTTCTTGAGCGCAGTTTCCTGGGAACAGCCGACCGCAACGATCGGCGAATAGCCATCCCGGGCGAAGCGGCGCAGCGCCTGCTCGCGCTGAGCATCGTTCTGAGGCTCGAAATCGCGGTACTCGGTGCCCGTGTCGTTCTTGAACTTCTCGGCGCCCATGTGAACGCCTTCGTTGAAGGATTTGTCGAACTTGCCGCCCAGATCGTAGACGACGGCGGGCTTGAAGTCCGCCTGCTGCGCAAAGGCAGCCGAAGCGGAGAAGGCGAAGCCCGCGAGCGCGAGGCTGAACTTGGTTAATGTCATCGGCATAGTTCCCTGTCTGTCGCCGGATTTTAGCGTCCGGTTGCCCCTTGACGATGGCACGGGAAGGGTCATGACGCCAAGGTCCCTGTCAAGACATGGTGTTACTTTCCTTCAGTGAATGGTTGATAGCCGGCGTCCTGGCGCTAAGGTCATCTCCATGGCTCTGACATCCGACGAAATCGATCGCTATGCCCGCCATCTGGTCCTGAGGGATGTGGGCGGACCGGGACAGGCGAAGCTCAAGAGTTCCCGCGTGCTCGTCATCGGCGCTGGGGGCCTCGGTGCCCCGCTGGTCCAGTATCTTGCGGCGGCGGGCGTCGGCACCATCGGCCTCGTGGACGATGATACGGTGTCTCTCTCCAACCTGCAGCGGCAGGTGATTCACGGAACGTCCGATATCGGTTCCCTCAAGGTGGACAGCGCGTCCAGGGCCATCCTGCGCCTGAATCCTCACGTAGCGGCAGAACCGCATGCGGTGCGGCTGACCCCCGAGAATGCCCGGGAACTCGTCCGCCGCTATGACATCGTCGCCGATGGCACGGACAATTTCGAGACTCGCTATGCGGTGTCCGACGCCTGCTTTTACGAACGAAAGCCCATGGTCACGGCGGCGCTGGGCCAGTTCGACGGCTCGCTGACGACGATCAGGGCCCATGAGACCGGCCCCGACGGCAGGCCGAACCCGACCTATCGCTGCGTGTTCCCCTCCCCGCCCCCGCCGGGCGCGATCCCGACCTGCGCGGAAGCCGGCGTGCTGGGGGCACTGGCCGGCGTGATGGGAAGCCTGATGGCGATGGAGGTCGTCCGGGAGATCGTGGGTTTCGGGGAGGGCCTCGTCGGACGCCTCCTGATGGTCGATGCACGCTCCATGCGCTTCGACACCATCCGCTACGGGTGGGACGAGACGAACCCGCTGAATGGAACCATGTCAGCGGCATCCCGGACGGAGCGCAGAGCGGATCCGGGGCCGTAGGACATGGAGGGAGCTCTCTTCGTCATGGCCGGGCTTGTCCCGGCCATCCACGTCTCGGAAGCCACCGCGCCGCGAGGACGGGGATCCCCGGCACGGGGCCGGGGATGACGTTTGAAGATCAGGACCGCAGCACCGCTCCGGTCTTCTTGGCAACCTCGGCGACGATCTTGGACGAGACGGCCTCGATCTCCGAGTCGGTAAGCGTCTTCTCCGTGGGCTGGAGCGTGACGGCGATCGCCACGGACTTCTTGTCCGGGTCGATGCCGGTGCCCTCGTAGACGTCGAACACGTCGACGCCCACGATCAGCTGACGCTCGGCGCCCTGTGCGGCCTTCACGATGTCGCCTGCCGCCACGTCGCGGCCGACCACGAAAGCGAAATCGCGGGTGAGCGGCTGGAAGTCGGGCAGGCTCAGCTTCGGCTTCATCTTAGTGGGCTTCGCCTTGAGCGGGGGAAGCGCATCGAGATTGAGCTCGAAGGCCACCAGTGGCCCCTTCAGGTCGAGGGCCTTCAGGATCTTCGGGTGAACCTCGCCGAAGGCGCCGACCACGTTCTTCGGGCCGAACTGGAGCTTGCCCGAGCGGCCCGGATGGAACCAGGCCGGGCCACCGGTGACGATCTGGAGACCGCCGGCCGGGATGCCGAGCGCCGCGAGCAACGCCAGCACATCCGCCTTGGCATCGAAGGCGTCGACGCTCTCGGCTCCGCCGTCCCAATGACGGCCGACACCTTCCGCACGCGCCGTGCCGCGACGCACGGCGGCCGCCTTGATCGACTGACCCTCGGGCTCGTCGGATGCGAAAGTCTGGCCAACTTCGAAGAGCGCCACGTCGCCGAAGCCGCGATCGGCATTCCGCTGGGCGGCCTTGAGCAGGCCCGGCAGCAGGCTCGGCCGCATGTCGGAGAGTTCCGCCGCGATGGGATTGGCGAGCGACAGACGCGGATCGCCGCCGCCGAAGAGCTCGGCTTCGCCCTTCGAGATGAAGGACCAGGTGACGGCCTCCACCAGGCCGCGCACGGCAAGCGCGCGCCGCGCGAGACGCGTGCGCTTCTGGATCAGGGTGAGGATCGGCTTGGCGACGGCGGCCTCGAGGCGCGGCAGAGGCTGCGGCTCGATGCGGTCGACACCGGCGATGCGGATGACCTCCTCGACGAGATCCGCCTTGCCCTCGATGTCGGGACGCCAGGACGGCGGCGTGACGTTCACGCGCTCGCCCGAGCCCTCGACCTTGAAGCCGAGCTTCTGGAGGATCTCCTCCGACTCGGCGGGCTTCACGTCGAGTCCCGACAGGCGCGGCACCTCGGACCACGGGAATTCGATGACGCGGCTGGTATCAGGCACCTGCCCCGCCACTACCGCCTCGCTCGCCTCGCCACCGTAGAGATCGATGACCATCTTCGTCGCGAGATCGAGACCCGGCAGGGTGAAGGCCGGATCGATGCCGCGCTCGAAGCGATAGCGCGCATCGGTGATGATGCCGTGCTTGCGGCCCGTCTGCGCGATGTTCAGCGGATCCCAGAGCGCGGATTCGATCAGCACGTCCGTGGTGCCCTCATCGGATCCCGAATGCTCGCCGCCCATGATGCCCGCGATGGACTCGACGCCGCTCTCGTCGGCGATCACAACGGTGCCGGAATCGAGCGTGTAGGTACGCCCGTCGAGGGCGAGCACCTCCTCGCCGTCTTTCGCGCGGCGAACGGTGAGATTGCCCTTCACCTTCTTGAGATCGAACACGTGCAGCGGACGGCCGCGATCGAAGGTGATGTAGTTGGTGATGTCGACGAGCGCGTTGATCGGGCGAAGTCCGATGGCGAGCAGGCGGCGCTGCATCCATTCCGGCGACGGGCCGTTCTTCACCCCGCGCACGAGGCGCAGCGCGAAGGTGGGGCAGAGCTTCTCGTCGCCCGGGGCGAAATCGAGCGTCACGGAAACCGGGCACGCACCCTGTCCCTGAACCGCAGGAACGGCATCGCCCTTCAGCGTGCCGAGGCCGGCGGCGGCCAAGTCGCGCGCGATGCCGTGGATCGAGGTGCAGTCGGGACGGTTGGGCGTGAGATTGATCTCGATCACCGGATCGTCGAGGCCCGCATAGGCCGCGTAAGCCTGGCCGACCGGCGCGTCCTCCGGCAGGTCGATGATGCCATCGTGATCATCGGAGATCTCGAGCTCCGCCGCCGAGCACAGCATGCCCGCGCTTTCGACCCCGCGGATGGTGCCGATACCGAGCGTGATGTTCTTGCCCGGAATGTAGGTGCCCGGAGGCGCGAACACGCTCTTCATGCCGGTGCGGGCGTTCGGCGCGCCACAGACGACCTGGATCGGCTTGTCCGCGCCCGTATCGACCATGCACACCCGCAGGCGATCCGCATTCGGATGCTGCTCGGCGGAGATCACATGGGCGACCGTGTAGGGCGCCAGCGTCTTCGCCTTGTCCTCCACGCCTTCGACCTCGAGGCCGATGCGGGTGAGCGTCTCGACGATCTCGTCGAGAGGTGCCGTGGTGTCGAGATGGTCTTTCAACCAGGAGAGAGTGAATTTCATGGGTGCTCTCCTTACTTTACGCAGTCAGGCCGCTGACGAGGGACGGGATGTCGAGCGGGCGGAAACCGTAATGGTTCAGCCAGCGCACATCGGCCTCGAAGAACGGGCGCAGATCCGGCATGCCGTATTTCAGCATGGCGATGCGGTCGATGCCCATGCCCCAGGCGAAGCCCTGGTACTCGTCCGGGTCGAGGCCGCAATTGCGGAGCACATTCGGATGAACCATGCCGCAGCCGAGAATTTCGAGCCAGTCGGTGCCCTCGCCGAAGCGGATCTCGCCGCCCTTGCGCGAGCACTGGATATCGACTTCGGCGGACGGTTCCGTGAACGGGAAGAAGGAGGGACGGAACCGCATCTTCACCTGATCGACCTCGAAGAAAGCCTTGCAGAACTCCTCCAGGATCCACTTCATGTGCGCGATGTTGGCCGACTTATCGATGACGAGACCTTCCACCTGGTGGAACATCGGCGTGTGGGTCTGGTCCGAGTCGTGACGGTAGGTGCGGCCCGGGATGATCACGCGGATCGGCGGCTTCTGCGAGGTCATCGTGCGCACCTGCACCGGCGAGGTATGCGTGCGCAGCACCTTGCGCTCACCCTTCTTGTCGGGGGCGAGGAAGAAGGTGTCGTGCATCTCGCGGGCGGGGTGGCCTTCGGGGAAGTTGAGCGCCGTGAAGTTGAGGTAGTCCGTCTCGATATCCGGCCCCTCGGCCACGGAGAAGCCCATATCGGCGAAGATCGCCGTCAGTTCCTCGATCACCTGGCTGATGGGGTGGATGCGGCCCCTCGCCTCGGACGCCTCCGGCACGGGCAGCGTCACGTCGCTGCGCTCGGCGGAAAGGCGCGCTTCGAGCGCCGCCTCGGCAAGCGTCTCCTTCTTGGCGCCGATCGCGGTCTGCACCTTGTCGCGCAGGCCATTGATGAGCGGACCGCGCTCCTTGCGCTCCTCCGGCGTCATGGAGCCGAGGGTTTTGAGCAATTCGGAGACGGAGCCCTTCTTGCCGAGCGCGGAGACGCGCACGGCTTCGAGAGCCGCTTCGTCGCCCGCGGCTTCGACCTGGGAAAGCAGGTCACGTTCGAGTTGGTTGAGATCGGTCATCGGTCCCTTGCCAGATGCAAGCGCTTTGAGTGGAGCGCGGCGCGGGAACCGTCAAGTCGTCCGAGCCGCGTGATGGCAACCGACAGCTTGCTTGAGCCGTCAGCGCGGATGGTCTCGGAGAAGGGGGAATAAGGTGGTGCGGCTGAAGTGTTTCAGCCGCACCGAAGCGAGTCTATCCGACCTTAAGCGGCCTGCTGCGGCAGGGCAGCCTTGGCCTGCTCCACATAGGCCGCGAAGGCAGCCGGCTCGTGGATGGCCAGTTCGGACAGGAGCTTGCGATCGACCTCGATCCCAGCCTTGCCGAGACCGTCGATAAATCGGGAATAGGTCAGGCCGTGCAGGCGAACCGCAGCGTTGAGACGCTGGATCCAGAGAGCGCGGAAGGTACGCTTCTTGGCACGACGGTCGCGAGTGGCATATTGCATGCTCTTCTCGACCGCCTGCTTGGCGATGCGGATGGTGTTCTTGCGGCGGCCGTAGAAGCCTTTGGCGGCCTTCAGAACCTTCTTGTGCTTGGCGCGGGCGGTAACGCCCCGTTTGACGCGGGCCATTTGGAAAACTCCTTCAAAATCGCAGGATGGGTGGAAGACCGCCTTAGCCGTTCGGCAGGAAGTACTTCTTCACGTTGTAGGCGTCGCCCTCGAACAGAGTCGTGGTTCCGCGCAGGTTGCGGATCTGCTTGTTGGACCGCTTGATCATCCCGTGACGCTTGCCGGCCTGGGCGTAAACGACCTTGCCGGTGCCAGTGATCTTGAAGCGCTTCTTAGCGCCCGATTTCGTCTTCAGCTTGGGCATTTGGCTCTCCTTTGGTCAGGCCTTCGGAGCGGCTTGAACCGCCCGTTCGGCCCAGTCTTGCTGCTTGAGCAAAACGAACCGCCACGGCAGCCCTGACAGCCGGGCGGTTCGATGAAGGGGGGCTTATGGCAGAAGCAGCCCCAAAAAGCAATGGCCGCCGGAACCCCGACGGCCATGAATTTCTCGGTTGTCGTCATCCCCACGCGGGCGGGGATCCAGAACCACTCGGCGCTCAGAACAAAGCTTTCCGAGCAAAGTGCCTTCTGTTGAGAATCGTCGTGGTCATGGATCCCGGGCTCCGCTGCGCGATCCCGGGATGACAAGTGTCAGCGCGGTGCCAGCACCATGACGACCTGACGGCCTTCGAAGTTGGGCTCCTGCTCGACCTTGGCGAGATCGCCCACATCGGCCTTCACGCGGTCCAGCACCTTCAGACCGAGATCCTGGTGGGCCATCTCGCGACCGCGGAAGCGCAGGGTGATCTTCACCTTGTTGCCTTCCTCGAAGAAGCCCTTCATGGCCCGCATCTTCACGTCGTAATCGTGGTCGTCGATACCCGGGCGCAGCTTGATTTCCTTGACCTCGACGGTCTTCTGCTTCTTGCGCGCCTCGGCGGCCTTCTTCTGTTCCAGGAAGCGGAATTTGCCGTAATCGAGGATCTTGCAGACCGGGGGAGACGCATTCGGCGAGATTTCCACCAGGTCGAGGCCGGCATCCTCCGCGATGCGCAGGGCATCGAAGAAGGGCATCACACCCCGGTTCTGTCCGGTATCGTCGATCAGCTGAACTTCGCGAACTCCGCGAATGTCTCGGTTGGCGCGCGGGCCTTCTTTCTGCGGCACCGGCAAGGGTCTCATGGGACGGCGAATGGCTCGTATCTCCTGTTTGAGGGCTCAGTTGAGTGGGGAGACTTTTCGGGAAAGCCCCTGCAAAACGCTCAACGTTGCCGTGAATGGTCCGACATTTCGCTTAAAATAGCGGGAAGTCAACTTGTTCTGTGGGCCGACCAGCTATCCAGAAGGGCGGAATACACATTGAGCGTGCTCGCAACCATGCGTTCGAGCGAGAAGTGGCGCTCCACATGGGCCCTGGCGCGACTTCCCAAGGCGATTCTGGCGCTCGCGCCGAGGGTCAGGGCGGCTCCCACCGCCTCGGCCAGGGCATCGGCGTCTCCCGCGGGCACCCGCCAGCCCGTCCGCTCCTGCTGAGGAACGGCGGGCGGAGCGAGAACGGTCTCCGGCACGGCGCCAAGATCCGAAACCACCACGGGCGTTCCCATGGCCTGGGCCTCCACGGCCGAACGGCCGAAGGCCTCGGGCTCCGTCGAGGGCACCGTCACGACCGCCGCCGCCAGGAAGGCGGCCGGCATGTCGGTGCAATGGCCGACCCGGCGCACGATTCCCTTCAGGTTCCGGGCTTCGATCAGGCTGTCGAGTTCCTTCACGTAGGAATCCCGCCCCTGCGGGTCGCCTGCCAGGATATAGGCGACGTCTGTCATGCCCGCATCGCGCAGCTTGGCGGCGGCCTCGATCAGAACTTTCTGCCCTTTCCAGCCGGTCAGGCGGGCGGCGAGCAGCACCACGCGCTCGTGGGGCGCCACGTCCCAGGCCCTGCGCAAAGCTTCGATCCGCTCCGGCGCCACGGCGGCGGGCGCGAATTTCAGGAAATCAGTGCCCCGGTAGATCACGCCGATCCGGTCGGCGGCCTGGGGATAATGAGAGCGGATCAGGTTGCTCGTATATTGCGAGTTGGCGATCACCACGTCGCCCCGGGCCATGACCGAGTTGTAGAGCACCTTCACCGAGGACCGCCCGGAATAGCTGCCGTGATAGGTGGTCACGAAGGGGATATTGAGGCTGCGCGCCGCGCCCAGGGCCACCCAGGCCGGAGCCCGGGAGCGGGCATGGATCAGCGACACCCTCTCCTTGTGACAGATCCTGGCGAGCCTGCGCACGTTGAGAAGCATGGAGAGCGGGTTCTTCGAGGCCGCGGGAAACGGAATCCAGATGCCTCCCTTGGCCTGGAGCTCGCCCACGAGCCGCCCGCCCTCGGTCGCCACCAGTGCCCGAGCGCCCGCGTTCGCGAGGCCCTCGGCGATATCGACGGTCGTGCGCTCCGCCCCGCCGGCTTCAAGCTCCGGAACGATCTGGAGAATGGTTCGGCCTGCGAGAGGATGAGGATGGGATGACGGGAAAGATGCTCCTCCGCCGGGTCGCGCTGATAAACTCACCGATGTAAGAGCCTTCTCGAAGTGGATGACAGAATCGTTTCAAACCCTTGCTTCAAAGCAGTTGAGGACAGGTTAACCATGCAGCAAAGCGTCACAGTCGGATCAGGCTCCGACGAGCGCCGGATCGCCGTGCTCCATCGGGACGGCAAGGGGCCGCCCGTGGTCTGGATCGGCGGCTTCAAGTCCGACATGCGGGCCACCAAGGCCAGCGCCATCGATTCCTGGGCGGAGGCCCGGGGCCGCGCCTATCTCCGCTTCGATTACAGCGGCCATGGAGAGACGGGCGGAGATTTCGAACAGGGCACCATCTCCCGCTGGCTGGAGGAGGCGCTCGCCGTGATGGAGCGCTTCCTGAACGAGCGTCCCATTCTGGTCGGCTCCTCCATGGGCGGCTGGATCTCCCTGCTCGCCGCCCGCCACCTGATGGAAAACCGCCCTGCCCTCGCGCCTGTGGGCATCGTGCTCATCGCACCGGCCGTCGACATGACGGAGAAGCTGATGTGGAGCCGCTTCCCGGACGATATCCGGCGGACGGTGGAGGAGACCGGCGTCTATTACCGCCCGTCGGCCTATTCCGAGGACCCGTACCCCATCACCAGGAGGCTGATCGAGGATGGACGGCGGCATCTGCTGCTCGGCCAGCCGATTCGGACTGGTTGCCCGGTCCACATCCTGCAGGGCATGGAAGACCCGGACGTGCCGTGGAGCCACGCCCTCGAACTGGTGGAGCATCTGCCAGGCGACAGCGTCTCGCTCACCCTCGTCAAGGACGGCGACCACCGGCTCTCGCGAGACGAGGATATCGAGAGATTGATCGCCGCCATCGAAGCGATTGCTTGACGGGATTCGGGTGAGCCTTAATGCAGGCTCACCGTCGTCAGATCGTGTGCCCAGGCATTGGCCACGGCGGCATCGCGGGAATCGGTCAGCACGATGGGTTCGCCGCTGGCGGAGAGAAGCGCAAAGAGCTTTACGCCGGGCTGGAGCCTGGGAGCTTGGGGGAAGAGCCGCGCCACATCGTCGGAACGCAGCGGCTTCACATAGGCCATCTCGCCGAGGCCCAGATTAGCCAGCTCGGCCACATCCAGAAGCCTGCCGGCATGATTGTTCGCATTGTGGTTCATGGCCATCTCCTTGACGCGGATGCTGCCGTCACACCTTGTCCGAGGCGATGATGTTGATCTTGCGGATGATCCGTTCCGGCTCCGGCCGGACGAGATCGATCGACAACAGGCCATTGGACAGGTCGGCGCCCAGAACCTCCATGCCGTCGACGAGGAGGAAGGTGCGCTGAAACTGACGGGCGGCGATGCCGCGGTGAAGGAAGTGCCTGGTCTTGTCGTCGGACTGACGCCCCCGGATGACGAGTTGGTTCTCTTCCAGGGTCACCTCAAGCTGCTCCTGGGTAAAGCCAGCGACAGCCAGGGTGATGCGCAGACGCTCCGGAGCGTTTTCAGTACGGGGCAAACGCTCGATATTGTAGGGCGGATAACCGTCTCCCGCTGCTTTCGCAACCCGGTCGAGCGCCTGCTCGATCTCGTCGAAGCCCAACAGAAACGGATGCCCAAACGGCGACTGACGCGACATGTTCGAAGCCCAAGGTTAGAGGCACTTCGGTTGAGGATGAGCCCGCTCATGCGGCGCTCACGCAGCCGCGTTCAGGCGGCTGCTGACAGCAATATGGATATGGTTCCCAAGGGGATCAAGACCCGTGCCGAGCCGCCCCAAGGGGATCACAAGCGAGTGGTAAACGGCCCGTCTCAGACCTGCCCGCGCCACCAGGCAACCTGCTCCGCCACGCGGACCGGGGCGGTGCCGCCGAAGCTCGTGCGGGAGCGGACGGAGTTCTCGACGCCCAGCACGTCGTAGATGCCCTTGTGGATGCGCGGCTCGACGGCCTGCATCACCTCCAGCGGGAGCTCCTCGAGGCTGCAGCCGCGCTTCTCGGCCTCGGAAACGATGCGGCCCGTCACATGGTGAGCGTCGCGGAAGGGGATGTTGAGGCTGCGCACGAGCCAGTCGGCGAGGTCGGTCGCCGTCGAGAACCCGGCTCCGGCCACCGCCGCCATGCGCTCCGGCACAGGCTCCAGATCCTGGATCATCCCGGTGGTCGCGGCGAGTACGATCTCAAGGGTATCGGCAGCGTCGAAGAGCGGCTCCTTGTCCTCCTGCGTGTCCTTCGCATAGGCGAGCGGCAGGCCTTTCATCACCGTGAGCAGCGATACCAGGGAGCCGATCACGCGCCCGGTCTTGCCGCGGACGAGCTCTGCCGCGTCGGGGTTTCGCTTCTGCGGCATCATGCTCGAACCGGTGGTCCAGCGGTCGGGGAGCTTCACGAACCCGAAGGGCGCAGACATCCAGATGATGATCTCCTCCGCGAGCCGCGAGAGGTGCATGGCGCAGATCGAGGCGGCGGCCATGAATTCCAGCAGGCTGTCACGGTCGGACACCGTATCCAGCGAGTTGCGGGTCGGCCCGTCGAAGCCCAGGGCCTTGGCGGTCATGTGCCGGTCGATGGGGAAGGACGTGCCGGCGAGCGCGCCCGCCCCCAGGGGGCATTCGTTGAGGCGCCTGCGGGAATCGCGGAAGCGGCTGCGGTCGCGGCCGAACATTTCCACATAGGCCATGAGATGGTGCCCGAAGGTCACCGGCTGGGCGCTCTGAAGGTGGGTGAAGCCCGGCATCACCGTCGCCACGTGGGCTTCCGCCTTGTCGAGCAGGGCCTTGATCAGATTGGTCAGTTGCTCTTCCGCTCGGTCATGGGCCTCGCGCACCCAGAGGCGGGTATCGGTGGCCACCTGGTCGTTGCGGCTGCGGGCCGTGTGCAGGCGCGCCGCAGGGTCGCCGATGATCTCGCGCAGGCGGCTCTCCACGTTCATGTGAATGTCTTCCAGGGCCGTGGAGAAGGTGAAGTTGCCGGATTCGATTTCGCCCAGCACCCGCTGCAATCCCTGATGGATCGCGTCCCGGTCGCTCTCGGCGATGATGCCCTGCTTGGCCAGCATGGCGCTGTGGGCGATGGAGCCCTGGATGTCCTGGGCATAGAGGCGCTTGTCGAAACCGATGGAGGCGTTGATGGCTTCCATGAGCGCGCTCGGCGACGACGAGAACCGCCCACCCCACATGGTATTGGCACCGGACTTCTTGGCTTCTTCGGACACTGTGTTTCACCCGCATTCTGAGCTCAGCAAGCCTTTGCCACAGCTCCCCTTCCAAGGCAAAGCCGCAACGGCCATGCACGGGGATTAGGCACATTGTCGAATGTTTGCCAGTTTAAAACCAGTTGCCGGACTCGACAGAACCTTTTTGATTTGCATTCATACGGTTGGCACAAAAAGGCGCATCCAGCGCCACAAGGGAACTGGCCTATGAAGACACTTCCGAAACTCCTACTCTCGGCTGCCATGGTCGCAACCATGGCAACCTCGTTCTCTGCCGTTCAGGCAGCGACCCCTCCGGACACCCTGGTCCAAGCCTGGCAGAGCGACGACATCATCTCCCTCGACCCGGCCGAGGTATTCGAGTTCAGCGCCTCGGAGATCATGGGCAACACCTATGAGCGCCTGGTTACCTACGACATCAAGGACGTCTCGAAGATCTCCGGCCAGGTTGCCGAGTCCTGGACGGTCTCGCCGGACGGTAAGACCTACACCTTCAAGATCAAGCCGAACCGGAAATTCGCCTCTGGCAACCCGATCACGGCCGAGGACGTGGTCTACTCGCTGCACCGCGCCGTCATTCTCGACAAGTCGCCGGCCTTCATCCTGGGTCAGTTCGGCCTCGACAAGAACAACGTCAAGGACAAGATCAAGCAGACCGGCCCGCTCGAGCTGACGATCGAGGTGGACAAGCCCTATGCCCCGACTCTCGTCCTGTACTGCCTCGGCAACTCCGTGGCGTCCATCGTCGACAAGAAGCTGCTGACGCAGAACGAGAAGGACGGCGATTTCGGCTATAACTGGCTGAAGACGCACTACGCTGGCTCGGGCCCGTACATCATGCGCGACTGGAAGGCGAACGAGGTTCTCGTTCTCGAGCGCAACCCGAACTACGAGAAGAAGACTCCTCTGGCCCGCGTCATCTTCCGCCACATCAAGGAAACCGCGAACCAGCGTCTTCTGCTCGAAAAGGGCGACATCGACGTGGCCCGCAACCTGAACCCGGAAGAGATCACCGCGGTTTCGAAGAACCCGGACATCAAGATCACGAGCGCTCCGAAGGGAACGGTCTACTATCTCGGGCTCAACCAGAAGAACCCGAACCTTGCGAAGCCCGAAGTCCGTCAGGCTCTCAAGTACCTCGTCGATTATCAGGCGATCGCCGACACGATCATGAAGTACAAGGGCGACGTTCACCAGAACTTCCTGCCCAAGGGCTTCCTCGGCGCCGAAACCAGCAATCCCTACAAGCTCGACGTCGCCAAGGCGAAGGAGCTGCTTGCCAAGGCCGGCCTGAAGGACGGCTTCTCCGTCACCATGGACACCCGTTCCACCTCGGAGATCATGGGCATCGCCCAGGCCATGCAGGCCACCTTCGCGCAGGCCGGGGTGAAGCTCGAAATCCTGCCGATGGATTCCAAGCAGGCCCTGACCAAGTACCGGGCCCGCCAGCACGATATCTATATCGGCAACTGGGGCTCGGACTATCAGGACCCGAACTCCAACGCGGACACCTTCGCAGCGAACGACGACAACTCGGACAACGCCAAGGCGAAGCCGCTGGCATGGCGTAATGCCTGGGATCCGGGCCCGCTGACCGCCAAGACCCGCGCCGCCGTGATGGAGCGTGACGGCGAGAAGCGCGCGCAGACCTACAAGGAGCTGCAGAAGGCGGTTCTCGACGACGGCCCGTTCGTGATCTTCCTGCAGCAGACGGAAGTCGCAGCCGTGCGCAAGAACGTGGAAAACTTCATCCTCGGTCCGTCCTTCAGCGACAACGACGTTTCGCAGGCAAAGAAGAACTAAACCTGCAATGGCATCTTCACTCGCGATCGGAGGCGGAGGGCACCATGCCCTCCGCTTCTACCTTACAAAGACTGCTCAATTCATTCTCGTGCTGGCGACGACCCTCCTCGGGCTCGTTGCCGTCACCTTCTTCATCGGCCGCGTCGTTCCCATCGACCCGGTAATCGCCATCGTCGGCGACCGGGCTCCGCCGCAGGTTTATGCGCGCGTCCGCCAGGAACTCGGCCTCGACCTGCCGCTCATCCAGCAATTCTGGATCTACCTGAAAAAGGCCGTCGCAGGCGATTTCGGCAATTCCGTTCTCACCACCAATCCGGTGATGACCGACATCAAGAACGCGTTTCCGGCCACCTTCGAGCTGGCAACATTGGGCACGCTGATCGGCACGCTCGTCGGCATTCCGCTCGGCGTTCTCGCCGCCGTAAAGCGCGGCAGCCTGCTTGACCAGTTCGTGCGCTTCATCGGTCTGGCAGGCTATTCCATCCCGATCTTCTGGCTTGGCCTCATGAGCCTGCTGCTGTTCTACGCCAAGCTCGGCTGGGTGCCGGGACCGGGACGCATCGACGTGGCCTATGCCTATCTCTACACGCCGGTCACGAACATCGTGCTGCTCGACACGGCCATGCAGGGCCAGTGGGATGCGTTCTGGGACGCCCTTTCCCACATCATCCTGCCCGCGTGCCTGCTCGGCTATTTCTCTCTTGCGTATATCAGCCGCATGACCCGCTCCTTCATGCTCAACGAGCTGGCGCAGGAATATGTGATCGCAGCGCGCGTGAAGGGCCTGTCGGAAATGCGCGTGATCTGGAAGCACGCCCTGCGCAACGCGGCCGTGCCGCTCGTTACCGTGATCGCGCTGTCCTATGCGAACCTGCTCGAGGGCTCGGTGCTCACCGAGACGGTGTTCGCGTGGCCCGGTCTTGGCCAATACATCACCAACTCCCTGCAGAACGCAGACATGAATGCGGTGCTGGGCGGAACGCTGGCGATCGGCACCGTGTTCGTACTGCTCAATCTCGTGTCGGACCTGCTCTATCGTCTGCTCGATCCGAGGACCCGCTGATGGCTGGCTCGTCCACTCTCCCCCAACCCACCGGTCTGCGGGCATGGCTTCTGTCCCCCGAGCCCGGCTCCCGCTGGCAGGCGCGGCTCGGCCGCGTCTATCTCGGCTGGCGCTCTTTCACGAAGAATCCCCTGGCCGTGTTCGGCCTCGGCATCGTGCTGCTGCTGATCCTGGTAGCCTTGTTCGCCGATTTTCTCGCGCCCTATTCGCCGGTCAGCGGTGGAGATCTGCGTACGCAGCGTCTTCTGCCGCCGAGCGAGACCTTCTGGCTCGGCACGGACGATCAGGCGCGCGACATCTTCTCGCGCATCATCTACGGCTCACGCATCACCCTCTTCGTGATCGTGCTGGTGTCGATCATCGCAACGCCCATCGGGCTTCTGGTCGGCACCATCTCCGGCTATCTCGGCGGTTGGATCGATACGGTGCTGATGCGCATCACCGACATCTTTCTCGCCTTTCCGCGCCTTGTCCTGGCGCTTGCCTTCGTGGCGGCGCTGGGACCGGGCATCGAGAATGCGGTCATTGCCATCGCGATCACCTCCTGGCCTCCCTACGCGCGCATCGCACGCGCGGAGACGCTGATGATCCGCAACAGCGACTTCATCGCCGCCGTGAAGCTGCAGGGCGCCTCGACGCCGCGAATCATCTTCAGCCACGTGATCCCGCTTTGCATCTCCTCCGTCATCGTGCGCGTCACCCTCGACATGGCGGGCATCATCCTCACCGCCGCGGGCCTCGGCTTCCTCGGCCTCGGCGCGCAGCCGCCGTCGCCGGAATGGGGCGCCATGGTGGCCACCGGCCGCAATTACCTCATCGACCAATGGTGGGTCGCTGCCATGCCGGGTATCGCCATCTTCGTGGTGAGCCTCGGCTTCAATCTGCTGGGCGACGGCCTGCGTGACGTTCTCGATCCGAAGGCCGCAAAATGACCAAGCCGCTTCTCGACGTCGAAGACCTCCGGGTCCGCTTTCACCTGCGCACGGGCACCGTCGAGGCAGTGCGCGGCGTGTCCTTCCAGCTCGGCCGCGAGCGCCTCGGCATCGTCGGCGAATCCGGCTCAGGTAAATCGCAGACGGGCCGCGCCATCCTTGGCCTCACCCCTCCTCCCGGCGAGGTCAAGGCGAAGCGCCTCAGCTTCGACGGAACAGACCTTCTCACGGCCAAGAAGCGGACTCTACGCGAACTGCGCGGTGGGCGGATCAGCATGGTGATGCAGGATCCGAAGTACTCGCTCAATCCGGTCATGACCATCGGCGAGCAGATCATCGAGGCCTATCAGGCGCATGCGAAAGCCAGCCGTGCGGAAGCGCGCGACAAGGCGCTCGCCATGCTGGAGGCCGTGAAGATGCGCGATCCTCAGCGCGTGTTCTCGCTCTATCCGCACGAGGTGTCGGGCGGCATGGGCCAGCGCGCGATGATCGCGATGATGCTTGTCACCGATCCGGACCTTCTCATCGCCGACGAGCCGACCTCGGCACTCGATGTGACGGTCTCGATGGAGGTTCTGCGCATCCTCGACGAACTCGTGACGGAGCGCGGCATGGGCCTCATCTTCATCTCGCACGACCTGAAGCTCGTCTCCTCCTTCTGCGACCGCGTGCTAGTGATGTATGCGGGACGCGTGGTGGAGGAACTGGAGGCGAAGAACCTACGCGCCGCGCAGCATCCCTATACCCAGGGGCTCATGCGCTGCCTGCCGACGCTGACGAACGACGTGCGCCCGCTTCCGACCTTGAACCGTGATCCTTCCTGGGCGCTCTGATCATGATCGACATTCAGAACCTCAACGTCGTTTACGGCACGGGCCGCCTGAGGGTCGATGCCGTCAAGAGTGCAAGCTTCACCGTGAAACAGGGTGAAGCCTACGGTCTCGTGGGCGAATCCGGTTCGGGAAAATCGACAGTGCTGCGCGCCATCTGCGGGCTTGCGCCAGTCAGCGGCGGCCACGTGATCGTCGATGGTAGGCACGTCACCACTCCCCGATCCAAGGAGTTCTACCGCACGGTGCAGATGGTGTTTCAGGATCCCTATGCGTCGCTGCATCCACGCCACACGGTGGATCGCACGCTCTCCGAGCCGCTCGCGATCCATGGGGTGAAGGACGCGGAGACGCGTATCCTGCAGGCCCTCAGGGAGGTGGGTCTGGGTCCGTCCTTCCGCTTCCGCTACCCGCACCAGCTGTCAGGTGGCCAACGCCAGCGCATCGCCATCGCCCGCGCCCTGATTCTGCGGCCGAAGGTGCTGCTGCTGGATGAGCCGACGTCGGCCCTCGATGCCTCCGTGCAGGCGGAAATCCTCAACCTTCTCGATGATCTGCGCCGCCAGATGGGACTGACCTACATCCTGGTGAGCCATGATCTCGCGGTGGTGGCGCATCTGTGCGAGCGCCTGCTCGTCATGCGCAACGGCGAGGCCGTCGAGGAAACGACCTCGGGCGCGTTGCGCTCAGGGATAGCGTCGAACGAATATACGCAATCCCTGATCGAGGCGAGCCAGGGATTTACGCGCAGACCGTCTCATCTTGCTCCCGCCGCAATCGGCTGAGAGTTTTTGTCCTTCTTGAATTAGCTGGAAACCCATGTCCCGCACTCCTCTGATGCCTGTCTTCGATGGCCATAACGACGTTCTCCTGCGCCTCATGCGAGGGAAAATCCAGCCGGAGAAGGCGTTTCTCGAAGGCGACAACATTGGCCATCTCGATTGGCCACGCATGAAGCAGGGGGGGTTCTTCGGCGGGTTCTTCGCGGTTTACGTGCCCTCCGAGGACTTAGGAATCGACGTCGATGCGCTCATGACCCGCGAGGAATACGATGTGCCCCTGCCGCCGGCGCTCGCGCTTGCGCCCAGCCAGCAGGTGACGGTGCAGATGTCGTCGATCCTCATCCGGATCGAGCGCGCCTCGAAGGGCGAAGTGAAGATCTGCCGCTCCGCCGCCGACATCCGTCACTGTCTTGACAACGGCAAGCTCGCCGCGATCCTCCACATCGAGGGCGCAGAAGGCATCGATCCCGAGCTCACAATGCTGGACGTGCTCTACGAGGCCGGCCTGCGCTCCATCGGTCCGGTCTGGAGCCGCCCCAATATCTTCGGTCATGGCGTGCCGTTCCGCTATCCTTCGACGCCGGATACAGGCCCGGGCCTCACCGAGCGCGGACGCGAGCTGGTGAAAGCATGCAACCGGCTCAAGGTGATGATCGATCTCTCGCATCTCAACGAGAAGGGCTTCTGGGACGTCGCGCGGCTGTCCGATGCGCCGCTTGTCGCCACCCACTCGAACGCCTATGCGGTGTGCCCGCATTCGCGCAACCTGACCGACAAGCAGCTGGCCGCGATCCGTGAGAGCCGGGGCATGGTGGGCGTGAATTTCGCCACCTCCTTCATCCGCCCCGATGGCCAGCGCAGCGACGATACCCCGCTCGAGGAGATGATCCGCCACATGGATCACCTGATCGAGCATGTGGGTGTCGATGGGGTGGGCCTCGGCTCGGATTTCGACGGAGCTACTATTCCCGCCGAGATCGGCGACGTGCGCGGCCTGCCCCGCCTTGTCGAGGCGATGCGCAAGCATGGTTATGACGAAGCGACGCTCCGCAAGCTCTGTTATGAGAACTGGATCAATGTTCTGGAGCGCACCTGGGGGCGGTGAGGCCCTCGCTGGCGCAAGAACCTCAACACCGTCATTCCCGCGAAGGCGGGAATCTATAAGCACCAGCCGTGTCGGATAAAACGCGGTAGGCCAAACGCCTCTCATCCAAGTGTCGTGGTTATGGATCCCCGCCTTCGCGGGGATGACACAGTGCGTTACACTCTACCGTTCCGGCTTCGATGTCAGCGCAAAGACGCTCGCGATAAGGCCGACGCCCAGCATCAGCAGGAGGCTGACGGCGTTGATCGCCGGCGTCGCCCCCTCGCGCATCTGGCCATACATGGTGATCGGCAGCGGCGGCTCGGAGCCCACGAGCATGAGCGTGGTGTTGAAATTCTCGAACGACATGAGCAGCGCCACGAGACCTGCCCCAACCAGTGCGGGACTCAAGAAAGGCAGCGTGACGGTGCGCAGCACGCGCGCGCGGCTGGCGCCGAGATCGAAGGCGGCTTCTTCCAGTGAGCGGTCGAACTTGCGCAGGCGCGCGGCAATGATGAGCGTTGAGATCGTGAGGATGAACGAGAGCTGCCCCAGCACCACGAGCCAGAGCCCCGGACGCAGAAAATCGAGATCCGTCTGAAGCCACTCTTCGAGCCCGTTCGCCACGCGCGAGAAGAAGGCAAGGATCGAAATGCCGAGCACCACGCCGGGAATGACCAGAGGCCAGAGCATCATCATCGACAGGATTGTCTTGCCGGGGAACTCGGCACGCTCCAGCACCCAGGCATTGACGGTGCCCACGACGACGGCGAGCAGCGCCACGGGGAGCGCCACCTTGAAGCTGTTGGCGATGGTGTCGAGCCAGATCGGATCGACCAGCACACCAGGCTTTCCGAAAGTGCTGCCTGAGCCGATGAACCAGTCGAGGGTAAAGCCCTTCCATGGCGGCGACGGGAACGGGCTGGCGTTGAAGGCGAAGACAGCAACGACGAGAAGGGGCGCGAACAGGAAGATGTAGAACGCCGCAATGTAGAGCTTCCAGGAAAGGGATGGAGGGTTCATGACATCATGCCTGCTTCAAGGTGGTGCCCAGGCTTTGCCCCGTGAGGCGAAGCCCTGCCCAGACGATGGCGGAGGACAGCATGAGAAGGAGCATGCCGAAGGCTGCGCCCTGCGGCCAGTTGAAGCGCGTGATGAACTGCGCGTAGATCTGCTCCGTGAACCACAGACCGTTTTTGCCGCCGAGGAGAACCGGCGTTGCGAAATTGCCGACAGTGAGCATGAACACGATGATGGAGCCCGCCACGATGCCGGGCATCGCATGGGGAATGACGATGCGACGCAGGACCGTCCAGCGGCTGCCGCCGAGATCGAAGCCCGCCTCGACCACGGATGGCTCCAGGCTCTCCAGCGCGTTCGCCAGCGGCACGATCATGAAAAGCAATCCGCCATAGACGAGGCCGAGGATCACCGCGCCGTCGTTGTAGAGAAGCTCCACCGGCCGGTCGGCAAGGCCGATGGCGCGCAGCATGTACGAAATGACCCCGGTCTCACGCAGCAGCATCATCCAGCCGAGCGTGCGCACGAGTTCTGACACCCAGAACGGCAGAAGACAGAGCAGAAGCAGCAACGTCTTCAAACGTCCCTGCGCCACGCGGGCGATGTAGAGCGCGATGGGGAAGGCAAGAACGAGCGTGATCCCCGTCACCAGGATGGACATGATCGCCGTGCGGGCGAAGGTGCGCCAATACAGCGGCTCGGTGAAGAACTCGAGATAGTTGCCGAAGCCGAAGGCATAAACGCGAGGCGCCACGCGCTCGCTGAAGGAGAGCACGAGGATCTCCACATGCGGCAGCACGATCAGAACGCCCAGCCACAGCACTGCCGGTGCGAGAAGCAGAAAGAGCGTGAGGCTCTGTGCCGGTTTCCTGCTCATGCGGCAAAAACCTTCATGGCATCCACCGTCCAGCCCACATGGATCGGCGCTCCGACCTGGATGCCGGCGAGCGGGCCGGCTTGCGGCAGCACGGCGCGAATGGGTTGGTCGAAACCGGCCGTGTCGATGAGCAGACTTGAGTTCGCGCCATCGAAGAGGACGGCCGATACCCGGCCTTCAAAGCGGTTCGGCAGGCTGCTCAGCGCGGAGGAGTCCTGCGCCAGGGCGATCGCCTCAGGACGGACGAAGGCGAGCGAAGCCTTGCCCGCCGCCCTGCCCTGCCCCTGCACGACCGTGCCGGACGGCAGGCGAACCGAGATGGCGCCGTTCGAGCCAGCGGCTGCTTCACCCTGCCACCTGTTGGTCTCGCCCACGAAGCTCGCAACGAAAGGCGTCGCGGGGTTGTGATAAAGCTCGCGCGGACTTCCCACCTGCTCGAACTGGCCCTGGTTCATCACGGCGATGCGGTCGGACATCACGAGTGCTTCCGACTGGTCGTGGGTGATGTAGGCGAAAGTGGTGTTGAAGGTAGCCTGCAACTGCTTGAGTTCGATCTTCATATGCTCTCGCAGCTTCAGATCGAGCGCGCCGAGCGGCTCGTCGAGGAGCACGAGCGTCGGCTCTAGGACGAGGCAGCGGGCAATCGCCACGCGCTGACGCTGGCCGCCGGAAAGCGCCGTCACACGACGCTCGCCGAACCCTTTGAGGCCTACGCGCTCCAGCATGCGAGCGGAGCGTTCCTCGGCTTCGGCACGCGAGACCCCGCGGCAGGTCAAGCCGTAGGCAACGTTCTCGCCCACGCTCATCATCGGGAAGAGGGCGAGGCTTTGAAAAACCATGTTCACCGGCCGCTTGTTGGCCGGAACGCCGACCATCGATTGGCCGCGAATGCGGATATCGCCGGATGTCGGATGCTCGAAGCCTGCAATCATGCGCATCAGCGTGGTCTTGCCGCAACCGGAAGGGCCGAGAATGGAGAAGAACTCGCCGGGAGCAACGCTGAAGCTCACGTCGTTGACGGCCGCATGCGCGCCGAAACGCTTGATGACGTTGACGAGATCGAGATCGGTGGAATGGGCCATGACACTGCCGAGACAAGCGTACAAACAGGCATCCCCCGGACAGGCCGGGGGATGTAAGGTCATTGAAGCAGAGCTTTACGAGCCGGCCTTCAGACGGTCGAGGATCTTGCCCTCGATCTCTTCGATGCCGGCAGGCACGGCCGGGTACCACTTGATGTTGTCGATGGCGGCCTTCGGGAAGCTCTCGGCGAACTGATCCTTCAGTTTGCCCTGCATGAGCTTGTCGGCACCGTTCGAAGCCGTGAAGTTGCCGGCGGAAGCGGCGACCTTGGCGGCAATCTCAGGGCGCATGTTGAAGTTGATCCACTTGTAGGCGGCGTCATCGTTACGACCCTTCGCAGGGATCGCGAAGGTGTCGACCCAGCCCAGCGCGCCCGACTTCGGCGCAATGAACTTGATGTCCGCGCTTTCGGAGTTCAGCTTCCAGCCGCCCGTATCCCATGCCATGGCGGCGACGACTTCGCCGGAGCGCAGCGCGTTGAGGAGCTGATCCTTGCCGTCCCAGAAGAACTTCACGGTCTTTTTGCACTCGGCGAGCTTGGCACCGACCTTCTCCATCATCGCGGTGTAGGCCTTGGCGTCGCCGTAGGAGGCGAAGGGATCCATGCCGTTGGCGAACGCGAAGGCGATGAGAGCCGGGCGCTTGGAGCGGAAGCTGGTCTTGCCGGCAAGCGAAGGATCGCAGAGGTCGTTGTAATCGGCGACCTTCGGAGCAAGCTTCGTGTTCACGACGAGGCCGTCCGTGCCCCAGATATGGGGAACGCCGTAGACTTTTCCGTCGACGGTGGTGTTCTTCTTGGTGGCCTCGAGCATGGAGGCAATGAACTGGTCTGACTTGATCTTCGACAGGTCGAGCGGCTTGTAGATGCCGAACTCGGTCTGCGGGCCGGCGATGCGGTCCTGGCTCGGCTGCACCAGGTCGAAGCCCGCTCCTTGAGTGGCGCGCAGCTTGGAGATCATCTCCTCGTTGTTCGAGAGCGTGATCTCGACTTCGATGCCGGTCTCCTTCGTGAACTGATCCACGATCTCCTTGGGAGCGTAGTCAGCCCAGGTCAGAAGCCTCAGCTTCTCGGCAGCGTGGGCCGTGCCGGTGATCATCAAAGCGGCGAAGGCCGTAGCCAGCTTCAGGCTGGCGCGCTTGGTCAACATTGTCATCCTCCATGTGGACGGGCTTTTACCCTGTTCCCCAGTTGCAAAGTTATATGACAGTCAAACGACACGCTAGGGGGTATGAAGCCGGCTCATTATCCCTTCCGAGGATGACAGCCTCCGGCCTCAACGCTATGGATAAAATCTGTTCTCGGGAGCCCATTTCGCCATGCGCACCTTCTACCCCGACATCGAACCCTATGATCACGGCATGCTCGATGTGGGCGACGGGCATCGGGTTTATTGGGAATTATGCGGCAATCCGAAAGGAAAGCCGGTGGTGTTTCTCCATGGCGGCCCGGGAGGCGGCTGCTCGCCGACGCAGCGTCGGCTGTTCGACCCCACGAAGTATAAGATACTGCTGTTCGATCAGCGCGGGTGCGGGCGCTCGACGCCCTATGCGAGCCTGGAGGCCAACACCACCTGGCACCTCGTGGCCGATATCGAGCGCCTTCGCGGGATGATTGGTGTGGACAAGTGGATGGTGTTCGGCGGCTCCTGGGGGTCGACCCTTGCCCTCGCCTATGCCGAAACCCATCCGGAGCGCGTCAGCGAACTCGTTCTGCGCGGCATCTTCACCCTGCGGCGGGCCGAGTTGCTCTGGTATTACCAAGAGGGTGCCTCATGGATCTTCCCGGACAAGTGGGAGCGCTATCTGGCTCCCATTCCGCCGGAGGAACGCGGGGACATGATGGCAGCCTATCGCAAGCGTCTGACGCACCCCGACCCGGCCATCCAAGCGGAGGCTGCGCAAGCATGGAGCCTCTGGGAGGGCGAGACGATCACCCTCCTTCACAACCAGGGCTTCAGCGACCAGTTCGGCGATCCGCATTACGCCATCGCGTTCGCGCGCATCGAGAACCACTACTTCGTCCATGGAGGATGGTTCGAGGAAGGGCAGCTGATCCGTGATGCCGACAGGCTGAAGGGTATTCCCGGCGTCATCATCCAGGGCCGCTACGACATGGCAACGCCGGCCAAGACCGCGTGGGACCTGCACAAGGCCTGGCCTGAAGCCCAGTTCATCATGGTACCCGATGCGGGCCATGCGGTGAACGAACCCGGCATTCTGCACCACCTCATCGAGACGACGGACGCTTTCGCGAAAGCATGATTGGATCGTTCTGACGCGGGAAAGGCAAGCCTCGACTAGCCGTGCAATTACCTGTCCTTCACTATTGCTCAGTACCTTGGAGTGCGAAGAAATCCAGCTTTGATACACCTTCTGATCGGAACCGAAACGATGAAGCGGCTTGCAACGAGCACTCTCCTTACTCTTATTGCATTTTCCTCTCCGTCACTGGCTGCGGGAAACAACTGCGCGACGATGAGCGGATACAGCCAGCTGAAGGAGGGGATGAGCTATAGCGAGGCCACCCAGGTTCTGGGCTGCGAGGGAGAGGAGATGTCATCCTCCAGCATCGCGGGTTACAAAACGATCATGTACACTTGGCAGGCCAAAGGCGTAGCCGGAATGATGGGCGGGAACATGAATGCCATGTTCCAGAACGACAGGCTCATCAGCAAGGCTCAGTTCGGCTTGAAATAAGCCGAAATTCCAGATCACAGCATTGCGAGGATGCGCCCTGTCCCACAGCGGACAGGGCGCTTTCGTATGGGATCTACTTCGCGGTCCAGCCGCCATCCATGGAAAGGTTCGTGCCCGTCATCTGGCTCGCGGCATCCGAGCAGAGGAAAACCGCAAGAGCCGCCACCTGATCGACCGTCACGAACTGCTTGGTGGGCTGCGCTTCCAGAAGCACGTCGTTGATGACCTGCTCCTTGGTGAGGCCGCGGGCCTTCATGGTGTCGGGGATCTGGTTCTCCACGAGAGGCGTCCAGACATAGCCGGGGCTGATGCAGTTCACGGTGATGCCGTGGGTCGCAACCTCCAGCGCCACGGTCTTGGTCAAGCCCGCGATGCCGTGCTTGGCGGCCACGTAGGCCGACTTGAAGGGTGAAGCCACGAGGGAATGGGCGGAAGCCGTGTTGATGATGCGCCCCCACTTGCGGGTCTTCATGCCCGGGACCGCAGCGCGGATCGCATGGAAGGCGGAGGAAAGATTGATGGCAATGATCTGGTCCCACTTCTCGACCGGGAATTCCTCCACCGGCGAGACGAACTGAATGCCCGCATTGTTGACCAAAATATCGACGCTGCCGAGATTCTTTTCGGCCTGATGGATCATGTCGGCAATCTCATCGGCCTTGAGCATGTTGGCCGGCGAATAGATGGCCTTCACGCCGAATTCGCTCTCGATGGCCGCCCGGGTCCTCTCGATCTCGGCCGCATCGCCCAGGCCGTTGATGACCACGTTCGCGCCCTCCTTGGCGAGCGCCCGGGCAATGGCGAGGCCGATCCCGCTGGTGGAACCGGTGACGACGGCATTCTTCGATTTCAAAGTCATGATCTACTCCGCATGGGCCTTAGCACCCCAGGGCTCCCGAGTGAGGGCTGACATAGCACGAACGGGGAAGCAGAGGTGAGCCTAGCAAAAAGGAGGATGCCGAGGCTGCCAGCCAAAGCCACCCTCACCTGTCCCGAGTGCATGGCCTAAGGGCAGCTCTTGCCATTGTCGCCCTGGCGTCAATGTGAGACAGATTGGGGCGACGATTGGATGGATGAACGGTGCCGACTCCACGTTTTCTCCCCTGCGGCGACAGCGCCCTCACGGTCGAGTTCGGCAGCACGATCGATCCCGACCTGAACGGCCAGGTGCTCGCGCTCGATGCCCTGCTGAAAGCGAACCCTCCGGCAGGCCTCATCGAGACCGTCCCCACCTACCGGTCCCTGACCCTGCAATTCGACCCCGCGGTGCTGGATTACGATGCCCTTATTGGCTGGCTCGAAGAGGCGACACGTGATCTGCCTTCTAAAAGGGCCACAGGCACGCGCTGGCGCGTTCCGGTGGTCTATGGCGGTGAGTACGGCGTCGATCTTGACGATGTGGCCGAGCGCCATGGGCTCACGGCTGCGGACGTCATCGAGATCCATTCGAGCACGGTCTACAGGATCTATATGATCGGCTTTCTGCCGGGCTTTGCCTATCTCGGCGGGCTCGATCCGCGCATCGCCACGTCAAGGCGCACGCAGCCGCGCCTCAAGGTCCCCAGCGGTTCGATCATGATCGGCGGCGAGCAGGCCGGCATTGTGCCGATGGAGATGCCGAGCGGATGGCACCTTCTGGGGCGCACCCCTGTCTTGAGCTATGCGCCCGAGCGCGATCCCGCCTTCCTCTTCGCCGCCGGAGACGAGATCGTTTTCGAGCCCATCGACGCCTCGCGCTGGGATGCGCTGGAGAAAGCGTCGCTGGCGGGCGAGCCTGTCGCCGAACGGGTGAGCGCATGACGAGCCTTGTGGTGAAAAGCTGCGGCCCGATCACGAGCCTGCAGGATGGGGGCCGCATCGGCTATCAGCGCTTCGGCGTCTCGCCCTCCGGCGCGATGGACCGCCGGTGCCTTGCCATGGCCAATGCCCTCGTCGGCAATCCGCCGGAAACGGCTGCCATCGAATTCGTGAATCTCGGCGGCAGCTTCACCTGCGAAGGCGGCGCATTCCGCGTGGCGCTTGTCGGCGCAGGTTGCACGGCGAGCGTCAACGATACGCCGGTCGAGCCGCGCACGACCATCGTTCTGAACGAAGGCGATACGCTGCAGATCGGGCACGCACGCAGCGGCACCTTCGCCTATCTCGCGGTTGCCGGCGGCTTCCTGATCGAGCCGCAGCTCGGCAGCCTGTCGTTTCACCAGCGCTCCCGCCTTGGCGGCTTGAACGGAGCGGCGTTGAAAGCTGGAGACCGCCTGTCCTGCAAGTCCGATGCTCAAAGCGAGGCGCCGCCGATGCACCTGCCGTTCGAGCCTCTGGAGGAGAGCGGCCCCATCCGCGTGATGATGGGGCCGCAGGATGATTACTTTACGGAGAATGCGATCCGTACATTCTTGAGCGCCGAGTTCAGCATCAGCCCGCAGGCGGACCGCATGGGCTTTCAGCTGAATGGGCCGCAACTCGAACACGCGAAAGGCTTCAACATCGTGTCCGATGGTATCGTGGACGGACACATCCAGGTGCCCGGCAGCGGCCTTCCCATTGTCCTCATGCGCGACCGGCAGACGGCAGGCGGTTATCCGAAGATCGCGACGATCATCAGCGCCGACCTCGCACGTTTCGCGCAGATGCGGCCGGGTACGCCGGTGCGCTTCCGGGCTGTGTCGCGCGACGAAGCCGTTGCCGCCGCGCGTCATATGAGGGAGTGGATGAACGCGCTTCCCTCGGCCCTCGTGCCGCTGCGCTTCGATCTCACGACGGAACATCTCTTGAGCACGAACCTTATCGGCGGCATGGTGGACGCACTGACGCACAAAGCGTCGGATCATTGAGCCCTAAAAAGCTCGGGGCGCCTTTTGGCGCCCCGCTCGATCCTACTTCGTTGTGACGCCGCCCTCATCCGAGCGGTCCGGCGCGCCCAGGGCCTTTGCCTCGCGGCGGCGTTCGTGCAGCACGTATTCCGTGTAGCCGTTGGGCTGCGCTGCCCCCTTGAAGATGAGATCGCAGGCCGCCTTGAAGGCAGGGCCGTCGAAGCCGGGCCCCATGGGCTTATACAGCGGATCGCCCGCGTTCTGACGATCCACCACCTCCGCCATGCGGCGCAGGGTCTGCATGACCTGTACCTCCGTGACGATGCCGTGGCGCAGCCAGTTCGCCAGGTGCTGGCTGGAGATGCGCAAGGTCGCGCGGTCTTCCATCAGCCCCACATCGTGGATGTCCGGCACCTTGGAGCAGCCGACACCCTGATCGATCCAGCGCACCACGTAGCCGAGAATGCCCTGGCAGTTGTTGTCGAGTTCCTGCTGCACGGCGTCCGGCGCCCAGTTCGACTGCGAGACCGGGATGGTCAGAATGTCAGAGAGCCTCGCACGCTGGCGCGACTTCAGCTCGGCCTGACGCGCCTGAACGTTCACCTGATGATAATGCAGCGCATGGAGCGTTGCGGCCGTGGGGGACGGCACCCAGGCAGTGCTGGCGCCGGCCTGCGGGTGGCCGATCTTCTGCACCATCATGTCCGCCATCTTGTCAGGTGCTGCCCACATGCCCTTGCCGATCTGCGCATGGCCCGGCAGGCCGCAGAGCATGCCCACATCCACGTTGTTGTCCTCATAGGCCTTGATCCACGCGGTCGACTTCATGTCGTTCTTGCGGATCATGGGTCCGGCTTCCATCGAGGTGTGGATCTCGTCGCCGGTGCGGTCGAGGAAGCCCGTGTTGATGAACACGATACGCTCGGCGGCGGCCTTGATGCAGGCCTTGAGGTTGACGGTGGTGCGCCGCTCCTCGTCCATGATGCCCATCTTGAGCGTGTTGCGGGCGAGCCCGAGCATGCCCTCGACGGCAGCAAAAAGATCACTGGCGAAGGCCACCTCGTCCGGCCCATGCATCTTGGGCTTCACGATGTAGACCGAGCCCGCGCGGCTGTTGCGCAATGAGCCTTTGCCCTTGAGATCGTGGATGGCGATCAGCGAAGTCACGGCCGCATCGAGAATGGTCTCAGGCGTCTCCTTGCCCGCCTCGTCCAGCACTGCGTCGGTGAACATGTGGTGGCCCACATTGCGCACCAGCATGAGGCTGCGCCCATGGAGGCGAAGCTCGCCGCCGTTCGGCGCGGTGTAGACGCGATCGGGATTGAGCTTGCGCTCGATGATGCGTCCGCCCTTCTCGAAGCTCTCAACGAGGTCGCCCTTCATCAGGCCAAGCCAGGTGCGATAAACCTGCACCTTGTCCTCGGCATCCACGGCAGCGACCGAATCCTCCAGGTCCATGATGGCGGAGACAGCTGATTCGATCACGAGATCGGCGACGCCGGCCGGATCGTCCGCGCCGATCGGGTTCGAGCGGTCGATCCTGATCTCGATATGCAGGTTGTTGTGGCGCAGCAGGATCGCGGAAGGATTGGCAGCGTCCCCCTGATAGCCCGCCAGCTGCGCTGCATCCTTCAGCCCCGTCTCGCTGCCGTCCTGGAGCTTCACGGCAAGCGCGCCGCCGCGAAGGGCGTAAGCCGTGGCATCCCTGTGGCTGCCCTGGGCGAGCGGCGCCGCCTGGTCCAGCACTTCACGGGCGCGGGCAACCACCTTGGCGCCGCGCGCCTTGTTGTAGCCGCCGGAACGGGTGGCCCCGTCCTCCTCGGGGATCGCATCCGTGCCGTAGAGGGCATCGTAGAGGCTGCCCCAACGGGCATTAGCGGCATTGAGCGCATAGCGGGCGTTGGAGACCGGCACCACGAGCTGGGGACCGGCAATCCGTGCGATCTCGTCATCCACGTTCTGCGTTCTGACCGCAAAATCCTCGGGCTCCGGCAGAACGTACCCGATGTCGCGCAGGAAGCGCTCGTACTCGGCCTGATCGAAGGGCTTGCCCTTGCGGGCCCGGTGATACTCGTCGATCTGCGCCTGGATCCTGTCACGAACGGCCAGAAGCTCACGGTCGCGCGGCGCGAAGTCCCGGACCAGCCCGGCGAGCCCCTTCCAGAAGGCTTCCGCCGATACTCCCGTGCCGTTGAGGGCCTCCCGCTCGATGAAGTCGTGAAGAACCGGTGCAACCTGGAGGCCGTTCGTCTGGACGCGCGTCATTGTTCCCGCTTTCGTGGAGTGGACATCCCTGCCCTAGAGCTTAAGGCGCAGCGACTAAAAATGAAGACCGGCGCTCTTTCCATGAGACAAAGGAATGATGCAGCGCACAAAGCTAGGCGGCATAACAAAAAAGCCGCCCGAAGGCGGCTGTTTTTTGAAGATTTGGTGGAGCCAGGCGGGATCGAACCGCCGACCTCTTGCATGCCATGCAAGCGCTCTCCCAGCTGAGCTATGGCCCCTTGTGGTCCGCGGTGTTTAGGGCACCGCGGCGGGTCGCTGCTCGAAGCAGCGGCGTCTCTATAGTCGGCTCTGGCCCGAGGTTCAAGCCTCTTCGTCGTCTTCCAGATCGCTATCGATCAGATCGGAGACGTCGTCGTCACCCTCTTCCTCGTCCTCGAGGAAGGTATCGTCGGTATCGTCGTCGCCCACGTCGATATCGTCATCGACCGGAATGTCCTTGTCGCCCTCGCCAGCCTCGACCTCGTCGAGGGAAATCATCTCCGGACCGGCGACATCCAGCTCGACATCCTCGTCCTCATCGGAGGAGCGGGCGACTGCGGGCGCAGCGGCGCGGCTGAGGGCCACAGCCTGGAAGACGGTGCCGCATTTCGGGCAGACCGCCGGGTCCCTGTTGAGATCGTAGAATTTCGCGCCGCAGCTCATGCACTGGCGCTTCAAGCCGAGTTCCGGTTTGGCCACGGGTGATTGCCTTATGGAAGTGAATGGTTGGGAAGGCACCCGTTAGTCATGAGGGAAGGCCTTGTCAAATAGGAAATTGCATCGAAGCCCTCTCCCTGCGCATCGAGCGCGTGACGGCGGGAAAAGCCCGTGTTAGAGCCCGCCTTAAAGAGAAGGCTCCAAGGAATTCAGAGAATGTCCCACGCGCATGGCCCTGCCTCCCCCGTCTCCAGCAGGTCCGGAAGTGCCCTGAAAGGGCGCATCCGCGTTCCCGGCGACAAGTCCATTTCCCACCGCTCCATGATCTTCGGGCTCCTCTCCATCGGTGAAACCCGCGTGGAAGGCCTGCTTGAGGGCGACGACGTGCTGCGCACGGCCGAGGCCTGTCGGGCGCTCGGCGCCACCATCACCCGGGAGGCCCCGGGCCGCTGGCGGGTGAAGGGGGTCGGCATCGGCGGGCTGGTGGAGCCCAAGGACATCCTCGATTTTGGCAATGCGGGCACCGGCTCTCGCCTCATGATGGGTGTCGCCGGCAGCCATCCGATCACCTCCACCTTCGACGGCGATGCCTCGCTCCGCAAGCGCCCCATGCGCCGAATCCTCGACCCGCTCGCGCAGATGGGCGTCACCGTGGTGAGCGAGGCCGAGGGCGGCCGCGTGCCCCTGACCCTCAGGGGCCCGAAGGAGACGCTGCCCATCACCTATGAGACCCCGGCGGCCTCGGCTCAGATCAAGTCGGCGATCCTGCTGGCGGGCCTCAATTCCCCAGGCCGGACCACCGTGATCGAGCGCGAGGCGACCCGCGACCACACGGAGCGCATGCTGCGCCATTTCGGGGCGAGGGTCGAAGTTGCGCCCCATGGCGCCGACGGTCGCGCCGTGACCCTCCAGGGCCAGCCGGAGCTTCGCGGCACCGATATCGTGGTCCCCTCGGACCCCTCCTCCGCCGCCTTCCCGCTGGTGGCGGCCCTCATCACCCCAGGCTCGGACATCATCATCGAGGGCGTGATGATGAATCCGCTGCGCACCGGCCTCATCACCACCCTTCTGGAGATGGGGGCCTCCATCGAGCGCCTGAACGAGCGCGACGAGGGCGGCGAGACCGTGGCGGACCTGCGTGTGCGCCACAGCAAGCTCACCGGCGTCACGGTTCCCCACGGCCGGGCACCGGCGATGATCGACGAGTACCCGATCCTCGCGGTGGCTGCCTCCTTCGCCGAAGGCACCACCCGCATGCAGGGCCTGCACGAGTTGCGCGTGAAGGAATCGGATCGCCTCGCCGCCGTCGCTGCGGGCCTTGCGGAGGCCGGTGTCGATCATGAAATCCAGGGCGACGACCTGATCGTCCATGGCTCCAAGACCGTGCGCGGCGGCGGCAATGCGGTGAAGACCCACCTCGATCACCGCATTGCCATGTCCTTCCTCGTGATGGGCTTGGCGACGAAGGAGCCGATGGTTGTGGACGACGGCGCCATGATCATCACCAGCTTCCCCACCTTCATCCCGCTCATGCGCGAACTCGGCGCCACGATTCAGGACTGAAGCCGCCCATGATCATCGCCATCGACGGCCCCGCCGCCTCCGGCAAGGGAACCTTGGGCAAGCGCCTCTCGGAGCATTTCGGCTTCGCGCATCTCGACACCGGTCTGCTCTACCGGGCGGTTGCCCGCGTGATGCTCGACCGGGAGGTCCCCCTGACCGATCGGGACGCCGCTCATGCGGTGGCGCTCGACCTGGACGTTACTCACCTCGACGATCCGCGCCTGCGCGGTGCCGAGATGGGTGAGGCCGCCTCGGTCGTCTCCGCCTACCAGCCGGTTCGCGACGCCCTTCTCGCCTTCCAGCGCCAGTTCGCCGGGCAGGAGCCCGGAGCCGTGCTCGACGGGCGCGACATCGGCACCGTGGTCTGCCCTCACGCAGATGTGAAACTGTTCATCACGGCGGCTCCCGAGGAGCGGGCCCGCCGTCGGCACTTGGAACTTCAGAAGCGCGGCGAGCAGACGGAATACGCCGCAATTCTCGATGATATCCGCCGCCGCGACGAGCGCGACATGAACCGGGCTACCGCTCCCTTGAAGCCTGCGCCCGACGCGATCACCCTCGACACCACCCATCTCGACGCCGATGGGGCATTCCAGGCTGCGCTCGATCTGATCAAAGCCAAGCTTGACACATGACACCGTGACCTTGCGCGAAGACCAGAAGCTGGCACACTGAGCAAACCAGTCCGCCTCCCTTGCAGAGGAGAATACGATGGTTCGCTCTACGCTGACTCATCTGGCCGCAGGACTAGCCTTGCTGTGGACGTGCCTCGTTCCGCCCGCGCAGGCGCAGAGCGAAACGGAGGTCGACCTTGCTCTCGTGATCGCCGTCGACATCTCCTTCTCCATGGATACGGACGAGCAGGCCCTGCAGCGAGAAGGGTTCGCGCAGGCCTTCCGCTCCAGCCAAGTGCATGATGCGATCCGCAGCGGCATGATCGGCAAGATCGCGGTGACCTATATGGAATGGGCAGGATCGCCGGATCAGAAGGTCATCGTGCCCTGGACGGTTCTCGACAACCCCGAGAGCCTGATGTCCTTCGCGGATAAGATCGCCTCGACGCCTCTCCGGCGTGCGCAGCGCACCTCGATCTCCAGCGCCATCGATTTCAGCGTGAAGCTGCTCGAACAAAGCGGCGTTCAGGCCACCCGGCAGGTGATCGACGTCTCCGGCGACGGGCCCAACAACCAGGGCCGGGGGGTGGTGCAGGCCCGGGACGAGGCCCTGGCCAAAGGCATCACCATCAACGGCTTGCCCATCATGTTGCGCAAGCCCGGTTATCTCGACATCCCCGAACTCGATGTCTATTACAAGGATTGCGTGATCGGCGGCCAAGGGGCCTTCACGGTTCCCGTCCGTGAGCGCGACCAGTTCGTCGAGGCCATCAAGACGAAGATCCTGCTTGAGATCGCCAACCTTGTCCCTGAGCAGCCTCCCATCATCAAACGTATTCAGAGCGCGTCCCCCACGAACTGCCTTGCCGGCGAGATGCAGTGGCGCGACCGCTGGAGCAATTGAGCCTCATTCATGAAGAAGCTGACTTTGGCGCTCGTAGCCCACGACGCCAAGAAGAACGACCTGGCGGACTTCGTCGCCATGTTCGAGAACGATATCCGTCCCTTCACCCTCTTCGCCACCGGAACCACCGGCGGGCGCATCATGGAGCGCTGTCCCTCGCTCTCCGTCACGCGCCTGAAGAGCGGCCCACTCGGCGGCGATCAGCAGATCGGCGCCATGATCGCGGAGGGGCGGGTCGACGCTCTGTTCTTCTTCGTGGATCCGCTCTCGCCCCATCCGCATGATGTGGACGTGAAGGCCCTGATGCGCCTCGCGCTCGTCTACAACATCCCGATGGCCCTGAACCGCGCTACGGCCGAGCGACTGATCGAGTCGTTCCGAGATTAGGTCCCACGCGGCTTTGCGCGCCGCGTGGGCGGTGCGGTGAGAGGATCGTCCGGCCAGGAATGTTTCGGATATTGCCCACGCATATCGGCACGCACGGCGGCCCATGATCCCCGCCAGAAACCCGGCAGATCACGGGTGATCTGGATGGGACGCTGCGCGGGCGAGAGCAGATGCAGGATCAGCGGCACCCGTCCCGCCGCGATGGTGGGATGCTTGTCGAGGCCGAACAATTCCTGCACGCGCACCGCCAGAACCGGCCCTTCTTCCGCACCGTAATCGATGGCGATCTGCGAACCCGTCGGCACCTCGACATGCGTCGGCGCCTCGATATCGAGACGGCGTTGAAGGTTCCAGGGCAGAAGGCTGCGAAGCGCCTCGCTCACCAGATCGGCGCCGATGTCGTTGAGGCCAGCCTTCCCCACGAGATGCGGCGCGAGCCACTCCTCCGCCGTTTCCATCAAGGCTTCATCAGAGAGATCGGGCCATTCGTCCCCTTCGGCCCTGCGCAGGAACATCACGCGCTCGCGCCACTGCGCCAGGGCCTTGGACCATGGCAATGCATCGGGGCCGAGTGACACGAGCCCTCGCACCAACGCACGCGCCGCTTCGTCGGTCGCAGGAATCTTCAAGGGCCGTTCGTTGAACACGAGTGCGCCGAGACGGCGCACGGCACGGGCGCGCAAGGCCCGGGCCTGCCGATCGAAGGTGACCTCCTCGCTCTGCTGGATGTGATTTGCGAAGGATGCCTCGATATCCTCGACAGCAATCGGAGCGGCCGCAAGAATGCGTGCGGAGGCAGCGCCGCCTGCGATCTCGGCAATGGCGAGATAAGGCTCCTTCGCCAGGCGATCATGGGCTTCGAGCAAGGCCCCGCGTCCGTTGGCCATGAGGTATTCGCCAGGCTTGCCGCGCGCCTTTGCGACGCGATCGGGATAGGCAAGGGTGAGCAGGGCGCCCAGCGAGCGCGGCTCGCCCGTCACAGAACTGGATTGGCTTCTCGCCCAGCCTTCCGCCATGCGCCGCATGTCCTCGGCGCGTCGTGAGCGGTCGCGGCGGAAGCGCTCGACGCGTTCCGTGAGATCCACCATGTCGCCGCCGAGGCCGCGCTCGACGAGCACGGCGGCGAGATCCGCCGCATCGCGCCCCTGCCCGCTCTCACCGGCCATCAGCACCATGCGCGCGAGACGCGGCGGCAGAGGAAGGTCGCGCAGGCGCCGCCCGATGTCGGTGATGCGCCCTTCCTCATCGAGGGCTTCGAGCTGTTGCAGCAACGCCCGGGCCCCCTTCACTGCAGGAACTGGCGGAGGGTCGAGGAATGCGAGAGTCGACGGATCGGTCACGCCCCAGGCCGCGCAGTCGAGAAGCAAGGGGGCCAGATCGGCAGCGAGAATTTCAGGCCGTGCGAAAGGTTCGAGCGCGCCGGTCGCGGCCTCTTCCCACAAGCGATAACAGACGCCCGGCTCCGTTCGTCCCGCGCGGCCCCGGCGCTGATCGGCGGCAGCGCGGGAGACGCGCACGGTCTCAAGCCGCGTGAGCCCGATATTCGGCTCATAGACCGGAACGCGGGCGAGACCTGAATCAATGACCACGCGCACGCCTTCGATGGTGAGCGAGGTCTCGGCGATGGAGGTCGCCAGCACGACCTTGCGACGGCTCGGCTTTGCGGGGCTTACCGCCAGATCCTGCTCTCCCCGATCAAGCGCACCATAGAGCGGCGCGACATCGACAGTGGGATCGGTCACACGCTCACGCAGGAGCGTTTCGACGCGGCGGATCTCGCCCTGCCCTGGGAGGAAGACAAGGATCGATCCGCTCTCCGCCCGCAAGGCGCGCATGACGGCATCTGCCACCTGCTCGTCGATGCGGCGGTTGGAATCGCGCCCGAGATAGCGAGTCTCCACCGGATAGGCTCGGCCTTCGGATTCGATCACCGGCGCATCGCTGAGCAGCTTCGCAACCCGTGCGCCATCGAGCGTCGCTGACATGACCAGCAGGCGCAGGTCCTCACGCAGGCCGCCTTGCGCATCGAGCGCCAGAGCAAGACCGAGATCAGCATCGAGCGAGCGCTCGTGGAACTCGTCGAAAAGCACGGCGGCAATGCCATCGAGGGTCGGATCGTCGAGGATCATGCGGGCGAAGACGCCCTCGGTCACCACCTCGATGCGGGTCCTCCGGCTGATCTTGGAGCCAAGACGCACGCGAAGGCCCACCGTCTCGCCCACCTGCTCGCCCAGGGTCTGAGCCATGCGCTCGGCTGCGGCGCGGGCCGCCAGGCGGCGGGGTTCCAGCACGATGATCTTGCCGCCCCTCACCCAGGGCTCGTCGAGCAGCACCAGGGGCACGCGTGTCGTCTTGCCCGCTCCGGGCGGAGCCACAAGCACCGCGTTGGCGCGCGCCCGCAGGCTCGCCATGAGAGGCTCGAGAACCGCATCGATGGGGAGGGACGTGTCGAAAACGCGCATGCCGCCTGATGGCTCAAGCTGAGACGAAGAGCAAGCCGTCGTCAGACGGGAAAGCCGTAGCGCCGCAATTCAGCGGCCAGATCGACCTGCTCGTCGAGATAATGGATCGCATGCATGCCGACCCCTCGCGCCGCCTCGACATTGGCCCGCGAGTCGTCGATGAACACGCAATCCGCAGCCTCAAGCCCATAGCGGTCCAGCAGGAGGTGATAGATGGCCGGGTCGGGCTTCAGGAGGCGCTCGTCGCCTGAGACGATGACCCCGTCGAAGCCGGCCAGGAACGGATAGCGCTCCTTCGCCAGCAGGAACTTCGGGCCCGAGAAATTGGTAATGCAGTAATTCGGGACACCAGCTTGGCGCAGCTTCAGAAGCAGGGCCACGTTCTGTTCGAACGTGCCGGACACGGTTTCCGGCCAGCGTTCGTGAAAGGCCCGGATGGCGCTCTCGTGCTTGGGATGATCCTTCACGAGGAGGGCCACGGCCTCGTCCCAGTCTCGCCCTCTGTCCTGCTCCACGTTCCAGTCGGGAGTGCAGACATTGCCGAGAAACCATTCCATCTCCGTCTCGTCCTCGAAGATTTGACGATAGAGATTGCGCGGGTCCCAGCGAAGCAGGACGTTGCCGATGTCGAAGACGACCGTGGTAGGTTGCCGAACGCTCAAGATTGCTCTTCTTCCTTGATCAAGTGGTCTGGTCGGCGGGGAGGATCTCTCCCCGCTCATGGTTCCTCGCACGTTCCAAAAGCCGGATCAGCCGCCGATATTGTAGGCCGCGAGCGCCGCCATGTTGACGATGTCGTTATCGGTGGCACCGAGCGAAACGATCTGCACCGGCTTGTCGAGGCCGACCACCAGAGGGCCCATGACCATCGCCCCGCCGAGTTCCTGCAGCATCTTGGT
The DNA here is from genome assembly GCA_035645515.1 of Microvirga sp. Taxonomy (GTDB): domain Bacteria; phylum Pseudomonadota; class Alphaproteobacteria; order Rhizobiales; family Beijerinckiaceae; genus Microvirga. Next base: position 37,044 of record DASQML010000007.1, read on the forward strand.
CGAGATGGATGCGGAGTGGAAGGCCGGCATGACGAGCACGTTCGCCGGGCCTGTGAGGCGGCTGAAGGGGTACTGGGCCATCAGATCGCGGTTGAGCGCCACGTCGGCCGCCATCTCGCCGTCGTACTCGAAATCGACACGCATCTGGTCGAGGATCCGCACCGCTTCCTGAATCTTCTCCGCGCGCTCGGCGCGCGGATGGCCGAAGGTCGAGAACGACAGCAGCGCCACGCGTGGTTCGTAGCCGAGGCGGCGGGCGACGCCGGCGGATTCGATAGCGATTTCCGCCAGTTCCTGCGCGCTCGGCATCTCGTGAATGGCCGTGTCCGCCACAAGAACCGTGCGGCCGCGGGCAAGGCACAGCGATACGCCAATGACGCGGTGGCCGGGCTTGGGGTCGATCACGTGAAGCACGTCCGCGAGAGCGGTGGAATAGTTGCGGGTTGCGCCCGTCACCATGGCATCCGCATCGCCCAGGGCCACCATGGAGGCGGCGAAGTGGTTTCGGTCCTGATTGATCATGCGCTGGCAATCGCGGAAGAGATAACCCTTGCGCTGCAGGCGCTCATACAGGAACTGCGCATAGGTGCTGTTGCGGCGGGACAGGCGCGCATTGTGAATCTCGATGCCTTCGCGGCCCTCGAGCTCGATGCCGGCCTGGGCTGCCGTCTCCGCGATGCGCTCCTCGCGCCCCACAAGGATGGCACGGCCGAGCCCCTGGTTCACGAAGGACAGGGCGGCACGGATGACCTTTTCCTCCTCACCCTCGGCGAACACCACCCGCTTGGGCATCTTGCGCACGCGCTCGAAGATGCGGTTGAGCGTGCCGGCGACGGGATCGCGGCGGGCGGAGAGCTGCGCCTTGTAGGCCTTCAGGTCCACGATGGGACGACGGGCGACGCCGGTCTCCATGGCTGCCTGCGCGACCGCCATCGGAATCGTATGGATCAGGCGCGGGTCGAAGGGAACGGGGATGATGTAGTCCCGGCCGAAACGGGGGCGCGCGCCCTGATAGGCGGCGGCCACCTCGTCCGGCACGTCCTCGCGTGCGAGTTCCGCCAATGCCTGGGCGGCAGCGATCTTCATCTCCATGTTGATCGTGGTGGCCTGCACGTCGAGCGCGCCGCGGAAGATGTAGGGAAAGCCCAGAACGTTGTTGACCTGGTTCGGATAATCCGAGCGGCCGGTTGCGATGATCACGTCGTCGCGGATGCGCGCCACTTCCTCCGGGGTGATTTCCGGATCGGGATTAGCCATGGCGAAGATGATCGGATTGGGCGCCATGGAACGGATCATCTCATCCGAGAAAGCGCCCTTGGCGGACAAGCCGAACACTGCATCGGCGCCCTTCAAGGCATCAGCCAGCGTGCGCGCATCCGTGTCGGCGGCATGCGCGGACTTCCACTGGTTCATGCCCTCCGTGCGGCCCTTGTAGATCACGCCCTTCGTGTCGCAGAGGATCACGTTATTGGGCGCAAAGCCCATGGCTTTCAGAAGCTCGGTGCAGGCAATGCCCGCCGCGCCTGCGCCGTTCACCACGAGCCTGGTCTTCGCCATGTCGCGGCCCGTCAGGTGCAGCGCATTGATGAGGCCTGCAGCCGCGATGATCGCCGTGCCGTGCTGATCGTCGTGGAAGACGGGAATGTCCATGAGTTCCCGCAGTCGCTCCTCGATGATGAAGCATTCGGGCGCCTTGATGTCTTCCAGATTGATGCCTCCGAAGGAGGGACCGAGATAGCGCACGCAGTTGATGAAGGCATCGGCATCCTCCGTGTCGACCTCGAGATCGATGGAATCGACGTCGGCGAAGCGTTTGAAGAGAACCGACTTGCCCTCCATCACGGGCTTCGAGGCCAGGGCACCGAGATTGCCGAGCCCTAGGATCGCCGTGCCGTTGGAGATCACCGCCACCATGTTGGAACGAGTGGTGTAATCAAAGGCCAGCGACGGGTTTTCAGCAATTGCCAGAACCGGCACCGCGACGCCCGGCGAATAGGCAAGCGACAGGTCCCGCTGGGTCGCCATGGGCTTGGTCGGCACTACCTCGAGCTTGCCGGGCCTGCCTTGAGAATGGAACTGCAGAGCTTCCTGATCGGTGAAAGTGGGGCGCTTGCGGCGGGTCGAGGGCGTTTCTTCGGTCATGGAACTGTCGTGTTTTGGCCCAGAGGCGCATTTTATGGGGGATGCGACCATAAGGCCTGGGACCCTTCGTCTCAAGACTTGTGCACACCCCTCCTTCAACGGGCATGATACGGGTGAAAGGAGCGGCGGGCTTTGCTACATAAGGCGGATGTCGTCCCAAGCCCTGTACCAAGCCCCTGAGAGCACCGAACAGACCAGCCACGCCGGCCCAAAGCCTGCGCAGGACACCCGCGTCACACCCATGATGGCGCAATACATCGAGATCAAGGCCGCCAATCCGGACAGCCTTCTGTTCTACCGGATGGGCGACTTCTACGAACTGTTCTTCGAGGATGCGGAGATCGCGAGCCAGGCGCTCGGCATCGTGCTCACCAAACGCGGGAAGCACCAGGGGCAGGATATCCCCATGTGCGGCGTGCCCGTGGACCGGGCGGACGATTACCTCCAGCGGCTCATCGGATTGGGCCACCGGGTCGCCGTCTGCGAGCAGACGGAGGATCCGGCGGAGGCCAAGAAACGCGGCTCAAAATCCGTGGTGCGGCGCGACGTGGTGCGCCTCGTGACCCCGGGCACCATTACGGAGGAGCGTCTGCTGGAGCCGGGGCGCGCCAATTTCCTTCTGGCGGTCGCCCGCCGGCGCATCTCCGACACGCAATGGTGCTATGGTCTGGCGGCCGTCGATATCTCCACCGGCCATTTCGTGGTGAGCGAAACGGCCGCTCTCGGCCTGCCGGCGGAGATCGCCCGCTTCGAGCCGCGCGAGATCCTGGTCCCGGATGTCATCCATGACGATCCGGAACTCACAGGCTTCTGGCGTGAGACACGCGCCTCCATCACGCCTTTGTCCCGCGAGGGTCTGGACCCGGCTTCTGCCGAGCGCCGCCTGAAGGAATATTTCGGCGTCTCCACGCTCGACGCCTTCGGCTCCTTCGGCGCCGCCGAGATCACCGCAGCCGGAAGCATATTGTTCTACATCGAGAAGACGCAGATCGACAGCCGCCCGGTTCTCAATCCGCCCGCTCGCGAGAATGCCGGGGCAGCGCTTGCCATCGACGCCGCCACCCGCGCCAATCTCGAGCTCACGCGCACGCTCTCCGGCGAGCGCGCGGGGAGCCTTCTCGCCGCCATCGACTGTACCGTCACGCCCGGCGGCGCACGCTGCCTTGCTGAGCGTCTGGCAGGTCCCCTCACCGATCCCGACATGATCCGCGAGCGCCAGGACGCAGTGGAGTTCCTTGTCGATAACGCCGATCTGCGCGAGCGTCTGCGGCGCATCCTCAAGCGCTCGCCCGATCTCGCGCGTGCGCTCTCCCGCTTAAGTCTGGGACGCGGAGGGCCTCGCGATCTGGCCTGCGTGCGCGACGGATTGTTTGCCGCGCGCGAGCTCGGCCTCGAACTCGCCATCGCGCCCAACCTGCCAAAGGAACTTCGATCGAATGCGCAGAAGCTCCAATCCCTAAGCACGGATGTGGCCGACAAGCTTGCGGCTGCTCTGGCCGATGAGCTGCCGCTTCTCAAGCGGGACGGAGGCTTCATACGCGCCGCTTACGATGCCAATCTCGACGAACTGCGCGAGCTGCAGCAGGATTCCCGGCGCTTCATTGCAGCCCTGCAGTCGCGCTATGCCAACGACACCGGCTGCCGCACGCTTCGCGTGAAGCACAATCACATGATCGGCTATTTCGTGGAGGTGCCGCAGAATGTGGGCGAGGATCTGCTGAAGGACCCCTTCAAGGATGTCTTCATCCATCGCCAAACCATGGCGGGGGCCATGCGGTTCTCGACGCAGGAGCTTGGCGAGCTCGAGTCGAAGATCGCGTCTGCCGCTGACCGCGCTTTGAAGATCGAGCTCGGCCTGTTCGATGCGATGGTGCAGGAACTGCTCGACCTGTCGAGCGACATCGCTTCCGCCGCCGAGGCCATTGCTGTCATCGACGTGACCGCAGCGCTCGCCGACCTCGCCGTTCGCCTCGATTGGACGCGTCCCGTTGTCGACACAGGTCTGGCCTTCGCCGTCAAGGGTGGACGCCACCCCGTGGTCGAGGCGGCTCTCAAGCGCGAGGGTACGGCTTTCATCGCCAATGATGCCGATCTGTCCGGCAAGGACGCCGGCCATATCCTCCTGATCACCGGCCCGAACATGGGCGGCAAATCGACTTACCTGCGCCAGAACGCGCTCATCGTCGTGCTCGCTCAGATGGGATCCTTCGTGCCGGCGAAAGAGGCGCATATCGGTGTCGTGGACCGCCTTTTCTCACGCGTGGGCGCTGCCGACGATCTGGCGCGGGGACGAAGCACCTTCATGGTGGAGATGGTGGAAACCGCCGCCATTCTCAACCAGGCCACCGCGCGCTCTCTCGTGATCCTCGACGAAATCGGACGCGGCACTTCCACCTTCGACGGCCTGTCCATCGCTTGGGCAGCCATCGAGCATCTGCACGAAGCCAATCGCTGCCGCGCCCTTTTCGCCACGCATTTCCACGAGTTGACAGCCCTTGCCGAGCGGCTGCCGCGCATCTCCAACGCGACGCTGAAGGTCACGGAATGGAATGGCGAGGTCGTTTTCCTGCACGAGGTGGTGCCGGGCGCCGCCGACCGCTCCTATGGTTTGCAGGTGGCGCGCCTTGCGGGTCTTCCCGCTGCGGTGGTCGAGCGGGCCAAGACGATCCTGAGCGAGTTGGAAAAGTCGGACCGTGAACATCCCAAGCGTGCGCTGGTCGACGATCTGCCCCTCTTCGCCGCGCCTGTGCGCGCGGAGCCTCCGAAGGCTCCGCAAAAGGATGCTCTTCGGGAAGCGCTGGATGCCTTGGACCCCGATCAGATGACGCCGCGGGAGGCGCTGGATGCGCTCTACCGTCTCAAGGCGCATCGATAGGATAAAGCATCAGGTCAATTGAGAGCTGCTTTCCTCGCGGCTCTTGGCATCGAACGGTACGAAGCTCGCCCAATCCGTGGCAGCGAGGTCCTGCTCGTGCTCGGCCGTGACATAGGCCAGCGCTTCCCTCACCCCCCGTTCGGTATAGGGTTTGGCGATCACGCCCCGTGCGCCGGCGAAATCCTCGGGAATGCGATTAGCATTGGCTGTCATGAACAACACCGTGACATGATGCCGGTCAGACAGCTCACGGGCTACACCGATGCCCGTCAAGCCGTCAGCGAGGTGAATGTCCACGAAGGCAAGATCGGGGGAAAGCTCTCGGCCGAGAGCGAGGGCCTCTTCCGAAGAGGCCGCAATTCCTACGACATCGTGTCCCGCATCTTGAAGCAGGCTTTCGAGCTCCAGTGCGATCAGAAACTCATCTTCGACAATCAGGATGCGCAACGGCTTCACCTTACTCAACACGTCTCTCCTCGGCACCCGCCATCGCGAGAAGTTCAGATGCCGTACCTGGCTCTGCGTCACATGAAGCCGACCGTCTTCTCGGCGGGGAACGATGGGCTTCGGTGCCAGGCAACTGAGTCAACAATTCCCGATTTCCTGATCTGCCGGACGGCAATCCGCAAAAATCGGGGAAGACATGGAACGAAACGAGCATGGAAAGCTCAGACGTTCAGGGAGCCAGCGCCATCAGGCGCACACGGCACTCCTGGTCTGGCAACACCTTTTGCCATGGTCGTCTCTCCCTTGGAAAGGAATCATCCCCTTATGGGCTTCATGCCCATTTTGCCGGCGCAGTGCGACTCAACGCCAAAATGCCAGGAGGGTTCCACGCTCCCGCGGAAGAATTGGATAAAGGCAACCCGCTGCGAACGTAATACTATCGCACCTTCGTTGGTCGCGCTAGAATTGGATGTCGCTGAGAGGAGTCGAGCCTGATGGTCATGCGCGTTTCAACCGTTTCGTTCGAAGGGATCGAGGCGCGCGCAGTCGACGTGCAGGTGCAGATCTCACCCGGGACGGTTGCCTTCACCATCGTCGGCCTGCCCGACAAGGCCGTGGCAGAATCCAGGGAGCGGGTTCGTTCGGCGCTCATCGCGTCGGGCCTGGCCCTTCCGGCCAAGCGCATCACCGTCAATCTTGCCCCTGCCGACCTGCCCAAGGAAGGCAGCCATTATGATCTTCCCATCGCGCTCGGAGTCATGGCCGCCATCGGCGCGATCCCTGGCGACGCACTCAATGGTTTCACGGTCCTGGGCGAACTGGCGCTCGACGGCTCCATCACCTCGGTTGCGGGCGTTCTGCCCGCCGCCATGGCCGCCGTCGAACGGCAGCACGGGCTGATCTGCCCGGAGGCCTGCGGCCCGGAGGCTGCCTGGGCCAGTGACGACTTGGAGATTCTCGGACCCCGATCGCTCATCCAGCTCGCCAACCATTTCAAAGGCACGCAGGTGATGAGCCGTCCCGAGCCCGCCGTCATGCCCGCTTCGGGCATTCTGCCGGACCTGCGCGACATCAAGGGACAGGAAAGTGCCAAACGGACTCTGGAGATCGCAGCCGCAGGCGGCCACAATCTCCTCATATTAGTTACGTCAAGACCCCAGATCTTGCTTTGTAGCCTCGTGAGCAATAAAGACGATGCTGGGCAGAACCGAGAGTAACATGAAAACAAAGTCCAGTGGACCAACCTGGCTCAAAGCCAAGCGGTATAAGTTGCGTTGCGTCGCCTGTGATCGGAGCGGCCGCAAGATGTCCAAAGAACACATCTGGCCGAAGTGGCTCGCAGAGAGAGCCAACATCAAGAAACATGGTGTTGCGTGGTTTGATGGGGACAAGGAGAAGAGAGTTCCTCCTTCCGCCGCAACAATCCCCCTTTGCGAGGAATGCAACCATGAGCTTGGGGGAAAACTGGAAGGTCCTGTCTCTGAGATCTTCGAGCGGATGGAAGCAGGAGCAGGGATCACCGACCGCGATGCAGAGTTCCTGGTCCGCTGGATGTGGAAGTTCGAGGGGTTATTCTGGAACCTCCATCACTTCTCAGATCCGTCCGCTGTCTATTCTGACGCCTATACGGTGCGGGACAGGGTTCTTGGGCCGTCCTCCCTCACAGCAATCAGGCCACATCTTACCTTGGCAGTTTCGCTTATTGCGGAGCAAGATGACGTATCACCTGATTGGCCAATTGGCCTAGACAGTGGGCTCGATGAGTATAACTCCATCTTTGTTTCGGGTGTCTTCTGTCGCACCGCTCTGATGGTTTGTCTCACCAAGTTTTCACATCTCATTGCACCGCAGTTCGGGCTTTACAGCCTGAAATCTGAGCCGTCTGACGAGAACGAACCCTGCTTTTTCCCTCCTACCAACTTCCGCAATCCCACAGAAGCTATTGGAGTAACAACTAGAAACTCGAAAATGCTTTCAGTGGCTCACGACATCGATGCTGCCCAGATGGCAAAGTCCGCAATGGGACTGACCGTTCGTCGCCCTCGGATTGAGATTGCACCGTCGCTGATCCTGCCAAAGGGGAAGCGCTTTAGGGGGTGAGATAAGGCTCACCATGAGAGCTTCGGCGGATACCAAAGCTGTTAACAATCCTCCCTGCTCTACACCTCCGAGAGCTTTGGGCTTGCGGAGGTTTACTGCCAAGTTACCCTATAAGGGGGCTAAGTCCGGGAGCATCTAACCTGCGGCTGGCCAATCTTTGATGGGCAGGAGAACATCGCATGGGTGCTTTAGGGGGGGTCATTTATTTCGGGTTAGGCATAGTTCAGCTTGCGGCCATCATGGCAGCGCTGGGTGGCTGGCTAGGTCTTCACTGGATTATTGCTGGGCCTCTTGCCCTACTTCTCGCTTACCTGCCACTCGTGGGCCCAATACTTGGAATGTTGGGAGCAGTTCATTATTGGCACTGGGCATGGTGGCAAGCTGGGCTGCTTTTCTTTGGAGGGTTCGCTCTCACCCTCGCTCTTGGTGGTCTTGCTACAATTGTTGATAGCTTTCGTAGTAGGCGCTAGATCTGAGGGCTGTTAGGTGAAATTGCAGACCCTCCCGCGTTTCGTCTGGATCATTCCAGCCCTCCTCCTGTGTATCGCTCTGGCAAAGCTGCCGTACGGCTATTACACATTCCTTCGGATTGTGACCTGTGGCGCAGCGGGCTTTCTTGCTTGGAGAGAGTTCCAGGAAGCCCAGAAACTCACACTGTGGGGTCTGGCGCTTGGTGCATCGGCAATCATCTTCAATCCGATCATCCCCCTTCATCTTGCACGATCCATCTGGATGTATCTCAACCTTGGTGTGGCCGCCCTCCTAGTAGGGCATATGCTTGCGACACGGCGCGGCCTGGCCAGCGTCCCCGATCAAGGGACCTGAGAGAAGATTAATGCGCCCTCTTCTGCTTATTTCGACTGCGGCCCTTCTGCTGGCGAGTAGCACCCAGACAGGAGTTCGAGCGGAGGTAATGACAATCAATCAGGTCAAGGAACTCCTTGGTAAGGGGCAGCTTGGCGAACTAGCAGCAACAAGCTACTCCCAAGGCGTCTTCGACGGGCTACTTGCAATGGAATACCTTCGCCGGGCGGAGACAGGTGAAGCCAGAGAGTTCTGTGGCATTATCGACGCGGAGAGGACCGGGCAACCAGTCAACCACCCTGCATTTCGGACGAGAGAGTTGGTTCTTGCTTGGGAGAAGCAGGGGCGCTCGATGGCCGTAGGGTTTCCTGATCTTGCGCTGAACTACCTCAGTGCCCAGTACGGTTGCTCGAACAATCCCAAAAGCCGCTAATGGCAGGTAGTAAGTAGCGAGTGGCCCCGGAGGGGGAAACCGTCCGTGGCCATTACTCGACATAGCCTCTCGCATTTTTCGCCAAAAACATCGGGAGACACGCTGGACTCCTTGCGGAACAAGGCTTTGGGAGCGCCATGTTGACTGTAAGTGTTCAATTTGAACGCCAGACAGGGCAACCCACTGGAACCCAAGGCTAAAAATCCGGATCTTCTATCCTCCAGTTGCCGCTTCCCTCCATCTCCGCCACTACCCGCTTAGCCTCGGAAAGGATAGCTCCTCTATCATCAGGGTCACTGGTGGATTGGAAAGCAGCAAGAAGCTGCTGTAAGCCCTCCATTGCGGAGGCAAGTTGAGAAGGCATTCGGGGTATTTCTTGGAGCCCTCCAGTTCCCTTGAAGTTCTCATGTCCAGCCATCTTCGCGGCTACCTTGGGGAAGTCCTTATTCATCCAGTTGTAGATGGTTGAGGCTGGCTTACCCAACTCTGCCCCTATGTCCCTGTAGGACTTGAACTTACCTCTGGGAAGAACGTGCCTCTTGGATCTTACATAGGCCCTGAACACCTCACGTAATTCCTTGACCTTGAGGGGAACCCCATGCTCCAAATTGGCTTGGGCAGCCATCCAAAGAGCTTCATCTCGTGAGGTATCAACGACCTCTGCCTCAACTTGAGTTTGCCCAAGCCGCTCTAAGGCTGCCACTCGATGCCATCCATCCACCAGGATGAATACTCCATCGACTTGAGCGACCTTCACGGGCGGCATGGCCTTCCCTGAGCGGTAGACACCCTCGTATCGTTTGACGGCACCGGCATCCAGCTTCGCCCTCATCTGGAATGCCTCGTCCCGTGCGAGTTGGTTGATGTAGAGCCGAGCAACCGTTGCAGCGGTTTCATTCGCCTTCATTTCAATTCCTCTAGTGCCTTGTGCAACTCCAGACGCTCAGCCTTTTGCCGTCCTTCGTCCTGGCGCTCTAATTGGGCCAAATGAATACCTGCCCCGCCTAATGCCTCTGCAATCCATTGCCCAATAACAGCAATGGCCCTTGGCGATAGCTCCCGATAGACCCGGCGCACCTTGTTGCTCTTGTTGTCGTAGGACAGCCCTGCGTTCACATCAGCAAGCGCCCTCACCCGGCGCACGAGTTGGAACCGGAATGCCGTATCCGAGCGGAAGCGCCGTGGCTCCATCTCCTGCATGATGAAGACCGCTAGAACGACCTCGACAACAGCGCGGGGCCTTGCGGCATCGGCAATCTTTTTGACCTCATAGGCCGCTCTACGCTCATAGCCCAATCCCGCCTTCCCACTGTTGAAATGAGCTATGATGCTTCTGGCGTGATCGACAACAGACAGCCACCGACTATCAAGCTGCCCCCATGCAGGGCTCTCGTGGTTCTTCTCAATTCTGTTCCTTACCCTCACAAGGTAGGGCTTCAGGTCCGCAGCGGTGACACCTTCTTGATCTACCGCTCCGTGGCGACGTAGGCGGGTCTTGTGGCTTCGGCAGTAGGGACTGTAGCGGGAGGCTGTTTCTGCTCCACAGCCAGAAACACGACAGATACGTTTCATGATGCTCCAGAATTTGTAGCCGTCCCCTGGGAGACAGGGACGAAAAGAAAAAACAGGGCGGATGGTAGAGGGGCGGACCTATGCAACCTCGGGCTCTTGGCTGACCGTAGGCCATGCGAACATCAGGTATGAAGTTCCGCCGTGGAGCCAATTGAGTTCCAGTTCGCCTGTCAGGTAGTTCACGACCACTCCCGACAGAACCTGACGCAGGGCAACGTTCGCCTGTCCCACATCAAATTCATCGGCCTCCAGTGCTGTCACCAGTCTGTCGATGCGTTGTTCAAGAAGTGGACCGTGGGTCGCTGATACACGCTCCCACAATGCAGACTGCTCCTCTCGCATCTCTTCAATTGCTGCCTCCGTTTCTCGGACCCGCTGGCTGATCGCTGGCGAAGGGTTTTTGGAGAGGGCATCCAGGAGGTTTCCAAGTTCCTCCTCAAGCACCTCAATCGTAGTCTCTACAGACCGGATTTTGTCTTGAATGTCGCTATCCCCATCAGGTGCCGGGACTGTGGCGGCGATGTATCCTGCGCTCTCGCGCAACCTCCGCTCAACATCTTCCATGCGCACGGCATGATAGGTGCAGCCAGCCCCTGCTTTAGCCCTTGTGCAGACGAGGTAGGGCTTCCCAGCCTTGGCCCGCGACCCCTTGGATACCCTCGTCATGGACCCGTGGCACAGCGGACAGACAGCCATGCCACCCAATAGGTTCCGAATGGTGCCCTGAGTGGCATGACGCCCTCGAAGGGGGGAACAGGTATCCATGGCAAGAGCTTGGACACGCTCGTAAACATCGCGCTCCACGATGGCCGGGTAATAGCCCTCGATTGGCTTTTGGGCTACACGCTTCCGCTTTCCCTCCTCATGCTCCACCACATGGGGAATGAATGTCCCTACAACAGCCGGATTGCGGAGGAGGCGAATGACATAGGTTCGATGCCAGTGCCTCCCAGGGGTTCGTGTGCTATCTCCAAAAGTAGGAACACCCTCACGGTTCAGGGTCGCGGAAATGAGGTTCTGGCCCTTCCCTTCCGCAGCCATGTCGAAGATCCGGCGCACCACCGCAGCCCGTTCTTCACGAACCTTCCAGGTGCGCTCAGGGGTCAATTCGAGCCACGCAGGAGCCCGTGCCGTGACGACCTTCGATGCAGCCTCCGCCCTCTTGCCCTCCCAGGCAGCCTTCAGCCTCCGGGCCTTCATTGCACTCTCTTCGTTGGACCGAATGAAGATCATCAGGGCCAACATGAGAGACATGGGGTCATCGTTGAGGGTGTCCGCATCGTAAGCACGGCCATCGGAAAGGGTTACGACAGTCACCCCCTCGTCTACGATGCTCTCCAGGACGCGGAGTGCCTTACGGGCAGCTTGGCGAGAGATACGGTCCAGGCTCTCAACAAGTAGATAGGACCCTCTTTCAACTAATCCCGCCTTCACAGCCTCAAGGAAGTCGGCAAGCCGCCCCGCCTCGGCGTTGCGGCCTCGGAAGGCAGAGACGCCAAGATCATGAAAAGTAAGTGTCTCATCCAGTTCCAGCCCGTGCTTCGCAGCGTAGTCACGTGCCAGTGTAGATTGACGGCGAAAGCTGTCGCCACGCATCTGGTCAGGAGTTGAGAACCGGAGATAGGAATAGGCCTTGGGCATGTATCATTATCCTCATAGATCCCCATAGGTTGGGGTCTCCACGTAGTCAACATGCTGATGAGCGGGCCTCCCGGAGCCGGCAAGTCCATGCTGGCCCAGCGCCTTCCTTCCATCCTGCCGCCGCTCTCGCCGCGGGAGCTGCTGGAAGTCTCCATGATTCAGTCGGTGGCGGGACTCCTGGCGGGTGGTGCATTGTCGAACCGGCGACCCTTCAGGGCCCCACATCATTCCGCCTCCATGGCGGCGCTCGTCGGCGGCGGTCTCAATGCACGGCCCGGAGAGGCCTCGCTTGCACATCACGGCGTTCTCTTCCTCGACGAATTGCCCGAATTCCAGCCGCAGGTGCTCGATTCTCTCCGTCAGCCCCTGGAGACGGGGGAGATCCTCATCTCGCGGGCAAATCACCGGGTGACCTATCCGGCTCGCTTCCAGCTCGTGGCTGCCATGAATCCCTGCCGGTGCGGGCAGGGAACGGAACCGGGCTATGTCTGCCGCCGGCAGCCGAACGAGCGCTGCATCGCGCAATATCAGGCCCGCCTGTCAGGCCCGCTTCTCGATCGGATCGACCTCGCCATCGACGTGCCTGCCGTGACAGCGGCCGACCTGATCCTGCCCCCGCCCGAGGAAGGCTCGGCTCAGGTCGCCGCCCGCGTGGCCGCGGCCCGCAAGCGGCAGGAAGCCCGCTATGCTCCCCAAAAGGGGAAGGGCATCAGCACCAATGCCGCCTGCCCTCCTGCTCTTCTGGAAGAAGTCGCACAGCCTGATGCGGACGGCCTGTCGCTCATTCGCGATGCCGCCAACGCCATGCGCCTCTCGGCCCGTGGTTTCCACAGGGTGCTGAAGGTCGCCCGAACGCTTGCCGACCTCGACGGCGAAACCCAGGTGCGGCGCATTCATGTGGCCGAGGCCTTGTCCTATCGGGCCCATACGGATCGCCGATCCGCCGCCTGATTGATGGCGGTGAATTGAGTGGGCCATTCTTGTGAAACGGGTCTGCGATTGCGATATACTTTGTCACAAAACCTTTTGAAACGACGGCTATGTCACGGCGAAAGACCGGCACATCCTTGAGCAGACCGGCCCGCGAGACCACGATGACCTCTTCTCCGCTGAATGGAACCGCCTCCCCCCTGAAGCCCGGCTTGATCCCTGGCCTGAAAGGCCTTCGCAAAATGGTCGGGAGGACAGTCCGTGATTACGGCGCTCTCGACCCGGTTCTCGGTCGCATCGGCTCTCTGGAAGTGCGCCTGGCAACCACGGCCCAGGAAATCCGCCGCGCACAGAAGCTGCGCTTCAAGGTCTTCTACGAGGAGATGTCCGCCGTGCCGCAGGGTGCAGCCGTGCTCTCGCGCCGCGATGTCGACGACTACGACTGGATCTGCGATCATCTTCTCGTCATTGATCATGATGCGAAGGATAAGCCTCTGGGGCGCCCCAAGCCGAAAGTGGTCGGCACCTACCGTCTGCTGCGGCAGGATGTGGCGGAGCGCCATGAGGGCTTCTACACCAGCGGCGAGTACGACATCGCACCCCTTCTGAAGGCCCATTCCGACCTGCGCTTCCTCGAACTCGGCCGCTCCTGCGTGCTCGAGCCTTACCGCACCAAGCGGACCGTGGAATTGCTGTGGCACGGCATCTGGGCCTATGTGTTGCATTACAAGATCGACGTGATGCTCGGCTGCGCGAGCCTCGAGGGCACCAACCCGAAGGATCTCGCCCTGCCGCTGAGCTTCCTCCACCACTATGCCGCCGCTCCCGACGAGTGGCAGGCAAGCGCCCTGCCTGGACGTTTCACGGCAATGGACATCCTGCCGAGGGAAGCGGTTGACCCGAAGGCTGCGCTGCATGCGCTGCCGCCGCTGATCAAGGGATACCTGCGCTTAGGCGCGACCTTCGGCACGGGCGCTGTGATCGACAGGCAGTTCGGCACGACGGACGTGCTCGTCGTTTTGCCCGTCGCCGCAATCAATCCGCGCTACATCGACCATTTCGGCCCGACAGCCAATCGTCACGCGGCGTAGGCTTCCGCCGAGAGAAGGCGGTTCCATTCCGCGCTCACATCGGCATCGCTCTCGTGCTCGAGGTGTTTTGCACGAAGAGCCATGATTGTCTCGCGAGGGAGCAATCGGCCAACGGCCCAGACAGCCATGGCACGCACGAGCGGTGACTGATCGTCGAGCAGGCGCACCGCCTCCTCCGCCAGGGATGGATCTCCGGAATTGCCGATGGCGATGAGCACGTTGCGGATGAAGCGGTCACGCCCCGTGCGCTTGATCGGCGTGCCGGAAAAGCGCGTCCGGAAACCCGGATCGTCCAACCGTGCGAGATCCGCCAATGGAAGCGCGGCGAAATCCTCGCGCTGCATGAGCTTGGCCTCACGGCTCGCTTTCGCGAACTTGTTCCAGGGGCAGACCGCCAGGCAATCGTCGCAGCCGAAGATGCGGTTGCCGATGCCTTTGCGCAGCTCTTCCGGAATATGCCCCTTGTGCTCGATGGTGAGATACGAGATGCAGCGCCGCGCATCGAGCTGGAAGGGCGCCGGAAACGCGTTGGTGGGGCACACGTCGAGGCAGCGGCGGCACGACCCGCAATGGTTGCGCTCCGGCTCGTCGACCGGCAATTCCGCCGTGGTGAAGATCGCGCCCAGGAAAAGCCAGTTGCCGAACTCACGCGAGACAATAACCGTGTGCTTGCCCTGGAACCCGAGGCCAGCAGCCTCCGCGAGGGGCTTTTCCATCACCGGCGCGGTATCGACGAACACCTTCACGTCGGACGACGCTTTGGTAGCGAGGAAGCCCGCGATTTCCTTCAGCTTGCCCTTGATCACATCGTGATAGTCGCGGTTGCGGGCATAGATTGAGATCGAGCCGCGATCCTTTTGCGAAAGCGTCGCGAGGGGATCGCTCATGGGACCGTAATTCACGCCGAGCAGGATGATGCTGCGCACCTCGGGCCAGAGAATGCGCGGATCGGCGCGGCGCTCAGCCGTGTCCACCATCCAGTCCATGGAAGCATGATGTCCCGCCTCCAGCCACGCCTTCAGGCGCTCGGGCGCGAGCGGGATCGAATCCGGCGCCGCGACGCGGATCGTGTCGAAGCCGATGTCCCTGGCACGCTGGACGAAGGCGCGCTTCAGGTCTTGGCCGCTCAAAAATCCAGATTGTCGTAATGATCCGCCGGCGCCATGCCCGGCACCCGGTCCGCCAGGAGCGCGCGAAACGACGGCCGGGATTTCACCCGGGCGTACCAATGCTTCGCTGTTTCGTCCTCGTCCCATGGTACGTCGCCGAGATAATCCACTACCGAGAGATGGGCCGCCGCGGCCAGATCCGCATAGGTCATCTGGTCGCCGGCCAGCCAATTCCGTTTGGAAATCAGAAAACCGATATATTTCAAGTGATATCGCACATTGGTGCGCGCCGCGCGAATCGCGCTCATGTCGGGCGGGCCGCCGCCGAGGTCGGCGGGCATGAACCGCTTGTAGATCTTTTCCGTGGCGAGGTAATCCGTGACCTCCTCATGGAACTTGTCCAGGAACCAGTCGAGCAGGCGGCGGACCTCGATCCTCTGGGCAATTCCCTGCGGCAGGAGCCTGCGATCCTTCAGACTCTCGCCCCACACGTCATCCAGATAATCCGCGATGCCCCGCGCCCCTGGAACGGCCAAGCCGTTGTCGTCCACCAGGAGCGGGAGGTTGCCGGCGGGGTTGACCTCCAGGAACGGGATGCGCCGATCCCACGGCTTCTCCTCGACGAGATCAGGCTCAAGGCCCGTCTCCGCCAGGACGAGGCGCGCAAACCGCGAGTGCGGGCAAAAAGGATAGGAATGCAGGGTGGCCATGAAAAATTGTCTGACGCGAAACAAGCGGCGAGAATAAGGCCTTGCTTCGTTAACGGACGGTAAGGACTTTTGGTGAATCTCATGCTCCAGAGCATTGGAAGCAGCCTTGCACCTGCAATGCTTTCTTGACATGCCCGGGAGCGCCCCTGCATCTGGCGCCGGTTCTAGGATTTTCAACGATGGCACATATCATCGAGGCGCTCTTCCTCGGCCTCATCGAGGGGCTGACGGAGTTCCTGCCGGTTTCCTCCACCGGTCACCTGCTTCTGGTGGGGCATTTCCTCGGTTTCGAATCGACGGGCAAGACCTTCGAGGTGCTGATCCAGCTGGGCGCGATCCTCGCGATCCTGTCCGTCTATTTCAACAAGCTCTGGACCATCGCCAAGGCCCTGCCGCACGATGTGGACGCAAGGCGCTTCGTGATCGGCGTCGTGATCGCCTTCCTGCCCGCAGCCCTCATCGGTGCGGTGCTGCACGGCTTCATCAAGGAGGTGCTCTTCGATCCCTGGATCGTCTGCATGACGCTGATTGCCGGCGGTTTCGTTCTGCTCCTGATCGACCGGATGCCCCTGACGGCGACGCAGGACGATGCTACTCGCTTTCCCTTGTCCATGTATCTGAAGATCGGCCTGCTGCAGTGCCTTGCCATGATCCCCGGCGTGTCGCGTTCGGGCGCCACCATCGTGGGCGCCATGCTCATGGGCGCCTCCAAGCGCGCGGCGGCGGAGTTCTCCTTCTTCCTCGCCATGCCGACCATGGCGGGCGCATTCACCTACGACCTCCTGAAGAACTACAAGATCCTGTCGGCGGACGATGCCGTCACCATCGTGGCAGGCTTCATCGCAGCCTTCATCGCCGCCGTCGTGGTGGTGCGGACGCTCCTGAACTACGTTTCCCGCCACGGCTTCACGCCCTTCGCCTACTGGCGCATCATCGTCGGCGCGGCGGGCCTCGCCGGCCTCATTGCCTTCGGGTGAGCCATGCTGAACCGTGACGAGATTCTCGCCGTTTCGCTTGCGATCCTGACGGCGCTGATGGTGACGATGCTAGCGGTGCTCGCCGGCACGCTCGAGACCCCGCAACAGGCACAGGGCACCACGCCCGAGCCCACCTGCGCCGAATGGACCGACGGCTGCGTGGTCTGTGCCCGCACCGCGCAGGGGCTCGCGTGCTCGACCCCGGGCATCGCCTGCGTGCCCAAGGCGCCGCACTGCCTGAAGCCTTGAGACGGCCCTACGGAATCGTCTTGTCCGGGTAGCGGCAGAGATCGCCCACCGGGCAGCGCCAGCATTCGGGCCTGCGCGCCTTGCAGATGTAGCGGCCGTGCAGGATCAACCAGTGATGGGCATGGAGCCGGTACTCGTCCGGGATCAGCTTCTCCAGCACCTCCTGCGTATCGAGGGGCGTCCTGGTGATGGCGAGCGGCAGCCGGTTCGTGACGCGGAAGATATGCGTATCCACCGCCACCCGCGGATCGCCGAAGGCGATGTTGACCACGACGCTCGCGGTCTTGCGGCCGACCCCTGGAAAAGTCTCCAGGATCTCGACGGAATTGGGCACCTCGCCTCCGAACTCCTCCACCAGGCGCTTCGCTGTCGCGATCACGTTTTTCGCCTTGGTGTTGAAGAAGTTCAGCGTCTTGATGTGCTCTTTCAGCCCGTCCTCTCCCAGGTCGAGCATCTTCTGCGGCGTGTCGGCGATGGGAAAGAGCGCCTTCGTGGCCTTGTTGACGCCGACATCCGTCGATTGAGCCGACAGGGCGACCGCCACGAGGAGCGTGTAGGGATTGGTGTAATCGAGTTCGCCCTTCGGCTCCGGATTCGCTTCCTTGAAGCGACGGAAGATTTCACCCATGGTCGCCCGGTCGACCGGTTTGGGCGTGCGCAGGCGGACCGCCTTCGCCGGAGGGGCAGGCTGGGATTTCGCTTTGGGCGTGCGACGGGGTGGCGGCTTCAGATCGGACATTGGCGCGTTATATCTGGACCATGGCAGGCAGCAAGGCGACATTTGGCGATGGAGCCGACCGGTTCGAGAAACCGGTGTTCTCGGCCGTCATCCGCCCGCATCGGTCCCTGAGCCGCCGGGGATTCAGGATCGTCATGGTCCTGGTGTGCCTCGTCTCCGTCATCGCCAGCCTTCCCTTCGTCCTCATGGGCTTCTGGCCCGTCGCGGGATTCTTCGGGCTCGATTTCCTGGGCCTCTACATCGCCTTCCGCATCAGCTACCGGCAGGGCGAGGCTTTCGAGCTTCTGGAGCTGACGCCGATCCGCCTCATCCTGCGCAAGGTGAGCGAGCGGGGCGAAACGCGGGAATGGCTGTTCAACCCGCTCTGGACCCGTCTCGACCGGGAGATCGACGACGAGTTCGGCCTGCAGAAGCTGGCGCTCACCTCGCGCAGCGAGCACGTGGTCATCGCCCGCGATCTGTCCCCGGAGGAACGGGAGACGTTGGCCGAGGCCTTCGGCCGAGCGCTATCGCAGGTGAAGCGGGGTTATTGAAACATTTATCAAAGAGCCAAGCGCCATCGTCCCCGCGGCGTGTGGCGCGAGGGTGTGAGATCGAGGGAGGGCGCGAGGAGGCGTCCGGCTCGTTTGTGTCGATGTGAAGAACCCGGCGGCTCCTCGCGCACGGTTCTTTTAGGCGGACACCGCATCTTGCAGCGGGCGGCCTCCCACAGACAGGCTTGCGAGACCTGCCGCAGGACCGTTCCCCGCCCCGCATCTGCGACGCCTCGCGAGCGCGCCCCTCGTCGGACCGGGATGCGCAATGATATAGCCAAGGTTGCAGCCGCTGTCAAGAACAAAGTGCGAACATCACCCCGCCAGCCGCCGCTGCCATCGCCGCCACTCTGCCGTCATCCCCGCGCAGGCGGGGATCCATCACCACTGAGGGTGCAGAAGGAAGCGAGCCGATGCCGCGGCGCCTTTCCTCAGAGGTCCCCTCATCAAGGTCCAGCGCGCGTTCCCTCCCCCTTGTGGGGAGGGATCAAGGGTGGGGGTGTGAGCGATAGCCGATGACGGTCAGGCGCTCACACCCCCACCTCCATCTCCTCCCCACAAGGGGGAGGAGGGTTCCAGCGCTCCATGAATCAACGTTGGGCAAGCCGGAGGCCCAGGCGAGGAGAGTGTCTGCGCGGGACGAGCCTGCCTCTCACACCGTTGTGGTTCTGGATCCCCGCCTGCGCGGGGATGACGGCGGGAACGGGGATGACAGCGCTGAGCAAGCACGGCAGGCGGGGCAGGCACGACAGGCAGAGCGCGGGAACGGCGGTGAGATCCGTGCCCCTCCCGTCATCCCCGGCCCTGTCGGGGATCCACGACTTCTGCCGGTGCGATCCTCAAAACGAGGATGGCCGGGACAGCCCGGCCAGGACGGGAGGAGGCCGGGAGGGATGGCAGTGGAAGCGCATCTTGGGAGAAGATCAACCTGTCCACACGCTGCCACAGAAATCGGGTGTCGCCCCCTGCCGGATCCTCCTAGAGTGCGCATAAGAGGAAACACGCCATGCTCGACACGTTGCGCGACATCACCATCGAACCCGGTCAGATCACCCTGCCGGAGGAGCCCCAGACGGATTACGAGCGCGTGCGCCGGATCATTGCCTTCATCTCGGAGCGCTGGCGCGAGCAGCCTTCCCTGGAAGCGATTGCAGACCATGTAGGGCTCTCCACCACCCATGTGCACCATCTCTTCCGGCGCTGGGCAGGCTTGAGCCCCAAGGCCTTCCTGCAGGCGATCACGCTGGACAACGCCAAGGCGCTCCTGGCGGATTCCGCCAGCGTGCTCGACGCCACCTACGAGGTCGGCCTGTCAGGACCGGCGCGCCTGCACGATCTCTTCGTCACCCACGAGGCCATGACGCCGGGCGACTACAAGGCGGGGGGCGCAGGCCTCACCATGCGCTACGGCTTCCACCCTTCCCCCTTCGGCGAGGCGATCCTGATCGCCACCGACCGGGGGCTGGCGGGCCTCGGCTTCGTGGACGACGGCGACCGGGAGGCCGCGCTCAACGACATGACCCGCCGCTGGCCCAAGGCGCTCTATGTGGAGGATGCGACCGCCACCGCCCCGCTTGCGCGGCGCATCTTCAACCCGTCGCAATGGCAGGCGGAGCAGCCGCTGCGGGTCGTGCTGATCGGCACCGATTTCGAGGTGCGGGTCTGGCAGACCCTGCTGCGGATCCCGAGAGACCGGGCCACCACCTATTCCGACATTGCCCGCCACATCGGCAAGCCCGCCGCCTGCCGGGCCGTGGGGGCTGCGGTGGGGAAGAACCCCATTTCCTTCGTGGTCCCCTGCCACCGGGTCCTGGGGCGCTCGGGGGCGCTCACCGGCTATCATTGGGGACTTACCCGCAAGCAGGCCATCCTGGGCTGGGAGGCGGGACGAGGGCTGGGCGCGAGCGCAGCTTAGCACCTCATAAACTCTCTCCCATGCACCGGGAGCCGGAGCCTGGAGCCGCGCATGGGAGGATACGCCTCCAAGGTATCGGTGATGGGGGGCAGGCCCTCTCATTCGGGTTGGCGGGGCTTGCCGTCATGGGGCCCGAGCGCGCGCACGGGCGCATCGTCCCACCAATCGCTTCGAAGCGCGCGGAGCTCGGGATTCACCGGATAGACGATGCGGTTCTCCGGCTTGTTCGGCTCGCCAACGACCAGGAGCCGAACCGGTTCATCCGTATTGTTGAGGAAACTGTGCGCAATCCCGGTTCCGGCTGGGAAACCGACACCATCGCCCGGTGCGAGCCGGTAGAGCTCGCCATCGATCCAGACATCGGGACATCCCTCGATCACGAAGACGAACTCCTCCTCGGCGCTTTCGGCATGTGGCAGAGAGGTCCGGCGCCCCGGCGGCAGGAGTTCATGGTGGATGCCGAGCTTCGTCAGGCCAAGGGCCTTCGAGAAGGGAGAGCCGATGCTCCGCCGCTCGTTGGTGCCACGGAGCAGGACTGTGTCCTCGTTCTGGATCTCTTCGTAATGCTTGATGAACGAGGGACGCGCGGCTTTCGACATGAATGACCTACCTGATTCGGATTTCGGAGGATTATCCAAGGCTTGTGGCAACTCGTGGGCCAGGGAGATTGTATCCGGATCACCTCAAGAACAAGCTCCAGGGATAGGACAGACAATCCTAGCCGCCCCCCCTATTGCAGCCATGCAACATGGCCCGGTTCCGACGAATTGCTCTAAACTAGGCTTCAAGATCGTCTTGCGGCGCTTGAAACCCCTTCTTATATCAGCGCCAGCAGGGGAGGCCCCGGTCCGGGGCGAACCTGTCTTTAGTCATTCAACATGTAAGCCATGGGCCGAGCTGCTTTTAGGGCTCGGCGGTCTGCTTGAAAGTGAGGGATCCCGCCATGGGTAAGGTCATTGGTATCGACCTCGGCACCACCAATTCCTGCGTCGCTGTCATGGAAGGCACGACGCCCAAAGTCATCGAAAACTCGGAAGGCACCCGGACGACTCCGTCCATCGTGGCCTTCACCGACGAAGGCGAGCGCCTCGTCGGCCAGCCGGCCAAGCGCCAGGCGGTCACGAATCCGTCCCGCACCTTCTTCGCCATCAAGCGCCTGATCGGACGTACCTTCGAAGATCCCATGACCAAGAAGGACATGGGCCTCGTTCCGTATCACATCATCAAGGGCCCGAACGGCGACGCCTGGGTCGAGGCCGACGGCAAGCAGTATTCGCCGTCCCAGATCTCCGCCTTCACCCTGCAGAAGATGAAGGAAACCGCGGAGGCTTATCTCGGCCAGCCGGTGACGCAGGCCGTCATCACGGTTCCCGCCTATTTCAACGACGCCCAGCGCCAGGCCACCAAGGACGCGGGCAAGATCGCCGGCCTTGAGGTCCTGCGCATCATCAACGAGCCGACCGCTGCGGCCTTGGCCTATGGCCTCGACAAGAAGCAGTCCGGCATGATCGCGGTCTACGACCTCGGCGGCGGCACCTTCGACGTGTCCATCCTCGAGATCGGCGACGGCGTGTTCGAGGTGAAGTCCACCAACGGCGACACCTTCCTCGGCGGCGAGGACTTCGACATGCGCCTCGTCGAGTACCTGGCGTCCGAGTTCAAGAAGGAGCAGGGCATCGACCTCACCAAGGACAAGCTCGCGCTCCAGCGCCTGAAGGAAGCCGCCGAGAAGGCGAAGATCGAGCTGTCCTCGGCTGCCCAGACCGAAATCAACCTGCCCTACATCACGGCGGATGCCTCCGGTCCGAAGCACCTCGCCCTCAAGCTCTCGCGCGCCAAGTTCGAGCAGCTCGTGGACGACCTCGTGCAGAAGACCATCGAGCCCTGCCGCAAGGCCCTCAAGGATGCGGGCATCTCCGCGGGCGACATCGACGAGGTGGTCCTGGTCGGCGGCATGACCCGCATGCCGAAGATCCAGGAAGTGGTGAAGACCTTCTTCGGCAAGGAACCCCACAAGGGCGTGAACCCGGATGAAGTCGTGGCCATCGGCGCCGCGATCCAGGCGGGCGTGCTCCAGGGCGACGTGAAGGACGTGCTGCTCCTCGACGTGACCCCGCTCTCGCTGGGCATCGAGACGCTCGGCGGCGTGTTCACCCGCCTGATCGAGCGCAACACCACGATCCCGACCAAGAAGAGCCAGGTCTTCTCGACCGCGGAAGACAACCAGAACGCGGTGACCATCCGCGTCTTCCAGGGCGAGCGCGAGATGGCGGCGGACAACAAGCTGCTCGGCCAGTTCGATCTCGTGGGCATTCCCCCCGCACCCCGCGGCGTGCCGCAGATCGAGGTGACCTTCGACATCGACGCGAACGGCATCGTGAACGTCACTGCCAAGGACAAGGCCACCGGCAAGGAGCACCAGATCCGCATCCAGGCCTCCGGCGGCCTGTCGGATGCCGACATCGAGAAGATGGTGAAGGACGCCGAGGCTCACGCCGAGGAAGACAAGAAGCGCCGCGAGCTCGTCGAGGCGAAGAACCAGGGCGAAAGCCTGATCCACGCCACGGAGAAGTCGCTCACCGAGTACGGCGACAAGGTGGGTGAGTCCGACAAGCAGGGCATCACCACGGCCATCGACGCGCTCAGGCAGGCGCTCAGCGGCGACGACGCCGAGGTCATCAAGGCCCGCACCACGGACCTGATGCAGGCGTCCATGAAGCTGGGCGAGGCCATGTACGCCGCTCAAGCCAATGCCGGCGAAGCCGGGCCTGAGGCTGGCGAAGAGCCGAAGAAGGACGATGTCATCGACGCCGACTTCCAGGAAGTCGACGAAGGCGACAAGAAGAAGCGCGCCTAAAGCGATGCGCATGTTCTGACGAATTCGGCACCCGGTTTCATGGCCGGGTGCCGTTTTCATGAAACGGCTTGAAACGACAATGACCGATCAATCGACCATTCATCACGATGCCTTCAAGCGCCAGGGTCCGATCGGCACGATGACGGAGCGCGTGTTCGCTCCCAGGGGCGCATGACATGTCCAAGCGCGATTACTACGAAGTCCTCGGTGTCGCGAGGACCGCGACCGAAGCGGAGATGAAATCCGCCTTCCGCAAGCTCGCGATGCAGTATCACCCGGACCGAAACCCGGGCAATCACGAGGCCGAGGTCAAGTTCAAGGAAATCAACGAGGCCTATCAGACCCTCTCCGATCCGCAGAAGCGCGCGGCCTACGACCGCTATGGCCATGCGGCCTTCGCCAATGGCGGGCCTGGCGGCGGGCCGGGATTCAACGGCGATTTCTCCGACTTCATGTCGGACATTTTCGAAAACTTCTTCGGCGATGCCGGCGGGCGCGGGCGTGGCCGCGGTACCGGCGGGCGCGAGCGCGGCGCCGACATGCGCTACAATCTCGAGATCACCCTCGACGAGGCGTTCCACGGCAAGACCGCCGAACTCAAGATCCCGACCGCCATCACCTGCGAGGCGTGCTCAGGGAGCGGCGCCAAGCCGGGCTCCAAGCCCAAGACCTGCCCCACCTGCGGCGGCGCCGGCCGCGTCAGGGCGACCCAAGGCTTCTTCTCGATCGAACGCACCTGCCCCAACTGCCATGGACGCGGCGAGGTGATCGACGACCCTTGCGCTTCCTGCGGCGGCGCGGGCCGCGTCACGCGCGAGCGGACCCTCTCCGTCAACATTCCGGCGGGCGTCGAGGACGGCACGCGCATTCGGCTGGCCGGCGAAGGCGAGGCGGGCCTGCGCGGCGGCCCACCGGGCGATCTCTACATCTTCCTGTCCCTGAAAGCCCATCCCTTCTTCCAGCGCGACGGGGCGGATCTCTTCTGCCGGGTGCCGATCTCCATGGTGACGGCGGCGCTCGGGGGCGAGTTCAGCGTGCCGACCCTTGGCGGCTCCGAGGCCCTCGTGAAGGTTCCCGAGGGCACCCAGACCGGCAAGCAGTTCCGCCTCAGGGGCAAGGGCATGCCGGTGCTGCGCTCGCGCGACGTGGGCGATCTCTACATCCAGGTTGTTGTGGAAACCCCGCAGAAGCTCACCAAGCGCCAGCGCGAGCTCCTTGAGGAGTTCGACAAGGAATGCTCGAAGGAAAACCATCCGGAAAGTTCAGGATTTTTCTCGCGTTTTCGGGAATTTCTCGATGGCTTGAGCGGATCAAGTTAACCTGACGGTCGTTTCTTCGGCGCATCGGCGGCAAACCGGGTCCGGTTTTCCGGACTGGACGATGCGCCGATTAAGTGAGAAGCATCGGACCCGGAAGCGGTGTCCACTTTTGGGGCCGATGCTTTAGAGTCCTACGCAACCCGTGTGATCCGCCCGTTTGAGGGGTCTTCCCAGTGCTTCAGTCGTTCCAACGGCCTACGATCCGGAAAAGCCCCTTCAGGAAAGATCGCTTTCAGGACGAAGCCCGTTTTCTGCGCTCCTGGCTGGAGCGCCCGCTGACCATCGGCGCGGTGACCCCTTCGGGCAAGATCCTGGCACGGACCATGGCTTCCTACGTCGATCCCCGCATTCCGGGACCTGTCATCGAGCTGGGTCCCGGCACGGGCCCCGTGACCGATGCCCTCATCCGGCGCGGGGTGGAGCAGGAGCGCCTGATCCTCGTGGAGTTCAACCCCGAATTCTGCCAGCTCCTGAAGCGCCGCTTTCCGAAGGCGACGATCGTCCAGGGCGATGCCTACGATCTGAAGGAAACGTTGTCAGGCATCCTGAAGGAGCCGGCCGCCGCCACCGTATCGAGCCTGCCGCTCGTCACGAAGCCCATGGATCAGCGCCTGGACCTGCTCGAGGCGGCGCAGGCGCTGATGCATGCGAATGCGCCCTTCATCCAGTTCACCTACGCGGTCGTGCCGCCGATCCCCGCGCGTTCGCAAGCGTACAAAGCCAAAGCCTCGAACCGCATCTGGCGCAATTTCCCCCCGGCCCGCGTCTGGGTCTACAGCAAGGTCAACCATCCATGAGCACCGCTTTGTCTCCGTCCACGAATCCTGCTTCTGGTGGAGACATTCGCGATAGGCTCATCATCGGCCTCGATGTGGGAAGCGTCGATGAAGCGCGCTCCATCGTAGAGCGCATCGGCGATGCAGGCACCTTCTACAAGGTCGGCTATCAGCTCGCCTATGCGGGCGGCTTCGAGTTCGCGCGCGAACTGATCGATCGGGGCAAGAAGGTCTTTCTCGATCTCAAGCTCCACGACATCGGCAACACCGTGGAAGAAGGCGTGCGCTCCATCGCGCGCATGGGCGTCACGTTCCTCACCGTTCACGCCTATCCGCAGACCATGCGCGCCGCCGTTGCCGGCAAGGCAGGATCGTCCCTGAAGATCCTGGCCGTCACCGTGCTCACGTCCTACGACGACAGCGATCTCGTCGAGGCGGGCTACGCTCCCGTTCCCGCGGCGGATCTCGTCGCCCGCCGGGCGGAGCAGGCCCGCGACATCGGCATCGACGGTATCGTCTGCGCCGCCACGGAAGCGCAGCGCGTGCGGGCCATCGTCGGCCGCAACCGCCTCATCGTGACACCGGGTATCCGCCCCGCAGGCGCGGATGCGGGCGATCAGAAGCGCATCGTCACACCGGCCGAAGGCATCCGTCTGGGCGCCAATCATCTCGTGGTGGCCCGGCCTATCGTGAGGGCCGACGATCCGCGTGCCGCGGCCGAGGCCATCGTGCGGGACATCGCCGGGGCTTAAGGTCGGGGGCACGGACTATGACGATGATGCGTTGGATCCTTCTGTGCGGCGTTTCGCTGTGCGCTGCAGGACAGGCCCAAGCCGATACCTGCACGCTCGTCACCGAGTTCGGAACAGGCCGGGTCCTGAAGAAGGAGGGCGATTGCGAGCGGCGCAGCAGCCCCGCCTCCACCTTCAAGGTCCCCTTGAGCCTGATGGGCTACGATGCGGGCATCCTCAAGAACGAGAGCGAACCTGCCTGGCCCTACAAGCCGGAATACGACGCCTGGAACGAAGCCTGGAAGAAGACCATCACGCCGTCGGCCTGGTTGCGGGATTCGGTGGTTTGGTATTCGCAAGTTCTCACCCGCTCCCTGGGCGAGAGCGCCTTCAAGCGCTACGTGGATGCCTTCGATTACGGCAACCGCGATGTCAGCGGCGACCCGGGCAAGAACAACGGGCTGACCCGTGCATGGCTGGGCTCCTCGCTGCAGGTTTCTCCCGTCGAGCAAGTCGCATTCCTGGACAGGCTGCTGAAGCGCCGGCTTCCGGTTTCGAAGCAGGCCATGGACATGACGATGGCCATCATGCCGGTCTTTCCCATGGCGGACGGCTGGACGGCCTACGGCAAGACAGGCACGGCCTTTCAACTCTCTCCGAACGGAACGCCGGACCGCGACCGTCAGATCGGCTGGTTCGTCGGATGGGCGAGGAAGGGCGAGCGAACCGTTCTTTTCACACGGCTGATCCGGGACGAGACGAAGGAAAAAGGCGTGGCGAGCTTTCGCGCCCGAGACGGCCTGCTGGCCGATCTGCCTTCCATCGTGAAAGAGCAAGCTCGTCCTTGAGCGGGAAAACCTGCGCCTCCCGGCTTGACGCATCGTGCGCGCCGGGGTTCGCTGCACACCCCATCAAGAGGAGCCCTCCATGCCCAAAGGCTATGTCATCGCCCGCGTCACCGTCACCAATCCCGAGGCCTATGCGGAATACGCCAAAGGCGCGACGGCGGCGATCAAGCAATATGGCGGGCGCCCCCTGGTGCGCGGCGGCGCCTATGAGGCGCTGGAAGGCGAAGCGCGGCCCCGCAACGTGGTGATCGAGTTCGACTCCGTGGAGCAGGCGCGCACCTATTACCATTCTCCCGAATATCAGGCGGCCAAGGCCAAGCGCGAGGGCGCCTGCATCGCCGAGTTCGTGCTGGTGGAAGGAGCGGAATAATGCCGAAGGGTTACTGGATCGGCCGGGTCGACGTCTCGAATCCGGAGGCTTACCAGAACTACGTGAAGGCCAATGCGGTGCCGTTCGCCAAGTTCGGCGCCCGCTTCCTGGTGCGCGGCGGCGGCTACCGGGTGGCGGAAGGCGAAGCCCGCGCCCGCAACGTGGTGATCGAGTTCCCGTCCTACGAGGCGGCGCTCGCATGCTGGGATTCGCCGGAATACCAGGCGGCCAAGGCCGAGCGGGACGGCCACGCGGTGGCCGACATCATCATCATCGAAGGCTACGAGGGCCCGCAGCCAGAGTGAAACCTGCTTGCCATCACCACGCGAAACCTCATCCTGAGGAGCCGCGGTACGCCGCGTCTCGAAGGAGGATCCAGCGGGCGCTGAAGACGCCCTCGTCCTTCGAGACGAACCTGAAGGTCCTCCTCAGGATGAGGGCTACGTTTCTTCGGCCATGACGAACAAAGGGCATTCTCGAAGATAGCCTAAGCCGCTATATCCAGCGCCTGGAACAACAGGGGATGCAAGCATGAGCGAGATGCGACTCGTCGTGGTAGGTGCCGCCGGACGCATGGGGCGCATGCTCATCAAAGCCGTGACAGAGGCCGAAGGCTGCCGCCTCGTGGGCGCCATCGAGCGCGAGGGTTCACCGGCCCTGGGCCAGGACGCGGGCGCCCTAGCAGGCCTCGCGCCCCTGGGCGTGAGCGTGACGGACGATCCCCTCCCCGTCTTCGCCCAGGCCGACGGCGTTCTCGACTTCACGTCGCCTGCAGGCACCGTCGGCTTCGCCGCTCTCGCCGCCCAGGCCCGCATCGTGCATGTGATCGGCACCACCGGCTTGGCGGAAGAGGACTTCACCAAGCTCGAAGCAGCCGCGCGGCATGCGCGCATCGTTCAGTCCGGCAACATGTCGCTCGGCGTGAACCTGCTTGCGGGGCTCGTGCGCAAGGTCGCCGCAACCTTGGGCGAAGACTTCGACATCGAAATCCTCGAAATGCATCACCGCATGAAGGTGGACGCCCCTTCCGGCACCGCGCTGCTCCTGGGCGAGGCGGCGGCGGAAGGACGCGAGATTTCCCTTAAAGAACGCTCCGTGCGCAGCCGCGACGGGCATACCGGCGCGCGCAATCCCGGCGACATCGGCTTTGCAACCCTGCGCGGCGGCTCGGTGGTCGGCGACCACTCGGTGATCTTTGCCGGCACCGGCGAGCGGCTGGAGCTTTCGCATAAAGCCGAGGATCGCAGCATCTTCGCCCGCGGCGCGGTGAAAGCCGCGCTCTGGGGCTTCGACAAGAAGCCCGGTTACTACACGATGGCCGATGTGCTCGGCCTCAAAGACCTCTAACACCCTGACAAAGACGAAACGGAGACGCTGAGAGATGGATCGCCTTCTTGTGCTTGCCCGCCACGGCCAGAGCGAATGGAACCTCAAGAACCTGTTCACCGGCTGGAAGGACCCGGGCCTGACCGATCTCGGCATCGATGAGGCACGCAACGCCGGCCGTCGCCTGAAGGAAATGGGCGTGCAGTTCGACGTGGCCTACACCTCCGCTCTCAGCCGGGCACAGCGCACCTGCAAGCTGATCCTGGAAGAGATCGGCCAGCCTGATCTCAAGACCATCGCCGACCAAGCGCTCAACGAGCGCGATTACGGCGATCTCTCGGGCCTCAACAAGGATGATGCCCGCGCCCGCTGGGGCGAGGAGCAGGTCCATCTCTGGCGCCGCTCCTATGACGTTCCGCCTCCGGGCGGCGAGAGCCTGAAGGACACGGTAGCCCGCGTGCTGCCCTACTATATCCGCGAGATCCTGCCCCGCGTGATGCGCGGCGAGCGCGTGCTGGTCGCCGCCCACGGCAATTCCCTGCGCGCCCTCGTGATGGTGCTCGACGGCCTCACCGCAGAGACGATCCCAAGCCTCGAGCTCGCGACCGGCATCCCGCTGGTTTACAAGCTCAACGGCGACACCACCGTCGCCGACAAGAAGGTGCTGGAGGGGTAAGGCCCTATCGTCATTCCGGGGCCGCGCAGCGGAGCCCGGAATCCATAACCGCCGAGGCTTCAGGATAAGATGTAACGCTTATCGTTCTTTCCGAAATGTCGTGTTTATGGATTTCGGGCTCGCCTTCGGCGCCCCGGAATGACAGCGAGGCGAATTACCAGCTCATGCCCACCATCACCCTCGCGCCCGGCCTGATCTATTATCCCGAGTACCTGGACCGCGCCTCGCAGGAGCAGGTCCTGCAATCTCTGCGCGCTGTCACGAAGGCCGCGCCCCTCTTCACCCCGCGCATGCCGCGCACCGGCAAGCCCTTTTCAGTGCGCATGACCAATTGCGGGCGGCTCGGCTGGGTCTCCGATGTCGACGGCTACCGCTATCAGCCGACCCATCCCGAGACGGGCGAGCCCTGGCCCGCCATGCCGGAGCAGGTGCTTCGGGCCTGGGGGGAACTGAGTCGCTATCCGCACCCGCCGGATGCCTGCCTGATCAATTTCTACGAGCCCTCCGCCCGCATGGGCCTGCACCAGGACAAGGACGAGGAGGAATTCGATGCGCCCGTCGTCTCCCTCTCCTTGGGCGATACGGCCCTGTTCCGGTATGGCGGGCTGGAACGCAAGGATCCCACCCGCTCCATCCGCCTCAAATCCGGCGACGCCATCATGTTCGGTGGCCCCGCCCGCCTGATCCATCACGGCATCGACCGGCTCATTCCCGGCAGCTCGGACCTGCTGCCGCAGGGGGGCCGCCTCAATCTCACCTTGCGCAAGGTGGAAAAGCCGCATTAGCGCATCGCGCGGGAAACCGGATCACTTTTCCGCGCGATGCGCTCATGAAAGAAGAGGCCTCGGAACTGAATCCGAATATGGATTCCACTTTTGGATCCGGTGCCGTAGCTTCGGCATCACAAGAATGCTCAAGGGGAATCGCATGAAAGCTCTGTCTGCTGCTGCATTCGGTTTCGTTCTGTCCGTCCAGGCCGTCTTTGCCGCCGAGCCGCTCTTTCCGCCGGCTTCGCGGATCGGCATGATTCCGCCGCAAGAAATGACCCTGTCCAAGCGCTTCAGCGGATTCGAGAACGAGGAGCGGGCGGCGGCGATCACCTTCGCGGAGATGCCGCCCCAAGCCTTCGATCAATTGGCCTCCGGTCTCACCAAGGAGGCGCTGAAGCGACAGGGCCTGGAGATGAAGTCCCGCGAGACCGTGAAGCTCGGCTCCAGCAGCGGTATTCTCATCAGCGGCACCATGACGAAGCCTGAGACGGGCCGCAAATGGCTCCTCGTGGTCAAGGACAAGGACATCACGGGCCTCGTCGTGGCGCAGGTTCTCGGCGGCACGGACGGCTACAGCGATGCGCAGATCACCAATGCCTTGAAGAGCGTTGCCTTCCGTCATGACGTGTCTCTCGACGAGCAGGTCTCCGCCCTGCCCTTCCGCATCGGCGAGAAGGCGGGCTTCAGGCCCGTGCGCGTGATGGCCGGCAACTCCGTGCTGTTCACCGACGGGCCGAAGGACACGATCAAGGGGGTGGAGCAGCCGATGATGATCCTGGCCGCCTCCCTCCAGCCTCCGCCGCCGCCCGGCGAGCGGCGCACGCGCTTCGCGCGCGAAGCCCTCTATTCGAACCAGGTGCTCAAGGACATTCGCATCGAGCGCTCGGAATCGTTCCGCCTGAAGGGGCAGGATTGGCACGAGATCGTCGCCAAGGCGGTTGAAGCGGAATCCGGACAGCCCATCGTGGTGATGCAGTCGATCCGGTTCGACAACGACCGTTACGTTCGCATGGTCGGCCTGACCCGCGAGGAGCAGCGGGATCAGAACCTGCCGCGCTTCCGCAGCATCGCGGACGGGATCGAGACGAACTTCTGAGGCGGGGCTATTCCCGCGCCGGGAAGGCGGGAAGAGACCAGCCCCGCAGGATGGCGAACGCCCTCAAGGTGAAGGCCGCGGTAAAGCCTGCAGCAGCGCTCCAGGCTGGCGGCAGGCCGATGACCTGCAGGGTCACCGCGACCGCTGCGCCCAAGGCTGCCGCCGTCACGTAGATCTCCTGGCGCAGCACGAGCGGGGTTGTGCCCGCAAAGATGTCGCGGATGATCCCGCCGAACGTGGCGGTGATGGTGCCGAGCGCGATGGCCGACAGGGCGGGAACGCCCGCCGCCAGAGCTTTGGCCGTGCCGGTGATGGCGAACAGGGCCAGGCCCAGGGCATCTGCCCAGAGCAGCACACGGCCCCGCCGCCCGCCCTCCAGGGCCGCGACGCGTTTCGGGCCGAGAGCGAAGACGATCTCGGCCACGATCAGGCAGACCAGCACATCCCGGGGATCGCCGACCCAGAAGACCGGTCGGATGCCGATGAGCAGGTCCCGCACCGTTCCGCCGCCGACGCCGGTGAGCGTCGCAAGCAGGGCGAAGCCGAACGGGTCCATGCCCTTGCGGGCCGCCATCAGCGCGCCTGTAAGGGCGAAGACGGCGACGCCGATGGCTTCGAAGGGAATGTGCTGGAGAAGGTCCACTTAGGAAGCGGAAGAAGGATTGTCCGCGGTCTCGGAGCCAGAACCGTTCGCGGCCGCTTTGGGGCCGCCCTTGGCGACGCCGACGAGGGCCGGGCGCAGGACGCGCTCGCCGATCACGTAGCCGGACTGGACCACCTGGACCACCGTGCCGCTCGGCACGTCGGGGTTGGGCACCTCGAACATGGCCTGATGGACGTTGGGATCGAACTTCTGGCCCTGAGGGTCGAGCTTCTTCACGCCATGGCGCTCGAGGGTCTTGAGCAGGTCGCGCTCGGTCAGGTCGATGCCCTCGATGAGGCCCTTGAACGCGCCCTCGGCAGAGGCCTTCGCCTCCTCCGGCACGCTCTCGATGGCGCGGCGCACGTTATCGGCGACGTTGAGCATGTCCCGGGCGAAATTCGCCACCGCATAGGTACGGGCGTCGGCCACCTCCCGCTCGGTGCGGCGGCGCAGGTTCTCCATGTCCGCCATGAGGCGCAGGAGCTTGTCCTTCAGATCGGCCTTCTCGGCTTCGAGAACGGCCACCGGATCGGCCTGGGCTTCCGCGGCGGCCTGGTTGTCGGCGCCGTTGGCGGCTTCGGCCTGAGCGTTCATGTTCTGGTTGTCCGTGTCGTTCGGGTTCATGTCGATCAATTGGGGTAGGGAAAAGGGTCAGGGCACATATCAGGTCGAAGCGCTCACAAATCAAGCGCTTCGCCGCTGCAACGGCTCCGCTTCCTCCGTCTTGAACACCTCGAGCAGGGTGCGGCGGATGGTGGCCTGGCGGCCCGCGTGGGTCACTTTCGTGCCCGTCAGGTCCGTCACATAGAACACGTCCACCGCCTTCTCGCCGAAGGTCACGATATGGGCGGAGGCGATGTTGAGGTTCAGTTTCCCCAAGGCCGTCGTGAGGTCATAGAGCAGGCCGGGCCTGTCGAGGCCGGACACTTCGATGACGGTCTGGCGGCTGGAAAGCGAGTTGTCGATATTGACCTCGGGCGGCACATGGAACGCCCGAGAGGAGGTCTTCGACGGCCGCCTGCTCTCCACGAGATCGGCGATCTTCACCTCGCCCTTCAGCGCCCGCTCGATGGCCTTGGCCACCCGCTCGGCGCGGCGCAGCTCGTCCTCGTCGCGGTCGAAGGCGCGCGAGAGCACGATGGTGTCGAGCGCCATGCCGTCCGTGGTGGTGAAGATCTGCGCATCCACGATGTTGCCGCCCGCCGCCGCGCAGGCGCCGGTGACGATGGCGAGCAGGCGCGGATGGTCCGGCGAGAGGATGGCAAGCTCCGTCATGCCGCGGAAATGATCCGTCTCGTAGGACGTGGTCACCGTGCGCCCCGCCCTGTCCGCATCGCGAACGAAATGGGCCTGCTTCACGCGGCGCTCCTCATCGGTCTTGAGCCAATAGGCCGGCGTGTGGCGCGCGGCATAAGCCTCGAACTCCTCGTCCGACCAATCGGGCAGCGCCCTGCGGAGCTCCTCTTGCGCGAGGCGCACCCGGTCCGAGCGCGCCACATCCGCCGCGCCGCCGCCGAGCAGCACCTCGGTTTCGTAATAGAGCGTACGCAGGAGCTGACCCTTCCAGCCTGTCCACGTGCCGGGACCAACGGCCTTGATGTCGGCAATGGTGAGCACCAGGAGGAGCTTGAGGCGCTCCATGGTCTGCACCACATCGGCGAAGCTCTTGATGGTGGCGGGGTCTGACAGATCGCGGCTCTGCGCCGTGTTCGACATGAGCAGGTGATGCTCGACGAGCCAGGCCACCGTCTCGGTCTCGGCGTCGCTGAGCCCGAAGCGCGGGCCGAGCTTGCGCGCGATCGCGGCGCCCGCGACCGAGTGATCCTCCGGACGGCCCTTGGCGATGTCGTGCAGGAACACGGCCACATAGAGCGCGCGGCGGTTCTGGATTGTGGGAAAGATCTGGTTGGCGAGGGGGTGCTCGTTGGCGAGATGGCCCGCCTCGATCTCCGTCAGGACGCCGATGGAGCGGATGAGATGCTCGTCCACCGTATAATGATGGTACATGTTGAACTGCATCATCGCGACGATGCGGCCGAAATCGGGGATGAGGCGGCCGAGCACGCCGGCTTCGTTCATGCGCCGCAACACCACTTCGGGCGCGTTCTTCGACGTGATGATGTCGAGGAAGAGCCGGTTCGCCTCCGCATCGTTGCGCAGGTTCTGGCCGATGAGCTTCAGGGAGCGCGTGGCGAGCCGCGTCGCATCGGGATGGATCGCAAGGTTGTGCCGGTCCGCCAGCCAGAACAGGCGGATGAGGTTGACCGGGTCGCTTGCGAAGACCTCCTCGCTCTTCACGTTGATGCGGTTGTTGTCGATGATGAAGTCGTTGCCCGCAAGCGCGCCGCCGCGGCGGCGGCGGAAGCGTCCCAGCATGCGGTCGAGCATCGGCCGCTTCTTGGTCTGGCGCGCTTCGAGTTCGGCGCACACGATGGCGGTGAGATCGCCTACATCCTTCGCGATGAGGAAGTAGGCCTTCATGAAGCGCTCCACCGACGACAGGCCGCCGCGCGGCGCGAAGCCGATGCGTTCGGCGATGATGCGCTGGAGATCGAAGGTCAGGCGCTCCTCCGCGCGGCCCGTCGCGAAATGCATGTGGCAGCGCACCCGCCACAGGAACTCTTCGCAGCGCTCGAAGAGCTTGAACTCCTCAGGCGTGAAAAGGCCCGCCTTCACGAGTTCCTTCGGCCTCTTCACCTGATAGACGTATTTGCCGATCCAGAAGAGCGTGTTGAGGTCCCGAAGGCCACCCTTGCCGTCCTTCACATTGGGCTCGACGAGGTAGCGGGAGGCGCCGGCCTTGGCCACGCGCGCATCGCGCTCCTTCAGTTTCGCGTCGACGAATTCCGCGGGGGAGAGCGCGACGATCTCCTTGTCGAAACGCTTCACGAGGTCGTCGAAGAGCGTGCGGTCTCCGAAGAGGAAGCGGGCTTCGAGAAGCGAGGTGCGGATCGTCATGTCCGCATTGGCTTCCCGAATGCAATCCTCCACGGAGCGGGTTGCATGGCCCACTTTCAGCTTCAGGTCCCACAGCACATAGAGCATCGCTTCCACGACGCTCTCGCTCCAGGCGGTCTGCTTGTAGGGGAGCAGGAACAGAAGATCGACGTCCGAACCCGGCGCCAGCGTCCCGCGACCGTAGCCGCCGGTCGCCACGACGGCGATGCGTTCGCCCGAAGACGGGTTCTCGGCCGGATAGACATGCCTGACGACCGCATCGTACACGAGGCGCACGAGGTCATCCATGTGAGTGGAGAGATACTTGGCGCAGACGAGGCCGTCCTGCGTATCCAGAAGCTGCTGCTCCGCTTTCGCCCTTCCCTCCTTGAGATAGAGCTTGAGCTCGGGCACGAGCCTGGCCCTGAGCGCGCCCGCATCGCGAAGCGGCCTGTCGCCGAGAGCTGTCAGGATTTCGTCCGGATTCTGGAGCGGCATGAAGCAACCATCATCATCATCCGTTCTGGCTTACCACCCTGGAGCCCCTCCCCCAAGGGCGGACTGGACATATCCGCTAGGACGGATAGAGTGTTCTTTATAAGAAATTCTGTTTGACATAAGAAACCTTCTGTTTCATAAAAAGAACACGCGCCGATTTGAGCATGCAGCTTGCGGGCGCGAAACAAGTGCAGCTAAAGCGCCGGGTGCCTCAGGACCTTCGGGATCCAGCTCCCATGCGCAAACATGGGACTGTAAACATGAGCCTGACCCGCCGTCTTCTCCTGGCCGCTTCCGTCGCTACCGGCCTCACCGTGCTTGCCACCGGAGCCATCGCGCAGCCGAAGGAAATCAAGATCGACTTCGCCACCTACAATCCTGTGAGCCTCGTCCTGAAGGACAAGGGCTTCCTGGAAAAGGAGCTGGAGAAGGATGGAATTTCGGTCCGCTGGGTTCAGTCTCTCGGTTCCAACAAGGCCCTAGAATTCCTGAATGCCGGCTCCCTCGATTTCGGCTCCACTGCCGGAGCTGCGGCCCTTATCGCCAAGATCAACGGCAACCCGATCAAGTCGATCTACGTCTATTCCCGCCCCGAGTGGACAGCGCTCGTGACCCGCAAGGACACGGGCATCGCCAAGGTCGAGGACCTCAAGGGCAAGCGCATCGCCGTGACCCGCGGCACCGACCCGCATATCTTCCTCGTGCGCGCCCTGCAGGAGGCCAAGCTCACCGAGAAGGACGTGAAGCTCGTTCTGCTCCAGCACCCGGACGGCCGCACCGCCCTCGAGCGCGGAGACGTGGATGCTTGGGCCGGTCTCGATCCACTGATGGCGGCCGCTGAAGCGGAAAGCGGAGCCCAGCTCTTCTACCGCAAGCCCGAAGCGAACACCTGGGGCGTGCTGAACGTGTCCGAGGCTTTCGCGAAGGAGAACCCCGCTCTCGTGGGCCGTGTGCTGAAGGCCTATGAGGAGGCCCGCAAGTATGCTCTCGCCAACCCGGCGGAGCTGAAGAAGACCCTCGTCACCTACACCAAGCTGCCGGAAGCCGTCATCGAGCGCCAGCTGCAGCGCACGGAACTGACGCATTCCGCCATCGGCCAGCCGCAGGCCGACACGATCCTCGCTGCAGGCCTTGCGCTCCAGCAGGCCGGTGTGGTGCCCGCCGACACGAATGTGCAGGCCGCCGTCGATGCTCTCATCGACCGCCGTTTCGCCACCGCGTCGCGCTGATGACTTCATCACGGGAGAGCGCCGTGACAGGCCAAGCCACAAGCCACGCCTGGTCCTCCCAACAGGGTGCCGCCGCTCTCGCGGCCCCTTCCCTCACCGAGAAGCGACGCGCCTTCGACTGGCGCATCCTTCTCGGTTTTTTATTGCCTGTAGCCGCAGCGCTTCTCTGGGAAGCCGCCGTGCGCTTCGGCCTTGCCCAGGGCCGCCTGGTTCCGCCGCCGAGCCGCATCTTCGCGACGCTCCAGTCGCTTGCTGAAACCGGCGAACTCTGGACCCACGTATGGACCACGCTCTGGCGCGTTCTCACCGGCTTCGTCATCGGCGCGGTCGCCGGCATCGTGTTCGGCGCGCTCTCCGGCTCCAGCGAAACCATCCGCCGCCTGCTCGATCCGACCCTGCAGGCGCTGCGCGCCATTCCGTCGATCGCATGGGTGCCGCTCTTCATTCTCTGGCTCGGGATCTTCGAGGCCTCGAAAGTCGCGCTCATCGCGGTAGGCGTATTCTTCCCCGTCTATCTCGGCATTGCGGGCGCGATCCTCTCCGTCGACCGCAAGCTCGTGGAAGTGGGCCAGGTGTTTCGCCTCTCGCGCGTTCAACTCACCAGGCGCATCCTGCTGCCCGCCGTTCTGCCCGAGGCGGTGATTGCGCTGCGCTCCGGCCTCGGCCTCGGCTTCATGTTCGTGGTCGCCGCCGAATTCATGGGCGCCTCCGAGGGCCTCGGATACCTGCTCGTCGATGGGCAGCAGATGGGCAAGCCCGATCAGATTCTGGCCGCCATCATCGCGTTCGCATTGCTCGGCAAGTTCGCCGACACCCTGCTCGTTCTTGCGACCCGCCCCCTCGTGCGCTGGCAGGACACCGTGCGGGAGAGATTGTGAAGATGATCCGCTTCCACCCGCTGTCATTCCCGCAAAGGCGGGAATGCATAAACACGACGTCGCAGAAAAGAGTAATGAGGGTTGCACCTCTTTCTGAAATGCCAGCGGATATGGATCCCCGCCTTCGCGGGGATGAAGAACGCGGCATCGTTCATGTATGCCATGACGAACGGAGCGGTGACTAATGCTCGAACTCGAACACCTCTCCAAGACCTATTCCGACGGCACGCGGGCGCTGTCAGACATCAATCTCTCCGTGCACAAGGGCGAGATCGTTTCCCTCATCGGCGGTTCGGGCTGCGGCAAGACCACGCTGCTTCGCCTCATCGCCGGTCTTGATCGGGCAAGCGCAGGTGCAATCAGGCTCGACGGCGAGGCGCTCGATGGTCCGCACCCGTCGGTCGGCATCGTCTTCCAGGAGCCGCGCCTTCTGCCCTGGCTGTCGGTGTTCGACAACATCGCATTCGGCCTCGATCACGTCGGCGCCGCCGAGCGTCAGCGCCGCGTCGAGCATGCGCTCGGAAAGATCGGCCTTTCCGAACACGCCAAGCGCTGGCCGCGCGATCTCTCCGGCGGACAGCAGCAGCGCGTGGCGATCGCGCGCGCCTTCGTGACGAACCCGAAGGTGCTGCTTCTCGACGAGCCCTTCTCCGCGCTCGATGCCTTCACCCGCGCCAGCCTGCACGAGCACCTGCTCGGATTGTGGGAAGAGACGCGTCCCACGGTCGTTCTCGTGACGCACGATGTGCAGGA
Source organism: Microvirga sp. (assembly GCA_035645515.1). Lineage (GTDB taxonomy): Bacteria > Pseudomonadota > Alphaproteobacteria > Rhizobiales > Beijerinckiaceae > Microvirga. The sequence continues at coordinate 75,018 of DASQML010000007.1, forward strand.
GGCGGTGACCTTGGCCGATCGCGCCATCGTCATGCAGCCGAAGCCCGGCCGCATCTTCGACGAGCTGCCGCTCACGCTTTCGCGTCCGCGAGACAAGACGGGCCTGCCCTTCGAGACATCCGTCCGACGCGTCTTGACGGCGCTCGATCATTCCCTCAACACAGCCCTGCAGCAGCCCCAGCGCGAACGCGACCGGCAGGCCGCCGCTTTGTGGTGGTAAGGCAGAAGGACAAGCATCATGGACTCGACCGAACTGCGCGCCCTCCAGGCGCCATTGAAGGATCAATACCGCAGCAATCCGGATTCCGCCGTCATCACCCTCAAAGCGCAGGGCACGCTGGACGACCAGCACATTGCCTGCAAGGTCGAGACCGGCCGCGCGCTCGCCGTGGCCGGCCTGCACCCTGCCACCGGCGGATCGGGCGCGGAACTGTGCTCCGGCGACATGCTGCTCGAGGCGCTCGTCGCCTGCGCTGGCGTGACGCTCAAGGCCGTCGCCACCGCGCTCGAAATCGATCTGCGCCATGGAGCCGTGAAGGCCGAAGGCGATCTCGATTTTCGCGGAACGCTCGGCGTCGACAAGACGGCGCCCGTGGGCTTCAAGGACATCCGTCTCTCCTTCGAGGTGGACACGGATGCCCCGCAGGAGAAGATCGATCAGCTCCTCAAGCTCACGGAGCGCTATTGCGTGGTCTTCCAGACCCTCAACAACAAGCCGAGTTTGAGCGCGACGCTCACGCGCAAATAGCATTCGCCGCCCTCATCCTGAGGAGGTCGCACAGCGGCCGTCTCGAAGGATGGTTCAGTGTTATCTGGAGACGCCTCGCCCTTCGAGACGCGAGCAGGCTCGCTCCTCAGGGTGAGGCTGTGATGAGCTCGATATGCTCTTAGTTCGCAGCGACCAAAGTACGCGGCGCGGCGTTGATCACCACAGCCGTGCCGCCCCGGATTTCCTGAACGGTCAGCGCGCGGTCGTTGGTGCCGTTCGGATTGAAGCGGAACACGCCGTCGGAACCGGCAAATCCCGCTGCGCTCGTCAGCACGGTGTCGTTGAAGGCCTGCGGCCCCTGCATGCGGGCGAGCGCTGCGGCGAGCGTCACCGCATCGTAGGAGAGCGTCGCAAGGCGCACCGGATCGCTGTTGAAGCGCAACCGATAGCGGCTCGCGAAATCCAGGAAGCCGCGCTTGTCGGGCGCTGCGAACCAGCCGCCCTGCAGCACCGGCAATCCGAACACCCGCGCCTCGTCCCACACGCCGGTGCCGAGCGGCTTCACCTGCTGCGGGTTAAAGCGGATGGCCTGCAGAGCCTGTGCGACCACAGGCAATCCATCGCCGTTCTCAGGAAGGAACAGTGCCTGTGCCTGCGGCATCGGCCCGCCGATCATCTGGGCCAAGCGCTGCACCGCTCCCTGAGGCTGTCCGGCCGGATATCGTTCGATGGCGACAATGCGCATGCCGTTCTCGGCTGCGGCTTCCCGCAGCTGCGCCTCCGCCACACGGCCATAGGCCGTCTCCGGGATCAGGGCCGCGATCGAGCGGCGGTTCTGCGCAGCGGCGAACGCGATGATGCGGTCGACCTCCGCCTGAACCATGAAGCTCAGAAGATAGACGCCCTGCCCGGCAGCGGATTTGTCGGACGAGAAACCGATGAGAGGCTTGCCCGCTTGCCGCGCCACCTGCCCCGCCGCCTGGACGGAGCCCGCGAAGATCGGCCCGAGGATGAGCTGCGCTCCCTCCGCCAAGGCCTGATCGGCGGCGGCCTGCGCGCCTTCCGGCGTTCCGCGATCGTCCTTCACGAGAAGGGTGAGGTGCCTGTCCTGAAAATCGCTGAGCGCAAGATCGGCGGCGTTGCGCATGCTCTGCGCGACGAGAGTCCCCTGGCCGGGCGCGGAGAGCGGCAGGATCAGCGCGACCTTCACAGGCCCGTTGCCGATGGTCGTGCCGCCTACGGGAGCCGCCGCCGGTCTCGGAGGTGCAGCCGGCGCTTGCGCCGCAGGCATTTCGGGAGCACGTCCCTGTCCCGCGGGCCTGCCGTCGGGGCCGAGATCGGCGGAATAGCGGGGTTCATAGGAGGCTGCGGCCTGGGCAGACCGGGTGGCCTTGCGCGGCTGGCGGGCGGAGCCCGACCCGGCGCATCCCGACAGCGCAAGTGCGCCCGCCAGAAGAGCGGCCAGAGCCCAAGGGCTCGCTCTGCCTTTTCCCATCAACCTGGAACAGAACGCCATCTCCGCCCCCTTCTGGAAACAGCTCATCCGACATGAGGCTCATCTTGGCATCAAAAGGTAAACATTGTTTCCAAGATCCGGCTTCATGACGCGAAGGCTGCTTCCACAGGCGAAGGCGTTCATGCAAAATGACTGACAATGACTCAGAGAATCGACAACCGGACCCGGCGGCGCGAGCCGGGTGAGCGTACGGCCACCTTCACCGCCTTCGGCCTCGCCGCCGAGGCAAAGCCCCTCAATGCAGGCCTCTATGTGGTCGCGACCCCGATCGGCAACCTGCAGGACGTCTCCTTCCGCGCGCTCAACGTGCTGGCGGCGGCAGACGCCATCCTCGCCGAGGACACGCGGGTGACCAAGACGCTGCTTGCCCATTACGGCATCACGACCCCGCTGGTGGCCTATCACGAGCATTCGAACGATGCGGTCCGGGAGCGCATGGTTCATCGCATCCGCGAAGGTCAGGCGCTGGCGCTCGTGTCTGACGCGGGCACGCCGCTGGTGTCCGACCCCGGCTACAAGCTCGTGCAGGCCGCCATCGAGGAGGGCTTGACCGTTACGCCCATTCCCGGTCCGTCGGCGGTGCTCACCGCCCTTGTCGCCTCGGGCCTGCCCACCGACCGCTTCTTCTTCGAAGGCTTCCTGCCGCCCAAGAGCGCGGCGCGGCGCGCGCGGCTGGCCGAGATCGCCTCCATTCCAGGCACGCTGATGCTGTTCGAAGGCCCGCACCGCCTGCCCGAGATGCTGGCCGACGCCGCGGCGGTCCTGGGCGAACGCCAGGCCGTGGTGGCGCGCGAGCTCACCAAGATGTTCGAAACGATCCGGCGCGGCACCCTGCCGGAACTCGCAGCGCAGTTCGCTGAGGAAGGCCCGCCGAAGGGCGAGATCGTGGTGCTGATCGGCGAGGCCACGAAAGAGATGCATGCGGCGGAAGCGGATGCCGCGCTCGACGAGAGGCTTCAGGCTGCGCTCAAGAACCATTCCATCAAGGATGCGGCGGCCCTCGTCGCGTCAGATCTCGGCCTGCCGAAGCGCGAGGTCTATGCCCGCGCGCTCGAACTCGCAAAACGCGATTCATGAGAACGGCCCTTGAGCGCAGGAAGGCAACGTTTCTGCGCGGCCATCGGGCCGAATGGATCGCGCTGCTGTTTCTCGTCGCCAAGGGATATCGCCCGCTCGCGCGCCGCTATGCGGCTTCAGGCGGCGAGATCGACCTCATCATGGCGCGGGGCGACACCATCGCCTTCGTCGAGGTGAAGGCGCGCGGAGCGATGGACGACGCGCTCTCCGCCATCACCGCCGTCAAGCGCCAGCGCTTCTCCCGCGCCGTGCGCGCGTGGCTTTCACGCAATCCTCGCGCGCAGGGCAAGACATGGCGAGCCGACGCGGTCTTCATCGCGCCGAAACGATGGCCGCAGCACATCGTGTCGGCGTTCGAGATGGAGATTTCCTAAGCCGCGAGCCTGCGCGGATCACGCACCGCATCGCGGATCATGCGTGCCATTTCCTGGACGATGTGATTGCCGCCGCCTTTCGGCAGGTAGAGATTGACCATGAACGGCGGGAGCAAGGGCAGGCCCGTGTCGGGGCCGAGCACCTCCAGATGGCTCGGTACCGTCGAGGCCATCCAGGCCATGACGGCAATGTCGGCGGCAACGGTCGCAACCTGAGCCGACGTGTTCGTCACCTCGGAGACCGAGCGCCACTCGATTCCCGCCTTCTGCAGGGCCTCGCGGATCGGCGCGCGGAAGGCGCAGTCCGAGCACCCGATGGAAACGGGCAGAGGACGCTGCCAGGCCGCCTCCCCTCCCCGCGCGCCGACCCAGACGAGACGGTCCATCACGAGGTTCTCGCCATCCGCATCGCAGGTCAGTTCCGTAGCCATCACGATGTCCGCCTTTCCGGCGGCGAGCCTCTCACGGAGCGAGGCGCTCGAACCGCTGTGAAGCGTGATCTCGACGCGCGGATAGCGGCGCGCGAAATCCTTCAGAAAGGTCGGCAGATACGTATTGATGATGTCGCTCGGGATGCCGAGGCGGATCTCGCCCTCGAACTCGGGCGTCGTCATCTCGTTCCAGATCTCGTCGTTCATGGCGAGCAGGCGCTTGGCGCGCCCGAACAGCCGCTCGCCGGCCCCCGTCAGAGTGACGCCCCGCCGGTCGCGGGTGATCAGTTCCTCGCCGAGCGTTTCCTCCAGGCGCTTGATCTGCTGGCTCACGGCGGCCTGGGTGAGGTTGAGAATGCCGGAAGCCGCGGTCATGCCGCCCGTGTCCACCACGGCCACGAAGGCTCTCAGGAGGCTCACGTCAAGATTGTGGGGCATCGGCCATCTCCATAAGGATCCGTTATCTTCGATATAATGAACATTCGTTTCACTTATGCAAGGGGCAGCACCATACTCTCCTCATCAACAACAGGAGAGCGCCATGTCAGTTTTCACGAATACCCGTCCGGAAAGCTACGAAGCCTCGGCCACCCGTCAGTCCGGCATCAAGAATCTTTTCGCGTCCGTGATGCGCGAAATCCGCCTCCGCCGCGCCATGCGGGAGGTCGCAGCCCTAGACGAGGCCATGCTTCATGACATCGGCCTCGGCCAAGGCAGCATCGAGGATGCCATCAGGCATGGGCGTTAAGGTGCAAACACCGTCACGGCCGAGGGCTTGATGGAAAAATGCGCGGGCGTCTGGGTCACGATCTCGCCATCCGCATTGATCGGCCTCGGCCGGCGGGTGCGGATGTCGAATTCCCTGGCGCGGATCGCCCGCACCTCGCTCCAGGCACCATGCTTGCCATAGCGGAACGAGCGCGCCATGAAGGCCAGCTTCCAGGCGCGCTCGAATTCCAGGCTGTAGAGATCCAGATGCTGGTCGTCGATGGCCGCATCCTTCTCCACCGCGTTGCCGCCGCCATAGAAGCGCCCGTTGCCGACCGCGATCTGCAAGGTTCTCACGCGCACGGTCTCGGTCTCGCTCATGATCGTTGCTTGGAAGGGCCTGGCCTGCGCCAGAACCTTCATGGCCACGAGCGCATAACCGAGCCGACCGTAGCGGCGTTTGATCTCCCTCGTCAGCTGCTGCGCCAGTTCCGCCGAAAGGCCGAGGCTCGCCACGTTGAAGAAGGGCTCGCCGTTCACCAGCCCCAGATCGATCTTGCGCGTGCGCCCATCGGCGATCACCTGGGCCGCGCTGTCGAGGTCGAACGGGATGTCGAGGGTCCGCGCCAGGTCGTTCGCCGTGCCGAGAGGCAGGATGCCGAGCGGCAATCCGGCTTCGATCACGCCCAAGGCGGCCGCATTCAAGGTGCCGTCTCCCCCGCCGACGACCGCGCAATCCACCTCGTTACGATGCTTCACGATCAGGGGCGAGAGATCCTCCCGCCGGCCGCATTCCACATGAACGGGCTCGATGCCGTGCGATTCGAGGGCTGCGATGGCGGCCTCCGCCTGGGCTTCGCCACTTCGGCTCTTGGCATTGATGATGAGGAGGGCGCGGCGTGACATGACCTGACAGATGTGGGAGCTTGAGCTTATCTACAAGGGTGTGGGAAACCCGAAGCGAGGCAATTCGATAACACCCCGGCTCCTTTTTCGTTCATTCCGGCTTCGGCCCGGTTGCCTTCCCGAAGAAACAGTCCAATAAACCCGCTTCCCAAGGAGGCTAACGTCATGACTCTTACCGTCGCGATCCAGATGGACCACATCAGCAGCATCAAGATCGCTGGCGACACGGGGTTTGCGCTGCTGCTCGAAGCACAGCGGCGGGGCCATCAGGTTCTTCACTACACCCCCGACCGCCTGGCCCTGCGCGACGGCAAGGTCATCGCGATGGTGGATCCCATCGAAGTTCGCGATGAAGAAGGCAACCACTTCACGCTGGGCCAGCCCGAGCGCGTCGATCTCTCGAGCGTCGACGTGGTGCTCATGCGCCAGGATCCGCCTTTCGATCTCGCCTACATCACGGCCACGCATTTTCTGGAGCGCATCCATCCGCAAACGCTGGTGGTGAACGATCCGGCTCATGTGCGCAACGCGCCGGAAAAGATCTTCGTCACGAAGTTTCCCCATCTCATGCCGCCGACGCTGATCTCCCGCGACAAGGCGGAAATCGAGGACTTCCGCCGCGAGCACGGCGACGTGGTGATGAAGCCGCTCTACGGTCACGGGGGCGCGAGCGTGTTCAAGGTGGGACGCGAGGATCCGAATTTCGGCTCGCTCTACGATCTCTTTGCCAATCTCTTCCGCGAGCCTTGGGTGATCCAGCGCTTCCTGCCGAAAATCACGGAGGGCGACAAGCGCATCATCCTCATCGACGGCGAAGCCGCAGGCGCGATCAACCGCGTGCCGGCAGCCAACGACATCCGCTCCAACATGGTGCGCGGCGGAGCTGCGAAACCGACCGATCTCACGCCGCGCGAGCGCGAGATCTGCGAGACCATCGGCCCCGATCTCAAGCGCATGGGCCTCATCCTCGTTGGCATCGACGTGATCGACGGCAATCTCACCGAGATCAACGTGACGGCCCCCACGGGCATCCGCGCCATCAAGCGCCTCGGCGGGCCTGATCTTGCGGTGACCGTGTGGGATGCGATTGAGAGCAAGGTGAAGCGGGTTTGATACTGCGTCATCCCGGATGGCGGAGCCGCTCCAGGATCGTCGGCAGGATATGGCTCTTGAACCGCAACGCTGTCATCCCCGCGCAGGCGGGGATCCATAACCACGACGGTTCGAGGAAAGACGCTGTGTTGTCCGCTCGCTTCATCCTGCAATGCTAGCGGATATGGATTCCCGCTTTCGCGGGAATGACAGTGGCGGTTCAGTCGCTTCATTCTGGCACCGCTCTCGAATTTGCTGCGCTGCCCCGGGATGACGACACTTTTTAAGCCGCCAGTTCGGCAATCACCGCGTTGAGAACCGGAAATCCCTTCTCCGTCACGGCAAGACGTGAGCCGTCGATGCGGATCAGGCCCTCCTCTTCGAGAATGCGCAGAGCCCGCGCGTTCAGCGGCTTTCCGGTAAACGCCTCGTAACGGCGGGGGTCGATGCCTTCCTTCAGGCGAAGGCCCATAAGAAGAAACTCGTCGCCCTCGGCTTCCGAGGTGAGCACCTCTTCCTCCACCACGCCGTGGCCGTCGCGTTCCACATGCTCAAGCCATGCCTCGGGATGCTTCTCCGTCGAGGTCGCCAGCCGCGCATTGCCGGTGACGAGACGCCCATGCGCGCCGGGGCCGATTCCTGCATATTCGCCGTAGCGCCAATAGAGCAGGTTGTGCCGCGATTCCGCGCCGGGCCTGGCGTGGTTCGAAATCTCGTAGGCCGGAAGACCATGCTTGTCGCAGGTTTCCTGCGTGATGTCGTAGAGCGCGCGGCCGGTCTCCTCGTCCGGCACCGTGATCTTGCCGGCCTCGTAGAGACGCTGGAACCAGGTGCCCGGCTCGATGGTGAGCTGATAGAGCGAGAGGTGCTCGACGGCATAGCCGATCGCCTGCTCAAGCTCCGCAGCCCAGGCTTCGGGCGTGTGGCCCGGACGGGCATAGATGAGATCGAAGGAATAGCGATCGAAGATCGACGCGGCGATCTTCACCGCGGCGAGCGCCTCTTCAACCGAATGCATGCGCCCCAAGCGGCGCAGGTCCGGATCGTTCAGCGCCTGAACGCCCAGCGACACGCGGTTGATTCCGGCGTGACGGTAGCCGCGAAACCGCTCGGCCTCCACGCTGGTCGGGTTGGCTTCCAGCGTGACTTCGGCGTCGGGATCGATGGTCCAGGCGCCGCCGACGGCATCGAGAATCGCGCCGACCGTTTCCGGCTTCATGAGCGAGGGGGTGCCGCCGCCGAAGAAGATGCTCGTCACCGTGCGGCCGGGAATGCGAGCGGCCGTATGCGCGATCTCGCGCTTGAAGGCCGCAAGAAACCTCTCCTGATCCACCGGCTGGTGACGGACGTGGCTGTTGAAGTCGCAATAGGGGCATTTGGAAGCGCAGAAGGGCCAATGGACGTAAACGCCAAAGCCCACGTCGCGCGTCGGATGATCGATCATCGGCCGTATATGGCAGTTCTCGGCTCCCGCGTCACCACACAGCTGCACACCGCCCGAACATGCCGCAGGATGTGAAAGTCTGTCTGGACCGCCGTCCATGGTCGGGCATCCCTCGGAATCGTCATTCCAAGAATGTAACTGCGCACAAAAGTTCACAATCCCGCTTACATCCCGCTCAATGATCACAACAGGCTGCGTTGCCGGAGGTCCTCTCCGGCAAGAGGCCGGAGCGGCCGCGGACCGTTCCGTCAGCCCCCGGCTCCAGCGCCGAAGCAGCCATGGAGCCGGCACCGTCCAGACATGGCGGGAGGCGTATCATGGCTGTGATCAACGGCACTCCTTTCGACGACGACATTGATTTCTACCGGTTCGGTTTGAGCAACGACCAGAGCAACGGCGGCTCAGGTGACGACTTGATCCTGGGATGGGACGGCAACGACACTCTCAACGGCGGCTCCGGCAACGATTGGCTCGAAGGCGAATTCGGCAACGATCGCCTGCTCGGGGGCCAGGGCAGCGATTGGCTCGATGGCGGCCCCGGCAACGACACCCTCTATGGCGAGAGCGGGAACGACACGCTGCTTGGCTTCACCGGAAACGACCTGATGTATGGCGGAAGCGGCAATGACGAGCTCGACGGCGAGAGTGGCTCAGACGTTCTTTGGGGCGGGCTGGGCGCGGACGACCTCTGGGGCGGTGCCGACACGAGCTTGGATCGCTTCTACTTCGCGACCGCCGATACCGGCGACGCGAGCTTCGGGCAGCACGACATCATCTTCGACTTCACGGAAGCCGACCGGATTTATCTTCAGGGCAGCTACACGTTCAATGCCGGCGGCACTCAGACGCCGGCGAACGGGCAGTACAGCGTCTCGCAGGTCACTGGCGGCTGGCTCGTAACTTACAACTCGCCCACCGATGCCGGCTACCACGACATCCTCGTGTACGGAGCAAACCCGACGGGCAACGTCTTCTTCTACATCTGACGAGGATGCCCCTATCAGGCGTATGCGAGAGGGCCGCCCTGTGGCAGGGGCGGCCTTTCGGTGTTCTTCGGGCAACGGTCCGTATGCCGTCAGCCCTTACGGTGCAATCCACTTTCTTCTGAACCTCTTGTTGCACTGGTTGTTCATCCCTCATGAGGTTTACGCCCTAGCGCCCCCTGAGGCGGGGACCTAAGATCGGTGAGAGTGGAGTTCAAAGGAGCCATCATGCGGCATTGGCGCGGCCCGTTCGACCGGCAGGGCTATCACCACGGCAACCTGAAGGAGGCGCTGATCGAAGCAGCGCAGCGCTTCATTGCCGAGCGCGGCCTCGGCGGCTTCACCCTGGCCGACGCCGCCAAGCTCGTAGGCGTCACCCCGGCGGCCCTCTACCGTCATTTTCGCGGCCGGGAGGCCCTTGTGGCGGAGGTGGCCTTCCGCGGCTTCGACGAACTCGCGAAAAGGCTCGGGAAGGCCCTCCAGAGCGACGGCACGCCCCTTGAGCGCTTTACCCGCATGGGCGAGGCCTATCTGGCCTTCGCCGAGCAGGAACCCGGCTTCTATGCCGCCATGTTCTCGGCCAAGCCCCAGGAGAGCGAAGGCTGCGGCCCCTGGAGCAAAGCCGCTCAGGACACCTCTTCCAAGGGGTCCCAGCGGTCGAACAGCGCCTTCGATTACCTGGTTGAGGCTCTTTCAAAAACCTTCCCCGAAGGATTCCAGGGGGTCGACACCCGCTTCATCGCCATCGAGGTCTGGGCCCTCTCCCACGGCATCGCCACCCTCGACGCGGCGGGCCAGCTGCCGAAGGGCCCCGGGCTGCCGGACAAGTACGAACTGCTCCGGGCCGGTGTGCTGGCCCTCGTCCACGGTGCCTTGAAGGGAAAGGCGGCCCCAGGAGCAGGCTGACTGCTCAGGTCCCGGCTCGGTTCCTTTCCTGGACTTCCCCTTGGCTTGGCCTTTTTTCTGCTTCTCTGCGTAGCCTCGCTCTCGGCGGCGTTCCGCCTCCTGGGACGGGCTTCCAAAAATCGTATGCACCTCCCTTGAAAGCGCCGAAATTGATCCGCATGTTAATGTTGTTAGCATTAACATAGCGAGACCCAACGATGTCTGACTCTGCTTCAACCGCCTGGAACCAGGGCCCTCATGCGGGCCCGTGGAATGCCGGCGCTCACCGTCGCTGCGGGCGCTCCCCCCGACGCGGTCTGGAGATCGCCGTCATCATCCTGGGCTTCATCTTTGCCTGGCCGCTCGCGCTGGCCTATCTGGTGTGGAAAATGTGTGGATATCCGAAATACGACGAGGCGAAAGCCTATTTCCGCGACACCTTCGGCCGCGCGGCTGACGACCTGTTCGGATCGCGCCGTCCCGCCGGCGGTTTCGGCTATGCAAGCTCGGGCAATGCGGCTTTCGACGAGTATCGCCGCAGCGAGCTGGAGCGCCTCGAGGAAGAGCGCCGCAAGCTCGACGAGGAAGCCCGCGACTTCCGTAATTTCGTCGAGGAGCTGAAGCGGGCCAAGGACCGCGAGGAGTTCGACGCCTTCATGGCCAAGCGCCGCGGCAACGGTCCGACGAACGTTTAAGCTCCAACAAACAAAAGAAGCGCCCTTCGGGGCGCTTCTGCTTTGCAAGGTCTGCGTCATGGCCGGGCTTGTCCCGGCCATTTCGATTTCAGCCCCATGATCACATCCGACGCAGCCTCACCCTGAGGAGCGCAGCGTCTCGAAGGGCGGGGCGTCTCCAGTGCACTCTGAATCATCCTTCGAGACGGTTGCCTCGCAACCTCCTCAGGATGAGGGTGGACACAGCGGCAAGAGTGCTTCTGCGGACTGGGCCGATGAAAAGTCTAAGCTCTCTTCAAACACCCCGCCGCGAGCTTCACGAAAGCCCTCGCCCGATGGGAGAGCCCGTCCGGCTCCGGCTTGGACCAGTCGATGCCGTGCTTCTCCTCAGACGACAGCTCGCCGAAGGTCTGCGTGAAGCCGTCCGGCCGGAACATGGGATCGTAGCCGAAGCCCTTCGTCCCCCGCGGCGGCCAGACCACCTCGCCGAACACCCGGCCCTCGAACAGTTCCTCATGCCCGTCGGGCCAGGCGATGACCAGGGCTGAGACGAAGTGAGCGCGCTTGTCGGTTGCGCCGCGCTTCTCCATCTCGCGATGAACCCGCTCCATGGCGGCGGAGAAATCCCTGTTCGGACCGGCCCAATCCGCCGTGAACAATCCCGGCGCGCCGTCGAGGGCGTGGACGCACAGGCCGGAATCGTCGGACAATGCGGGGAGGCCCGTGGCCTTTGCCGCAGCATGCGCCTTGATCGCGGCGTTTTCGGCGAACATGTGCCCCGTTTCGTCCGGCACCGGCAGGCCGAGCTCGCCGGCCGATACGGCCTCGATGCCGAAGGGGGCGAGCAGCTCCTGCATCTCGCGCAGCTTGCCCGCGTTGTGGGTCGCGATCACGATCTTGCCGGTCAGCGGACGGTGCTGCATCAGGCCACCGCCTTCTTCTGCAAATCGACAAGCTGCGCCACGCCGGCCTTGGCAAGCCGCAGAAGGCTCAGGAACTCCTCCTCCGAGAACGGCTTGCCCTCGGCCGTGCCCTGCACCTCGACGATGCCGCCCGAGCCCGTGATGACGAAATTCGCATCCGTCTCGGCAGCGGAATCCTCGGCGTAATCGAGATCGAGCACCGGCTGCCCCTGGTAGATGCCGCAGGAGATGGCAGCAACGGGCTCGCGCAGGGGATTGATGGAGATGATCGAGCGGCTCTGCATCCAGGTGAAGCACTCGTGCAGGGCAACCCACGCTCCCGTGATGGCGGCCGTGCGGGTGCCGCCATCGGCCTGGATCACGTCGCAGTCGAGCACGATCTGGCGCTCGCCGATGGCGGGCAGGTTGACGACGGCACGCAGGCTACGGCCGATGAGGCGCTGGATCTCCTGCGTGCGGCCCGAGGGCTTGCCGGAATTGACCTCGCGCTTGGTGCGCTCGTGGGTGGCGCGGGGCAGCATGGAATATTCCGCCGTCACCCAGCCCTTGCCCGTGCCGCGCAACCAGGGCGGACCTTTTTCCTCGAGCGAGGCCGTGCAGAGCACCTTGGTGTTGCCGAAGGACACGAGGCAGGAGCCCTCCGCATAGCGCGCGACGCCCCGCTCCAGGGTAACGGGGCGCAGTTCGTCGGGGGCGCGGTTGGAAGGACGCATGTTCGTTTCTCCAGAAGGCTGTTCGAAGCCTCTTTGAGGCCAGGCGCGGCTTTAGGCAAGCGCGAGCCTTGCCTAAAGCAGATTTCATCCGCACATAATGATCCCTTGCAGGGTAGAATTGTGAAAGCGTAGAACCCGTCGCATGCACGCCAACGGCTCCTTCTCGAACCTGTCCGACACCCGCGCCATTGCGGAGCTGAACGACCGTTCCCGCGAGATTTTCCGCCAGATCGTCGAGAGCTATCTCACGACCGGCGAACCCGTCGGCTCGCGCCATCTCTCGCGTATCCTGCCGATGACGCTATCGCCCGCCTCGATCCGCAACGTGATGGCGGATCTGGAGGCGGCGGGCCTGATCTTCGCGCCCCATACCAGCGCCGGGCGCCTGCCCACGGAAATCGGCCTGCGTTTCTTCGTGGACGCCATGCTGGAGATCGGCGACGTGACCGCCGACGAGCGCGCGCGCATCGAGGCGCAAATGCGCGCTGCCGCCTCCGGCCATACGATGGAGACGGCTCTCGCCGAAGCCTCGGCCCTGCTCTCAGGCGTCTCCCGCGGCGCGGGCGTGGTGGTGACGTCGAAATCCAATGCGCGCCTGAAGCACATCGAGTTCGTGCGACTCGATCCCACCCGGGCCCTCGTGGTGCTGGTTTCGGAAGACGGGTCGGTCGAGAACCGTCTCCTCGACCTGCCTGCGGGCCTGCCGGCCGGTGCCCTTGTGGAGGCCGGGAACTTCCTCAACTCCCGCATCCAGGGCAAGACGCTGGGCGACCTCAAGCGCGAAATCGTCACGCGCCGGGAAGAGATGGAACGCGAGCTCGACGCGCTCACGGCCAGGCTCGTGGAGGCAGGCCTTGCCACCACCGTCGGCTCGGCCGAATCCCGCCAGCTCATCGTGCGCGGCCAAGCGAACCTGCTCGACGACCTCAAGGCAGCGGAGGATCTGGAGCGGATCCGACTGCTCTTCTCCGATCTCGAGACGCAGACCGATGTGATCGACCTGCTCAGCCGCGCCGAGGGCGGCGAAGGCGTGCGCATCTTCATCGGCTCCGAAAACAAGCTGTTCTCGCTCTCCGGCTCCTCGATGATCGCCGCACCCTTCCGGGACGGGAGCCAGAAGATCGTGGGCGTCCTCGGCGTGATCGGTCCGACACGCCTCAACTACGCCCGCATCGTGCCGATGGTGGACTACACCGCCAAGGTCATCTCGCGCATCCTGGAACAGGGACGCTAGTATAGCTCCGATCGTTTCCTCCCTGCCGCGTTTCCCTCATTGGAGTGGCTCTCACGAACATGTTGCCGCAAGAGAGGAAACTAACCTTACCGCAGGCGTTAAACCTCCGGTCCCGAAAAGGGGACAATGATCCCATTCCCAGAGGAGGTTGAATTGAAGAGCTTTACCGTTCTTGCAGGCGCCGGCGTCGTGCTGCTCGGCACTCTCGGCCTGGCGCAGGCTCAGACCAGCGGCACGCCCGTATCGCCTTTCCCGAATGCGGCTCCGCACGAAATCCGGACCATCAACGGGGTGCCTTGCCGCACGGTCCTCGACCACGGCACCAACCAGCGCATCCCGGTTCAATGCGCCGGCTCGGCTGGCATGATCGGCATGGATCCCACGTCGACCGGCAGCATTCTCGTCGCTCCCGCCCCCGGCGCCCCTGTTGCGGTCGCTCCCGGCTCAGCCTTCCCGAACGCCGCCCCGCACGAAATCCGGGTCATCAATGGGGTGGCATGCCGCACCGTGCTTGTTCCCGGAACCGATCAGCGCGTTCCGGTTGAATGCGCCCGCTGATCGTCTGACTTGAACCAGGAGCGCAGATTCCGGTCTGCGCTCCTCGGCCTTGCCGTGAAGCTCGATCATCAGGCCAAGGCACATTCGGTTTTGGCCGGACCGACGCATCAAGAGCCGATATCCCGCAAGCCACAGCCGAGCCGACCGGACTCTCTTCCCGCACAAGTCTTGGGTCGGAGCAAGTCGGGACAACCCTAGCGTGACCTGGCTCTCGTCCCCGCAAGGGGGAGGGAAACACACGCTGGCCCTCGATGGCCAGCCTCTGTGGAGCAGCCCGAGGCTGGGTCTCAAAGGATCTGACCGCGCACTCTGGATCGTCCTTCGAGATGCCGCTTCGCGGCTTCTCGGGATGACGGCTGTTGAATACAAAAGCCTTTTCGAAGGGACAGACGCCACGCGACACCGCCTTCCCTTGGCTTTATGGGGCCGGGCTGCTATTGCCCGGCCAACAGGGTTTCATGCCCGCCCGAGTTTTTCCCAATGACCGCACGCACGTTCGACAATATCCGCAACTTCTCCATCGTGGCCCATATCGACCACGGCAAGTCGACCCTGGCCGACCGCCTGATCCAGACCACGGGGGCGCTCTCGGCCCGTGAGATGACGGAGCAGGTGCTCGACAGCATGGACATCGAGCGCGAGCGCGGCATCACCATCAAGGCGCAGACCGTGCGCCTGGAATACAAGGCCCAGGACGGCAAGACCTATATCCTGAACCTCATGGATACCCCCGGTCACGTGGACTTCGCCTACGAGGTCTCGCGTTCGCTCGCCGCCTGCGAGGGTTCGCTGCTGGTGGTCGATGCCTCGCAGGGCGTGGAGGCGCAGACGCTCGCCAACGTTTATCAGGCCATCGACGCCAACCACGAAATCGTACCGGTTCTCAACAAGATCGACCTGCCCGCCGCCGATCCGGACCGGATCAAGGAGCAGATCGAGGAGGTGATCGGCATCGACGCGTCCGACGCGGTTCCGATCTCGGCCAAGACCGGCCTCAACATCGAAGGCGTGCTGGAAGCCATCGTCCAGAAGCTGCCGCCGCCGAAGGGCGACAAGGAAGCACCGCTGAAGGCGATGCTGGTCGATTCCTGGTACGACGCCTATCTCGGCGTGGTGGTGCTCGTGCGCATCATCGACGGCACCTTGAAGAAGGGCCAGACCATCAAGATGATGGGCACCGGCGCTACCTACGGCGTCGACAAGGTGGGCGTGTTCCGGCCCAAGATGACCGATGTGGACGTGCTCGGCCCCGGCGAAGTCGGCTTTCTGACCGCCTCGATCAAGGAAGTGGCCGATACCCGCGTCGGCGACACCATCACCGATGAACGCAAGCCCACGGCAGAGGCGCTCCCCGGCTTCAAGCCGGTGCAGCCGGTGGTGTTCTGCGGTCTCTTTCCCGTGGACGCCGCCGATTTCGAGAACCTGCGCGCCGCCATGGGCAAGCTGCGCCTGAACGACGCGAGCTTCACCTACGAGATGGAGACCTCGGCCGCCCTCGGCTTCGGCTTCCGCTGCGGCTTCCTCGGCCTTCTGCATCTCGAGATCATCCAGGAGCGACTGGAGCGCGAGTTCAATCTCGACCTCATCTCCACCGCCCCATCGGTGGTCTATCACCTGCGCATGCGCGACGGCTCGATCAAGGAACTGCACAACCCGGCGGACATGCCGGACGTGATGCAGATCGAGGCCATCGAGGAGCCATGGATCCGCGCCACGATCCTCACGCCGGACGACTACCTCGGCTCCGTGCTCAAGCTCTGTCAGGACCGCCGCGGCGTGCAGATCGACCTCAACTATGTCGGCAAGCGCGCCATGGTGGTCTACGACCTGCCGCTCAACGAGGTGGTGTTCGATTTCTACGACCGCCTGAAATCGGTCTCGAAGGGCTATGCTTCGTTCGACTACCACATCTCCGATTATCGCGAGGGAGACCTCGTGAAAATGTCGGTTCTGGTGAACGGCGAACCGGTGGACGCGCTCTCCATGCTCGTGCACCGCACCCGCGCGGAAGGACGGGGACGTGCCATGTGCGAGAAGCTCAAGGAGCTGATTCCGCCGCACATGTTCCAGATTCCGGTACAGGCGGCCATCGGGGGCAAGATCATCGCCCGCGAAACCATTCGCGCCCTGCGCAAGGACGTGACGGCGAAGTGCTACGGCGGCGACGCCACCCGCAAGCGCAAGCTGCTCGACAAGCAGAAGGAAGGCAAGAAGCGGATGCGTCAGTACGGCAAGGTCGACATCCCGCAGGAGGCCTTCATCGCCGCACTGAAGATGGACACGTGAGAATCTGAACGTTTCTCACTTTAGAAGGCCCGGCTTGGAAAAGCCCGGCCTTCCGCTTGGCCGTCTCGGCTCGAGGCGAACCTTTCCGCCAGCGTTCGACGGGTATGGGGCTTGCCGCCAACAGCGCGATGGCAGTACGGGGTCCCGGAACTGCCGGGGATCTGGATAGCAGCCCGCCTGTCGCGGGCTTCTGCCTCAGGGCTCGAAGCCTCTTAAGCGGTTCCGGCACGGCGCCCGAACGAATCCACGACGAGTTCGCCATCCTCCTTGCGGAACTCGCCCTGCTGCGGCGGCAGGATGTCGAGCACCGTCTCCGAGGGACGGCAGAGGCGCACGCCCAGGGGCGAGACCACGATGGGACGGTTGATCAGAACGGGATGCGCCATCATCGCATCGAGCAGCCGGTCATCGCTCACGGACGGATCGCCGAGGCCCAGTTCATGGAAGGGCGTGCCCTTTTCGCGGACGACGTCGCGGACCCTCACCCCCATCCGATCGATCAGCTGCCGCAGCAGCAGCCTCGTCGGCGGCGTCTTCAGGTATTCGATGACATGCGGCTCGATGCCGGCATTGCGGATCAGTCCCAGCGTGTTGCGGGACGTGCCGCATTGCGGATTGTGATAAATAACCACGTCCATCACCTGCTCCTCACGAGGCCTCGGCGGGTATCCTGATCAGGCACTCCAGGCCTGCCGAAGCATAGTTCATTTCGACGGAGCCGGCGAGTTCGTGCACGATGCTCCGGTCGATGAGCCGCGTTCCGAATCCGCGGTGCTTGGGTGTGGAAACGACAGGCCCGCCCTGCTCGCGCCAGTGGATGACGAGGTGCGGTTCGCCAGCTTCCTTGTGTTCCATCCGCCAATCGATCGAAAGCTGGCCCTGTGACGTGGAGAGCGCCCCGTATTTCGTCGCGTTGGTTGCGAGCTCATGAAATGCAAGACCAAGGCTCAAGGCCTGCTGCGGCTTGAGCTTCACGGCTTCCCCCCGGGCCCTGATCCGCTTCTGGTCGACACCGCCATGAGGGCGCAGTTCGGCCTCGATCACGTCGCTCAAGGATGTGCTCTCCCAAAAGGTCTGGGTCAGCAGGTCGTGCGTGGCCGACAGCGCCATCAGGCGTGCCATGAAGTCGTCCTGAAACGCCTCCGGGCTCCGGCTGCTGCGCATGGTCTGGAGGGCGAGGGACTGGACCGTCGCCAGAGTGTTCTTGACCCTGTGATTGAGCTCGTGAATCAGGAGCGACTGGCGCTCTTCCGCCTTCTTGCGGGCGGTGATATCGAGACACGCGCCGATCATGTAGAGCGGCCTCCGCTCGGGATCGCAGACGACGCGGCTCCGATCATAGATCCATCGCTCCTCCCCATCCGGCAGAATGGCCCTGAACTCGTAGTCGACCGTGCTCCCGTTTCTGATCGCATCCCCGATGACGCGCTTCGCATGGTCGCGATCATCCGGATGAATGAGGGCTACGAACTCCTCCACATTCCGCGGCGCATCCTGGAGGCCCAGACCGAAGACGTTGATCATCGCCGGATCCCACTCGACGACATCCTTTTGAACATCCCATCGCCACGTGCCCGTGCCGGAAGCGTCCAGAGCGGCCAGAAGCTTCTCCTGCGCCTCGTTCAGGTTGTCGAGAGCACGCCTCATGGAGGTCGCGGCGAGAACCGTCAGCAAGGACCCCGCCGTGAAGAAGAGGATGCCGGTCACATCCGCCGCCGAGAGCGGATTGAAGCCACGATCC
Source organism: Microvirga sp. (assembly GCA_035645515.1). GTDB lineage: Bacteria > Pseudomonadota > Alphaproteobacteria > Rhizobiales > Beijerinckiaceae > Microvirga. The sequence continues at coordinate 93,272 of DASQML010000007.1, forward strand.
GAGCCGAGAAAGAAATACCACGTAGCCGCAACGCCCAGGCCGATCGCGAGAAGCCCGGGCCAGAACCCGCCGATGACAGCCGCGAGCAGAACAGCCGGAAACATGGTAATGTAAGGCACCATGGGACCAACCACGCTGCCAAGGGTCAGCCTGACGGCTGTTGCGATGGCTACGCAGCCGATGGCTGTTGCCATGGCGAGGGGCGAATTGGCTGGAACGAGCTTTGTATACCGGGTGAGCACGAAAGCGGCTTCAGAAAAGGAGGCGTTGCGATCGTTCTACATAGAGCGAGAGCGCACAAGCAGGAAATGCACCCTTCCGTGCCCAACCCACTCCAAATTGGATCCTGGATCAGGACCTTGCCGTCCGCTCCGGTCAGAAAGCCAGCCGGTTTCCGCAGCCGCTCCCTCGGCGGAGTTCCAGCCCGGCGAGCAGGCTGCGCACCAGGAGTTCGTACTCCTCCTTCGCGGTCACTTGGGTGAAGGAAAGTTCGAGCACCCAATCCTGCGACAGGGGAACGATGAAGGTTTCAACCGTCATGGGACCGGAGGGAAGATTGGCATCGACCCAAGTCGCCGACCACCGCGTCGCCTCTGGCGTCAGAGAAGCCAGGGAAACAGATTGTGCGGGGCGCCCCAGGAGACTCTCGTAATCCTGCTGCAGCAGAGCGGCGTCGCGGCTCGCGAGATCCCTCTGGGGCAAGCCCCGCAGCTCATGGGACGAGCGGAGATTCACCTTGAGCTCGGCGTCTGAAGATGTCGACTTGAGGCGCGTTTCCAAGCCGCCTGCCGCAGCCTGCCATTCCTGCGGCAGGGTGAGAAGGAAGCACTGCTCCGAGGAAGCACGGCCCATCACGCGCGTCTGCCCCGATCGGGGGTCGAACTGTGCATGAACTTCCTCGACAGCGCCTGAAGCAGATCGGGCCGAATCTTTTGCGGCGTAAGCGTCAACAGAAGAGAAGACCACGGTCGAAAGGGCCGTGAAGCCCGACAGCACTGCAAGAAATTTCCCCATCGCTCCGCCGATCCTCACACGGACCCTCTTGGAAGAGCCCCTCTTGGAGGAGCAACGCGCGAATGCCCTGGCGGTTGCGTGACAGGCGTGGCCTTGAGTTGCCGCACATCAACCCTACCTCGCACAGAAGCTGAACGAATTGGGAGAATACTCATGCGGAGTTTGATGCATGCCTCGGTCATGGCAACCTTTCTTCTGACGGCCGGGCAGGCTTCTGCAGCAACCTGCCGGGATCCTGCCGGTTTCGAAAAGTGGCTTGGCGACATCGAGCAGGAAGCGATCGCTCAAGGGATCTCGCCCGCGGCGGTCAAGCAGGGCCTGTCGGGAGTGACGTTCGATCAGAGCGTCATCAGGAAGGACCGTGGCCAGGGCGTGTTCAAGCAGAGCTTCGAGCAATTCGCCGGACGCATGGTGTCCCCTGCCCGCCTGAAAGGCGGAGCCAACATGCTGAAGAAGCATGCGGGCACCCTCGCCCGAATCGAGCAGCGCTACGGTGTGCCAGGCCCCGTGCTCGTCGCGATCTGGGGGCTGGAGACCGATTTCGGCGCGGTAAAGGGCAACCTGCCGGTCATCCGCTCGGTGGCGACGCTCGCTTATGATTGCCGCCGCTCCGAGTTCTTCCAGGCCCATCTTTTCGACGCCCTGCGCATCGTCGACAGAGGGGATCTCACTCCGGCGGAGATGCGCGGCGCCTGGGCCGGCGAGATGGGACAGACCCAGTTCATGCCATCGAGCTACGTGAAGTACGCGGTGGATTTCGACGGCGACGGACGTGCCGACCTTCTCCACAGCCCTGCCGACGTGCTGGCCTCGACCGCGAATTATCTGAAAGGTCATGGCTGGGTGAGGGGCGGCGGATGGGAGCCCGGTTCGCAGAATTTCGAAGCCATTCGGGCCTGGAACAAGTCGCAGGTCTATTCGCAGACCATCGCCTATTACGCCACGAAGCTGGCAGGCGGCGACACCTCTGCCTTTCCGAGCCAGTGAGGGCTTTTGACCGGGAAAGGGCGGGCGAAAAGCCCGCCCTTTCCTTTCGTACGAAGGATCAGCCCCGCGCAGGCGCGGATCATGAAGGTGCGCTCGGCGCATTCGGCCATTTGAAACCAGAGATATTCCTCGCCGCGGATTGCTTGGCGGTCGCGGACCTGCATGCGCCGAGCGCACGCTAGGCCCCGGACGGCCTCGTCCTGCAGGCCTAGAAGATGAGCTGTCCCGCGCTCCACGCCAGGAGAATGAGGATGATGAAGCCGAGAAGGAAGAGGCCGAAAAGGATCTTGGCGATCGTCTTGGCTCCCGAAGCAACGCCGGTGAATCCGAGCGCGCCTGCGACCAGCGACACCACGAGAAAGATCAGAGCCCATTTCAGCATCGTGCAAGCCTCGAAACCTTTTCAGCTGGCGGGATAAGCGCGGGAGCTTGGCCTTTGTTCCGCCGGGTCCGTCCCGGCAGCGCGCCGAGGCTCACATGACGACGGTGACCTTGTCCGCGGCGCGGGTCAGGCCCGTATAGAGCCAGCGGCTGCGGTGCTCGCGGAAGGCATAGGATTCGTCGAAGAGCACGAGGTCGTCCCATTGCGAACCCTGGGCCTTGTGCACGGTGAGCGCGTAGCCATACGTGAACTCGTCCGACTCGCGGCGCAGCGCGAAGGCAAGCTCCTCCTCCGTTCCCAGGAAGAAGGACTTGTGAACCGCCACCTCCACCGACCGGCGTCGCACATCGTCGTCGGGGATCACATCCATCCGGACGAAATCGTTGCGGATGCCGCGCAGGGCCTGGATGCTCCAGGTGCCCCCGTTGAGCAGGCCCTTGGTCTTGTCGTTGCGCAGGCAGACGAGCTTCTCGCCGGCGGCCGGCATCGGATCACGATAGCCGTTCAATTCGCGCAGGCGCGTGTTGTAGAGGCGGCGCGTCTTGTTCAATCCCACGAGCACCTGATCGGCCGCCATGACGGTGGCCGCATCGATCTCGCGGCGGCGGATGATGCGGCTCTCGCCGTAGGTCCCCGGCTCCAGCCTGCCGCCCTCGCGCACCACCATCGACAGATGGACGATGGGGTTGTCCTTTGCCTGGCGGTGCACCTCGGTGAGCATCACGTCGGGCTCCGCTTCGGTGAAGAAGCCGCCACCCTTGACCGGCGGCAACTGGGCCGGATCGCCGAGCACGAGAACGGGCTTGCCGAACGAGAGGAGATCGCGCCCCAGCTCCTCGTCCACCATGGAGCATTCGTCGATGACGATGAGGTCGGCCTTGGCGGCCTGACTCTGCCGGTTGAGGACGAATTGCGGACCGTTCTCGTCGCCCTCCCGCGACCGGTAGATCATGGAGTGGATGGTGGACGCATCCGTGCAGCCCTTTGTCCGCAGCACGAGGGCCGCCTTGCCCGTATAGGCTCCGAACGCCACCTCGCCGTCCACGCCTTCGGCGATGTGCTTGGCGAGCGTCGTCTTGCCGGTGCCGGCATATCCGAACAGGCGGAAGACGGGGCGATCTCCGCGCCGGAGCCAATCGGCCACGGCCTTCAAGGCAGCATCCTGCTGCGGCGACCAGGTCATGACGATTTCGCCTCACGGTTCAGGCTGTAGATGAGGCCGGCCACGATGCAGCCGCTGCCCATAAACACGTAAGGGTCGAGCTTCTCGCCATAAAGCTGCCAGCCGACGAACGCGATCAGCGGGATGCGCAGGAAATCGAGCGGCACGACCATGGTGGCATCGCCGCGGCGATAGGCATTGGTCAGGCAGTAATGCGAGAGCAGGCCGCCGAGGCAGATGCCGGCGATCGGAAGGAGATGCGCCGGCTGGATCGCGGACCAGAAGGCCCGGCTCACGCCGGCGAGGTTCATCGGCAGCTGAAGGAGGTTCATGAAGAACAGGATCGAGAAGGTGCTCTCGGTCCGCGTCAGGCGCTTCGTCATGATGGCGACGAGAGCAAAGGAGAAGGCCACGCCGAGCATCAGAAGGCTTGCGGGCTGAAGCGTTTCCATGCCCGGGCGCAGGATCACCAGAACGCCCGCAAATCCCAGCAAAACAGCCACGAGCCGCCCCCGCGTCATGCGCTCCTGGAGCAACGGAATCGCCAGCAGAGCGACCCATGCGGGCGTTGTGAACTCAAGCGCGAAAACGGTCGCGAGCGGCAGGAGCGTGAGGCTGAACGTCCAGCCGTCGGTCCCTGCGAAATGCAGGACGTTGCGTGCGAGATGAAGCGGAAAGCGACGTGGCTTGAACCCTGCTCTCAGCTCCGGCTTCAAACCTGCGAGGACGAGCAGGATCGTGACGCCCGCCGCATTGCGGATGGCCAGCATCTCGAACACGGAGAAGGCAGGTGCGAGGGCGCGCACCGCGACGGCGGTCGCTGAGAAGGAGATGAGCGCGCCACCCATCCAGGCGACGACCACGAGAAGATTGCGATGAGGCAAGGCGGACCATGGAAGCTGATTGACGGTCTTCGATACCGCGCCTCATGCATCAGGTGAAGGGTCGATCGGGAGGCAGGTTGCCGCGTATCGGACGAACCTGACTCGCGAACGTGACTCGAAGATCCGCGTCGGACTCCAATCTTGTCCCTACGTCAGGGTCGTCGCGAAGTGATTCTTGAGTCGCCAGACGCATCGAAGCGCCGATCGATCACCTTCGGGGTGCATTTTTTGCGCAGCTCGTGAAAAAATTTTCCGGCACCGGAGATCGCTTCCGTGACGCCTCCAAAATCTGGTCCATCCCTCTCATGCAGAAGATGTTTTCGCTCCGGTCCGGAGAGAGCGCGAGCGAATTCACAACACTGGCGATTACCAGTTAAGTCATTGATATTTCTATGATTTCAAGTAGCCGACAAAACTAGACTGAGAGTTTCATAGTGATATCGAAGAGTCGGAAGAAGAGACTCTCCAAGTCGTATTCGGCGCCTTCTATCGCGTGCTGAATGCGCAAGTTCAGGCTACCTTCCGGGCAAAAGTATCCACAGAAAAAGTGCGCGTTCTACTTTCTACACTTTCCGTTAATCGGAACCCGCTTGGTATAACGACGTTGCCTAGCAAGCGTGACGGTTGCACGCGAAGGCCCTTGAAGGAGGCGGCTATGCCGACAGACAACAAGAACCCGCTGACAGCGTTGTTCACGGGTGACATTGGTGCGACCAGCACCAAGAAAAAGAGCGGAGCTAAGAAGAGCTCCAAGACCAGCGCCAAGAAGGCTGGCACTTCCTCGGCTCGCAAGAGCACGAAGAAGGCCGGCACGAAGACCGCTGCCAAGAAGACTGCTGCCAAGAAGACCTCGGCCAAGTCGGCCGCGAAGTCCACGGCTCGCAAGTCCTCTGCCAAGAAGACCACGGCGAAGAAGACTGCTGCCAAGAAGACCACGGCGAAGTCCTCCGCCAAGAAGAGCGCTGCCAAGAAGACCACCGCCCGCAAGACCGCTGCGAAGTCTACGGCTCGCAAGTCTTCGGCTCGCAGCTCGAGCCGCAGCGCGGTGAAGTCCTCGGCCCGCAAGACGGCTGCCAAGAAGACCACCACGAAGCGCGCTGCCGCCGCTTCGAGCCGCACTTCCGCTACGAAGAAGTCCGGCAAGGTCGCAAAGCGTTCGACGGCTCGCAAGAGCCCCTCGAAGGCCAAGAAGCGCTAAGCCTAGCATGCCCCATGCGCCAGGATCGGGCCTTCGGCCCACGACTGGCGCATGGGCATAAAAAATCGCCCGGTGAAAGCCGGGCGATTTTCTTTTGGAGGGCCTGCGATCCGGTCAGCGACCGGTGCTCATGGGATCGCTCTCGCCCCAATAGGGCGTGGCATTGTAGTAGCGATGGACGTGCTCTTCCCATTCGCGGTCGTAGGATGCATCGTGCCCCTCGGCCGTGCGGCGAGGTGCACCGCGCAGCTGGTCTTCCGAGAGGTTGAGCTCATAGGCATCGAGCTCGGTATTGTACTTCAGGACACTCCAGGGAAGCGTGTAGTACTCCTCGCCAAGCCCCATGAAGCCGCCGAAGCTCATCACGGCATAGGCGACCTTACCGGAGCGCTTCTCGATCATCACGCGCTCGATGGTTCCGATCTTCTCGCCGTCCGAACGGCGGACCGGGGTGCCTTCAACCTTGTCGCTGGCAATCAGGTTGTGGGTTTCGCGAACGTCACTGCTCTGTACCGTCGTCTCCATTCTCTCACTCCCTTCGATCCATAAGGTCTAAGGCAACGCTCGGCCGGTGAAGCCGTTCCGGCCGGCATCCGCGCATTCCAAGGTGGCTCAAGGCTTTCAGGGCTCCTGCGGCATCAAGCGCAGCCATAGGAACCGGGTCATCCCCCTCACGTTGAACCCTCGTTTTCGCCCCAAGGACAACGAAGGAGATTGCCATGCCCGTTCGCCAGAAGCCGGTCGAGGAGCAAGTGGTCGTCATCACGGGTGCTTCCAGCGGCATCGGCCTCGCGACAGCCCATATGTTCGCCTCGCGCGGTGCCAAGGGCCTCGTTCTTGTCGCCCGCAACGAAGAGGCTCTGCGCAAGGTCGCCGACGAGCTCAGCCGGGGTGGCACTCGCGCCATCGCCGTGCCGGCGGATGTGAGCAAGCATGAAGACATCGAGCGGATCGCCCGCACCGCCATCGACACCTTCGGCGGCTTCGACACCTGGGTGAACGATGCGGCCGTGGCTGTCTACGGAACCCTCGACAAAATCCCGATGGAGGATCAGCGCCAGCTCTTCGAAGTCAATTACTGGGGCGTGGTGGATGCATCCCTCGTGGCAGCCCAGCATCTGCGCCATCGCGGCGGCACCATCATCAACGTGGGCAGCGTTCTCTCCGAGCGGACGATGATCCTGCAGACGCAGTATTCGGCCTCGAAGCACGCGGTGAAGGCGTTCACGGACGGGCTGCGCATGGAGCTGGAGGCTCAGGGCGCTCCGATCGTCGTCACCCTCATCAAGCCGTCTTCCATCGACACCCCCTATGTCGAACATGCCCGCAACTACCTCGACAAGGAAACCACCGTTCCGCCTCCGGCCTACGATCCGCACCTGGTTGCGAAAGCCATCGTGTTCGCCGCCGAGCATCAGCGTCGCGAGCTCACCATCGGCTTCGGTGGATGGGTCATCGGCGCCATGGGCAAGGTCGCGCCGCGCATGCTCGACAAAGCCATGGAATTGACGGGCTACGGGTCGCAGACGACCAACCAGCCTGAACGTCGGGAGATGCGCGACAATCTCTACCATGCCCGTGAGGATGGCGACATGTACTCGTCGCTGCCTCGCGAGCCGCGCAAGACGAGCCTGCTGCTCGAAGCGCAGCTCCATCCCTTCGCGACGGCGGCGGTTCTAGCCGGCATCGGCGCCGCCGTGGCGAGCCTGCTGCTCGCGCCCTTCGCAACAGGCGGCCGTCGCACCAGCCGTGCGAACCGCCCGACGCCGCGCTACCAGCCCACCATGCGGCGGACCGGAAACGGCCACGACAAGCGCACCATGGGCCCTGGCCACATCAGCCAGCGTAGCGCCAGCGAGGGCCGGCCGCAGCCGCGCCACTGATCGCAGGCAGGGGCAGGATCCCGCATCCTGCCCTGCCCTTCCCGAAGCGACACAATGACAGCTGGACCGGCCATTCCGGACAGGACCCGCGCAGGTTAGCCTTCCTGCATGATGTCGATTCGCCCCCTTACCCTCATTGCCGCGCTTGTCCTGGGCGGGCCGGCACTCGCCCAGGACAAGGGCTCGGTCGATCCGAAGCCGCTGCCGCCCCTGTCCAATCCCGATGATCCGACGCTTGCCGCCAAGGAGCTGTTCGGGCGCAAGACCACACCCGCGCCTCTTCAGGCCCGCGCGATCGGAAGCTATTCGCGCGGCTGCATGGCCGGCGCCACAGCAATTCCCGTGGATGGGGAGACGTGGCAGGTGATGCGCCTGTCACGCAACCGCAACTGGGGGCATCCGCAGCTGATCGCCCTGCTGCAGCGCCTCTCCGCACGGATGCCCAGCATCAACGGATGGCCGGGACTGCTGATCGGCGATATCTCGCAGCCCCGCGGCGGACCCATGATCACGGGCCATGCCTCGCATCAGATCGGGCTCGATGCGGATGTGTGGCTGACTCCGATGCCCAATCGCCGCCTGTCGCGTCTGGAGCGGGAGGAGATGTCGGCTACCAACATGGTGCGCAGCGACTGGCTCGATATCGATCCCGCTGTCTGGACGCCGCAGCATACGGCCCTCATCCGCGCCGCCGCCTCGGAGAAAGCCGTGGCGCGCATCTTCGTGAATCCGGCAATCAAGAAGGCCCTGTGCCGCGAGGCCGGGGCGGATCGCGGATGGCTGAGCAAGGTGCGGCCGACATGGGGCCACAACTACCATTTCCACATCCGCCTCAGTTGCCCTGCGGGCGAGGCCAGCTGCTCCGATCAGGATCCGCCGCCGAGCGGCGATGGATGCGGCGAGGAGCTCGCGCGCTGGTTCACGCCGGAGATGCTGCATCCCAAGCCCGGCAAGTCGCGACCGCCCCTCACGGTGGCGCAGCTGCCGGAGGAGTGCCGACGCGTTCTGGTGTCTCCATGAGAAAGTGCGGACGGGGGCATCCCCGTCTGCACCTGATGGTTATTCGGCGGCGATGCCGGTGCCGATCTGGCACGACACGCCCGTGCCGCCGAGGCCGCAATAGCCGTTCGGATTTCTGGCGAGATATTGCTGGTGGTAATCCTCGGCGAAGTAGAACGGGCCCGCGTCCAGGATCTCCGTGGTGACGGGTCCGAAGCCGCGCTCCGCCAGTGCCTTGGCATAGACGGCTTTCGAGGCCTCCGCTGCCTGGCGCTGAGCCTCGTCGAACACGTAGATCCCCGAGCGGTACTGGGTGCCGATGTCGTTGCCCTGGCGCATGCCCTGCGTGGGATCATGGTTTTCCCAGAAGGTCTTGAGCAGCGCCTCGTAGGACGTCCTATCCGGATCGAAGACCACGAGGACAACCTCGTTGTGCCCGGTCATGCCCGAGCAGACCTCCTCGTAGGTCGGGTGGGGCGTGATGCCGGCGGCATAGCCCGCTGCCGTGACCCAGATGCCGTCTCCCATCTGCCAGAACTTGCGCTCGGCACCCCAGAAGCAGCCAAGCCCGAACACGGCCTTCTGCAGGCCCTCCGGGTAAGGCGGCTGGAGCGGACGTCCATTGACGAAATGACGCTCGGCCGTGGGAATCGGAGTCGCACGCCCCGGCAGGGCCTGATCGGGAGCGGGAAGCGTCAGGGGTTTGCGGAAGCTGAACATGGAGGCCTCTCTCGTGACCTGCCTTATGTAGGAATCCCGCTCCGCTCACGGGAGGGTTGCCGTCTCACCTTGTCGTGAAAGCCGCCGCTATCGTCCTGCAAGATAGCCGATGGGCTCGAGCGGCTTCTGGCCGAGCCAGATGAGCATCGCCCCGACGAGGAAGGCGCTCACCGAAGCAGGAAATTGCAGGACATGGCTGACGAAGGGATCCCACAGCCAAGGATAAGTGCGCGCAGCGACCTGCCCCTCGAACCCCATCGGACCGCCCGGAAACAGGGTTCCGACCGCGCTCGAAATCGAGACGAAGGAAACCGTGTGATTGACGATCGAACGGGTCCCGTCGATCACGAGACCAATGAAGCCGGCCGCAACCAGCAGAAGCCCGAAACTACGCGCCAGAAATTTCAAGGAAGTTCACCCCTTTGAACAGAGGGGGAAATCTAGAGTGTTTCGCGCCTTCCGCAAAGTCACCCCAGCCAAACTTTCTTCAGATCGGTCTTGCCTTTTGCACCTTTTTGGCGCTACAGGAGCGCTCCGCGCTGATGCGGGGAATCTTATGCCGTTCGCACGGCGATGCGAACAAGGTTTCACGACCTGAAAAGATTCCATACGGAGGGGTGGCCGAGTGGTTGAAGGCGCACGCCTGGAAAGTGTGTATACGGGAAACCGTATCGCGGGTTCGAATCCCGCTCCCTCCGCCATTACTCCCTTTCCATTGAAAACCTCAGCGATTTAAGCTCAAGATCCAGCGGATTGCACACCTGATCTGCGGACCCAAGCAAACTATCCTTGTACTCTGCTGGCCTCCTCATGGAGAAAGGCGCGAGCCTGACCGTGACGGAGATTAAGAAGGGATTGCGGGTCAAAGGGTGCTGCTCTCCAATCCCTGAACAGCATCGGCGTGGCGGGTATTGCCGTCCAACCGGCAACCGCCTTCAAGACTACCGATCCGCAAAGACCATCCCCACGAACGGCATGTCTTGCCCGAACTCGCGCTGCCTCGCGCGCTGAGCGCTCGACCGATGATTGGAGGACCTTCGCGGGAAGAGCCTACGAATCGGTCGCTCGCCTCGCCCTTGTCGCATGCGATTGCCGTCGTGACCGGGATTGGATAAGAGCACTCGCCACGTTGATGGAGTGGGGCGCGTGAATGTCTCAACATCGGTTTCATCGGCTGTCAGATGCGGAACTGAGCGCACTCCGTGTGTGCCACAAGATCATAAAGCGTTTCCGCGAAGAGGATGGCCGCATACCTTCAAGCTACATGGAAGCATTTACTGTGGTTGCCATGGAGCCGGGAAAGGGCCCGACAGGCTATGCCGAGGACATGGGAACCATACAGCCTATTGCCTCCCGGGTGCTGCTTGAGATCGGCCCCAAGGCCAGGCAGAGACCACAAGCGCTGGAGCTCGTGGATCGGCAACAGAAGCCGGACAACTGGCGAGAACAGGAGTACTTCCTGACCTCAAAGGGAGGAAAGCTGATGCGCGATCTGCTGGAGATCTTGAGACCGGAGATCGACCGCGAGAAGGAACAGGCGGTGCATCCGGACATGGACTCCGCTGTGACGATTCTGCTGAGATCAATACCGACGCTTGGTGAGGACAAGGCTAGAGATCTAGCGGCGCAGGTTGTGACTGCTGCGCTCGGTGCCGACAAGGCACGTGCACGCGGACCGCTGTGATTGTGTAGAACCGGAACGACCCACACGGCTCCTGCGCCTTGAATGCAGGTAATTCCCGTTGGACTTCCGCCATATGGCGGCGACCGGCCCTCGCACAACGAAGGAAAGAAAGTGTTCAGTTACGGCCACGGGGACAGGTTGTGAAAACAGCCTGCCGGCAAGGCCGCCTGGGCCGGAAGGGGAGGCAAAAGCCAATAACCGCGCTCGAAGATCAACCAGCGGGGAAGGCCCGTACGGCGGGCTCTATGGCGGCACGAACCCACACCAGCTCGCATTCTTGCTAAACAGATCAACGATAAAAACGTCGAAGTGCAACGTCACACATATTTTTAGGTGCTGCATGAGTTTCTGGACCTATATCTTCGCCACCAACCCATTCCTGGTGATTTTAGGCCCGCTGGTACTGCTTGGAACGACCGTGAGCGGGCTTTGGAATCTCCATGACCTGGTTCGGAGCAAGGGATGGCGAGCGGCGGTTCAACAACCGTCATACATCGCCAAGTTTGTACTCGGCCCAATCGTAGGCGGCCTCCTCATTCTCGGGCTGATTGCCGTTCTTTCCTTCATCAACAGCCTTCTTCCTGATGAATGCTACCGCAACTATACCTGCTAAGTGAGGAGGCAGATCTGCCTGGCCGAGCCCCGAAGGCGAACGGACAACTTGCTGTCCGTCAGGCGCTTGTCATCCTTCTCAGGACCGCGAGGAAGTCTGACTGGGGTGGCAGGCTCATAATGCAGTCGATCCTTGGCCGTCTTCCAATCGAGCATCAGCTTGTTGAACGGGCTTCCTTCTTCATGGGCAAGAAGGCGCGAAGCCGGTTTCAACAGCTTCGCAACCGCGACACGACGCACTTGAAGGTCTTCACCGCGGGGCCCCTTCGGCTGCTCCCTCGAGTCTCGTTCCCCGTCTGGTCGACAATGAGTTCCTCTCCTGCTCGCTCTCAATCCGAACCATGAGTTTCTGATCGAAGACCGGTCTTTGCATGACCTTGTGAAACCCTCCCGTAGCGGCTTCTTCGATTTGTCGCGGCCAATCGTGTCCCACAGGATGGCTCGCCGTCTCTCGGCTACCTTTCATTGTTCGTTTCAAGATCCTCGGCGAGGCGGGGCCTAAAAATCGGGCGGGGTTTCAGGATGATCATGGAACGCCTGCATTTCCGATGCCGTCTTACAGAGTACGAAGCGCAGTCGTCCACACCGCCTTTTCCATACCGAAAGTCAGAAATCTCTTTTGTCGGCGACTTAGGGCAACAGGGCGCAGCATCCCGCTCCCTCCGCCATCACTCGTTCTATTGAAGCACCAGCACGCTCAGGATCTTGCAGGTTCCGCAAGCGATCTGGAGACCCGAACAGTCCTTCCTCCACTCCGCCGGCCTCCTCCCCGAATTTCAGACGCTGCGAGTCTCCTCGGAAGCTGGGCTCTGGACGGGACCGGCTGCCCCTAAGGACACCTCGCCAGATTCAATCCTGTGGATGGAGGACCAGGCATCGTGCCAATGGCTCTCCGATATCTGTAAGGTTATATCAATAATCTTTCACTTTTCGTTGGAGTTTTCATGAGGGGCAGGATCGTGGCCATGGCTTTGCTGGTGGCCACCTCTGGCTGCACGTCATCCGGCTCCGGAGATGTCGCAGGAACGCGGACAAGCATTCTGGGACCCGGCGCTTCCGTTCTCACGGCGGGCCGTCCGGAGCGCGGCACATCCGAAGCGGTGATGTCCTACCAGGGAGATCGCCGGCGGGCCTACACGGATCTTGGCCAGGACGCGGCTCCAACCAGCGGACCCGAGATCGGAGAGCAGGTCCAGATCTCCGACAACGGCGCGAAGGTGGCCTTGAACTTCGTGAACGTGGAGCTTCAAACCTTCGTGCGTATCGTCTTCGATGAGGTCCTGAAGGAGAACGTCATCGTCGATCCGGATCTCACCGGCCGCATCACCTTGCGGACGACGGATCCCGTCTCGCGCAAAATGGCAGTCAATCTCGTACGCAACGTTCTCCAGATGAACAATGCGTCCCTGACGAAGAGTGACGGTGTTTTCCGAGTCGCAGCCCGCGGCGCCGACAACGCTCGCGGGCAGTTCGGAGAGAACATCCGCGTGGTGCCCGTGCGTTACCTCAATGCCGAGCAGGCCCGCGCCGCGTTGCAGCCGTTCTCCAGTTCAGGCACGGAGGTCACGGCCAACAACGACGGTCGCTATCTTGTGCTCGCCGGCCCGCCATCCGAACTGGATACCCTGATTCAGGTTCTGCAATCGCTCGATGTGGACCAGATGCGCGGCATGTCGTTCGCTCTTGTTCCGTTAAAGGACGCAAATGCCAGCTCGGTCTCAGCCGAGATCACCCAGATGTTCGGACAGAGCAACGGCCAGAGCCTGCGCGTTCTGCCGATTCAGCGCATGAACGCGGTTCTCCTGATGACGAGCGCGCCCGAGACCCTTGAGCGCGCCAAGGACTGGATCGTACGGCTCGACCTGTCCGGTAGCGACACGAAGCAGGTGCGCGTCTTTCCGATTCAGAATCGCCGCGCAACAGATGTCGCGGACATGCTGAACGGTGTTCTGGGCAATCGAGGCGGGACGTCCCGAAAGAGCGGCACCAGCATAACGCCTCCCGCTTTGACGCCGGGGCTTTCCCACACAGGTTCTGACGAAGCGCGCTTCCAGCACGCCGGCGCCTTTTCAGCGGAAGGAGATGCCGAGGGCTCGGGAGCGCTGCTCGACGGCATCCAGGTCCGCGCGGATATCTCGACGAATTCCCTCGTGATCAGAGCCGAGCCGGATCAGTATAGGCTGATCGAAGCGACGATCCGTAGGCTCGACGTTCTGCCCACGCAGGTGCTGATCGAGGCAACGATCGCCGAGGTCTCGCTCAACGATGCGTTGCGGCACGGCGTGCGCTGGTATTTCCAGAACAGCCATCATGGCATCTCGCTGAACGGAATCGGAGGAGGCGCCAACTCGCCTCTGGCGCCAGGGTTCAATTACGTCTTCAGCATTCCCAACGGGCGAGTCGTCGTAAACGCGCTTGAACAGGTGACCAATCTCGAGGTGATTTCCTCGCCAGCCTTGACTGTGCTCGATAACGAGACGGCCACGCTGAAAGTAGGTGACCAGGTGCCGATCGCCACGCGCTCCGCGCGAACAGTGACGACGCCGGACGCTCCCATCGTCAACGATATCGAGATGAAGGACACAGGCATTATCCTGTCTGTTACACCGCGGGTCAATTCCAGCGGCCTCGTCATGCTGGACATCAGTCAGGAGGTCAGCGACGTGGTTCCAACAGCGACCTCATCGATCGACTCCCCTACGATCCGGCAGCGTAAGGTTCACAGTTCGGTCGCCGTGCAGAGCGGAGCCGAGATCATCCTTGGCGGGCTGATTTCCACCAACAGGCAGAAGGGCAACCAAGGCGTGCCGGTCCTCAAGGACATTCCGCTGCTGGGAGCGGCCTTCACCAGCGATGCGTCGAAGGAGCAGCGCCGTACGGAGTTGATGATCATCATTCGCCCGACCGTGATTGCAAATCGTCTGGATACCGCTCGCGTTACGGAAGAAATCAAGGCTGGGATGGCCGGGGTCTCGCGCGCGCTCGGCCACTAATGCCGAGAATGCCTTTCAGATCAGATACGCGATAGTTGCAGGTTAGGATTATAATGATATAACATATTGCTGAGGAAACGCCCCTGCTCAAGGTGCGTCCTGCACACAACGATGCTTCGCAATAGATCAAAGGGCAATTTCGTGATGACATTGAATGACAGCACGGCAGGCGCACTCCTTGCGACAAGCAACGGCAATTCCGTAAGCGAATCTTTCACTCTAACCACCGACCAACTCGACAACGCCATACTGGATGGCGGCGAGGGTATTGACACACTTGAGCTGACCGGAGGCGGCATCTTCGACCTCAGGACCGTCAGCGTATTTCAGAATATCGAGATCATTACGGGCTTGGGACCTTCCGACTCCCTACTCATGAGCGCCACTCAGCTCAGCGGTGTCCTGACGATCGAGGGAAGTGACGGCACCAGCAAGCTCACGATCACGGGAGACGAATTTGATCTGACAGGGAAGACCATCACGGGCTTTGGCGAAATCAATCTCGAAACGCCCGTGTGGGGGGTCGACGTGACGGTCCCAACCAAAGAAATGGCACTCCTCATCCGAGCCTACGGGGAAGGAACGAAAACCCTGACGCTGATGGAGAATGTTGCCAACGAAGCTGAAAGAAACGCCCTTCTCAGAACCCTCTTTGAGCACGGCCTCACCAGGGTCGTCATCGGTGAAGGCATCTACGACAATCATCCTCCGGATATCACTGACCTCTCCGGGACCATTCAGGTCCGACCGGGCGAAAGCATTTTTCTCGATCCCGATGGCGACGCCGACATCAGAGACGACGGGGAGACGCTTGCTTCCCTGACGGTGACGACTGCCTCCGTGTCAGGCGATGCGACGACCGATTCTGTAGCAATTGATGTCAGCGGGATGGTGACGCTCTCCGCCGGCATGAATGTCGATAGCATCGTCTCGGTCGAAGGGACCGCTATCGGAAAGATCGAAAGCATCTCAGCCTCGGGCTTCAAAATCGTCTTCTCGGACCTGGCGACTTATGCCCGCGTCGAAAAGGTTGTGCAGGCTCTCAAATATACGAACACCGCAAGCGGATTGTATGTCGGGCAGTGCGATGTCGCGGTCTCTATCGAGGATCGAAGCCACCAAAGCGTCACATCCGTCATCTCTGTATCCATTGCGCCGGAGGGCTCCCATGTTCTGACCGAAGGCAGCGATGTGATTACCGGCACGGCTGGCGCCGAAATCTTCATCGCAGACGGAACGACACTAAATCACAGTGACCAGCTGGATGGGGGAGCTGGGGTCGATACTCTCCAATCTCTAGGCGGCACTCTCGACCTCCGGGATATGGCCGAGCTTGTCAATATCGAAGTCCTGAAGGGATCGCAAACGGCAGCGGACACCTTCATCGTCGATGCGGCCGCTCTCTTGGGAATGGCGACAATCGACGGCGGAGCCGGCGACGGATTCCAGAACGAGCTCATTCTCGAAGGTGCGGGGATCGACCTGCGCGGCAAGACGATCCGGAACCTGCAGCTCGTCACGCTCTCCAGCGACACTGATGTGACGCTGAACGACAAAGCTCTTGCCCTGCTGATCAATGGGCGCATGGGCCTCAACGACCATCTGATCCTGACGAACGGAACGTTCTCAGCCGAAGAAAGAGAACAGCTGATTCTCAACGGTATCGACAAGATCACAGATGACAGCGGAACCTATTCCGCCTTCCCTCCCGAGATAAACAACCTGGACGGCGATTCCGTTCTTACATTCTCGGGACGCGCCACCCTGATCGATGCCGGTGAGCCATTGACCTTCAGCGCAGGCCGCCCCCTGAAGACGCTGTCCGTTGCCATCACGGAAGGCTACTTGGATTCCATCGACTCCGTGGGTTTCGATCTGTCTGGAAGGATCGTACTTTCCAATGGCCTGCGCGCGGATAGCATCGTCTCCATTGGGGGGGTTGCAATCGGGACATTTGTTTGGGCCGAGGGATCTGGCTTCGAGATCGAATTCAATGCGTTTGCAAGCCGGGAACTTGTCCAGGAACTTCTCCGTTCCGTGACTTATCGCAACGGAAATCCCGAGGCGGCCATACTTGGGGGTCGTAAGATCGTCGTCATGGTAACCGATCAGGACAATCAGGCCACAACGGCCCAAACGATCGTCAGCCAGTATCTTTATCAGGCTCCGACTGACGTGGTTCTGGACCGCTATGACGTCAAGGAGCTATCGGCGGCAGGAGCAATTGTCGGAACGCTCGAAACGATCGATGTGGATGGGCCCCTCGATGCCTACACCTACCAACTCATCGACGACGCAGGCGGCCGCTTCGCTTTAAGCGGAAACAAGATCATCGTCGCCGACGGCATCAGGCTCGATTACGAGCAGACCAGCTTTCACAACCTCTTGGTGCTCGTAACCGACAAGGCCGGATACACCTTGACCAAAACCATCACGATTACGGTCGATGATGTCTTGGCTGAATCGACATCAGGATCGAGCGGGAATGATACTCTTGTGGGAGGCTTCTACACCGACCGGTTGAGCGGTGGCCTCGGAAACGACAGCATTGCAGGTGGCTACGGGAACGACGTCCTCACAGGAGGCTCGGGCTTCGACACCTTCGTCTTCAGCGGGAAGCTGGGCACATCGGCGACCGACCGTGCGGTCAATTTTGACACGATCCACGACTTCAATGCGCCACAGGACACGATCGCTCTGGAAAATGCGATTTTTAAGAAACTGACCAAAGCGGGCTGGCTGAGCAGCAAAAACTTCGCTTCCGGCGCTGCCGCAAAGGACAAGGACGACTTCATAGGCTACAACCGGAAGACGGGTGTTCTCTGGTATGATCCTGACGGTTCAGGTAAAGCGGGAGCCATCGAAGTCGCTCTACTCAAGAACAGGGCAGATCTCACGCACAAGGATATTCTCGTGATCTGACCCTGCCAGATCCTGCGATCAACGATACCGGGGTGAATCAGGCTTCTTCATGGCTCCGAAGGGGCAGATGCAAGCTGGTTGCGCGGGATCATGCCCGTCCGACTATTCTGAAGGCATGGCCGATGCACGAGGTTCTACGTGGTCCCGCCAGAAAATGACCCGCACTTTGCCCGTAAAGACGTCCTGCGCGACCAGAGCCTCCCGCCGCACAGTGAGCTGGTGAGGCAGGCTTACGGTCGAACGGATCCGGTAAAGAGGCCGCTCGCCATCCAACAATGGCTGATAACGCCGCCTGATAGCAGCAAGTTCGTCTTTGTCGATCATCCCCCGCTGCATACTTGCAATGCGGCTTAGATCAGCTGCCGAGATTCCCGGTACGTGACTTAGAACGAGAAGTGGAGCGGACATGGGATCGATACCCCTTGCACCTGATGCAGTGGTGAAGTGGCGCTCAAGATCGGCTGCGATGACTTCGAACCTCTCCTCGGGGTCGAGAAGAGACGCGACCGTCTCGATCTCACGACCCTGCCGGCGAAACTCCATCCATCTTTTCACGATATGATCCGCCCGAGAGCTTTCCCGGACGACTGCCCGCATGACGGATTGAGTCAGCTCCTGTTCGCCTACATTGAGGTCGACCTTTCCCGCTTCATGTTCAAGCTCAAGGCGGACCTCTGTGTTCGCGTAACTCCAGGGTCTGGATGAAACGCGCAGACTCGCGAGAAGCGGATCCCCCGGCGTTTCAAGGGCAGCGACGACGCGTGTCAGTCCGGCATCGGCGAGACCGCGAGCCGCGATAATGCGCAGCTCCGCATCTGCGGCTCGCAAGTGAACCCGCGCAATAACCGCAGCTCCCAAGGCAAGAGCAGAGATCACCGTCGTCACGAGCAAGACGGAAAGAAGGGAGAAGCCGTTCTCGTCCGCCAGCCGCAGACGCACGAACGCCATATCGGCAGAACTAGCTGGGATCTTGGAGAAGGGTCTCATCTTGGGAATTCGCACCACCAGAGATCTCTTCCTCGAGGCCAGGAGTTTCAGTTCCCGGATCCAGCGGATAGACGGCAACCTGACCCTGCCCGGAGAATGTCACTGACCGCAGTTCGATTTTTGCAACAATCCAGCCGTCGATATTGTCGCCTTCCTGAAGCCGCCGCACTGGAACGCCCTGCTGCTCAATCAGCACGACGCGCGCTTCATCCGAAACGATCACGCCCGCCAAGCGGATCTGCGGCGCTGACAGAGCTTCCTGAACCTCGCCATTCCGTGTGTCGCCTGGAGTGTTCCGGAAAAGGGAACGATCAGGCTCGGGAGCAGGAATGCTTCGGAG
Organism: Microvirga sp.; assembly: GCA_035645515.1. Classification (GTDB taxonomy): domain Bacteria; phylum Pseudomonadota; class Alphaproteobacteria; order Rhizobiales; family Beijerinckiaceae; genus Microvirga. Next base: position 112,039 of record DASQML010000007.1, read on the forward strand.
GGACGGCGGCTCCAGGCTCGTCTTTGATATCGCTCCCCCTGGGGCAGGAAAATCAACAGCAGGAGGGGGCAGCCACAGGAGCAGGGCAATCCCGGCGGCGAAGAAAGCATTAACGAGCAGAAGGGTGAGGCGTAGCTTCGTCACGACCGCTTTTTCACCTCCGGCGGGAGGTCGGTATACACGCGCATGGAGCCCATCAGCACCAACTGCTCCCCCAGCTGGCCGGAGATGGCGGACGCGGCCTGTCGCAGCCGGATGCTGTCGATGATGACGGTAGGCGATCCGGTCTCAAGGCGATGGATCAGTCGCAGTGCTTCTTCATCGGGCACGCGAACGCTCACATCTGCCCTCAACGCGGAAAGACCGTGCTCCGGGACGGGCCGGACACGAATTATGATTTCCGCCCCACCATGCACCTGAAACGATCTGCGGAGATGGCTCTCAAAGAGATGAGCGGCTTCGCCCTCCGTCGTCGCTTCAATAAGACCAGGAGCAAGGGGCACAGTCAGAGTCGAAGCGGCCAGGGCCTCCGACGCAAGACGGCGCTTCCACTCCAGCACATCGTTCAAGCGCGCTTGCGCCATCATGATCTGGGAATGCCTGTTCCAAAAGGTTTGCAATAACGGCCAAACCAGTCCGGCAAAAAGCAGAACCAGGAAAGCACAGAGAACGGTGAACCTTCTCCATTGCCGATGAAGCCTCGTAGTCATGGTTTGATCTTCGGTATCATGAAAGCGACTGTGACGGGCTGCCCAGTCCCGGAATGATCAAACTCCACATCGGCCATGGTCTTCATGCGAAGAAGAGATTCACGAAGATCTCCAGGGTCGGCATTGGCGATCTCGATTCTTCCCCTGCCCGCGGTAATCTCCAATTCGAGAACTGACGTGTCTGGAGGGAGGGCTCCGGCAAGTTCTGCGATCACTTCACTCATGCTGTAATGCTCTGCGCGGATGCGGGCGATGACCTCCTGGTGCTTCAGAGTGGCATCCATGGCCCTGCGCGTATCATTCTCCCTTGCCAAAAAGCTCAGTTCGCGGTGAAGGGCGCCGCGATAAGCCGTCAGCTCGTTTTCCTGCCGCCGGTCTGCGGCACCAGCACAGGCAAAGGCCAAGGCGAAAGCCGCCGTGAAAAGGGCGGCATCAAGGCGTCTCTGCCAGGAAAGGCGTTGCTTCTTCTTTCCGTTCAGGACAACGCTCCAGCGCCCATCTCCATCGAAGACGAGCCTGTCGGGCGGAAGAATGATCCTGGATGCGTCCTCGATCAGCAGCCGCATTTGCGACTTCAGGGTATATTTGATCACTATCGTGATCTGGCTCCTGTCGATCGTCGTCGGGCATGCCGCGAAATACACCTCATCGGCACTGAAAGGAGTCCATGTCGCCAGACCAAAGGCAACAGCTTCATTGAGATTTTCCCCAGCGAGGCGCGGAAGAACAATGGTCTGCCGAAGAATGTGATTATGAGGAATCTCTAAATCGACGAACTGATTGCGAGCGAGGGCGAGCAACTTGTTCGCTGCGTCTTGATCAACCCAGTCCTGTCGATCATTCGACCATATGGCCCCTGGTTCCTGTCGATTTCCCCCTCGAACGGCGTGGAGGCAGTATCCGCCCTCAAAGGGGGCAATGTGCAGACGCTGCCGCATAGGGAGCTTCTCCCTCAGCTGCGGCGGAAGAAGCAAGAGAATGTCGGCAATCCAGCTTTTTGCAGACAAACTGACTTGCTGAGGGATGACCTTCCAGAGAAGCCGCATTCCTAGTCCCTCCCCAAGCGGCATCCCCGCTGGTGGGGATTACGGGTGCATTGCACTGCCAGATCAGAACGTAGGGGAAAAACAAGGTCTATCGCTGCAGGCATGCTCCGCAACCGCAAAGTCAGTTTGACTGCTTCTAACCGGCCGAAATCGTTATGCCATTCGGACTGCCAAGATCGCTCCGCGGAATCACCTGTCTGGCCAAAATAGGAAAATGAGGCATGTTCCACCGGCTCTCCAGCAATCCTGGCATGCTCCTGCCCTGTCTCAGGATCCTTCCAGTGCAGAACAATCCTCTTCTCCTCCCCTAAGGTCTCGCATTTGAGAATGAAAAGCGTTGGCCGAGAAAGACCCAGAATCCGTGGCCCTGTTGTAGCGATCTCGAACGCACGGTCCGTTCCGTGCGGAAGCACCACACCTGCGTTGCTCGCACGTACGGAATAGGCCTCCTCCGTTATATGACGGAGAATCCTGCTGACTGAAGTGATGCCTTGATCAACCTGCGCGATTTCAAGGGTTCTCTGGGCGCTGCGTTCCACGAAGACGAACAGCCCGACAAGGGCCGACCCTGTCAAGCCCAAAACTGCCAAGGCCACCAGCGCATCGACCAGTGCGAACCCACGATCGGCCTCCTTCAGCTGCGAGATACTCATCGGCCATCCCTCAGGATCGTCCGCAGCTCAATGTCCAGGTCTCTGTCGAGATGCATTCCGACCATGATCTGCACGTCGTAGAGCGCATGTGGCCTCAGGTTTCCTGGAGTTCCGTCGCTGGTGAACGGCTGAACGGCGATCGACCACTTGCGTCCATCCATAAATGTTCCAGTTCGCGTTCCGGATATGAGCGGTATATCTCGGCCGATACGGTTCAGAAGAGCCTGAGCCTGGATGGCGCTCGTCAAGCGCGATCGGCCGTGCAGTTGCGCCTCCCTGAGCGTGGACAGCAGCAGGAGGATCGAGACCGCCACACCTGTGAGGATCGCGAGTGCAACCAAGGCCTCAAGAACCGTGAAACCGGACTGGCGGCTAGAGGGCTGCACGGTCAATTTTCCCCGTTAGCCAATCAATCCGCAGTTTCCTGGCATATCCTCCACTTTTCAGCGTGATGTCAGCTCCTGAATTCGTGCCGTCTCCCAGAAAGACAATGGTCGGACGGCGGGGAGAACCGAGTTCGCGAGCGGAAACAATGGAAACCTCAGTTCCTAAGGGAAAGTTGCGCCAATTCCGGTATCCTTCGACTTGAAACCGTCGGTGGTCGAGATCGAAGACAACGCGCTGAGCCGATGCCGACCGTTGCGCTTGCGTGTGTGCCTCTACAAGGATCTTGGCGATCTCGGCCTCCGCCTTCGCAAGGGTGGTCTGTCCTCGGGTTTGCGGGATCGCAAAGCTCACAATCATACCCACCATGGACATGATGGTGATGACGACGAGCATTTCCAGAAGCGTGAAACCCTGAGCGTTACTCATTCCAGCTGGCAATATCCTGGTTTTCATCTTCTCCGCCTGATGCGCCGTCCGCGCCGAAGCTCATTAGATCATATTCCCCATGCGTGCCTGGGGAGATATATCGATAAGGTCGGCGCCACGGATCTGACAAAGCGGTTCTGCTGCGAAGATAAGGGCCACGCCATGCTGCGACGTTGCCGGGACGTTGCACCAAGGCGCTCAATCCCTCGGCAGTCGTCGGAACCCGCCCGACATCAATCCGGTAAAGGTCGAGGGCTGTCATGAGTTCCTGCAGTTGCAGGCGGGCAGTATCTGACCTTGCGCGCCCGAGATATCCCGTGAGCTTGATCGAACCGAGTGTCGCAAGAAGACCCAGAATGACAATGACTACGAGCAGTTCCAGGAGGGTCATCCCGTCTTCGTTACCCTTAAGCGCTGTCAGGGTAATGCGAAGCGGCCTTCGTGACATCGGACGTGAGGATCTGCTCATTGCGAAGCCGCCAGATCATTGATGCTGAGGATAGCGGACAGCATGGCGTAGATGATGCCGCCCGCAAGAAGACCGAACATGATCGTGAGGCTGGGTGTCAGCAGGGTCGTCAGGGCTTTCAGCCGCCTCGTGGCTCGCCCCTCGTAGAGAAGGGCCGTCCGCTCCAGCGCCAGATCCAATTGACCGGTTCGTTCCCCCATACGGATCAGGCCGATGGCATCGCGGGGCAGGATACCGGCTCCGGCCACAGCGTCGCCGATCGCAACCCCTGTTACGATTCGGTCGTAAGCTCCCTCGAGCTTCCTCCGGATCACTTGGTTCGACACAGTGTTCACGGCAAGCGGCAGCGCGGATGTGACACTTACCCCGCCCTTGAGGAGAGCGCCGAAAGAGCGCGTGAACCGCCCCGTCTCAATGGCCTGAATCAAAGCGCCTATAAGAGGCATTCTCAAACAGAGATGATGAAGCCAGAACTTCCCGACCGTCGTTCTCGACAGCCCGACCCCGCAGAGGCTGAGGATTGCAATGGCAGCGGCGAAGGAAGCGCCATGCTCCCGCAGCACATGACTTGCGACGATGATGAGACGCGTTGCAAGCGGCAACATATCCAGGCGCTGCTCCCCAAACAGGTCTTCGAGATTCGGAACGACAATGACAAGCAGGGTCGAGATTCCAACGAGCATCGTCAGGAGGAGAAATGCCGGGTAGAGAAGAGCGTTTCGTACGTCCTCGACGACACCGCGCTGCATGGACAGGTCGTCGGCCAGGCGCCGCAGGGTTGAGCCGAGCGTTCCGGAGGTTTCGCCTGCCTGAATGAGGGTGACATACGTTACCGGAAAACAATCGGGGTGACGCGCAAGAGCCGCGTGCAAGGGCGATCCCTTGGTCACCTCGTCACGAACGCTCGACAGGATCTTCGCCGCTGATGAGCTGCCAGACGCCGCCATGATGCTCAGTGCCTCTTCCACGCTGATTCCGGCCTCGAGAAGACCGGCCCATTCTTGAGAAAAGGTCGCCAGATCTCTTGACGAGATTGCCGGTCCCATGTGGATCTCGCGATTGAGCGATGCCCATACTTGCGCTGCGAGTGAACCCTTCTCCAGTCGAATGACGATGAGCCCATTGTTGCTCAGCTCTCCTGCGGCCGCATGGATGGAAGAAGCCTCGATCCAACCCGTACGGCGCTCGTTGGCTGATGTCGCTGCCATGTACCGGAACCTCATGAGAAGGCCCCTGTGACGCGAAGGATCTCGTCCATGCTGGTCAGGCCGCTCGCCACTTTCGAAAGGCCGTCATCCAGCAGGGATCGCGCTCCTGCCGAGCGTGCTGCTGCGGCTAACCTGCTCTCGTCCGCCTTGTCGAGCAGACCCTCCCGGATTTCGTCGCACATGATGACGATTTCGGAGAGAGCCAGACGACCAGTATACCCTGTACGCTGGCACGCTTCGCAGCCGACCGCCTTGTAGCTGACCTGAGGAGGCGTGGCATGACGCTGCCAGATATGCTTATGCCAGGGGGCGACCTCTTCGGGCTGCCTGCAACTTTGACAGAGCCGGCGTACGAGGCGCTGCGCCATGCTCCCTCTGATGGCCGAGGCAAGCAGGTAAGGCTCGATCCCCATATCGACAAGCCTCGGCAAAGCCGCCACGGCCGTGTTCGTATGAATCGTCGCCAGAACCAGATGACCTGTGAGGGCAGCCTGGGTAGCAACCACGGCTGTCTCGCGGTCACGGATCTCGCCAACCATGATCACGTCCGGATCGTTTCGCAGAACGGCTCTCAGCGTGTTCGCAAAATCCAGACCGATCTTGCGATTGACCTGGATCTGATTCACGCCTTCAAGCTGATACTCGATGGGATCTTCGACGGTGATGATGTTCCGCCCTGGATCGGCCATCATCTGCAAGGCTGCGTACAATGTGGTCGTCTTGCCGGAGCCTGTCGGGCCCGTCACCAGGAATATTCCATGGGGATGCCTGAGAACGTTGCGAATGCTCTCGATCGCCGACACGGAAAAGCCGAGCGACGAAAAGTCCAGCGCGATCGCAGATCGGTCGAGGACGCGCAAGACCGCGCCCTCACCGTTCATGTGAGGCATGGTAGCCAAGCGGAGGTCAACTTCACGGCCTCGCCAAGCGATGCGGATACGTCCGTCCTGCGGGAGCCGCCGTTCGGCAATGTCGAGGCCTGCCATGATCTTGAGGCGAGAGATAACGGCCGCATGAAACTCCGCCGGCGGCGGGGCGACATCTCTCAATATTCCATCCACCCGGTAGCGGACCCGCGAGCCCACTCGCGTGGCCGATATGTGCAGGTCGGATGCTCCAAGCTCGATCGCCCTATCGATCAGGCTGTTGACGATCCGTACCACGGGAGCATCGCTCGCTTGGTCCCGCAACCGCTCGATGTCCGATGTGAGGGCACTATCAGAGGCAAGGATGGAGTTTCCCGGACCATCAAGCTTTTCCGTCTTTCCATACAACTTTTCGAAAGCTGCAGAAAACTCGCCGTGGCGGGCGATCCTGCATGAAACCTTAAGCCCGGTTTTTACCGAGATGGCAGCAGGCGTAAACAGATCCAGAGCATCGACGACAGCAAGTTCAAGACAGGAGCCTTGAACACTCAACGGAAGCACTTGAGCGTGAGCGAGGAATGCATCGGGCAGAACATCCCTCAAGAGCGGTTCACTGGGATAAGCGACCGGTTCAGCAATGGGGAGACCGGCGACCGTTGACCACGCCGATGCGAGTTCAGTATCCGAAACAATGCCGAGCTTGTTCAAAACCAGATCGAGCCGCTCCCTGCTTCGTTCGGAGGCTCTCCGCCCTCTGGCGAGCGCTTGCGATGTCAGCACGCCCCGCTGGACGAGCACCTCGATAACGGCTTCGATGGTTGCGTGAGGATCAGGGGCAGGCGTCTGCCCTGGTTCAACAATGTTATGAGGGGCTATCCCATCCATAGCGCGGCCTCATGCTCCTGGAGACACCAAACAATGAGCGTCGCAAGGCTCAAAAAAGGTGCAAACGGTATTCTGTCCTGCGGGTCGAAGCGCGCGTCCATGATCTTGCGGACAAGGAGGTAGGTGAGCGCAGACAGGGACGCCGCCAGAACGAGCGGCGCCACCCCTTGCCAGCCGACCCATGTGCCAGCTCCTACCATGAATTTTGCATCACCGAGTCCCAAGCCATCGTGGTGCCGGATGCGACGGAAAGCTATGGCGATCGCGACGAATGCGCTGCCGCCTATCAATCCTCCGAGCATCTGCGGGCCAAGGGCATGGCGCGAAGATAGTACCGCATATGTCATTGCTCCGATGAGGCTTGCCGCATTCGCCCGGTTGGGAATGACAAAGCGGCGGAGATCCACCACAGTGCAGACAAGAAGCACGCAACAGAGGTAAATCGTGGACAGAAAAAGCAGAAAGCCTTCACTCGGCATGCTTCTCCTCCCTATTGGTTCTCGGCCGGAAAACTCCCGGGCCTCTGCTCTCAGGCTTAAATAAGAATGGAGGCGTTGCTCGCGTCGATGGAGACATTCTGCGCTGTCATCCATTATCGGCTGAGCGTCTGCTGGTGAGCTCCATCCGGCTCGGAAATCCTTTGCTAGAAGGTCCACGTGAAGTTGCCCCTCACGGCATGATCCTGACTGGAGCTGCCGATCTGGCCCTGGTAGCGCAGGCTGAGACTGGTTGCCTTGGCCGGCTGCCAGTCAAAGCCGATTTCAGCTAATAGGCTGTCCTGATCGACGGGTGCTCCTGATGCAACGGACGTCACATTGTCATTCACCGGAGATAGCAGAATCTGCGGCATGCGATCTCCATATGCGCGCTGCCAGCCCATGGTTGCATTGAGGGACACCGGCACAGTTTCGCTGATCACCGCATTCAGATGGGCGCCGAGCGTTACAGTCCCGAGCTCATGATGGCCGGGATCAGCCTTAAGGGCCGCAACTCCTCCGGCTTCCCTGAAGCCGTCCGTTTGCACACTGAAGGCTGCGGTTCCCAGGAATGGTTCGATGCGCAATCGACCGTTACCCAGTTGATATCCGATTTCACCAAAGCCATGGAGAGTTGAACCGCTGTAGGCGGCATGAGACCGATCGATGAAACCTGCGGCTTCCACAGCGTGCTGAGTTTTGACGTTGTGACTTGCGAAGCCTGCACCCAGCCGCAATCTGAGTGCGCCCCACTCCGTTGCGCCATAGAGAGCGCCAACCACACTCTCCGCGGAGCTCGAAGAAAGCCGACGGTCAATATCCAACGTATTGCGCGAGAAGCCGCCTGAGATTCCCAGGCGTGTGCTTGGCGTCAGCTGGGTTTCTGCTCCAAGCAGAAACCCGCCGATGGATCGTTCAAGGCTGGCGTTCATGCGCTGTCCTTGAACCTGCCCCCACGCTCCCAGAATCTCGCCCCAAAACCGGAACCCGGAACCTCGAGCAAGATCGGAAGGATTGCCGACGTCCCCGGCCCCTGATCGACGCAGCCGCGAGAGAAGAGCATTCTGCACAAGGAAACTTTCCTTGTACATGTTTCCGAGAGCGGCCCCATGCACCTCTCCCGCTTCACTTGGCGTAACCCTGGGCTTGAGAGTTAGAGTCACGGTTTTGGCCGTGTATTTCAGGGTCGCTTCTACCAGGGGAAGAAGATCCTTCGGCAAAGGAGCAAATCGTCCCTGGAGACCACCCTGAGCGCGCAGGATCAGGTACGGAACTGACGTTTGGTATCGTCCGTCGACGAGAATGATACCTAACGTGGTGCGCGAGGACAGGCGAACGACACCCTTCACCGTGAGCAGATCCGCTCTGCCGGCCCCGTTCACTTCGACCTGATAGATCGCGCCTGATGCGAAGTGAGCGTCTCCGTTGACGCGCAAATGCCCGATCGAGTTGCCGGGCGCAACAATCGACCCGGCGGAGGCCCTCAATGCGCCGATCATACCATCGCCAGACAGTGTTGTGCCTCCTCCAAGGAGCACAAGGGAGTTCCCCAGATACCCATTCACCGACAAGGCGCCCTGCTGGACATCGGTGATTCCCGAAAAGGGGCTCGTGCCCGTCAGATCGAGTTGTCCTCTACCCTGTTTCGTCAGAACGCCGTTGCCGGCGATTGCACCGGCGAATGTGCCGTCCTCAACCTGCTCAAAGACGAGGACGCCATTGTTGAGAACATTGCCCCGCCCGAGAGCTTGAGCCGAGGCGACGACGCGGCCGTCGAGAATGGCGGTGCCCCCGCTATAGGTATTCGCGCCGGTCAGGATGATGGTGTTTCCACCATGAACCGTCAGGCCACCGGAGCCTCTAATCGGCCCTGAAAACGTGACCACAGGGGCTGTCGAAGTATCGAGGATCCCACCGCCTGCTTTCAGGGTGATCGGCTGCGCAAAGGCCGTGGAAGCCGTGGGGCGGAGTGTGCCGCCGTTGAAGACGATGGTCTCGCCATTGGCGCGGCTGTCGGTCTCCACGAAATAGGGCTTTGACGGATCGATCCAGCACGTGGTCGTGAGTGCGATGCAGCCTGGCCCATCGAGGGTGAACGTATAATTTGAGCTGCCGGCGCTGAAGATCGCCACGTAGGAATAGACCGTGTCGGCCGCCAGCGTGAAACCCATCGTCGACGAGCCGAGATCCTGGATGAAGGCTACGACATTGGAGAGCGGCGTCGATGGAGTGCCGAGCGAAGGAGCAAACGTCCCCCGGACGAGATAAAAGCCGTTCTGGACAGCTGGCGTGAACAGGTTGCCGGAATAGACCCCCGAGCGGTTGACGGTGAATGTGCCCATGACATACGGAAACGGACCCGCATAGCTGGTGAAATCCGTGATCAACGTTCCTGTCGGAAAGATAGGATAAGGAACGTTCGACTGGGGCGTGCCCGCCGTCACGGCACCGTCGATATGCTCCGTGTCAGCGCGCGCCGGCGAGAGGAAAAGCAGCCCAGCACAGAATGCGGCGGGCCAGGTACGAACCGCCCTCCCCTGCCGCAACGGAAATCCCGTGCCGCCTGCGTCCTTGATGGTTCCCGGTTCTTGTGTCCTGCTGGGGAGCCGTTCGGCTTGTTGTGGACGCATCGTTTTCTTCTTGCATCTGGACAGCCGCGTTAAGCCCTAGCCCTGCGGCTCGTCCCGGATTCTCTTCAAGACGAGCAGTGCCTCTACGCATGACAGAGAGCCCCGCTTGGGAACCGATGAGGCGCGGCATGAGCGAAACTCAGTTGCATGAATGCTAAGAGGATAAGCCTAGAGCCACAATCGCCCGTTTCGGGACGCGATCACTAATTCACAAGCTGTTGCTACGATACAACTTACCTTTGGTCATGCTCTTTCGGCCATGGCCCTGCCTCGAACGGTATCGTCCGCCACGCCCACATCCGAGAGGCGGAACTCGGGATGCGGGTACTTGTGCCACACGCCAGCCGGATCACGCTCCACGTCAGCCCCGAGATAGAGCGTCTCCTGCACCCCTGCGGGACTGCGCACGATCTTCTTCAGCCGCGATCCGTCCGGGCCGTAGACGTAAGCGGTCGTCACCGGCTCGCCGCGCTCGTTGCTGGAAGCCACGCTGATGGGCCGGTTCTCTGCGTCCCAGGTGTATGTCCGCCCGCCGCCGCTCAAGAGATTGCCGTTGGCGTCGTAAGTGTAAGCCTGCCCGTTCACCGTCACCGGCGTGTGCGGTCGCGGTGCGCCCACCGCCGGGTACTCGTACGCGCCCACGCCGGAGTTGCTGAGCATGTTGCCGGCCCGGTCGTACGAGAAGCTCTGCGCCGCGCCGGACCCCGGTGTCGCGGTCAACAGCTCGTCGCGGTTGTTGTAGACGTAAGCCCAGCTCTGCGCCGCGTTCACCCCGTCGGTGATCCGCTCGATGCGTCCGGCCGCATCGCGGCTGTAGGTGAGATCGATCAGCCGCGTGGCGCCTTGCGTGACAAGGCTCTCCAGCCAGCCGCGGGTGGGTGAATAGGTGCGCGTGGTCACCGCGCCCGAGGCGTATTGCACCCGCAGCGGCTGGCCCGCAGCATCGTAGGTGACGTGGTTCAGCAGCCCTGGAATGGCGATGAGCCGTCCGGCGCCGTCGTACTTCCACCCGGTGGCGGCGCTGCCCTCGTTGCCGACCTCGTCGAGGCCCGCGCCCATGGCCAGGTAGCGCCGCGCCTTCACCCGCCCGCCGGGATCGTAGGCGGTGACGGCGGTGTAGGTGCCGCCGCCCGCCAGGGCATGGATCTCCTGAACCTTGCGGCCGTCCCGGTCGTAGTTGGACTTCACCGTCCCGGCGGCGTTGGTCACCGCGATCGGATGGCCGATGTTGTAAAAGCCCGGGCGCGGCTCGGCGTCGTCGTAGAGATAGGTGGTGACCTCCCCCGCCGACGGATCGGCCTGTGCCGTCTTGCTCTTTACCCGCCCCAGCGCATCGTAGGCGAAGGTGAGCACCTGGCCCTTGGCATCGGTCTGGGTCAGCAGGTTGCCGGTGTCGTCATAGGTGGAACGCCACAGGCCCCGGTCGGGATCGTCCGCGGTGAGCCGGCGCGAGAGCGTGTCGTAGGTGTAGGCGAAGCGATGGCCCATGCCATCGGTGACGGTGAGAAGACGGCCGAGGCCGTCATAGGTCATGGCGGTGGACACCGCCTCTGCGGTGCCGGGCAGCTTCTCCTGCCGCAACGTCAGGCCGCGGGCATCGCGATGCACGTCCCTGCGCCGCCGCAGCTCGTCCGTGGTCAGAACGATGTCGAAGCCGAGCGGGTCGCGGCTCGCCGCATAGGCGGTGGTGACGGCGGCGCCGTCGGGCCACACCTGGCGCACGCGCCGGTCGAGGCCGTCGTAGAAGAACAGGGTCCAGAGCGCCGGCTCGCCGGCATAATAGGGCCGCGAGGTCCGCGCCACCTGGCCGCGGGCGTTGTAGGCGGTGTCGGAGACGATGTCGCGCCCCGCCGGGCCCTTGGAAGTCACGCGCCAGGGCCGCCCGAAGCCATCGAGAAGGGTGCGCGTGTACTGCTCGGTGCCGCCATCGGCGGAGGGCGTGTAGACGATGCTGCCCTGGCTGTCGGGCTTTCCGAGGGGATAATAGACGGTGCGGATATAGCCGCCGCTAGGCAGGCTGGTGCGGGTGGGGCGGCAGAACACATCGTATTGATAGGCGGTCGTGAGCCCGTTGAGGTCCGTGGTCTCGTCCGGCTTGCCGCACACGAAGCTGCGATAGGTGGCGGTGGTGAACTGCCCCAGCGCGTTGGTGACCTTCACCGGATAGACATGATAGGTGGGATCGTAGACGGTCGTGGTGGGGTTGTCGCGCTCGTCCCGGACCACAGTGCGGTTGCCCCAGCGGTCGTATTCGTACGTGCGGGTGACATAATCGCTCTTGGTATCGAGCCAGCGCAGGAGCCGCACCGGATCGCCTTCCGGGTTGTAGGCGAACTGCGTCTTCGACAGCTCGCGGAAGACGCCGCCGGAAAAGCCCGAGACGGTTTCCTGCGCGGGGTTTCCGACGATGAACTTGCGGATGTCAGGGCGATAGAGGCGCACGATCTTGCGCTCGTCCCCGCTCACGTCCTCGCGCCCGTATTCGGTGAGCGTGGTCACGTTGTTGAACAGGTCGAAGCTGCGCGCCACCGCGCGCCGACGCGCGCCACCGCTGAGATGCTCGGTGGTCACCGTCCTGGTGTTCTGCGCCCGGTACGGCACCTTGGTGGCGTTGACCGTATAGGTCTCGTCGACGGTGCGCAGCACCACGGTGCCGACCTTCACCTGCTTGCGCGCGATCTTGCCCGCCGAGGCGAGATCCTGCCGGAACGTGTAGTGATAGGTGGGGCAGGTTCTCTCCCCCGCCGTGCAGGGCAGCGCCATGGTGACGTTCCTGAAGCCCAGGAAGCGCCGCTCGCCCTTGTGCCATTTGCCGTTGAGATAGGTGAAGGCGGTGGTGGCGCTGGTGCCGCGCCCGTCGTTCTTGGTGACGCGGCTCACCGTCTGCATGACGAAGGGCAGGCGGTTGGAGGTGCCGGGGGTCGGCGTGTAATGGGACGACGGCTTGTAGGCGATGGCGGTGGTGCCACCCCAGACATTGACCGTCTGGGTCATCAGGTCCTGCGGCGCTCCCGTGCCGAGCCAAAGATCGGCAATCGTGGCCGAGGAGGGAAACTGCTTGATGTGAAGCAGGTCGATCTTGCCGTCGCCGTTGAAGTCGCCCGAGGCGGCGGGGGTGGCAGGTGGCCCCCCGATCGTCCTGAAGCCGGTGCCGCGACTGAGCAACAGGGCGGGGGGGCTGTTGGCATTGACCGGCAGGAAGATATCGGTGCGCCCGTCGCCGTCGAAGTCGCCGACGCTGGCATGGCTTTTGTGATAGGGCACGAAGGAGCCCCAGTGCTCTATCCTGAAATCCTTGCCGGTGGACAGGAGCACCCAGACCTTGGCGGTGCGCGGGATCAGGGAGGCGAGATCGGCCTTGCCGTCGCCGTTGAAGTCGCCCACCACCAGTTCGCGCTCGTAGCCCTCCGCCGGCGTCGCGCCGCCGAGCGTCCCGATCGGCCCTGCGGCTGCAGGCTCGCTCCTGGTCTCCAGCCCGAGATCCGGGCCGAGCGGTGCCTGCCCTGAAAGCTCCTGGCCCAGCGGCCCTCGCCCCTGGCTCTCGCTCGCAAGAAGTCTATCCGCAAGGGGCTGCCGCGCACCCTTCTCTTGTCCGAGCGCCGCGAGCCCGCCGCTGTCTATCCCGTCGATGCCCAGGACATCGGCGGGTACCGCGGTGAAGGATCGTTTGACGAAGGCGCTTCCGGTGGACAGGAACAGGCCCAGGCCCTTGCCATAGGCCGAGACTTCGCGGCAGACGATGTCGGCCTTGCCGTCGCCGTTGAAGTCGCCGACCTTGTACGGCCCCACGGCGGACCGGTAGCACGGCGGGAACGGGATCACCCTCCGGCTGGGCTCCTTGCCCGGCCCGTTCGACGAGTAGATCGTGTTTCCGGCGAGAAGGTCGACCTTCCCGTCGCCATCGAAGTCGGCCACCGTAGAGACGCCCCAGCTGGGGGGCGGGCCGCCGGTCCCGTTCTGCGGATCCTCGGATCTCCTGTAGCCCCATGGCTGGATCGTATAGGTGCGCCTCTTGTCGTCGAAGCGGTAAAGCGCAGTGCTGGTATGATATGTAGTCCGCTCGCTCGACTCGCTGCCTTCCTGGAACGTCGTCTTCTCTATCCATGTCGTGGTGCGCAGGAGCTGCTGCGTGCCGGAGCCGTCGAAGTCGCCGGCCTGCCAGCGCCATTGTTTGTCGCTGACGATCGTGACGCCCGGCAGCAAGGGGCTGCTGCGGGATGCGTGGACCTCGGTCGGATCGTGATCATTCGACAGGGCAGTGAAGGTCACGAACCTTGTGGGCCCGCCGGTGCCGGCCATCGCCACCTGCAAGCCGCACAGCCTCACATCGGGTCGGCCTTGATCGCCTGGATCGTTGGGGGGATTAACGGTCGTGCAGGTGCGGATCCCGACGAGGTCCGCCCGTGCATCGCCGTTCAAGTCGACGGCCTGGAATCGATAGGACACCGGCCCATCGTCAGAACCGGGTATGCGATAGGGCAGTTCGCGCTTGGAGAACTTGAGCGGGCTGGTGGAATAGCTGAAGCGGGTAGCCGGCAGGGAACTGCCGCTCTTGATGGTGAGGTCGGGATTGAAGGCCACGTTGCTGGCATATTCCTTCACCGCCGTCAGCCGCGACGAACCCGTTGTGGGACCGCGGTCATAGGAGAGGGCATAGGTGCGCACCTCGCGCCTGCCGACCTGCACACGGATGGTGCGCAGGCGCTGATCGATCCTCTCGAGGCTCGCACCGGTCGCCGCCGTCATCACGTCCGGCTTTGCCTCCCGGTAGAGGCTGATCAGCGTGCCGTTGTAGCTCACCGCGCTCGGGTAGCAGACGGTAGCGGACGCGCATCGATAATCGTAACGGACCTTGTTGCCGTACGTATCCTCGGCCGATTGCAGCAGGTAGGTATGATGGCGGAGCAGGTTTCTGTCGGCCGGCTGGCTCGCGCCGAGCGTACCGGAGGAAACATAAGTGTACACCGTGCCGTCACGGGCCGTGACGGTCCAGTGGTTGCTGTTCCGATTGTATACGATGCGGCGGTAGCTCTCCACACGCGTGGTATGCGTGCCGCCGGCCTTGCAGCTCGCCCCGTTCATGCCGGGGGTGCAGCGGGCCAGCTCCTCCCCATCGAGCATCCAGGGGTCGGTGTCCTGGAACAGCGGCGCGCCGCGCCGGGGGGCAATGCGCACGATGCTGGAGAATCCCTCAAGCGACCAGCCGGTCCCGACCCAGCCGGCAAGGGCCCGACCAGCGGCAAGGCCGCGATTGGAATCGTAGACGAGGCGCAGCTTGGGCTCGAGCCCATGATAAGGCGGCACCTCGATGGGCAGCGAATAGGTGTAGCTGCCGTTGAAGGGGGCGTCCGGGGTCTCGGCGGCTTTGGGGTCGGTGCCGCCCGGAATCTCCGCCATCGACGTCGAGGCGTCGTTGGCCAATGTCGACACCTTGGGGTCGCCCTCTTCGACCGGCTGAAGGCTGATGGCGGGGCCGTTCTGCGGATCGGCACCTTCGGCGCTGGCCGGATCGGCCGGGAGGTCCTCGTCCCAGGGATCCGTGGAGAGGCCGGATTCGAGATTGATGTCCGGCCCGTCTTCAGGCTCGGGGGCGCTTGGATCGGCGCTGGGGGAGAGGCTCACGGGCAGAACCTGAGCGGCCCTGACCGGCAGTGTATTCAGGCCCGTCAGGCCGATCGCGAGAGCTATCGTCAGACCTGACAGATGGAGCCTTCCGCACGCCAAACCGTTGCCCAACAAGCATCTTGCTTGGGAATGCACCATCCCTGCCCCCGTCGATACCGTCCTTCACAGGATACGAGCAAGGACGACCCCACCAATCACGGTCGCATTGTTATATTATGACATTATCTGCTGGGCAAGGGACCGTATTCCTAGTTTCTCACAGAACAGGAGGGGAGCAGGACTCGATCAAGGGAAGGCCTTGCCGTTCAAGCCCATTTGCTTGAATGCGATCTCACACCTTTGTCGCTCCAATGGCCCGATGCGCTGGAGATCAACAAAAAAGGTGTCGATCGCAAGCCATCGACACCATTCACGCATCTCGAAGGATCGCGGAAATAAATACCCCCGTTCGGGTTATGGCTGGGCCTTGGCCGGCGGTGTCGGCTCGCCGAGCGACAGCATCAATCGGTTTGCCCAGTTGAAGAACGCGGCTCCGTTGATGACGTCCACGATCTCCAGATCGTCGAGCCCCGCCGCGTGCAGGCTGCGAACATGCTTGTCGTCGAAAGCGGAGGGTGTTTGCGTAAGCGCTACGGCGGCTTCGACGATGGCATTCCATCGCGTGTCGATGTCCGCGTCGATCCCCTCGTCGAGCAGCCGCTGGACCTCCTCGCCGCGCTTCGAATGCACCGTGGCGAAGCGCGAGTGAACGGACGCGCAGTAGATGCAGCCGTTGAAGCGCGAAGCGGCGGTTGCCGCAAGCTCGCGTTCGGCGCGGGGAAGGCCGCTGCTCGTGTTGTAGAAGATATCCTTGTCCGTCTTCGTCCGGGCCTCCAGAACCTCCGGGTCACGGGCGAGAAGAAGGAAGTAGGGCGACTTGGCGCGGGATGGGTCGACGAGGCCCGCCCAATGCCGGTCCGTCAGCTCGTCGGCGGACAGAGGTTCGAGCCACGGAAGCCAGCCCAGTTCGTCCTGAGTAAAAGCTACCGGCTCGCGGTTGTCGGGATGAGAGAGGGTTTTCTCGGTCATGGTGCGTCTCTTTCTTAAACCGTGCCGGTTGCCAGAACGCCCGTGAAGATGGACGTTACATCGACGTCCTTCTGAGAGGCCGAAGCGAGCACCCGCAGACCCGCGACGACGCGGATCTGGAAGGAGAGGAAGGCGACAAGCTGCGAAATCGTGACGATGTCGGTGCTGGACCATCCGGCATCGATCAGCTTCTCCAGTGCCGCAGAACTGGCATCACGGGGGTGGAAGACCAGAAGATGCGCATGCTCAAGGGCGGCCGTCAGCTTGGGCCCGAGCAGGCTCGCATGAGTGGCGAAAACCTCGTACTCGATCCCCGCCTTGTCTTCCCGGGACAGAGGTCCAGCCGGATAGCGGCCATAGGGCCCATGGGTGGCACCACGCAGAACCTCTGCCGCGATGACCTCGGCCAATTGCTTCTCCGCGAGCTTCTCTAATCCGGCGGAATAAAACTCGTGCACGGATTTCTCACGGTGGAGGCCCGATACGAAAGTGGCGATCGCGTAGCGTTCACGCAGGGTCACGGCCCCAGGGAAGGCGGGTTCGAAAAGAGCGAGATAGCTTTTCTGTGCGTTCTCCCGCGCCTGCGGCCGCTCCGCCCGCAGCTTGTCGAGGCGCGAGTTCGGCAGAATGCCGGCCAGATGGTCGATGACGTCCGGTGTGGTCGTGCTCATGTCATGCTCCTGTTTGGGTGAAAGCTCTCAACGCACGAGAGCAACGCGCTTTTCGGACCGCTCGGCAGGTGCCTGCCAGCCGAGAGCGGGAGCGACCGTGCTGGCGATCAGCTCGATCGAGCGCAGGATGTAGGAATGCGGCGGATCGACAGAGTGCACCTGGAAGACGATGTCCGTTGCGCGCGACAGAGCGGTGTCGGCGCTTAAGGATTCGATGACGTCGTCCGGTGTTCCCACATGGGTGTCGAGGGCGGCGATGATGTCCGAGAGGCTGTCGCTGCGGACGAAGTGGCCCTTCTCGATGAAATGACCGACGACGTTGCGCAGCCCCTGCTCCGCCAGCCGCAGGGCCTCTTTCCTGCTGTCCGCCACGAACAGAGTGCGGGACGCCATGATGCGCGGTTCACGGCCCCGAGGCAGCGCTTCGAGATAGGCATCGATAATGGGATGCTGGATGTCGGAGAGCGAGGCCTGCGGGTTCTCCTTGGGTCTCGGCTGCGTGCGCGACAGCATGAGGCCGTCCCCGGCCTTTCCGGCGCGCGCTCCGCCCCAATGGGAGAACGTTGCCTGCCAGACGCGGTCGTTGAGGGAGGGCTCGGCCGGATAGAGCGTGTCGCCGCCCTCGAGGGGTTTGCCGCTCCAAGCATCTCTGACGATGGCGAGATAGCGCTCGTAGATCTCCGAGCGGTTCGCACTGTCATGCCCGAAGGCCGTGAAGGAGGAAGGCGTGCCGCCCGTTCCGACGCCCACCTCCAGGCGCCCTCCGGACAAGAGATCGAGCACGACCGCATCCTCCGCTGCGCGGATGGGGTGTTCCAGCGGCAGGGTGATCACACCCGTGCCCAGGCGGATGCGGGAGGTGCGTGCCGCCACGTGCGAGAGAAAGACCAGGGGCGACGGCAGACCGCCTTCCGCCTCATGAAAATGGTGTTGCGCCACCCAGGCCGTGTCGAAGCCGTGCCGCTCCGCATGGATGATCTGCTCGGCCGCAAGGCGATAGCGCTCACCCGCGCTGCCCTTGTCGAGAAGGCGGGTAAAGAAGCCAAGGCGCTTCGTTGGTGAAGAAGTGGTCACGGTCTTGCTCCGCTGTGAGGTGGCGTTCAGTGATGGAAGGAATGCTTCTGTCCGGGGATCGCGCCAAGAAGCTCGCGCGTGTAATCGCTCGTGGGACGCAGGAACACGTCCTCGATGCTGCCGCTGTCCACCTGCCGTCCGTTGTGCAGAACGGACACGGTGTCGGAGATCTGCCGCACCACTGCGAGGTCGTGCGAGATGAACAGGTAGGTGAGCCCGAGGGCCTTCTGGAGTTCATCGAGGAGATCGAGGATTTGCGCCTGTACGGTCACATCGAGAGCCGACACGGCCTCGTCCAGCACGAGCACCTGCGGATCGAGCACGAGGGCGCGGGCAATGGCGACTCGCTGTCTCTGCCCGCCGGAAAGGGCGCGAGCCTTGCGGGTCAAGACTGATTGCGGAAGCCCCACCCGCTCGAGGATCGCATGGACCTTTCTCGCTCGGTCCTCCCGCGGAATCGGATCGAAATTGAGGAGTGGCTCCTCCACGATCTGGAAGATGGACTGGAGCGGATCGAGCGAGGCGAAGGGATTCTGGTAAACGAGCTGGATCTTCCTGCGAAACTGGCGCAGGGCTTCACCGCGCAGGGTGGTGACGTCGGTTCCGTCGACCAGGATGCGCCCGCCGGTCGGTTTGTTGAAACCGACGATGCTGCGCGCCGTCGTGGTCTTTCCCGAACCGGACTCACCGACGATGGCGTGGGTCGAGCCCCGCTGCACTATGAAGGACACGCCGTCCACAGCCCTGAACGATTCCCGGCCTCTGGTGGAGAAATCCTGCACGAGGTTCTCGACTACAATGGCGGCCTCCTCGCTGCGCAGCTTCCTGGCACGGGAGACGGACCGGGCCTTGCCGAGCGACGGCGCATCGGCAAGGAGCTTTCGCGTATAGTCGCTGCGTGGATTAGCGAGCACCTCTTCGGTGCGGCCCTGCTCCTGAATCCGCCCGTTCTTGAGCACGACGATGTGATTGGCTCGATCGGCGGCAACGCCCAGATCATGGGTGACGAGAAGAACGGCGGTGCCGTATTCACGGCGAAGCTCATCGATGAGGTCGAGAATGCGCTTCTGCACCGTGACGTCGAGGGCGCTCGTGGGCTCGTCGGCTATGATCAGCGACGGTTTC
The DNA here is from genome assembly GCA_035645515.1 of Microvirga sp. Lineage (GTDB taxonomy): Bacteria > Pseudomonadota > Alphaproteobacteria > Rhizobiales > Beijerinckiaceae > Microvirga. The sequence goes on from DASQML010000007.1 coordinate 131,358, forward strand.
AGGGCAATGGCGATGGCAATCAGGACACGCTGGCGCATGCCGCCCGACAATTCATGCGGATATTGCCTCGCCCGCAATTCCGGATCAGAGAGCCCTACTCTGGCTAGAAGCTCGATGACCCGCGCCTCGACCTCGCGCCGGCTGCCGTAGCCATGAATTTCCAGCACCTCGGCAACTTGCGCCCCGACAGTCTTGACAGGATTGAGAGAGCTCGTGGGATCCTGCGGAATGAGGCTGATCTTGCTGCCGCGAATGGCATCGAGCCGCCTCTGCGGCCAGCCTGCGATATCGGTCCCATTGAGCCGGATCGCGCCGGATTCAAGCATGCCGTTATCGGCGAGAAGACCGATGACCGCCTGCGCCGTCGTCGTCTTGCCGGAGCCCGATTCACCGACGAGCGCCACGACCTCACCCGGCTTCACCTGCAGCGACACGCTATGAACGACCCGCTGGAATTCGTCCTTGCCGCGATAGGCCACAGTGAGGTTGCTGATCTCGAGCACCGGCACGTCCGAACGGCTCGAAAGAGGGGAGTGAATGTCGATGGCCGCGCTCATGGCTTAACTTTTCCGAAGGATTGGCTGATGCGGTTTGCCGAGAGCACGACGATGATCAGGACGATTCCCGGTGCCGTCGTGAGCCACCAGGCGCGCGCGATGTAGTTGCGCCCTTCGGCGATGAGCAGGCCCCATTCGGGCGTGGGCGGAGGCGCGCCATAGCCCAGGAAGCCGAGGGTGGAGATGGCCAGGATCGCCCAGCCGAACTGCAGGGCTGCAAGCGCCGTCACCGAGGTCAGGGAGTTCGGAAGTATGTGGCGCATCAATACGCGGGTGAAGGTGCCGCCGCTGCCGAACGCCGCTTCCACGTAATCGCTCACGCGCACCCGGACGACCTCCGAACGCGCCAATCGCGCGAACCGGGCGATGGAGGTGACGCCCACGGCGATGGCCGCGTTGACGTTTCCGAAACCGAGCAAAATGACGATGCTGAGCGACAGGAAGAGCTGAGGAATCGACAGAAGTACATCGATACCTCTCATGATGACGGCTTCCGTCCTGCCTCTCGCCGTACCGGCGACGAGGCCGAGCGCCGTCCCGACCACAAGGCCGACGCCGACTGCAACGAAGGCACCTGAAAGCGAATTGCCCGCACCATAGATGATGCGCGCCAGGAGATCGCGGCCGAGGGCATCGGTTCCAAGCCAATGTTCGGCGCTGGGAGCGCGAAGCTGCTGGCGGGCGACACCGACCGTTGCGCTGTACTTCGTGAAGACTTGCGGAATGAGCGCCCAGGAAACCACCACGGCGATCACGAGCCAGGAGAGCACAAGGCCGGGCTGCGTGCGTTTGAGCGCGGCGAGCCAACGGGACGCGAGGAGGGACTGCGTTTCTTCCAGTGCCCCCGTATCGTTCCGCAGCAGGCTTCGGCCTGTCGAATTCACGCTTGTCATGCGAGGGCTCCTCTTCTGACTTTGAGTCGGGGGTCGAAGACCGGGTAGAGCAGATCCACCACGAGGTTGATGACGACGAAGGCAAGGGCCGAGAACACGACCAGGGCCTGCAGAACCGCGATGTCCTGATTGTTGACGGCCTGCTGCGTGAGCCCGCCGATCCCGTTGAGGCCGAACACCGCCTCCGTGACGACGGCGCCCGCCAGAAGCTCGCCGAACAAGATGCCGCCGATGGTGAGCGTGGGCAGCACCGCGTTCTTTGCCACATGCCGCCAGACGACCCAGCGGTGAGACGCGCCCTTGGCGCGCGCCACCGCCACGAAGGGTTCGGTGAGCACGTCATCGATATTGCGCATGAGAACCTGAGCGAGTGGCGCCGAGATCGGAACGGCGAGCGTCAGGACCGGGAGGATGAGCGCCTCCCAGGGACCGGGATTGATGACGGGAATGAGCTTGAGCTGGAAGGAGAAGACCTGGATCAGCACGATCCCGAGCCAGAACACGGGCGTGGAGATAAAAAGGGACGGAATGGATTGAACGAAGGAGCGCAGCCATGAGAATGGCGTCAGCGCCGACAGCGCCGAAAGGATGAGCGCGACGATCACCGCAACGAGGAAGCCGAGGGAGGCAAGCCACAGGGTCGGCGCCAGGTTGGCCGCAATGAGGGCGCTGACGGGAACGCCAGCCTGGATCGAGTAGCCGAAACGGCCGGTGAGAAAATTCGAGATCGCATGAAAGTACTGAACCAGGAGGGGATTGTCGGCCGCGTAGGACGCGCGAATATCCGCAATCTGCTCCGGCCCCAATCCCAGCTCCGGATTCAGGAACTTGATGAGGATCGCATCGCCGGGAAGCGCCTGCAGAAGAATGAACGAGACGGTAAAGGCAGCCCAGAGCACGAGAGCCGCCTGCCCTACCCTTCCGGCCACGTATCGCAACATGATGGTTCCTGTCGTGTGTCTGAAAAAGGGGGATGCAGGCCGGGAGACGGATGTCCCGCCTCCCGGCTTTTCGATCATCACTTCCGTGCGGCCAGCCACGTGCTGTAGAAGCTCGGACGCCCGACAGCTTCGAAGGAGACGCCTTTCACGTAAGGCGCGGCAGCGAAGGCTTGAGGTTCCTCGAAGATCGGGATGGCATAGGCCTGGTCGACTACATAGTTCTGCACGTCGCCGGCAATGGCGAGGCGCTTGGCGCGATCGGGCTCGGATGCCAGCTTGTCCAGGAGCGCATTCAGCTGGTCGTCGACGAAGGACTGGACCTTGTCGCTGTTGCCGCCTTTCTGCAGCAGGACGTTGCGGTTGGTCGGATAATACTGGCTCTTGATCACGTCAGGATCGGCGCGGCCGACCATGGCGGGAGACACAGGCGCCTTGGCAGGATCGAGATTGTTCACTGTCGCGCTGCCTGAGTCGGCAGTGAGCACATTGAGCTTCACGCCGATCTTGCCCCATTGCTGCGAGACGAGCTGGAGCGTCTCCTTGTTCTGCGGTTGCGGCAGGGACTCGTAGGCCGAGAGCTCAAGCGCCCTGCCGTCCTTCTGACGCAGGCCGTTCGCGCCAACTTTCCAGCCCGCCTCGTCGAGCAGGGCTTTCGCCTTCTCGGGATCGTAGGTGAGCTTGGACGACAGATCGACATAGCCCAGCGCCGTCTTGGCGATGATGGATGTCGCCTTCGGATAATGGGCGGAGAACAGGGTCGAGACGATCTCGTCCGTGTTCGTGGCGTGGAGAAGCGCCCGGCGGACGCGGACATCAGACACCAGAGGATTATCGGGCCGGAAGACAACGCTGTTGTTCACGCCACGTGTGGAGGGGGCATAGATCCGGTATCCTTCATCCTCGACCTGCTTTTCGTCATAGGCCTGGATCTGCCGGATGACGTCAGCCTGTCCCGCCAGCAGGGCACCGATGCGCACGCTGTCCTCCGGCGTGACGATGTATTTGATGGAGTCGAGATAAGCGCGCCCCTGGTGCTCCAGCTTCGCCGGCCCCCAGTTGTAATCCGCGCGCGCCTTGAGCGTGAGCTCGCGCCCGAGCGTCTCGCTGGCGACTACGAAGGGACCGGACCCGATGATCTTCGTAGCGTCGCCCAGAGCTTCATAAGGCAGCGCAAGGGTCGCGGGAGACACGAGGCCGGATCCGATCACGGAAGTGCCCTGCAGGAACCCAGGCGATGGCTTCTTGAAGTAGAATTTGACCGTGTAGGGATCGATCACCTCGCTGCGGTCGTAATTGTTGATCACTTCGGAGACGGGAAGCTTCAGATCCTTGTTGCCGCGCCCGAAGGTGTCGTAATTCTTGGCGACCGCCGCGGCGTCGAGGGGCGTACCGTCGGAGAACGTAACGCCCTTGCGGATCTTGAACGTGTATTCCGTGGCATCCGCATTGACCGTCCACGATTCCGCGATCCATGGCTCGATCTCGAGGGTTTTCGGGTTCTGGTACGTGAGCTTGTCGGTGATCTGGTTGAGAATGCCGCCGTTCGGATAGAAGCCGCCTGCCGGCGGATAGAGGTTCGTATGGGCCTGCTGTTCGAGGTAGATCAGCGTTCCGCCCTGTATGGGCTTGTCGTCTGAGCCTGCCGCCTGTGCGGCTCCCCATCCGCCCGCTCCAGCCAGAAGCGTGGCTCCGAGCAAGGCCGCGAAACGGGCTTTATTCCTGAGGCGTCGAGTGATGGACACGTTGTTTCCCCTGCATGACTAGGCCGAATGACCGACGAATTATCGAGGGGAGAGCGCGCGAAACGCAACGGGAATGTTCTTTTTTTCGAACGCACTAGACAAGCATATTCCTCTCCAATCTTTCGCCAGGAGAGAAAATTTGTCTTCTTGTCGAAAAAGCAGGCAAAATACAGGCGCTTTGTCCTGGACGAAAGGCCTTGAATCTTGCAGCACGTTCTTTATAAAGAACTTGATGAAAAGAGTACGGGATCCTCTCGGAAGGTCCCTGTGGAGAGCATTCTTCTCCGCTCGCTGGGGTCTCACATGGACGCGACAGACACCAAGATCCTGATGTTGCTGCAGGAAAACGCCAGCATTTCCATCGCTGAGCTCGCCCAGCGGGTGAACCTGTCCCAGACACCGTGCTGGAAGCGCGTTCAGCGCCTCGAGGCAACGGGAGTCATCCAGAAACGGGTTGCCATCCTGGACCCGGAGAAGATCGGCTTCGGACTGACCGTTTTCGTTTCCATCGAGATCCCCGATCATTCAGGGGCATGGCTGCAGCGTTTCGCAGATATTGTCTCCGCAATGCCGGAGGTCATGGAATTCTACCGCATGGCCGGAGACGTCGATTACATGCTGCGAGTGGTGGTGCCGGACATGGCTGCCTATGACAATTTCTACAAGCGATTGATCGACGCGATCCCGCTCAAGAACGTGACGTCTCGCTTTGCCATGCAGCGCGTGAAATCGACCACTGCGTATCATCTTGCACCGGCGGCCCCGCGCTGAGGGATCGGGCTCACTGCAAGCCGGATGACGTCTGAACGCCGTCAGCTCGCATCGTTCACGCGCACGAGAGACTCCCAGGTTGCGCAATACTGCCGGAATCGGTCAGACAGGCTGAAGGTGGAAGCCGCTGCTCCCGCCATGGTCATCCGGGGCGACGTGAGGGGAACGGTCAGCAGGGCGGCGCCGATGCTCGTTCCTGTCGAGCCTGTCGTCGGCATGGCCGGGCGTCCAAGAGCTTCGGCCAGAGCCTCGATGTAAAGCCTGTTGCGGGCGAAGGGGCCTTCGACAACCACCGGCCCTGCCGCGCCTGTCAAGTCGAGGCATGTCTTCGTCATCAATGCGGCATAGAGGGAGGCCGCCACATAGGTCTCGTCAGCATCGAGCCCGTCTGGAGCATTCACGAAACGGTGCTTGGCGTCAGGATAGGGCCCGCATCCTGGAACGACACTGGGCAACACATAGACTCCCTCCTCCAGCACGCGCCTGACAGCCGCCGGGGTCGCAGTTCCCTTGCCCCCAGTCAGAAGCTCGAACTCCCGCCCGCCCATGAACCGGGCGGACGGCACGGCGCGGCCGAAAGCATCGACATTCGCAAGGGTATCGCGCGCGGGATCGAGATGATCGAGATCCCCGCCCACAGCGAAAAGCACAACCCATGTGCCTGTCGACACCACGGCAAACGGTGCTTCGCGCTGCAGGAGATGCGGCAGAAGGGATGCGTTGGAATCATGGATGCCGCAATAGACCGGCACGGGAGCGGGAAGCCCGATCCTGCCCACAAGCTCATCCGTCACATAGCCCAGCAGGTCAGACGGTCTTTTGACCGGCGCCAGCTTGTCGGCAATCCCGAGTCGCTCGACAAGGCCCGAGAACGTGCCGGCCCGGGGCAGCCACAGATCCGTGTGGCATCCGAGCGACGTCACCTCCGTCGCCGCAAGGCCCGTCAGCCGCCAGCCCCAATATTGGGGATAGGTGACGATCGTCCGCACCTTTCTGAACGCATCCGGAAAGGCAATCTTCTGATAATGAAGCTGCGCCCCGAGATTGAGACCGCCAGGGAGGCGCGGCGAGAATGTCTCATGGAAGGGGGGCCTGATCGCATCGTAGGTCTCCTCGATCTCTGCCGGATATCGAAACTCGTAGTCCAGAACGGGCATCGCCAGGCCGTCCTCGCCCAGGAGCGCACCGCTCGCACCATGGGCCGTGATCGAGATGGCTTCGAAGCCGAACTCCGCGTGAAGCTCCTTCAGGGAAGTGAGAAAGAAGGCGAAGATTCCATCCACGTCGAAATGCGGATAAGGACCGTCGATCAGCACCCTGTTCGGCTTCGTGCGCGACGCAAGCTCTTGGGTGCCATCGACGAGGACGACCTTGACGTTGGTCTTTCCGACATCGAGCACTGCGACATTCATGGGGTCATGCCATGTGGAAGACAGTGACGAGCGGCTTCTCCACCGGCGAATTGTCCGGGTTCGTCGCCATGATGTCAGCCATGTGAGCCCACCAGCGCTTCATCACCGGATGGTTCGGCAGATCTGCCATATCGTGCTGCATCGGGCGCCAGAGCACGGCGAAGAGAATGTTGGTCTCCCGATCGAGGTGAATGGAATAATCCTCGACTCCGGCCTCCTTCAGCAACTGCACCAGTTCCGGCCAGATCGCATCATGGCGGCGGCGGTACTCCTCTTCCATGCCTGGATGGAGCTGCATCTTGAACGCGTATTTTTCCCTCATGGTCATGCGGCAGCTCTCGAGCGGATGCGGCGGACGACGATCGGCAGCGCAATCACAAGGATCAGCAGCAGACCGATGAAGATGGACATGACGATGCCAGGCACGTTGAGCAGGCCGAGGCCGAAGGTGACGAGCCCCATGACGATGGCTGCCAGCACCACGCCGGGAATCGTGCCAGACCCACCAAGGATGCTGACGCCGCCAAGAACCGCCATGGTAATGGCCTCAAGCTCCCAGCCGGCGGCAATCGTGTGCCGGGTGGAGCTCAGGCGGGATGTGAGGCACACCGCGGCAAAGCCGCTCATGAGACCCGTCAGCAGAAACAGGATGAACTTGGTGCGCTGGACGGGAATACCAGAGAATTGCGCGGCAAAGGCGTTGTTGCCGATGGCATAGATCCAGCGCCCGAACGTTGTCCTATGGAGCAGGATTCCGAAGAGAAGCGCGAGAACCAGGAAGGCCACCATCTCGAAGGTAACGACATCGAATCCTGGCAGCGCAGGCCACCAGGAAAAGTCCGACATGTAACCCTGGCCGAACCAGGCGAAGCTCGACGGGTAACCGCCATAGGCCTGATCGCCAAGAACGATCTGCGCGATGCCGCGGAACAGGCTCATGGTGCCGATGGTCACCACGATGGAAGGCAACCCGATGCGCGCCACCAGCAGGCCATTGAACGCACCGCAGAGAAAACCGGTCCCGAGGCCGATCCCCACCAGCGCCGGCGTCTGGAACCCGGCCTGAGCAGCGGCTCCCATGGCGGTCGAAGCCAGTGCGATGATCGCCGCCACCGATAGGTCGATTTCCCCTGAAATAATCAGCAGCGTCATCGCGAACGCAATCATCGCCTTCTCAGTGAAATTGTAGGTCGCGTCCGACAGGTTCCAGGGATCGAGGAAGTGCGGCGAGGCCAACGAATTGGCGATGAAGATCGCAACGGCAACTGCGGCAAGCAGCATCTCCCAGCTTCCCAGCATCCGCCCGAGGGGTGTGGAGAGCGTGTCAGGGATATGGCGCACAGGCTGCTTCTCGGCGGCGAATGTGCTCATGCGGCGGCTCCTTCAACCGGGGTCTCGACGCGGACGGGGCGAGCCTTGGCGGCAGTACGCAGGATGATCCGGCCTTTGCGCCGCTCCTGACGCGCGTTGAAGAGCACGGCAATGATGATCACGAGTCCGGAAATTGCCATCTGCCAGAAGGGGGAGATGTTGATGACTGGCAGCGCATTCTTGATCACGCCGAGAAAGAGCGCGCCGAGCACCGCGCCACCGACCGAGCCGATCCCTCCGAGGGTCGAGATGCCGCCGATCACGCAGGCCGCAACCGTGTCGAGTTCGAAGCCCGCGGCGATGTCCACATAGGCAACGGCATAGCGCGAAACCCAAAGGTAACCGCACAGTCCGGCCAGCGAGCCCGACAGAACGAAGGCGAGGAACTTCGTGCGTCCCACATCGATGCCGGCATAGAGCGCGGCCGTCGGATTGCCGCCTGCGGCATAGAGGGAGCGTCCGAACACCGTGCGCGAGAACAAGAGAGCGATAAGGACGATCACGAGGATGGCAGCCCAGCCGAGCAGGGGAAGTCCCAGCACCGGCAGACGCGGCGTGTTGAGGAACACCGGTGTCATTTGGGTCTGATTGACCCAGGCACCGCCTGAGAGCACGAAGGCCATGCCGCGGTAGATCGTGAGCGTGCCAAGGGTCGCCACGATGGCGGGAATGCCGATCTTCCACACCATGAAGCCGTTGATGGCACCGAGAACGGCTCCGATGCCGAGGGCGGCTGCGATCAACACCGGCAGCGGGATACCAGGATAGGCGGCATTCAGCATCGCAATCGCCATGCCCGTGAAGGACAGGTTGGCGGCGACGGAGAGATCGATGGATTTGGTGAGAATGACCGCCATCTGGCCGAGTGCAAGGATGATCAGGATCGAGGTGTCGTTGAAGATGTTCGCAAGGCTCCTTGGGGAGGCGAAGCCCGGCGCACGCGATGCGAAGGCTGCCACCATGACGGCGATGATCGCCACCAGCAGGAGTTCGCGATACTTCAGAATACGGCTCATCGCGTCTGTCTTCCCATCACTCGTTGCCGGTCGCAGCGCGCACCAGGGTCTCGGCGTCGAGGCCCTCGCGCTTCCAGATTCCGGCCATGCGGCCTTCGCGCATCACCATGACCCGGTCGGACATGCCAAGGATTTCAGGCAGTTCCGACGAGACCATGATGACGCTCAAACCCTCACCCGCGAGCTCGCTCATGAAGGCATGCACAGCGGCCTTTGAGCCGATGTCGATTCCCTTCGTCGGCTCGTCGAGGATGATCACCTTCGGCCTGGTGGCGAGCCACTTGCCGATCACGACCTTCTGCTGGTTGCCGCCGGACAATGTGCCCACGGGAACCGAAAGCGCAGCCGCACGCAGATCGAGGCGCTCGGCATAGCGGCGGGCGAGCGCGAACTCTTCGGCCTGCCGGAGAAAACCGGCGCGTGTGGTCGTGCCCAAGGTTGCCATCGAGAAATTCTGAAAAATCGGCATCTGAAGCACGGCGCCGTGGCGGCCACGCTCCTCCGGCACGTAGACGATGCCGGCGGCAATCGCATCGGACGGAGAGCGGATGTCGATGGAGCGCCCTTCCAGCTCGAGATGTCCGGCGCTCGAGCGCGTGATGCCGAACAGGGACTGGCAGAACTCCGAGCGGCCCGCGCCGACCAATCCGTAAACGCCAAGGATCTCGCCGCGACGCAGCTCGAAGGAGATGGAGTCGAACTCTGTCGGATGGGAATAACCGGAAACTTTAAGAACGGTGTCGCCGATGGCAACGTCAATCTTGGGGAAGACGTGATCGACGGAACGGCCCACCATCATGCGCACGATCTCGTCCTGACTGGTTTGAGCCAGCAGCCCTGCGCCGATGGAGCGCCCATCCCGGAAAACCGCGAAGCGCTCCGCGATCTGGTAGACCTCTTCGAACTTGTGGCTGATGAACAGGATCGCCTTGCCTTGCCGCTTCAGCCTGTTGATAATCCGGAAGAGGTCCTCCACTTCCTTGTAGGAGAGAGCGGCCGTCGGCTCGTCCATGATGACGACACGGGCCTCGACGGACAGGGCGCGCGCGATGGCGACGAGATGGCGCTGTGCGATGGAAAGATCCTTCAGCCGCATATAGGGGCTGATCGGCGCATCGATGGACGTGAGCAAGGCCGCGGCACGCGCATTCATCGCCTTCCAGTTGACGAGACCGAGGCGAGTGCGCGGTGCATGGCCGAGAAAGATGTTTTCGGCAACGGAGAGCTCGTCGAAGAGCACGGTTTCCTGATGAATAGCCGTGATCCCGCTGCGGATCGCGGCTTCCGCATTCGCAAAATGCATAGGCGCGCCGTCGACTGCGATCTCACCGCTGTCGGGCTGGTAGATGCCGGTCAGGATCTTGACGAGGGTGGACTTGCCTGCACCATTCTCGCCGATCAGTGCCGTTACGGTTCCTGGATAGAGCGCGATATCGACGGAATCGAGCGCCTTCACACCGGGGAAGGACTTGGAGATGCCGCGCATCTCCAGGAGCGGAGTGGTATCTTGGGAAACCGCTTGTACGACAGACATGGGAACTCCCGCCGCGCGCCAACGTGAGCGAGGAAGGCGCAGGTCGAACCCACGCCTTCACTCAAAGCCGCTTCGTTTCTCAGAAGATCTTGGCGAATTCGTCGACGTTCTTCGCGTCATAGACGAAGGGATCGGCCATGGCGGCTTCGCTGTTCTCGCCGACCTTGATCTTGCCCATGCGGCCGACATTGATCTCGGAGCCGGGCTTGCCATCGGTTTCCTTCTTCACGAGGCGATAGGCGATCTGCGTCGCGGAATAGCCGAGGTCGATGGGGTTCCAGATGGCGAACTGCTTGGTCGCGCCCGAGTGCACGGCACCCGCCATCTCCGACGGCAGGCCAAGGCCGGTCACATAGACCTGACCGATCTTGCCGGCATCCTTCACCGCCTGCGAGGCGGCAAGCACGCCCACGGTCGTCGGAGCGACGATCACTTTCACGTTCGGATGCGAGGTCAGAAGGCCCTGGGCCTCGCGGTAGCTCTTGTCGGCCAGGTCGTCACCGTAAACCGTGGTGACGAGGTTCAGGCCCGGATACTTCGGGAGCTGCTTCTTCATCTCGGCAATCCAGGTGTTCTGGTTTGTCGAGGTGGAGGTGGCCGAGAGGATCGCGAAATCGCCCTTGCCGCCCGGCAGGTGATCCGCGGCGAGCTTCAGGCACATGTTGCCGATGAGTTCGTTCGACGACGGGTTGAGATGAAGAATGCGGCCATCCTTGTTCACGCCCGAATCCCACGAGATAACCTTGATGCCGCGCTGCGCCGCCTTCTTCAGAGCAGGCACCAGAGCGTCGGGATCGTTGGCGGAAACCGCGATTGCGTCGACCTTCTGGGCGATGAGGGCGTTGATCACCTCGATCTGACCTTCCGCCGTCGTCGTGGTGGGACCGGTATAGATGATGTCCACGCCGCCGAGTTCCTTGGCAGCCTCCTGGGCACCCTTGTTGGCAGCCTCGAAGAAGCCGTTGCCGAGCGACTTCACCACGAGACCGATCTTGATGTTCTCGGCGCTTGCCGCGCCGGTGAGAAGGGCAAGGCTCAGAGCCGTGCCGAGGGCGAGCTTCGCAAATCGTTTCATGTTCTTCCTCCCTTGCAAAACACCTCCGGCAGATTTCATGCTGCCGATGAGGATTCCGTTGCCTGTTCCGCCGCCGAAACTCCGGCAACGATCAGCTTGATGCCTGCATCCTCGATCATCGCCCGCGCCTGATCCGGAATGCCATCGTCGGTGATCAGGGTAGAGACGCGACTGAGGGGGCAGAGAATAAGGCTCGAACGGCGCTGAAATTTGGTGGAATCCACCATCAGCACCAGCTCGTCCGCCTGATTGATGAGCTTCTGCTCGGCCTGGATGATGAGAGCATCCTGCTCCATCACGCCGAGGGTGCCGACTCCTTGAGCGCCCATGAACATGCGGCGCGCATAGAAGTTGCGCGTCACGTCATTGTCGAAGGGCGAAAGAATGATGCTCTGATCGCGATAGACCGAGCCGCCCGGGAGCATCACCTGGTTCTTGGAATGCTTGATGAGGTGCTCTGCGATCGCGAAGGAATTCGTAAAAACCTGCATCCGGCGGGCGGTCAGGTAATGCACCATCTGAAACGTGGTGGTGCCGCCATTGATGATGATCGCGTCGCCATCGCTGCAGAGCGCCACGGCCTCGCGGGCGATGGCCCGCTTCTTGGCCGTATTCTCCCCTTCCGAGATCCGGAACGGTTTGGCGGCCAGGGGGCTGATCTGCTGCGGATGGAGAGCCTCGGCCCCGCCGCGGACGCGGCGCAGGCGGCCCTGAACGTGAAGAGCCGCGATATCCCTGCGGATTGTCGCCTCGGAGGCTTCGGTCAGTTCCATCAGGTCCTGGATGGTCGCAACCGGCCGCTCCTGGACGAGGCTGAGAATGATCCGATGCCTTTCACGTTCGTGCATATTTCCTCACCAAAGCGCTCTGGAACCAAGCAAGATCACCAAGAGGCCATCAAATTCGCTTAAGAGCAATCCTAACGTCATGGAGATTTAGAGCATCGTCAATCATTTCCGATCTCATCCCTTCGTACTATGACGCTATTTGATTGTTTTTGATTGCTTTTGGTTGACAAGGAACAGCGCCTCGCCAATGCTCGCGCCTAACCGTGAGGCACGAACGGGCGCTGTGGTGGCCCGTCCTAGAAGCTTGGCAGGAGGATACTTTGGATACTGCAACGCAAACCGTGAAGCTCTTGGAGAGCAGGTGGGACGACGCGAAGGCGGCCACCCTCGACGAGCCGGGCCTGCTGCTCTACCGTTCCAACCTGCTCGGAGCCGACAAGCGCATCACCAATTACGGTGGCGGCAACACCTCGGCCAAGGTGTTGGAAACCGATCCACTGACCGGTGAGAAGGTCGAGGTCCTCTGGGTGAAGGGCTCCGGCGGCGACGTCGGCACGATCAAGCTCGACGGGTTCGCAACCCTTTACATGGACAAGCTTCTCTCGCTGAAATCCCTCTATAAAGGCATCGAGGACGAAGACCGCATGGTGGGCTTCCTGCCCCACGCGACCTTCAACCTGAACACGCGCGCCGCCTCTATCGACACACCCCTGCACGGCTTTTTGCCCTACAAGCACGTCGATCACATGCATCCCGACGCGATCATCGCGATTGCAGCCTCCAAGAACTCACGCGAGCTCACACAGCACATCTTCGGCGACGAGATCGGCTGGCTGCCCTGGCGCCGTCCGGGTTTTCAGCTGGGCCTCGATCTCGAAGCCTTCGCTAGAGCAAACCCCAATGCCAAAGGCGTCGTGCTCGAAAGCCACGGCCTTTTCACCTGGGCCGACAATGCGAAAGATTGCTACGAGCTGACACTTCGCATCATCAATCAGGCCATCACGTGGTTTGCGAAAGAGACCGCTGGCAGGCCGGCTTTCGGCGGCGCAATGACCACCAGCCTCTCCCGCGAAGAGCGCCGCAAGATTGCGGCTCGCTTGATGCCGGAAATCCGCGGCAAGATTGGCCAGGCGGAACGCAAGATCGGACATTTCGACGATCAGGATGCCGTGCTGGAATTCGTGAATTCCAGCAATCTGAAACCGCTGGCGCATCTCGGCACCAGCTGTCCCGATCACTTCCTGCGCACGAAGATCCGCCCGCTCGTTCTCGATTTCGATCCGAGGTCGCCCGATATCGATGCCGTTGTGGCGAAACTCGACGCTGCTCTCGAAGCCTATCGCGCCGACTACACCCGCTACTACGAGCAGTGCAAGCATCCCAACAGCCCGAAGATGCGCGATCCGAATCCGGTCATTTTTCTGATCCCCGGCGTCGGCATGCTCTCTTTTGCCCGCGACAAGGCGACCGCCCGTATCGCCAGCGAGTTCTACGTCAACGCCATCAACGTGATGCGTTGTGCCTCGTCGGTCTCCGAATATCAGGGCTTGCCCGAGCAGGAGGCGTTCGACATCGAGTACTGGCTGCTCGAAGAGGCAAAGCTCCAGCGCATGCCCAAGCCGAAGAGCCTCGCGGGCCGAGTGGCCTTCATCACCGGCGGGGCAGGCGGCATCGGGCGCGCTACGGCCGAGCGCCTGATGGCCGAGGGCGCCTGCGTGGTGCTGGCCGATATCGATCAGGACTCGCTCGACAGCACCGTCGAGGATTTCGGCAAGCGCTACGGCAAGGACGTAGTGCGCGGCCTGAAGCTCAACGTCACGAGCGAGGCCGACGTGATCACCTCCTTCATCGAAGCGTCAGTGGAGTTCGGCGGCATCGACATTCTCGTGTCGAATGCGGGCATTGCCTCTTCGGCACCCGTCGAGGAGACCGATCTTGCCATGTGGAACAAGAACATCGACATCCTCGCGACGGGCTATTTCCTGGTCTCCCGCGAGGCGTTCCGCCTGTTCCGGCGCCAGAAGCTCGGCGGCAACATCGTTTTCGTCGCCTCCAAGAACGGCCTTGCCTCTTCTCCCAACGCAGCGGCTTATTGCACCGCAAAGGCTGCCGAAATCCATCTCGCCCGCTGCCTGGCACTTGAAGGCGCAGAGGCCGGCATCCGGGTCAACACGGTCAACCCGGATGCGGTGCTGCGCGGGTCCAAGATCTGGTCGGGCGAGTGGCGCGAGCAGCGCGCGGCGTCCTCCAATCTCGCTGTCGACGAACTGGAGGAGCATTACCGCAAGCGCTCCCTGCTGAAGCTAAACGTGTTCCCGGAAGATATTGCGGAAGCGATCTACTTCCTTGCCTCCGACGCTTCGGCGAAATCCACCGGCAATATCATCAATGTCGATGCCGGAAACGCCATGTCGTTCACGCGCTGAAACAAGGTTGGGGAGGAAGCCATGGCAGACCGGAAAATTCGGGCAGATCTCATCGCCGCCGAGAACGAGAAGCGCTCAAGCGCCCTCAAGGCCGATTACGACGCCCTCGGCGCAAAGCTCGCTCGTGATGGCGTCGAGATCGACGCCATCACCGAGAAGGTGGCGCAGTTCTTCGTGGCGGTTCCATCCTGGGGCGTCGGCACGGGCGGAACACGGTTCGCACGCTTTCCAGGGATCGGCGAACCGCGAAACATCTTCGACAAGCTCGACGATTGCGCGGTGATCCACCAGCTGACCCAGGCCACGCCCACCGTGTCCCTCCACATCCCCTGGGACAAGGTGGACGATCCCCGGCGGCTGAAGGCCCATGCAGATGCCCTGGGCCTCGGGTTCGACGCCATGAACTCCAACACCTTCTCCGATGCGCCCGGTCAGGAGCACAGCTACAAATACGGCTCGCTCAGCCATACCGATGCCGCAACACGACAGCAGGCCATCGAGCATAACATCGAGTGCATCGAGATCGGTGAGGCCATCGGCTCGAAAGCCCTGACCGTGTGGATCGGCGATGGGTCCAACTTCCCGGGCCAGACGAACTTCACCCGCAGTTTCGAGCGTTACCTCGGATCGATGAAGGCGATCTACAAGCGGCTCCCGGACGACTGGCGCATCTTCTCAGAGCACAAGATGTACGAGCCGGCCTTCTACTCGACCGTCGTGCAGGATTGGGGCACGAATTACCTGATCGCCACAGAACTCGGCGAAAAGGCTTATTGCCTTGTGGACCTCGGGCATCATGCACCGAACGTCAATATCGAGATGATCGTCGCCCGCCTCATCCAGTTCAAGAAGCTCGGCGGCTTTCACTTCAACGATTCGAAGTATGGGGACGACGATCTCGATACAGGTTCCATCGATCCCTATCGTCTGTTCCTCGTGTTCAACGAGCTGGTGGATGCGGAGCACCGCAAGGCGGATGACTTCCACCCTGCTCATATGATCGACCAGTCGCACAATGTGACGGATCCGATCGAGAGCCTGATCCGCAGTGCCAACGAGATCCGCCGTGCCTATGCCCAGGCGCTGATTGTGGATCGAAAGGCCCTCGAGAGCTATCAGGAATCCAACGATGCCCTGATGGCGTCCGAGATCCTGAAGAACGGCTTCCGCACGGATGTCGAGCCCATCCTCGCTATGGCCCGCCTGAAGGCCGGCGGCGCCATTGATCCGATTGGGACCTATCGAGCGAGCGGCTACCGCGCGCAGATCGGCCAGGAGCGCCCCGCTGTGGCCGGAGGCGGAGGCGGGATCGTCTGATGTCGCCAGGTCCGTGTCTTACTGAAAGTGTAAGACCTTTGGTCACCCAGGAGATGCCAAGGGCGATTCGGGGGTAAGATCCCTCGCTTGGATCTCCATTGTGCCGCAGCGCGCCGACATCAACTAGATGATCCTTGCTGACCGAGAGCGGGATCTATCGTCCTTGCCCAGCAGCATCAGGGCCGCTCGCCTCGCCTTGGCTCAGCCGCCAAGCTTCAAGCGCCCCAGCAGCAGGACGACGACCAACGCAAGAAGGCCCGAGATGCACTTCCAGAATACGACCGGGTTGCGCCGGGCCAACGGCGGGCGAAGCGTTTTCAGGAGGTTCGGATTAGGGTAGCGTAGATCGAAGGTGAATTCCGAGAGAGCCTCGTATCGCTTCAGGGGATTGGGATGCACGGCCTTGCGCAGGGCTTGGTCCATCCAGTCCGGAACTTGCGGGTTGAACTCTGACGCCGGAAGATAGCGAAGCCTGCTCTGCTGCATGAGATTGCGCGTCCTGGGGACTTCAGCGCCGTAAGGAAGCTGACCGGTCAGCATCTGGTAGACAATCACGCCGAAGGAGAAAAGGTCAGAGCGCCAGGTCCCTCTCTCACCGGCGAAATACTCCGGAGCCGCATATTGCGCTGTGCCGAGGATATCGCCACGGACCGACTTCGGGGCGGCTTCGGTGACACCGGCAACATGGGTGGACCCGAAGTCGATGATCCGCACCGTTCCAGTTCTGTCGATCATGATATTCTGCGGCCGCAGGTCCTGATGCAGCATCTCGAGACGATGGAATGCCCGCAGCCCCTTGGCGATCTGCTCGGCAATGTCGCGGACGATCTCCAGACCCGGGTTCGGATGGTCGATCATCCATTGGGCCAGCGTCTGCCCCTCCACATGCTCCGTCACGACGTAGAGATGGCTCCGCTTGCGGGAATGCGGCAGAGCCTTGAGGACATGAGGGCTGTTCAACCGCCGCGCAATCCACTCCTCCATCACGAAGCGTCTTAGATGATCGGTATCCTGCCGAAGATCGACGGATGGCACCTTGAGAGCCACAGTCTTTTCGGTTTGCATATCGAGGGCAACGTAAACATGACTGCGGCTGCTCGCGTAGATCTGGCGCAGGACGCGATACCCGTCCAGCACGGATCCCGGCTCGGGCAGTGCCGGCGGCGCGATATATGCTGAATCGACCAGGAGATCATCCGCATCTCCATCCGGGACGGCTTCGATCCGCACGATCTGAACGGTCAGGTTGTCGCGACTCCCGGCACGCAGCGCCTGTTCCACGATCTTGCCGGCAGCATTGTCGAGATCGTCCGCATGGCTCTGAACGGTGCTTGCAATAACGCGGCCGCTGACGTGCTCGTGCACACCATCGCTCGAAAGGACGAAGAGATCGCCGACCTGCACGGGCACCGCGCGGTAGTCAATCTCCACAATCGGCTTCATTCCGAGTGCCCGCGAGAGATAGCTTTGATGGGATGACACGGCAATACGGTGATCCTCCGTCAGCGGCTCCAGAGTGCCACCCGCGAGACGGCTCACGCGGCAATCTCCAATGTGAAAGATATGGGCAAGGCGCGACTTCAGGACCATCGCCGTGAAGGTGCAGACATAGCCCCTGTCCATGTCGTTGGCGTATTGGCCGCGCCGGGTTTCTGCATGGAGCCACGAATTGGTCGCGCTGATCACGCGTTGCGCTGCGGTCTTCACGGACCAAGTGTCCGAGGTGCAGTAATAGTCTGTAAGAAAGCTCTTGATCGCCGATTCCGCAGCGATGCCGCTGACGGAACTTGTGCTGATCCCGTCAGCGATGGCAACGGCAATGCCCTTGAGAGCAAGAGCGGCCCCGGTCGGGATCAGGGCACCGTGGAAATCCTGATTGATCTCCCTGCGCCCCTTGTCGGAACGCTGCCCGATCGAAATCCTCAGGAGCTGCGCCATGGGAACACCGATAGCCGAAGCCCTGCCTGCAGGCAGGGCTCCCGTCTGCATCTGATTACTCGGCCGGGAATGCGGCCACGCCCATGCCGGGACCAGCCCTGCGCTTCGCGCCGGTGCGCACGTGAGTCGAGTAGAGCGTCAGTCCGACAAAGGCGAGGCCACCGACAAGATTTCCGATGACGGTTGGGATCTCGTTCCAGATCAAATAATCCATGATCGAGAAGTTGCCGCCGAGCAGAAGGCCCGAGGGAAAGAGGAACATGTTCACGACGGAATGCTCGAAGCCCATGTAGAAGAACAGCATGATCGGCATCCACATGGCGACCACCTTGCCTGAAACCGAGGTCGAGATCATGGCGCCGACAACCCCGGTTGCTACCATCCAGTTGCACAGCACCCCGCGGATGAAGAGGGTGAGCATGCCGGCCGTTCCATGAGCGGCATATCCGACCGTCCTCCCTTCTCCGATGGTACCGATCTTCTGACCGACAAGATCGGGAGCTTGAGTGAAGCCGAAGGTGAAGATCATCGCCATCATCACAGCAACCGTGAAGGCGCCGGCGAAATTTCCGACGAAGACGAGGCCCCAGTTGCGCAGGATGCCGCCCATGGTCACGCCCGCGCGCCGGTCGATGAGGGCGAGAGGCGTGAGCATGAGAACTCCCGTGAGCAGATCGAAACCCATCAGGTAGAGCATGCAGAAGCCCACCGGGAACAGGATTGCGCCGGCAAGAGGCTGACCTGTCTGAACGTTGATGGTGACCGCGAAAGCAGCCGCGAGGGCCAAGATCGCGCCGGCCATGTAGGCGCGGATCACCGTGTCCCGCGTCGACATGAAGATCTTGGATTCGCCGGCATCGACCATTTTGGCCACGAACTCGGCAGGTGCGAGATAAGCCATCGAGTTTCCTTTCGTGAGTTTCGAGCAGCCGAAGTCCGATGAGTGGCTGCGATGATTCCGTTTGAGTGGATGGTTCTGAGTCCCTAGGCCGCTTTGGCCATGAGTGCGGAGGCCGCGAGCAGGATGCGCGCGCCGTCGACGCGCAGCGCAATCTTGTGGGCACAGCCTTGGTCTGCGCCCTGCGCTTCTCCGTTCTCCAGGCTGATCACCCAGTTATGCAGCGGACAGGTCACGGAATGACCGTGCACGATGCCTTGCGACAGGGGCCCGCCTTTGTGGGGGCAGCGGTCGCGCAGAGCAAAGAGAGCGCCGTCCGCCGCCTTGAACACCGCGATGTCCCCTCCCGGCGCCTGGACGACTCGTGATCCGAGAACCGGCACGTCGTCGACACCGCCCACGTCAATCCAATCGCTCATTCCGCTGCCTCCGCCAGTGTGAAGTTGGCCATGGGGTTGAACTCATGCGCATCACGTCCGGCCGCTCGCTCGGCCCATGGATCGATCTGCGCCTTGCGCTGCGAAACTTCGAAGCGCGCGAAGAGGGCCCGGCGTTTCTCGGGATCATCGACCACGATCGCCCGGATTGCATCGACCCCGACCCGATCGGCCCATTTGTACATGCGCTCGAGATAGTGACCCTGCTCGCGGTAGAGCTGGGTCAGCGCAGCGATGATCTCGATGCACTCGTCTTCCTCAGCCACCTTGCAGAGCAGTTGCGTCCCCTTGATGTGCAGACCGGCCGCTCCCGCAAAATGGATCTCGAAGCCGGAATCCACGCAGATCACGCCCACATCCTTGCACGTCGCCTCGGCGCAGTTTCGGGGGCAGCCCGAAACACCCATCTTGACCTTGGCGGGTGTCCATGACCCCCACATGAACTTCTCGAGCCTGACGCCGAGGCCGGTGGAATCCTGTGTCCCGAAGCGACACCATTCCTTGCCGACGCAGGTTTTCACCGTGCGCAGGCCCTTGGCGTAAGCGTGCCCTGAGACCATGCCGGCCTCGTTGAGATCGGCCCAGACGGCGGGAAGGTCCTCCTTGCGCACTCCTAAAAGGTCGATGCGCTGACCGCCTGTGACCTTCACCGTCGGGATATTGTACTTCTCGGCCACATCAGCGATCGCACGGAGCTCTTTCGGGTTCGTCAGGCCACCCCACATGCGCGGCACGACCGAATAGGTTCCGTCCTTCTGGATATTGGCGTGCACACGTTCGTTGATGTAGCGGGACCGGCTGTCGTCCTCGTATTCCTCCGGCCAGTCGCACAGAAGATAATAGTTCAGAGCCGGACGGCACTTGGCACAGCCGCAGGAGGTCCTCCAGCCGAGCTCCTGCATGACGGCGGGGATCGACTTGAGCCCCGCAGCGCGAATGAGGCGTCGCACCTCGTCATGGCCAAGATCCGTGCAGCCACAGAGGGGCTCCGTGGCAGCGCGAGAGAACTTGTCACCGAGGGTGAGCGCCATCACCTGCTCGACCAGCCCCGTGCAGGTGCCGCAGGAGGCGGAGGCTTTGGTATGCGCCCGCACGTCGGCGAGCGTGGACAGGCCCTTGTCGGTGATCGCCTGAACGATCTTGCCCTTGCACACGCCGTTGCAGCCGCAGATCTCCGCATCATCCGGCAAGGCTGCAACGGTCGCAATCGGATCCTGCGAGGCGCCTCCCACATAGGATTGCCCGAAGATCAACGTCTCGCGCAGTTCCGACACGTCGGTTCCCTTGCGCAGAAGATCGAAGAGCCAAGGGCCATCCGCCGTATCACCGTAGAGAACCGCACCGACAATGCGGTTCTCCTCGAGAACGATGCGCTTGTAGATCCCGCGGGCCACATCGCGCAGGACAACGTCCTGCCGATCGCCGGCTTCACTGAAATCTCCCGCCGAGAACAGATCGATGCCCGTAACCTTCAATTTCGTTGCGGTGACTGAACCGGTATAAGCGGCCGTCCCATCACCTGCGAGCTGTGCTGCGACTACCTTGGCCATTTCGTAGAGGGGTGCGACGAGGCCGTAGCAGGTTCCTCGATGCTCCACGCATTCGCCAACCGCGAAAACATCCGGATCACTGGTGCGCATGTCGTCGCCGACGAGCACACCCCGGTTCGTCTCCAGGCCAGTCTCCTTGGCGAGAATCGCATTGGGCTTGATGCCAACGGCCATGACGACGATATCGGCGGGAAGCTCGGTGCCGTCGTCGAGCCTGACGCCGGTGACATGGGTTTCGCCGAGGATGGCTTGGGTGTTCGCCTTGCAGCGGACGGCGATGCCGCGCTCCTCCATAGCCCGCTGCAGAAGATAGCCCGCCGATGGGTCGAGCTGGCGCTCCATCAGGGTCGGCATGAGGTGGAGAACCGTGACATCCATTCCCTGCGCCTTGAGGCCTGCCGCGGCTTCGAGGCCGAGAAGCCCGCCGCCGATAACGACGGCCCGGCCGCCCTTCCGAGCTGCAGCCAGCATGACGTCGACATCGTCCAGGTCGCGGTAGGTGACGACCCCGGGCAGGCTCGCGCCCGGAATTGGGATGATGAAAGGCAGTGAGCCCGTCGCTATCAGAAGCCGGTCGTACTCCGCCGTCGTCCCGTCGGCAGCAACCACACGCTTCGCATCTCGATCGATCTGCACGATTTGCTTGCCGCGATGCAGGGTGATCCCATTGGCGTCGTACCATGCCTCGTCGTGGATCAGGATGTCGTCGTAGGCCTTCTCGCCGGAGAGGACCGGCGAGAGCATGATGCGGTTGTAGTTGACGCGCGGCTCGGCACCAAAAATCGTAACATCATAGGCATCTGGAGCGCGGCTGAAGAGCTCTTCCAGCGCACGCCCGGCAGCCATGCCATTGCCAATGACAACCAGCTTCTTTGGCATCCCAGTCTCCTTGAGAACGTAGGCATTCGACGACGCGGGGTTCCTGCCGCGACAGCGCGAGCACGCGACCGACGATTGAAGCGGACCATGTGCTGCTTGCGCAGCACGCAATCTCTCCACGCGACGTCGTTGTCGGATCAGTGCCAGGTGAGGGGCAGAACAGTCTGATGCTCTTGATCAGACGTTCGGCGGGATTTTGAGACTTCGTTGTCGCGACCCGCCATGCCATTGAAGGTTAGCGAGTGCCCGTTTTCTGCTCAAGGAGATATAATATGCATGGTGGCTAACATATGGTCAGCCGCTTGCTCCTGGAGTGAGCACTGCAGCTGCTGCCCGTGCGAGCAATTCTGCCGGCCGATGGAGAAACTGAATACCCGGAAAAGCTACATTTGCCCGCAATCTTTCTCTTCGTTAAACTCCGGTCATCACTCAGGCATCTCCGTCATCGCTCCTCATGAACCTTTTCGTCTTCGGCCCAGGTTACGCAGCACAGCAATTCATCGCTATCTATCGGCAGCGTTTCACACGGATCAGCGGCACGTTTCGGTCCGAAAAGAAGGCCGAAGCGCTGAAGATCTCAGGGATCGTTCCCTACTTCTTTGACGCTGACAGCTTCGATCCGGACATTCTCGCCGAAATCGACCGTGCCGACGCCCTTCTTGTTTCAATTCCGCCTACCCTCGGATCCGATCCCGTCCTGAGAACGTTTCAGGATGCAATCACATCCGCTCCACGCCTCCGGTGGGTTGGATACCTCTCAACCGTCGGCGTTTATGGCGATGCGGGCGGCGCGTGGGTCGACGAGAATACTCCGCCCTCCCCCGTCAATGAACGCTCCCGCCATCGCATCGCCGCAGAGAACCAATGGCTCGATCTCGGGAGGAGCGCAGCATTCTGTGTCCAACTCTTCCGGCTTGCCGGAATCTACGGACCAGGGCGCAACGCCCTGCTGAAAGTCGCCGATGGAACGGCTCAGCGCGTCGTCAAGCCTGGACAGGTTTTCAACCGTGTCCACACCGCCGATATTGCCCAGGTGCTGATGGCGTCGATCGGTCGCCCAGTCCGTAACGCGATCTACAATGTCGCCGACGACGAACCCTGCCCTCCTCAGGATGTGATCACCTATGCAGCGCACCTTCTGGGGCTAGCGCCGCCTCGTGAAGTGGCGTTCGCAACCGCCGATCTCAGCCCCATGGCCCGCTCGTTCTATCAGGACAACAAGCGGGTTCGGAATACGCGCATCAAGCACGAACTCGGCGTGAGGCTCCGCTTTCCCACCTACCGCGAAGGCCTCAAGGCGCTTCACGCCGCGGGCGAGGGCGTTGGATCACCGGGTGCGCCAATCAGACAAGAGGAAGAGCGCTAGAATCGGCACTCAGCCGCTTGCCCAGCGCAACGACCATGGGTTTGAGATGAAAGCTGTCCGTAGGCATCGCAGCAACAGGCCAGCCAGCCCCCTCCACCGTCTGCGCGGTGACAGGGCCGATGGCAGCGATGAGAACCCGCCGCATCGCCTCATCGAGTTCCGCCGTTCTGCCGAACCGTCGGGCAACGTCCTGAAGCCGGCGCACCTGCGCGGTGCTGGTGAAAGCGATCAGCTCGATGGCTCCCGTGATGAGATCATCGACGAGGCGGGCAACCCGCTCGTCCTCTTGCTCCGAAGCATAGCGGTAGCAGAGAATGGGATCGGCTCTTGCGCCGGCCTCTTTCAGAACTGCCGTCAGCAGATCCTCACCTCCAGGATAAAGCTGCACGCCGACGCAAGTGCCGCTAAGATCGAGCGCAGACAAGGTTGCAATCAAACCCGCGGTTGTGGGTTCCTCCGCCATGAGATCCGGTGCAAGGCCGATCCCGCGCAGGACTTTGGCGGGCTTTGGTCCACGAACGATCTTGCGCGTCCGGCGAAGGCCGTCGATCACCTCAGCCTCGATGCCGTTGCGCCGAGCAAAGCCCAGGAGGCGGCTCAGCCCCTCACCTGTGTAGAGAACAAGACTGTCGTGCTGCCCATCGGCAAGTCGTTTGAGCCATGCCTGCACAGGTGCATCATTCTCCACATCGTGGATCGATACCAAGGGGCAGCGAACGGCGGTGGCGCCGTTCCGTTCGAGCATGTTCACGAACAGATCGAGTTCGCGGCTCTCAGGCACAGCAATCCTTCGGCCCCGCAGCAGCATCGATCCGCCCTTGCTTACGCCTGTGCCAGGAGCAGATCGGTCGCTGCGGGAGCGCGCCGAAGCCTCGACTGGCCGACTCCACCGAAGACGCGACCAATGCCGATGATGGCGGGCTTCGAAGGATCCCGTCGCTCGCTCGCTTGACCGAGTTGCGAAATGGGCCCTGCCCAGCGCTCGTCACCTCGCGACACATTCGATACCATGACCGCCGGCGTGTCGGGAGAGAGGCCTTCTTTGATCAGTCGCCCTGCGATTGCCCCCGCCGTTCCTCCTGCCATGTAGAAGACCGTCGTCGTGAGAGGATCCGCCAGGCCGTTCCAATCCAGGTTTTCGGGAAGGCGCCCGGTCTTCGCGCATCCGGTCACGAACCGGACGGATTGCGCCATGTCGCGATGGGTAAGAGACACGCCCAGCGCCGATGCCAGCGCGATGCCGGCGGTGACGCCCGGCACCACATCCACGGGGATGCCGGCGCTCTCCAGGTGCTCGATCTCCTCTCCTGCCCGGCCGAAGATCATGGGATCACCGGATTTCAGGCGAACCACGTGCTTTCCCTGGAGAGCCAGACGAGTCATGAGATCGTTGATGTCGTCCTGTGTGCAGGATGCGCGCCCTCCGCGCTTGCCGACCATGAGACGTTTTGCTTCGCGGCGTGCGAGCTCGAGAACATCTTCTGAGACAAGATCATCGAAGAGAATGACGTCAGCGGCTTGGAGCGCCCGCACTGCCTTGAGGGTCAACAGCTCCGCGTCGCCGGGCCCTGCGCCGACAAGCGTGACGCGCCCACTGGCTCCGACAGGCCGGGATACGATGTGTCTGAGCACCGCCTCGACGCTCGCCCCCATGGTCTCCGGCGGGCGTCCCTGAAAGGCCAGATCGGCGAAGCGCTCCCAGAATGCGCGACGTGACAGCCCGGGCGGCAGCTGCTCCATGATGCGCTCGCGCATTGCCTTGGCGAGAGATGCCCATGAGGACAGGGATGGATCCAGTAACGTCTCGATCCGGCGTCGGATCGCTTGGCCCAGAATCGGCGCCGCGCCGTCGGTCGAGATGCCAATCACCACGGGCGAGCGGTTGACAACTGAACCGAACTGAAAATCGCAACAGCCGGGCTTGTCGACCACGTTCACCGGGACACCCGACCGGTGCGCCGCCGATGCGAAGGCTTCCACCTCGTCTTCTTCCTCGAGATCTGCGACGGCGAGAGCGGCACCGTTCAGGATCTCGGGCGTCCACCTTCTGCGGTGCAGCGTGAGGCGGCCATCTGCCGCTCCGCGCGCCATGAGCGACTCCATCTCGGCGCAAATTTCGGTCGCATAGATATCGACATCGGCTCCCGCCGCCGCGAGGAGCTCTGCCTTCCAGGCCGCTCCCGACGAACCACCGACGAGCACGACGCGCTTGCCTTGCAAGTCAAAGAAAACCGGCAGCTTGGCGAGGCGGCCCAAGCGGCCTGGCTCGGCTTCGGATGGCTTTCTTGAAAGCTGCAGCATCAATGACCTCCGGATCTCAGTGGACGCAGGTTCTCCGTGCCGGTCACGAGGACCTGCCTGAACACAAGAACATCGCGTGATGAGCCCCATGCCGCACCAGCATCACGGCAATCGATCATGCGACGTCGTTGTCGAGAGAATGCCTTTTCACAAGGCACGAGCACGGCCGATCATCATTGATCGACTCGGCTGATCGAGGCAGGCTGCGACTTCATTGTCTGACCCAGCCTCACAAAGAAGGTTAGCACTGCACGCAATTGGCTCAAGTCGATTGTTTGTGCACCCTGCGCCTATTGTCTGATCCTGGATGCGCATTCCTTCGCCACCAGACTCATCGTGCTCTGATCGTGGAATCGCTGAGGTCGCCCGGATTGTCCCTCAGGCTGAAGGCGCGCTTGTCCATAAGGCATGGGTAGTCAAGGTGAGATCCCGGCCAGCAACGGGTGCGACAAACGATCCGCCGGATGTCGACTTTCGTGGCCCTAGTCCGCACACCTTTCTCGACGGCGATTACTTCTCCAGAAGGGAAGCGGCTGTGACGACGCTCTGCGCGATGTCAGCGAGCTTCCTTTTTTTATTCATGGCTGTCTGCCGCAGAAGCGCATAGGCCTGCTCCTCCGAGAGATGTCGGCTTTTCATGAGGATGCCCTTGGCACGATCGATGATCTTGCGGGATGCGAGTTCGTTGCGGGCAGCCGCCAGCTCGCGCTGCAGACGGTCGAATGCATTGAACCGGCTGACCGCCATGTCGACGATGGCCTTCACCCGCTCCCTGCGCAATCCGTCGACGACGTAGGCGGATACGCCCGCTTCGATGGCGGCTTGGATCATGTCCTCGTCGGATTGGTCGACGAACATGGCGACAGGACGGGACACGAGCTTGGAGATCTGGAACATCTGCTCGAGCACACCACGGCTGGGATTCTCGAGCCCGATGATGATCACGTCCGGATTGACGGCGCTCAATCGGCGAAGCATCTGGAGTGTCGTGTCGATGACTTCGACATCGGTGAGCCCGGCATCCCGCAGGCCGCCGAGCAGAATGGCAGCCCTGACGCTATTCTCTTCGATAACCGCAATGCGAAGCGGCCGCTGACCTGATGGAATATCTTTCGTCAACTTGCTGAGCGCTCTCGATGCTGACCCTCAACGGGCCATCAAGCAAGTTCCGGGCCAAAAGCGGCCCGCTGGAGCGCCCCAGGACTGAGAATTGTCTGCACAAAGTTTAAGCGCTTCTTGTCGGTTATTGACGCGCGATACCGTACCGATCCTCATTACCGGTCGATATGCGGATGAAAGAAAGTGTACCGCTCAGGCCCAGTCGGCGACCGTTCGCCGGCCGCCTTTCGCATAGAGCTGCCTGAGAGCCTCGGTCACCTGACCGGTGAAGCGCTCGTCTTGGTGGAGATCCTCTCCGAAGACCTCCCGCAGAGCAAGCATCTCTCCCGCCAGACGTCCAGGATCTCCTCCGGCCCTGTCCGCCCGCTCCCGGAGGACCGCAGCCAAAGGATCGCGCACGTCGATGGCATGTCCCTTCTCGTCGGTCCCGGTCACATAGCGCATCCAGGCTGCGACCCCGAGAGAAAGCCGCTTGATCGGTGCATTGTCGCGTAATCGGTCACGGATGGTGCCGAGCAGGCGCTGCGGGAGCTTCTGCGAGCCGTCCATGGCAATCTGCCATGTCCGATGCCTGAGGGCTGGGTTCTTGAAGCGTTCGATGAGCGCGCGCTTGTAGGAGGACAGATCCGCGCCCGCCGGCATGTGGAGGGTGGGCGTGACCTCCTCGTCCATCAAGCCCTCGATCAGGCGCACGAAGGCGGGGTCGGACATGGTCTCGGCAACCGTCTCGTAGCCTGAAAGATAGCCGAGATAGGCGAGAGTCGAGTGGCTGCCGTTGAGCAGCCTGAGCTTCATATGTTCATAGGGCTCGACATCGGCGACGAACTCCGCGCCTGCATCTTCCCAGGCAGGTCGCCCGCCCAGGAAGCGATCCTCGATCACCCACTGCGTGAAAGGCTCGGTCACCACAGGCCAAGCATCGGCGACACCCAATCGCGTCGCAATGCGCGCCCGGTCCTCGTCGCTAGTGGCCGGCACGATGCGGTCCACCATGGTCGAGGGACAGGACACCTCATTGGCCACGAAGCGGCCGAAGCCGGAGTCGACCAATTCGGCGAAGCGGGTCAGGACGCGTTTGACCGTGCGCCCATTGGACGGAAGATTGTCGCAGGTGAGAACCGTGAAGGGCGGCACGCGCGCCTGTCTGCGACGCCTCAGGGCTTCGATGATGAAGCCGGGAGCCGAGCGCGGTGTGCGCAGGTTCGCCAAATCATGGACGACGTCAGGATGGGCTTCGTTCAGTTGCCCCGTTGCCGGATCGTGGCAGTAACCCTTCTCCGTCACCGTCAGCGTCACGATGCGCGTTTCCGGAGAGGCCATGACGGACAGGAGATCTTCCGCAGCCCACGGCGCGACGATGATACGCCGGATCGCGCCGATCACGCGCAGGGCTTCTCCTTCCTTCGAGCGCACCGAAAGAGTGTAGAGCCCGTTCTGCGGGTCGAGGGCGTCGTAGGTATCAGGATTGCGCAGGCTCGCGGCCACGATTCCCCAGCTTGGATCCTGCGCCAGCACATCATCCGTATACACGGCCTGATGGGCCCGATGGAAGGCACCGACGCCGAGATGCACGATCCCGGTTTTCATCGCACCCCGATCGTAGCGGGGGCGCGCGACATCCATCGGTAAACGGCCGAGCGCGGCCTCGTTCAAGCGATCTGCCATCTTGCCCTCAATGCGCCGGCTGCTGTTTTGCGCGGGTGACAATCTGCGTCGGGTTCACGAAGCGCAGGGCGATGACGAGCCAGACCAGGGTCGTGGCCATGTAGACCACGGCCATGGCGTCGATGGACTGAACCGCGCGCACACCCGCCGCGAACACGGCATAATAGAGCGCTACAACAAGCGTCTGGCTGGTAGGGCCCGCTACAAGGAAGGTCAGCTCAAACATGGCGATGGTGCGCACCAGCACCAGCAGCAGCGCCGCCAGGATGCCCGGCAGAAGCAGCGGAAGCAGCACGTGGATGAAGAGCTTGAAGGTATTGGCGCCAAACACCCGGGCCGCAGCCTCGATCTTCGGATCGATCTGCTCGATGAACGGGATCATCACCAGGATCACGAAGGGCACTGTCGGCACGAGATTGGCCGCCACCACGCCCCAGAATGTTCCAGCAAGACCGGTCCGGTAAAGAACGGTGGCCAAGGGAATGCCGAAGGTGATCGGCGGGATCAGGAGCGGCAAGAGGAAGAGCAGAACCAGGAGGCGCTTGCCCGGAAAGTCACGGCGCGCAAGGGCGTAAGCTGCCGTGACCCCAAGTACGCCCGAGATGAGCACTACGGCACCCACCACTTGGAAGGTGACGATCAGCACGTCCCAAAGCTGGAACTCGTTCCAGGCAGAGGAATACCAGCGCGTCGTCCAGCCGACCGGCAGCCATGTACCGAGCCAACGGGTCGCGAACGAGCTGGTGATCACGGTACCGATCATGGCAAACAGATTAAGGACGAAAAATCCCACCAGAAACCAGATCGCAGCAGCCCAGAGCTTCGAACCGGGAGTCGTGTCGCGGATCATCGGTTTATCCTTTCGCACCGGATGCAGGGCCGCGGTAGAACAGGCCACGGGCCGCGAGAACCGCCACCACGATGGCGAGCTGCACGAAGCCCATGATCATCGCGACGGCGGAGGCCATGGAATAATCGTATTCCTCGAAGGCAGCCTGATAGGCTGCGATCGAGATGACGCGGGTGATGCCTGCAGGCTCACCGAGCAGGACGGCCGATGGAAACACCGAGAAGGCCTGTACGAACGACAGGCAGAAGGTGATCGCAAAGCCCGGCATCAGGAGCGGCAGATAGATGTGGCGGAAACGCTGCCAGGCATTCGCGCCCAATGTCGCCCCAGCCTGCTCGAGCGCGGGATCGATGCCCGTGACGTAAGAGAGGGTCAGCAGAAAGGTGAACGGGAAACCCGTGATCACCAGGGATGCGAACACTCCCCAGTAATTATGGACGAGTTTCAAGGGCTGCGAGATCAACCCCAGAGTCAGCAAGGTGCGATTGAACCAGCCTTGCGGGCCAAGATAATTCAGCAGGCCTTCCGCTACCAGCACGGTACCCAGCGTGATCGGCAGAACCAGGATCGTCGTGAGAAGGCGCTGATGGCGCATGAGGCGCACGCGAAAGGCAATCGGAACAGCGAGAAAAAGATTTACGAGCGTCGTCGGCACGGAGAGCCAGAGCGTGTTGGCAATCGTGTCGTAGAGATAAGAGTCCGAGAAGAAGCGCTGGTAATTGGCAAGCCGGCCGCCGGCCTTCGGCTCGAAGGAAAGGATAAAGCCGAAGGCAAAGGGATAAACGAAGAGCAGCAGGCTGAAGATGGCGGCCGGGATGACGAGGAGCGTCACCGCATCGAAGCCGCGGGCTGCGAGCCGCTGACGCAGGCTCGGTCCGTGCTCGATGGTCGTCGCTGGCGCAATAGCGTCCATCAGTTCCTCCCCTGGATCGGCTCCGCGAAGACGAGAACGCGCTGATCATCCACGTTCAGATGAACGGACGAGCCCGGCTCCACAGGCTGATGAGAACGGAACACCACATCGAGTCCGCCAGTGGTATGAGCCGTTCCGACGAATTCGCGGCCGCGATATTCGATCGTGTCGACCGTCACGGCCAAGGAATTCTGGCCCAGCTCGCCGACCTCGAGATCGTCCGGGCGGATTGCGACATAGGCAGGCGAGCCGGGCGAGAGCGTCTCACGTGCAACGCCGCTGATCCGTGCGCCTTCCACGTCGAGAACGGCACGCCCGTTCTCGCTTGCAATGACCTTGCCCTTGAGCTTGTTGCGGAAGCCCATGAAATCCGCCACGTCGAGATGGGCAGGCGCCTCGTAGAGCTCCTTCGGCCTTCCCACTTGGCGGACCACGCCGTCACGCAGAACCACGATGCGGTCGGCGAGCGACAGCGCCTCGTCCTGATCGTGCGTCACGTAGATGGTGGTTGCGCCGAGTTCGTTGTGAATGCGCCGGATCTCGGCGCGCATTTCGAGGCGCAACTTGGCATCGAGGTTGGAGAGAGGCTCGTCCATGAGCACCAGGGGAGGCTCGATGACGATGGCGCGGGCGATGGCCACGCGCTGCTGCTGCCCTCCGGAGAGCTGCCCCGGCAGCTTGTTCTCCTGCCCCTGGAGACGCACGAGGCTCAAGGCTTCGTCCACCTTGCGGTCGATCTCTGCCTTGGGGCGTCCACGCATCTTAAGGCCGAAGCCGATGTTCTGGCGAACATTGAGATGCGGGAAGAGCGCATAGTTCTGGAACACCATGCCGAACCCGCGCTCCTCGGGACGCAGCGTATCGACTCGGTTCTTGTCGAGCCAGATCGCGCCGCCGGTCACAGGCAGAAGACCCGCGATGCAGTTCAACGTGGTCGACTTCCCGCATCCCGACGGCCCGAGCAGCGCGATGAACTCGCGCCGTCGGATGGTGAGGGAAATGTCACGCAGGGCGTTGAGCGCCCCGAAGTCACGGCTCACTCGGTCGAGCCGCACCTCGTCGAATTGCGAAAGGGCAATGGTCATCGCGGGTCCTTCACTTCACCTGATTACTTGCGCTTCCCACCGCCGACCTGCTCGTCCCACATGCGGAAGGCGACGACCATCTGTTCGGGCTGGAGCGGCAGCTCGATCGGATTCTCGGCGATCCACTTCTCGTATTCGGGACGGCCGAATTCCTTAACGGCGGCCTGGCTCTCGGCCGGCGCCATATCGAGAGTTACGCCCTTCACGGCCGGACCCGGATAGAAGTAGCCCTCATCGTAGGTATAAGCCTGCTGCTCCTTGGTGAGCAGAAAGTTCATGAGGTCGATGAGAACGGCGAGCTTGTCGTTCGACAGGCCTTTGGGCACGCACATGTAGTGGGCGTCTGCCACCCAGTGGAAGCCCTTGAGAGCGGCGACCTTGGCCTCCTTCGGCACCACGCCGAGAACGCGCGGGTTGATGTCCCAGCCCGTCGTCGAGACGGTCATGTCGCGGGAGCCCTCGCCGAGTTCCTTCATCACCGCGCCCGTGCCGGATGGATAGTACTCGATGTTCTGGCCGAGTTCCTTGAGGAACGCCCAGGTCTTGTCCCAGCCCTTCGCGGGATCCTGCGGATTGCTGTCGCCGAGGATGTAGGGAAGGCCCATGATGAAGGTGCGGCCCGGACCGGAATTGGCAGGGCGCGCGTAGATGAAGCGGCCGGGATTAGCCTTGGTATAGGCGAGCAGCTCCTCGGCCGTCGTCGGCACGGTCTTCACCTTGTCGGGCATGTATTCGAGCAGCGGCCCGGACGGGTAATAGGTGACGACGACGCCCTGCCCCTTGGCGAGGGTCTGCATCCGGGCGGCCGCCGGAAGATAAATGTCGTCGAGCCTCGGCAGGGAGCCCGCATGCTGCGGCACGAGCTCTACCCACAGCTTCTGGTCGATCCCGGCGGAGAGCGCATCGGTTCCTGTGAGCACGAGATCAATATCAACACGGCCCGCATCCTGCTGCGCCTTGATCTTGCCCGCGAGTTCGGGAGCCGGAGCCTTGGTGAAGGTGATGCGCGAGACCAGATTCGGCTTCGCCTTGCGATAGTTCTCGATCGCTTTCTGGGTCAGCGCCAGATTGCCGGCAACATCAATGATGTTGAGGGTGACCGGGCTCGTCGGCAGCGGCAGCTGCTGGGCCAAGGCTCT
This sequence comes from Microvirga sp., assembly GCA_035645515.1. Lineage (GTDB taxonomy): Bacteria > Pseudomonadota > Alphaproteobacteria > Rhizobiales > Beijerinckiaceae > Microvirga. The sequence goes on from DASQML010000007.1 coordinate 163,341, forward strand.
TCCGCCGAGTGCGGCAAGGCCCGCGCCAGCGGCTATCCCGCCGACGAAATTACGTCTGGTGATCAGGTTTGTCATGGTCTTCCTCCCGTTCTGTGCAGCATGGCCGTCGAGGGCCATGCCGGTTCTCACAGCTTGTAAGCCTCTTTGGCGAGACGATAGGCGAGATCGTAGGCCACCTCGTGCGCCTCATCCTCGTCGAGGCGATGCGTCGTCACGAGATTGGCGAGATAGGCACAATCGACACGGCGGGCCACGTCATGGCGCGCCGGAATGGACAAGTACGCGCGGGTGTCGTCGTTGAAGCCGACAGTGTTGTAGAAACCCGCCGTCTCCGTGGTGAGCTCCCGAAAGCGCCGCATGCCTTCCGGCGCATCGAAGAACCACCAGGCTGGGCCGAGCTTCAGGATCGGATAATGGCCGGCGAGCGGAGCCAGTTCTCGCGAATAGCTCGTCTCATCGAGAGTAAAGAGAATGACCGTCAGGTTCGGCTCGTTGCCGAAACGGTCGAGAAGCGGCTTCAGAGCGCTGACGTAATCGGTCTGCGAGGGAATGTCGGCTCCCATGTCGCGGCCGAAGCGGGAGTAGATCTGGCTGTTGTGATTGCGGAAGGAGCCGGGGTGAATCTGCATCACCATGCCGTCCTCCACGCTCATAGCCGCCATCTCGGTCAGCATCTGAGCGCGGAACAGCTCCGCGTCGCCCGGTTTCGCATCGCCTGTCGAGACGCGGCGGAACAGCGCTTCGGCATCGGCTTTCGGGAGATCGGCCGTGCGCGCGGTCGGATGCCCATGGTCAGTCGAGGTCGCGCCATATTCGCGAAAGAAGGCACGCCGCATGCGATGCGCGTCCAGATAGCCGCTCCAGGCGGAGGTGTCGCAGCCCGTGATCTCGCCGAACCGCACGAGGTTCTGACGAAACCCGTCGAAATCGGGATCGACGACAGGATCGGGACGATAGGCCGTGATCACGCGCCCTTTCCAGCCCGACTGACGGATCGTCTCATGATGCTTCAACGGATCGAGCGGACTTTCCGTCGTCGCGATGGCTTCGATGCGGAAACGCTCAAAAAGGGCGCGTGGGCGGAATTCCGGCGTCCGCAGGGCCTCGTCGATCCGGTCGTAATAAGCATCGGCTGTCTTAGCCGACAGACGCTCGGTGAAGCCGAAGAGCGTCGCGAAGGTGTGGTCAAGCCAAACCCGCGTGGGTGTGCCGCGGAAGAGATGATAATGCGCCGCGAACCGGCGCCAGATCGCGCGCAGGTCCTTCTCGACAGGGCTCCCGTCCTTGGTGGGAATGCCAAGATCTTCCAGGCGTACGCCCTGGCTGTACAGCATGCGGAAGATGTAATGGTCGGGAGTGACGAAGAGCGTCGCCGGATCGGGAAAGGGCTCGTTCTCCGCATACCAGCGCGGGTCCGTGTGCCCATGCGGCGAGATGATCGGCAGATCCCGGATTTCCGCGTAGAGCCTGCGCGCCACGTCGCGGGCGACTGGCTCGGCAGGAAACAGCCGGTCCGGGTGGATCAGCATGGCGTTCTCCCTTGGCACTTCCTTCGAGCCTTGAGCGGCCGGTTTCCGAGCACCGTTGGGTAAACTTTAGAGTGATCCATCGTCCTTTGCAATGGCCTACTAGTATGGTAGTGTGCCACTTATGACTAATAGACCACCCCTCGCCAAGCTGGACGTCAGCCGTGAGCCCATGGCTCGGCAGGTCACCCGCGCCCTCCGTCAGGCCATCGTGACGATGCAGCTCGCCCCCGGTGAAATGCTGTCCGAGCAGGATCTCGCGCAGCGTTTCGGTGTCAGCCGCTCCCCCGTCCGGGAAGCGCTAATCAAGCTGAGCGAGGCCGGTCTCGTGCGGGTTCTGCCGCAGCGGGGCACGCAGGTGGTGAAGATCTCCAAGGCTGCGGTCGAGGATGGCCGATTCATCCGCGCTGCCGTGGAATCGGCCGTGGTACGAGAGGCGGCCTTGAAGGCCACGCCCGTCATGATTGCGGAATTGAATGCCAGCCTGAGCCGACAGAGGAAGGCGCAGCGCTCCGCTTCGACGGAGGAATTTCTCGCCCTCGACGAAGAGTTCCATAGGCTGCTCGCGGAAACCGCAGGGCGGCCTTCCGCCTGGCAGCTGATCGAGGATATCAAGCCGCAGATGGACCGGGTGCGGTTCCTCGACATGACCAAGGCCCTGCCCCGTCACGCAGTTCTTGCGCAGCACATCGTCATCGTGAATGCGATCAAAGCCCAGGATCCGGCCGCCGCCGAAGAGGCGATGCAGCAGCATCTGAGCGAGATCCTACGGTCTCTGCCGGAACTCGCCGCTCAGTATCCGGACCTTTTCGAAACGGAGACCCATGCGTCTCCCCAAGCACTCAGCGCGTGAGGCCTGCAGGCTCTTCAGGAGCGAAGGGGCACGCCAGAAGGATGGAATCATGTTGGACAAACCTGCTCTGTCGCCGCGCAGCGTGCGCCTGAGCGAGAGCGACAATTTGGTTGTCGCCGTCGATTCCATCATGCCCGGCACCGTTCTCCGCCACGTCACGGCCAAGGACCGCATTCCGCGCGGCCACAAGATGGCGATCGCCCCGATCGCTGCAGGGGAGCCGGCTTTCAAGTTCGGCCAGATCATCGGCTTCGCCTCGAAACCGGTTGCTCCCGGCGAATGGCTCCACGAGCATAATGTGGAGATGCACGCCTTCGCCCGCGATTATCATTTCGCCGAAGACGCAAAGGCGGAGGAGGTCCTCCCGACGGAATTGCAGGCGACCTTCCAAGGCTTTCGCCGCTCGAACGGCAAGGTCGGCACGCGCAACTACCTGGCCATCCTCACCAGCGTGAACTGCTCGGCTTCCGTGGCGCGCTTCATCGCGCGCGAGGTCGAGCGCTCCGGCTTGCTCGAGGATTATCCCAACATTGATGGCGTCATCCCCCTTGTTCACGGCACCGGCTGCGGCATGGACCAGAAGGGCGACGGCGCAGAGATTCTCAAGCGTACCCAATGGGGCTATGCATCGAACCCCAACATGGCCGGCGTGCTGATGGTGGGCTTAGGGTGTGAAGTCTTTCAGATTGGGCGCTGGAAGGAGCTCTATCAGATCGAGGAAAGCGACACTTTTCGTTCCCTGACGATCCAGGACACAGGCGGCACCAGGAAATCCGTCGAGGCCGGCGTTGCCGCAATCCGCGACATGCTGCCCCTGGCGAACAAGGCGCAGCGGGAGACGGTTCCCGCCTCCGAGCTGATGCTCGCCCTGCAATGCGGCGGCTCAGACGGCTATTCAGGCATCACCGCCAATCCGGCTCTGGGTGCCGCCGTCGACATCCTGGTCCGCCAAGGCGGAACGGCGATTCTCTCGGAGACGCCGGAGATCTATGGCGCCGAACATCTCCTCACCCGCCGGGCCGCGACCCGCGAGATCGGGGAGAAGCTCGTGGAACTGATCGGCTGGTGGGAAGACTACACCGCCCGCAATCGCGGCGAGATGAACAACAATCCCTCCCCTGGCAACAAGGCAGGCGGCCTGACAACGATCCTCGAGAAGTCCCTGGGCGCAGCCGCCAAGGGCGGAACGACGACGCTGAACGGCGTCTTTCGCTATGCGGAGCTGGTCACCACAAACGGCTTCGTGTTCATGGACACGCCTGGATACGATCCTGTCTCGGCAACGGGCCAAGTGGCGGGCGGCGCGAACATCCTGTGCTTTACCACCGGCCGTGGTTCAGCCTATGGCTGCAAGCCCACGCCTTCGATCAAGCTCGCGACCAACAGCGAGATCTACCGCCGCATGATCGACGACATGGACATCAATTGCGGGGACATTCTCGACGGTGTTTCGATCGCCGAGAAAGGCCAGGAAATCTTCGAGACGGTTCTCAAGATCGCTTCGGGTGAGCGGTCGAAATCCGAGCAGCTCGGCTATGGAGACGCGGAATTCCTGCCCTGGCAGGTCGGCGCCGTGATGTAAGCCAGCGACAACCTTCAACGAAGGCCGACGGCAGATCGGCCTGATCCTATGAGGAGACACCTATGGAACAGACCTGGCGATGGTTCGGCCCCGACGATGCGGTCAAGCTCCCCCATATTCGCCAGACCGGTGCAACGGGGATCGTGACGGCTCTGCATCATATTCCCTATGGCGTCGTCTGGACTGTGGAGGAGATCGAGGCGCGCAAGGCGCAGATCGCAGCCGACCCCTCTCTGGGCCTGCGCTGGAGCGTCGTGGAAAGCCTGCCGATCCATGAAAGCATCAAGATCGGTGAAGGGAATCTGACGACCCTCTTCGACAACTACCGCCAATCCCTGCGCAACCTTGCGCAATGTGGCATCACGACGGTGTGCTACAATTTCATGCCCGTGGTTGACTGGACCCGGACGGAGCTCGCCTATCCGCTTCCCGGCGGCGGCACCGCCCTGCGCTTCAACCTGCACGAGTTCGCAGCCTTTGACTGCTTCATGCTGCAGCGCTCCGGAGCGGAAGCCGAGTTTTCGCCCGAAATCCTGGCCCGCGCCAAGGAATGGTACGACCGCTCGACCGAGGCCGACCGGCGCAAGCTCCTCAACAATATCATGGCGGGCCTGCCCGGTGCCTATGACCGCTACGACATTCCAGGGCTTCGCGCCATGCTCGACCGCTACCGCGGCATCGACAGGGATGGCTTAAGAGCCAACCTCGCGCGCTTTCTGCGCGAGGTGATCCCGGCAGCGGAAGAGGCCGGAATCCGGATGTGCATTCACCCGGACGATCCGCCGCGCTCGCTCATGGGGCTGCCGCGCATCGTTTCCAGCGAAGAGGACATCGCCTTCATCCTCGATGCCTTCGACTCGCCCGCCAATGGTCTGACCCTTTGCAGCGGCTCCCTCGGCGCCGGAGCGGCGAACGACGTTCCAAGCATCGCCAGACGCTTTGCGAGCCGCATCTGGTTTGCCCATCTGCGCAACGTCGCCAAGGACGCGGACGGCTCCTTCATGGAGGCGGATCACCTCGGAGGCGATACCGACATGGTTGCGGTCATCACTACGCTGCTGGAGGAGCAGAAGCGTCGCAAGGATGCGGATGATCCCCGTTGGCGCATACCCATGCGACCTGACCACGGCCATGAATTGCTCGACGACGTGGGCAAGCCGACCCATCCCGGGTACCCGGCCATCGGACGACTGAAGGGACTTGCCGAGCTGCGCGGTGTCATGACTGCCGTCTCGTCGCTTCGAAACCTGCCGCTTTAGAGCGGCAGCCATCGCGCGAGACGCTTCGCTTCAAAACCGCTCGGCGCCAAATCTTCGGCTTGAAGAAATATCTATGACCTGAGGATTGTCGCGCGAGCCGCTTCTGGGCGCAGCCATCCTGATGGGCCTTATCCCTGGCAAAGTGGCCTCAGGGAGGATACCGACCGCACGCAAGCGAGCATCACGGTTTATAAGGACAACGGCGCGGCATGATCATGCCGCGCCGCTGGGAAGAGATTAGATGGATTCCTTGAGGTCCTTGGCGGCCCGGAAGGCGATCTTCTTCGAAGCCTTGATCTTCACAGGCTCGCCCGTCTGCGGGTTGCGGCCCATGCGGGCAGCGCGCTTGCGCACCTGCAGGATGCCGAGGCCCGTCAGGCGGATCTTGTCGCCCTTCTTCAGGCTCTTCGCGATGATTTCGACGACCTGGGTCAGCATCTCGTTGGCCTGACGCTTCGGGAGCTCGTGCATCTCGGAAAGCGTCTCGGCGATGTTGCGCAGAGTCAGGATGCCGTTCGTCGAGGCGGCAGCCTTCACCGGCTTCTTCACGGCCTTGACCGCAGCCTTCGCGGTCGTCTTCTTGGCCGCGGCCTTGGCGGCCGGCTTCTTGGCAGCCTTTGCAGGAGCCTTGGTTGCAGTCTTGGATGCTGCGGCCTTACGAGCCGGAGCCTTCTTGGTTGCAGTCTTTGCCACTGGAAACTCCTCTTACGAAGCCATGAACGGATCAGTTCGGGTTAACTGTATTAGTAATAACGGATAAAGTTCCAAGCCGTCAAAAGCCTGTTTCCACAAGGTAAAAGCGCCTGATTCAACTTGGCGCCTGCGAATGCCGGCAAATCTCCTCTGACACTGCACAGTCAGAACGCCTGCATAAGGCTTCGGTTCGCTGCGGCGTCAGCCATGCACCGGCAGAGCTGCGGAGTGCTGGAAGGCCTTTCATCTCGCCTGCTTCAGGTCGATCAATCCCGGCGGCAAAGTATTCATGATCTCGATGCCATCGTCGGTGACGAGGATCTGATCCTCAATCATGAGAGCGCCTGCGCCCTTGGCGTAGAAGGGCGTCTCGAGCGCCAGCACCATGCTGGGCTCGATGATCTCTTCGTTGCCAGCGGAAATGAACGGCCACTCCTCCATGCCTACATTCGCGCCAACCGCATGCCCGAAATGGCCGCGATGGTACTCGGCATAACCGGCAGCACGCATTTCCCGAAGGACGGCGGCATGCACCGAACCGAATGTTGCGCCAGGTCGCATGGCGGCCAATCCCGCCGCGAACGCGGCTTCGAGAGCCGAGAAGATGTCCCGGGCCAATGCACTTGGCGGCCCGAAGGAGAACGTGCGGGCGCTGTCTGACGAATACCCGTCGATCAGGCAGCCAACATCTGCCTTGATGGTAGCGCCGTCACCCACGCGCCCGTCCTGGCTCCATGGATCGGGCCCAACTGAAATGAAATCCCAGTGACCTGTCAGGTTCGCGATCATGGAGGACTCGGCTGCGCGTTTGACGCCGGAACGCCAAGCCTCAGACAGGTGCCTGGCGGAGACGCCGTTCTCCACGGCCGCCGTCATATGCTGCAGGCCCGCCTCGGCAAGCCTGCCGGCCTGCCGCAGCCGCACGATCTCTTCCGGCGATTTGATGGCGCGAAGCCTGCGAACGATATCGGAGCCATCCACCCACTCGACCTCGGGAAGAGCAGAGGTCAGGGTCTGGAAATCGGCCACGGGCAGAAAATCGAAATCGGCTCCGATCCGGGCCTTGGCCAATCCTTTTTCGGCCAACACATCACGAAGCAAGCGCAGTGAGCAAGCCATATCGAAACTCTCGGGCCGCGGGTGGATGAGTCCCTGCTCGCGATAGGCGCGGGTCACTTTTTCTGCCGTGGAGGCTCCATCCGGCAACCGCGAGAGATCGACCTGATCGAGCCAGGTGCGGTGCTCCCTCACGATGAGGTCGGGGTTTAGCCGCTGCAGGGCAGGGGCAGCCATGTCCGAAGCGATTGCGGCCAGCCTCTCCTCCGGGCTCTGCGGAACGACCGCGATGGCAGCCCCCGCTCGCCGCCACATGGTTGCGACCCCGCCGGAGCCGCCCGTCGCATAGATGAAATTCTCGGGCTGAAAGAGCACGAGGGCGTCGACACCCTCGCTTTTCATCAGGTTCCGGGCACGGGTACGGTTGAGATAGGACATGGCACGCAAGCTCCGGCGTCGGGACGTGAGACCGCTCGACCTCCCTCGACAGCCTCTCTGCCACAGGCTGTTGCAGAAGCACAACGACGCATGTCTTGACTTGGTCTTCCAGCGAAAGCCAGATTACAACTCTGTTGCGCTCCGTCACTCCTTGTCATCCTGGCGTCGAAACCCAGATATCCCTGCCTGACGAGCGCCAAAAAGGACTGGATCCGTTTCGGAGTGATCGTCGATAAGCTGCCTTCAGCGCCCTCGATGGGCAGTAACTCGCATGGCGAACCTCTAATTCGCTGCCGTCGACCGGAACATTTGACCTGCGGAATTGTATGATTTCATATTCCTCTGAAGGGCTGGCTGGTGGCGCATTCCGAAGGTGGCCGGTTGCATCCCGGCGGCAAGGCCTTGCGCGACGCCACCCTCGCCGACTTCGGTGAAACAACTGAGGCTTCCTTGGCTGATCTGAACATTGCTCCCCACCTCGAGCGCAAAGCCCACCCGCTTGTCGTGGATCTCGACGGTACGCTCATCGCGTCAGATCTGCTTATCGAGGCCGCCTTCTCCGAACTTGGCCGTCGTCCTCACTCCCTTCTGGAGATGCTGGCGGCGTTGAAGAACGGTAAAGCTGCCCTCAAGCACCGACTTTCAGAGCCTGTCGCCTTCGACCCGTGTACCCTGCCCTATGATCCTGAGGTTCTGGCATTCATTCAGCGTGCAAAGGCGGAAGGCCGTCCGGTCTATCTGGCCTCGGCCAGTCATGAGAGGCTCGTGAGCCGCATCGCCAGCCATCTTGCCATCTTCGATGGCTGGTTCGCGACCAATGAGACGACAAACCTGGCCGGGGAGAAGAAGGCCCGGCAGCTGGTCGAAGCCTTCGGGGAGCGCGGCTTCGATTATATCGGCAACGATGCCGCGGACCTGCCGGTGTGGGAAAGAGCCGCCGCGGCCTTTGCCATTCGGACCCCTGCCCACGTCCGCAAGAGGCTCCTTACCCGGCACGGCCCAATCGAGCATCTCCCCCACACGCGGCCGACTTGGCGGACATGGGCCAAGATGCTGCGCGTGCATCAATATGCCAAGAATGCCCTGATCTTCGTTCCGTTGCTGACCTCGCACCAGTTGACGTTCGCCACCGTGGGCAGTGCCTTGATGGCGTTCATCGCCTTCTCACTCTGCGCCTCGGGCATCTACATCCTCAACGATCTGGTCGACCTGCAGGATGACAGACGACACCGCACCAAATGCCGGCGGCCGCTCGCATGCGGCGCCATTCCGCTCATGCACGGCGTCGTCGCAATCCCGATCCTGCTCCTCAGCGCGCTCGTCACTGCCTCTGCTCTCTCCCTGCCGTTTCTCGGCGTGCTGCTCGGTTATCTTGCTCTGACGACAGCTTATTCCTTCGCGCTCAAACGCCTGATGATCGTCGACGTCATCACGCTCGCCGGCCTCTATTCGATTCGAGTTTTCGGTGGCGCAGTTGCAGCCAATGTCGTGATTTCGGAATGGCTGCTTGCTTTCTGCATGATGATCTTCATGTCCTTGGCGCTCATCAAGCGCTATGTGGAGATCGCCGCCCGGCGGGACGCTAACCTGCCTGATCCGACCGGCCGCGACTACAAGAACAGCGATCTCGACGTCGTTGCAGCCCTTGCTGCCGGAGCGGGCCTCAATGCCGTAACCGTCTTCACATTGTATATCTCCAGCGACACGGTTAAGAGACTCTACACGCATCCGAAGGTTCTCTGGCTGGTCGCTCCCCTGCTCATGTACTGGATCGCGAGAACCTTACTTCTGGCAAGCCGCCGTCAGATGGACGACGATCCTGTGGTCTTCGCTATCAAGGACAAGGTGAGCCTGGGGATCGTGGGCCTCACGGCCCTTCTCATTCTCGCGGCTGTCTGACCCATGCCGATGCATCCACGACATGAGGATGAAGGCCGCACGAGTTCATCTTTACAGCCCGGCCGCAACGGCATTGCCATGTTCATACGCTATGTGCTGTTTGCCGTTCTCGCGACCCTCGCCAATCTCCTGACGCAAGAAGTGACGATTCGCCTTTCGCCGATAGCCCCGTTGCCCCTGTCGATCCTCATGGGCACGGCGGCAGGCTTTGTCCTCAAATACCTGCTCGACAAGAAGTGGGTGTTCGACGACAGCTACGACGGGCGAAGGCAAGAACTTCAGAAGATCACCCTTTACGGGGCCTTCAGCGTGCTGACGACCCTGATTTTCTGGGGATTCGAAATCGCATTCTGGGCGCTCTGGAAAACAGACCTCGCCAAATACACGGGTGCAGTTCTCGGCCTCGCGGTCGGCTATGCCGCGAAGTTCGTCCTCGACCGGAGCTTCGTCTTCAAGGAGCGGCAGGCATGATGGAGCTCTCCGGTTGGGGACGCTATCCCCGCCACCTGTCAGAGGTGCTCAATCCTGCCTCTCCCACGGCAGTGCCCGCCCTCATGACTGCGCATGACGGACTTGTAGCGCGGGGAAACGGACGAGCCTACGGCGATGCGGCCATTGGCGAGAGAGCCACGATGATCACACGCGGCCTCGATCGAATCCGTGCCTTTGATCCGGCAACAGGACGCATTCGCGCGGAAGCGGGGCTTCTTCTCGCCGATCTTCTGGACGTGATGGTGCCGAGGGGTTTCTTTCCACCCGTCGTGCCGGGTACCAAATTCGTGACCATCGGCGGCATGATCGCCTCGGACATTCACGGCAAGAACCATCACAAGGACGGGAGCTTCGGGGATCATGTGGAGTCGCTCACGCTGGCCTTGCCTAGTGGGGAGGTGGTGACCAGCTCACGGGAGGAGAACGCTGAGCTTTTCTCCGCCACCACCGGCGGCATGGGGCTGACGGGGACCATCATCGATGCGACGTTCCGGCTGCGCCCCGTCCAGACCGGATGGATGCGCCAGACCACCAGCGTCGCCTCCAACCTGGAGGAGGCCCTGAAGGCTCTCCAGGCCAGTCACGATGCAACCTACTCCGTTGCATGGATCGACTGCCTTGCCCGGGGCGGATCCATGGGTCGCTCGCTCATCTTCGCCGCCGAACATGCCACCACGCAGGACCTGGACGCCCTGAGCCCCGGGAAGGAACCCTTTCCCTCCTCGAAAGTCGGGCGCCTGTCCGTGCCCCTCGACCTTCCGTCCCTGACGCTCAACCGCTTCTCGGTCGCAGCCTTCAACGAACTGTATTTCCGCAGCGGGTCCATGAAGGCGGGGTATCCTTTCCTTGTGCATTGGAACCCCTACTTTTTCCCCCTCGACGGCATCGGCGATTGGAACCGCATCTATGGACGCCGTGGGTTTCTCCAATACCAGTGCGTCATCCCCACAGCGCGGGCAGGCTCTGCCCTGGACAGCATCCTCGATCAGGTCTCGCGCCGGGGCATTGCTTCTTTCCTGGCGGTGCTCAAGCAGATGGGGCCAAGTCGCGGCGACCTCTCTTTTCCAATGGAGGGCTTCACGCTGGCCCTCGACATGCCGGTCAGCGACGCGGTGCTCTCCCTGCTCAACGACCTCGACAGGATCGTCGTCGAGGCCGGAGGCCGGCTTTACCTCGCCAAGGACGCCCGGCAATCCGCCTTCACATTCGAAGCCGGCTATCCCGGACTGCCCCGCTTTCGCGACCTGCGGCGCTCGATCGGGGCAGCTGGCCGCATTTCGTCCCGTCTCTCGACCAGGCTCGGCATCTGATGACATCATCACCTCGATCACTTCTTCTCGTTGGAGGGACCTCCGATATCGGGCGCGCGACCGCCCTCTCCTATGCGAAGGCGGGATGGCGCGTGTTCCTGGCTGCCCGCAAAGAGGAAGAGGCCCGTCGCAACGCGGACGATATCGCGGCGCGAACAGGCAGCGAGGTGACGGTTCACAGGCTCGACATCCTTGAGACGGATAGCTTCGAGGTTTTCGTGAATGGATTGCCGCGAATGCCGGACACCGTCGTATGCGTAGTGGGAGAACTGGGGGATCAGGCTCGAGGGCAGAAAGACTTGGCACATGCCACGCTGCTCCTGCGCACCAATTTCGAAGGTCCGGCCCTGCTCCTCGGCGTCCTCGCAGAGCGCTTCCTTGAACGCGGGTCCGGCACCATTGTAGGCGTGAGCTCGGTCGCGGGGGATCGCGGCCGCGGGTCCAACTATCTCTATGGAGCAGCCAAGGCCGGTTTCTCGGCCTTTCTGTCAGGCTTGCGAAACCGTCTTGCTCCGGCAGGGCTACGCGTGATCACTGTAAAACCTGGTTTCGTCCGCACGCAGATGACGGCGGGCATGAAACTCCCACCACTTCTGACGGCGGAAGCGGAAGAAGTCGGGCGCGCCATTTTCGCGGCCGCTGAGAAAGGCAGCCGCGACATAATTTATGTGCGCCGCATCTGGCGGCCGGTCATGATGATTATAGGTAATATACCCGAACGCATCTTCAAACGTCTTCGTCTTTAGCGCTCAAGGAAGGCACAGGAGCCTATGGAAGCCCTTGCGGACAAGCGTAGACGGGTCATGGCTCTTCTCCTCGCAGCCGCGGCGATCTGCGCGCTCCTGCTGGCGCTTCCAGGCGTCACCGTTACGACCTCGTATCTGAACGATCTTTTCATCTTCCTTGATGGAGCCCATCGTATCGCATCAGGGCAGGTTCCCGGCAGAGATTTTCATACGGCCCTGGGACCGCTCTCCTTTTACATACCGGCCATAGGCTACTGGTTGTCCGGGACAATGGGCGGAGCCATGCCATACGGCATGGCGATTACCACCTTTGTCTTCGCGCTACCCATGGCCCACGCCCTGAGCTCCCGCACGAGGCCGCTCATCGCCGTTCCCTACGGCATTTTCCTGCTGCTCGTCGTTGCTGTTCCCATGAATCTGGGAGAAAGCATCACGGAGCTGTCCTTTGCCATGTTCTACAATCGGATCGGCTGGGCATCGCTGGGCGCACTTCTCGTGATGTACCTTCAACCCTCCCGGCCTCGCCGATGGCAAGGATCTCTGGATGCCGCCTGCGCCGCTGCGCTCGTTCTCATTATGCTCTATACCAAGATCACCTATGGTGTCGTGGCGCTTGCCTTCGTGGCCTTTCTGCTGCTCGATCGCCGGCAGCGTCCTTGGGCTGCCGCATCCATAGGGCTCATTCTCGCGAGCAGCGTCGTCATCGAAGCGTTCTGGCAGTCGAGCGTCGCTCATTTCGAGGATCTCAGATTGACGTCCCAGGTGAGCGGTTCGCGCAGCTTGCCGGATCTGATGGTCGCCTTTCTGAATAATCTGTTCGATTACACATTGTTCGCGATCGTCGTCTGCCCTGTCCTTTGGCGCACACGAAGTCTGCGCGATCTAACATTCTTCGGGTTCTGCTCTCTTCCGGGGCTCTTAGTCCAGAGCCAGAATGCTCAATCCTGGGGCATCTTGACGATCCATGCCGGTATCGTGGTGGCCACGGAGATGCTTCTGCGACTGGAACGAGCCCGTTTCCCTCAAGCATGGAGAGCCTCGCCAATCTCCACCGGAGCGGTTTTGCTTTCCGCCGTGGTTGTGCTCCCAGCATTGATTCACTGTCTCTTGGCACTGGGCTTTCATACCGCGCTGGGTATCGCCCGCTCCGGCAGGGCCATCGAGATGGCCCAGTTCAGAGATATCAGGCTCATCTCTCCGTGGCTTTCCGGGGAAAGGACCCTGATGCACACCTATCTGGAGAGCATCGAGGCCGGCGCCCGCGCTCTGGAAAGCTTGGCTGTAAAGCCTGACAAGGTGTCTGTCCTCGACTTCTCCAATCCTTTCTCCGCAGGTCTCAACCTGCCGCCGCCGCGCGGGGACAATGCCTGGCTGCACTGGGGGCGCAATATCGGCGAAACGCACTTCATACCGCCAGACCAGCTTTTCACCGACGTTCACATGTTGATGGTACCGAAATGGGGCATCAATCCCACACCCCTTCTGGAGCTCTACCGCGTCTACCTGGAGGATGCGTTCGAGCCCCTGCAGGAGACGGAGGGCTGGGTCATCTATCGCCGAAAGGAAAGAAAGGTCGCGACGAAGGCTCCTCTCTAGGTCAGGGGCAGCATTTCCAGCACCCGGAAGCACACCGCTGGTCCTGCGGGCTGGCGTCGCGACGAACGAGGCCGTGAATGATCGGGATGCCCTAAAACAAAACTTCAGGCTTGTGCTTCACCGATCCCGTAACAAGCCGTCGGGCTCCGGACCTCGGGACTGGTCGTAGGAGCGAGCTTGGAACCGCCGAGTCTGCAATGAGGTTTACGCATAGGCCAAGCCTGTAAAGCTGGCATCTGTGAAGAGAGGTCCAAGTCCCACCATGGCGAACAATCCGGCCGTTCAACAACCAGGCTCATCACCAGCTCCTTCGGCTATGGCGACAATGGCCGCCGTCGTTGTCGGCTGGGCGCTCGTCAGGCTCGTTGCCGGAGGCGAGCGCCAGGGGGCGCCGGTCGCCAGCAGGTCCGCGAACAGGAAACCAGGGCGGGCTCAGCCGCAACAGCCCCAGGAGGCCCCGGGCTTCGCCGAGAAGCAGCATACCGACCCCAATCAGGCCGCAGCCGAGAAAGGGCGTGGCCGCGAAGCTGACAAGCCGACCCAGATCCCGGCCAAGGGATGGAAGGACATTCTCTGGCGCACCTACGAGGAATTTGGGAAAGACCGGGTTACCTCGGTGGCGGCAGGCGTAACCTATTATGCCCTTCTCGCGGTCTTTCCCGCTATTGCTGCCTTGGTTTCGATTTACGGTCTTTTCGCTGATCCCGCGACAATCCAGGAACATCTCAGCGCCATGTCCGGCGTTCTCCCAGGCGGCGCACTCGAGATCGTTGGCGAGCAGGTCAAGCGCATTGCGTCTAAAGGAGAAGGTGCTCTCGGCTTCGGCTTTATCTTCGGCCTCGCTATTTCTCTGTGGAGTGCCAATGCGGGAATGAAGGCCGTCTTCGACGCGCTCAACATCGTGAATGACGAAGACGAGAAACGCAGCTTCGTGCGCCTTAACCTTACGTCGCTCAGCTTCACCCTGGGGGCCATCCTGTTCATCATCGTCGCCCTTGCTGGCATTGTGGTGCTGCCGATCGTCTTCAAATTCATCGGACTGGAAAACAGCATGGAATGGCTGCTTTCGATCCTGCGCTGGCCGATTCTTCTCGCAGGCGTCACCCTTGGATTGTCCCTCATCTATCGCTTTGGCCCGAGTCGCGATAAAGCCGAGTGGCGCTGGGTTACGCCAGGGGGTCTCATTGCCGCCGTCTTGTGGATCGCTGTGTCCATGCTCTTTTCCTGGTATGTCTCCAACTTCGGCAGCTACAACGAGACTTATGGCTCTCTCGGCGCCGTGATCGGCTTTATGACCTGGATCTGGCTGTCGAGCATCGTCGTCTTGCTCGGCGCCGAGATCAACGCGGAGATGGAGCACCAGACCGTCAAGGACACGACCGAGGGTCATCAGCAGCCGATGGGTACCCGCGGGGCCAAGATGGCCGACACGGTGGGCGTCGCCAAAGCGTGACACCGGCCTCTTTTACGTGCACAAGAAGGCGCCCTCACGGGCGCCTTCCTACACAATGAGCAGTCGCAACTGTCTCAAGAGAGCGGCAGACGTGAAAAAGGCGCCGGAAGCCCAGCGCCAGGAGAAAGGGGTTCGATCGGATCCTCAGGCTTGGCGCTCTGCAACGGCACCCTGAAGCATCGTCGGTGCCTTCGCTGCCTTGTTGCTGCTTGAACTCTCATGCGAGAACCAGGCAATCGTTTCCTTCAAACCCGCGTCAAGCGATGTCTTCGGGGACCAGCCGAGGAGCTGCTTGGCCAGCGTGATGTCCGGACGGCGGCGGCGTGGATCGTCAACAGGCAGCGGGCGCGACACGATGCGGGATGAAGATCCGGTCATCGCCAGAACTTTCTGGGCGAGATCACCCACAGTGAGTTCGACCGGGTTGCCCAGGTTGACTGCGCCCGGGAAAGGTCCCTTGTAGGCCATCAAGCGCATGAAGCCGTCGACGAGATCCGATACATAGCAGAACGAGCGCGTCTGGCTTCCGTCGCCATAGACGGTGATGTCGTCGCCGGCCAAAGCCTGGCATATGACATTGGAGACCACGCGCCCGTCGTCCGCACGCATTCGCGGTCCGTAAGTGTTGAAGATGCGTGCAACTCGCACATCAACACGTCCTGCCCGAGCGAAGTCGAATGTCAGCGTTTCGGCTGCACGCTTTCCTTCGTCATAGCAGGCTCTGGGGCCAGTGGGATTCACGTTGCCCCAATAGCTTTCCTTCTGAGGATGAACTTCGGGGTCACCATAGATCTCGCTGGTAGAGGCCAGGAAAAAGCGGGCGCCGACACTCTCCGCGAAGGTAAGGAGATTATGGGTTCCTACCACGCTGGTCAGCATCGTGTGCTCAGGATCTGCCTGATAATGGGGTGGGGACGCTGCGCAAGCGAGGTTGAAAACTTCATCGAATTTCAACTTCTTCGCCTGAAGGCGCGCGGGCAGAGGCTTGATGATGTCGCTGTCGACAAGATCGAAGCGTGGCTCGCGCTCAAGATGCTTAAGGTTCTGCTTCCGCCCTGTCTGAAAATTGTCGAGCGCCACCACGTGAGCGCCTTCGCTCAACAGGACGTCACACAAATGCGATCCGAGGAACCCGGCTCCACCGGCGACAAGGACGAGCTTGCTCTTGCCATTCTTCATGAAGAGGTTCTCCTTATCGGACCACTCATGACGGTCCCGAGGTACTTACATTCTCCGGTCCAACGCCCTGAGCTTGGCATTGGTTCAATGCCCCGCTCCGAATCTATTCACGGCCGTTAGACACCCGCTTCCATTGCAAGACGATGTTCCTGTTTCTTTCGGCCCATAGCCTCGATCAGGTCCCGTTCCATGGAAGCTGCACGGTGAGAAGCCGTGTGCTCCGCGAGAATCCTCTGCCGGGCTGCTCGTCCCATGTCTGAAAGCTGCGCCTCATCGCAGCCCTCGAGCACCGATATGACCCGGTCAGCCCCGCGAGCCAGAACGATTTCACGATCCGGCTTGAAGATCGTGTCGATTCCATCCCATATGTCGGAAATGATGGGTGTCGCGCAGGCCGCGGCTTCGAACAGACGAACGCTCGGGCTGTAGCCGGCGCGGATCATGTCCGCGCGGGTGACGTTCAGCGTGAAACGGCTCGCGGCATAGAAGGCCGAGTGCTCGCTTGGCGGCACGTGCTCCATGCGTTCGACATTCTCTGGCCAGGCAATATCGGCAGGATATTGCGGTCCCGCAACGACGAAGCGCAGTTGGGGAGCCCGGCGAGCAGGCTCGATCAGCAATCTCTCAAGGGTCGGTTGCCGGTCTGGGCTGTACGTTCCTAGATAGCTCAAATCCCAACGTTTTTCCCGCTCGAGAACTGGATAGAGTTCCGGATCCACCGAGCAATAGAGCGCTCGCGCAGCAGGCGCACCATAGCGCTCCATGAGCAGACCGAGGGTGGGGCCACCCGTGAAGGAGAAATAGACCTCGTAATTCGGGATCAGCGGGGGAGCCAGATATTCATAGTCGCCCCTCTCGAGCTTTGCGAGCGTAACGGGAGTATCGATATCGTAGAAGGCAACGACGCCTCCCGCGGTTTTCTGCACCCATTGTCCGACGGAGACACCTTCGGGCACGTAGGAGCCGACGATGACCGCGTCGGCTGCGGCAATCGTTTCCTGATAACGGGTCAAGTCCTGCAGGCCGGTATAGAATTCGAGCCGGCAGAAATCCGGATGGGTAAGATCCCGATGCGCGGCATACCAGGGCACGTCCCGCTCCAGAAACAGGATATCATGCCCACGCGCCGCAAAGGCCTTCAGCAGCGCGCGAAACGTGGTGGCGTGCCCATTGCCCCAGGACGAGGAGAGGCTCAGGCCAAGAACGACGACGCGCAACCCCTTCACGCCACACTCCTCTCGCGCTTCCGGGCACCTGCCTCGCGCAGGATTCCATCGACCTCGGCCCCTCTGCGGGCATAGGTATGCTCGGCGATGATGCGCCGGCGCGCAGCATCGCCAATCGCCCTTGCTCGTTCGGGGGTCAGGTTCTCCACATGATCGGCCACATCTTTGCCGTCGCGAGCGACGAGAACCTCCTCGCCCTCCTTCAGAAAAAGCTCAAGCCCAACCCACGCATCGGTAATGAGGCACGCCCCCGCACCGGCTGCCTCGAAGACGCGAGTGGCCGGTGAATAGCCGGTCGTTGCCATGGAATCGCGAGCGATATTGAGGACGGCAAGCGGGCTCGTATTGAAAGCGTTGTGGTCGCGCGTGTAGACGTGGCCGATGTGGCGCACGTTCGACGGCATTCCTTTCGTTTCCCAGCCGTTGCCGCCGATGAGGAAGCGTCTTTCCGGCAAGCGCGCGGCAGGCTCCAGGAAGAACTGCTCGACGCGCGCCTCACGATCCGGCAGACGGTTTCCCAGGAAGGAAAGATCCGCCTTGAACCGCTCATCCGCCGGAACAGGGTGATGCGTCGAAGGATCGAGGGCATTGTAGATCGGAATACAGCGACGTGCCCCGAAACCCTCATAAGCCTGAATGACCGGAGGGCCGCCGCCATAGGTCAGCACGAAGTCGAGCGCGGGCAATGTGCGCCTTAATGGGTGATCTGCATTTTCGCGCAGTTCTGCGAGAGTTGCCGGGGCATCCACATCCCAGAAGATGCGAATGGCGTCCGGCCGTGAGGCGCCCACCACGCCCTCCAGCAATTCGTCGTCGAAGACACCGACACCGGAAGCCTTGACGACCACATCGGCTTTCGCCGCTTCGGCAACGACGCCGCGCATGGCCTCCTCAGTAGCGGGATAGACCTTCACCTCCGCCCAATCCGGCGGCTCGATATCGCGGTGCTTCTGCCGGTCGAAAGCATCAGGCTCGTAGAAGGTGATGCTGTAGCCACGTTTGGCCAGCTCGCTCAGCATGCCTCGGTAATAGGTCGCGGCTCCGTTCCAATATGAAGACAGAAGACTGGAGCCATAAAACGCGATCTTCATGCAGTGATCTCCATCGGCGTCACGGCGCCGTAGGTTTCGAGAATGGCGAGAAGCTGTTCGGCGCGGTGCGCACAGGAATGACGGCTGCGGATGGCAGCCAACCCACTTTCGACAAGCGAGCCGCGCAGGTCCGGATCCTGGCGGATTGCCTTGAGATGACGCTCCATCTCGCTCTCGTCCCGCGCCACGAGATAATCGGATCCGGGATTGAAAAGACCCTCCGAGTCGTTCCACGGCGCCGAGACCAGGGGGATGCCGCAGGCCAGCGCCTCGAAAACCCGGATCGTGGGGATGCCAGGAAGCATATCCACATAGAAGCGGCGTGGCACATGCACTGTGGCAATATGCCGAGCGAAGACCTCCGGCGCGCGCGCGTTCGGCAGCCAGCCGCGGTAGGTGATGCGGTAGCGGCTCAATGTTTCAAGAGCATGCTGCGGATAACGCACGCCGTAGATGTCGAGGGGTAACCCGACCGTCCGTGCCGGGCGAAACAGGAATGTCTCCAGCTCGGCACTGCGCTCGTCGTCGCCCCAGTTGCCGATCCAGACGAGCCCCTGACGCTCCTCCTCTTCCGCTGGCGGCTGGAACAGCCGCGTGTCGGCCGCCTCGTGCCAGACATGAACGTTCTTGCCCCATCCCCAGCGCCGGTACACTTCCGCGAGCGTTTCACCAAAGGCGAGTACGCCGTCATAGCCGCTCAAGTCGAACTGGCGGATCGCGTTCGGATCACTGACGGCCCGGTGATGCGTATCGTGAAAGAGGAGCGTGAAGCGACCTCCCTTGCGCCGAACGTCTCCGATTGCTGCCACGAGCCACGGATCGTTCCATTCGTGGACAATCACCACGTCGGCACCGGAAACCATCTCGGCGAGATCGGCATTCGAGCCGAATGTCTTTGATGACAGCTCAGGATAGAGATCGCGATAGGCCCTCAGTCCAGCCTCTCCATGATCCTTGAGCAGGTTGTCCAGGCTCCAGGCCCCCTCTGGTTCATAGGCGACGACCTGATGTTCCCGATGGATCAGCTCGCGCAGAACCCCTCTCAGGAAATGGGCGTTTCCGTGGTTCCAGCAGGATGCAAGGGAATGCGTGAAATAGACGAACTTCATGCCGCGGCACCCTTGAAGGAAAAAGAACTTGGTTTCGAAGGAAGCAGAGAACGATAAGTATCCAGAATGCCCTTGCACATGGCCTCAAGGCTGTAATTCCTGGCGCGATCCCTCGCTGACGCTCCGAGCTGTTTCCTCAGAGCATGGTCGGCTGCGAGTTGGTCGACAGCCTGAGCGATGGACTCATCGTCATCCGGATCGACGAACAGAGCCACGCCGTCCCACAGCTCGCGAAAGGTTGGAATATCCGAGAGAACCAGCGGGCAACCGGCCTGAGCCGCTTCGAGGACAGCAAGGCCGAAAGGCTCGTATCGTGCGGCAGAAACGAAGATGGGTTGCGCGCTCAAACGGGCGGCAATCTGATCGTCGTTTTGCGGCCCGAGTGCGATGGCATGGCGAGCTTCGATCTGAGCCCCGTTTGGACCTCCAAGCGGCCCGGCCGCAAGAACGGGAGTGGACAGACGCGATGCCGCGCGGTCGATCGCTGCAAAATTCTTCCCCTCGTCCCAGAGGCGGCCCGCCGTGAAGGCGAAGACTTGCCTCGACGGGGAACGGTTTACGGTGAGAGCACGGCGTCCATTGCGCACCACATAAGGCGCCGACGGCAGTTTATAAGTTCGAGCCGTGATATGGGCAAAAGCCGCTGTCGGTGCCAGCAGCCTCTCAGATGAGCGATAACCCTCTGCTACGAGCTGTGTCCGCCACAGGAACTCCTCCGGCAAGGGGCCGCCTCTCACGGCATCCCACCAAGTGGCAACACAGGAGTGACAGGCGGAAACAACGGGGCAAGCGAATTCTGCGCTCGCTCCCAATGCCGGACTGTTGAGGTGAACGACGTCAGGCCTCATATCAGCGGCAAGACGCGCGATGGCTCTTCCTGCCGCCTCGACATCCTCCCGCCGCTCAGCCGTCCAGTCCAGAGGAAGGCCGGTGGCGATCACATCCAGACCGACAGATTTCGCGCGCTGCACCTGATCATCCGACGGAGATGGCCCCAGGACTGCCAGAGTCGTTTGCACGCCGTGCAGGCGCAAACCTTCGGCAGCATCCAGCGCATATTGCCAGACCCCGCCAACTGCGTCGGCGGTCATGAATACGCGCAGAGAGGTCGAGTCCGGGGCCGATGCAGACATGTTCCTTTCAGCTCCTTACAGCGAGCAGTTCTCGCAGAACCGGCGAAGAGGCGCTTACCAGCCTCTCAAGACAAAGCCGCGGCTTTCTGCGGCCGGGAGTCTTGGCGTCCGGCGCCATTCAGGCCCCTCTCCTCCCGCAGCCATTGCGCGAGAGCCGCCACGCCTTTACGCCACGGCGTCGGTGCCTTCAGACCGAGTTCGCGCACAACCTGGCGCGTGTCGGATACGTAATAGCGCTGGTCGCCTGCACGCCAATCGGAATAGATCGTCTCCACGGGACGGCCGATGATGTCCTCGATGTGGACGAGAAGCTGTCGGAGGCTGATGGCATTGGCCGGCCCGCCGCCTAGATTGAAGGCACGTCCCTGGACGGAATCGATCCGCTTCCACGCGGCGGCATAGGCATCGACTGCATCGGAGATGTTCAGGATGTCCCGTACCTGGCAGCCGTCACCATAGATGGTGATGGGCTTTCCTTCCAGGGCGCGGATCAGGAAATGGGCCACCCATCCCTGATCCTCCGTCCCCATCTGCCGCTCACCATAGATGCAGCTCATGCGCAGAACACAGGTTGGAATTCCGTAGGACCGCGCATAATCGAGAACATACTGATCGGCAGCTCCTTTGGAGCATCCATAGGGCGTGTGGAAATCGAGAGAGCGTTGCTCGCTGATGCCTGCGCTCCGAATGTTCTGGTCCCGCGGCACATAGGAATCGTTGGTCATGTCGAGTTCGACATCGGCCAGATCGCCATAGACCTTGTTCGTCGAGGCAAAGACGAGCGGAACCTTCTCACCGCGCCTGCGCAGGGCGTCGAGGACGTTCAACGTGCCGCGGATGTTGATCTCGAAATCCTCCCGAGGGTCCGTGAGGCTTGTCGTGACGGCCACCTGCGCCGCCATATGGAAGACGGCCTGAGCCTCGGATGCGGCATCTGCAACACCTGCATCGTCCCGGATATCCCCCACGACGGCGGAAATCCTGGAGGGATGGCGCTTCTTCAGCCATTCGAGGTTGCGATCGACGCCCGGACGCGCCAAGGCATCGTAGATGAGGACGTCATGGCCTTCACTGGCGAACCTATCCGCCAAGTTAGAGCCGATGAACCCCGCTCCACCGGTGACGAGAACAGGGCGGCGCTGAAGAATGGCGGGTGCGCCAATTTTTGAATCGGCGTCTTTCATGCGACAAGGCCCCGGGCTTCGAGCTCCTTGCGAGCCTCCTGAACGAGATCCTTGGCCTCCTGGTGAGCCACCCACTCCGCAAGTTCCGCCAAGCCTTCGGAGAAATCCTTCTTCGGCTTATAGCCGAGTTCCTTCTGAATCTTCGTGATATCAGCGATGCAATGGCGGATGTCGCCGATCCGCGCTTTTCCAGCAATCTCAGGCGCTATCGGACGGTTCATGGCCTGAGCCAGAAGCTCCGCTACCTCGGAAACGGTACGATCAACCCCGCTGCCCACATTGAACACGCCACCCGGCGCGTTCTCATGATCCAGCGCAAGTACGAAGGCCTGCGCCACGTCCTCCACGTGGACGAAATCGCGACGCTGCTGACCGTCCTCGAAAATCATCGGCGGCTGGCCGTTGTGGAGCCGCGACGCGAAGATGGCAAGAACGCCGGTATAGGGATTGGAGAGGGCCTGGCCAGGACCATAGGCATTCCAGAGCCGGAGCGCCACGCCCTCCATGCCGTAGGCAGGGCACAGGGTCAGGGTCAGGCGCTCCTGAACGTACTTGGAAAGGGCATAGACGGATGCCAGCGCCGGCTTTTTCCATTCAGGCGTCGGCACTGGAATAAGGGGACGCCCCTGAGCGTCCAGGGGATCCCAGGAATCGGCGTCACTCACACGGGGGACGCGGACCACATCCTCCATGATACGTCCGTCGGAATCCCGATACAAACCTTCGCCGTAGATGCTCATGGACGAAGCGACGACGACACGTTTCACGGGATTGTCGATGAGCTGCTGGAAGAGAACGGCCGTGCCGTAATCGTTGACGGAAACATAACGGTCGACCGCATACATGCTCTGTCCGACGCCCACTTCCGCGGCGAGGTGAACCACCTTCGTGACACCTTTGAGCGCCTTCAGGACAGCCGTCTCGTCACGCACATCGCCGACGATCACCTCCACTTCCGGATCAAGGCTGTCTACCTGAGACTTATCGCCGTGCACCTGCTCGATCAAGCTGTCGAGCACGCGGACATGATGGCCACGGTCCAGACAGGCTCGCGCGACGTAGCGCCCGATGAAGCCTGCGCCGCCAGTGATGAGGATCGTATCCGACACGAGTGATCTCCGGAGCAGTTGGTGCCATCATTCCAAGCAAAAACAGGAAGTCCTGCTTCTCCGCCTGGAGAAGCGACGCGGGACATGCGCATTTCCAGGCGGACGCACGAACTCCAAGGCAGAACAAGACTTGTGGCGGCCGCCCTGAGCATCCCTCCCAAAGCTTGGCATTTGGTGGATCAAACGCACCACCTTCATCTTTGTTCCTCTGAAGGGACTTAGCCGCCCGGGACTCCTCCTTAGCTTGGCTCCAGTCTTGGAATGACAATAGTCTTAAGGGAAGAATCTTTGAGGGAACAACAAACACTTTCCCTGCGTTGACGGCCAAGGTTCGGAGGTGAGACCGAGCTCCCTGCCTGCCGTCCGCACCGGAACATGACTGGAATGAAGATCCAGCGAAAGCCTCACCAAGGAGACCTGTCATGAGTTCACGGAAGGTCCGTGTCGGAATCATCGGGGTTGGCAATTGCGCCTCCTCCTTCGTGCAGGGCCTTTCCTACTACCGGGATGCCAAGAGCAATGAACCCATTCCGGGGCTGATGAATGCCGAGCTCGGTGGCTACCACATCCGCGACGTGGAGATTTCCGCCGCCTTCGATGTGAACGCGTCTAAGGTCGGCCGGGATGTTTCGGAAGCCATCTTCGCCAAGCCCAATAATACCCAGCGCTTTGCGTCCGTTCCCAAAAGCGGGATCATCGTCCATCGTGGCAGGACCCTTGACGGTCTCGGCAAGTACTTGCGGGACGAAATCGAGGAATCGCAGGACGACGAGGCAGACGTGACGGAGGTTCTGCGCCAGTCGAAAACGGATGTGCTCGTGTCCTATCTTCCGGTTGGGTCGCAGAAGGCCACAGAATGGTATGCCGAGCGCGCTTTGGAGGCAGGCTGCGCTTTCGTGAATTGCATTCCTGTTTTCATCGCGTCGAATCCCGAATGGCGCAGGCGTTTCGAGGAGCGCGGCCTGCCAATCGTGGGAGACGACATCAAAAGCCAGGTTGGCGCCACCATCGTGCATCGGGTGCTGGCGAATCTGTTCCGCGAGCGCGGCGTACGCCTGGATCGAACCTATCAGCTCAATTTCGGCGGCAACACCGACTTTCAGAACATGCTTGAACGAGAACGCCTGGAGTCGAAGAAAATCTCGAAGACCCAGGCAGTGACGAGTCAGCTCGATATGCCGCTTCCTCCAGAAGACGTGCATGTGGGACCAAGCGATCACGTGCCGTGGCTGACCGATCGCAAATGGGCCTATATCCGCATGGAAGGCACTTCCTTCGGCGGAGTTCCCTTGAATGTGGAACTTAAGCTCGAGGTATGGGACTCGCCCAATTCCGCTGGCATCGTGATCGACGCGGTGCGCTGTGCCAAGCTCGCCATGGATCGGAAGATCGGCGGGGCCCTCACTGGGCCGTCGAGCTACTTCATGAAATCTCCGCCGCAGCAATTCACCGACAACGAAGCGCGCGAAAGAACGCTCCGCTTCGTTGCAGGCGACGAGGAAGAGGCATGAGGAGATCTTGAGGCGTGACCACCACCTTCTTCCTCATCCGGCATGCGGCCCATGACCGAGTGGAATCGGTCTTGTGCGGCCGCATACCGGGGGTCACACTCGGCGAGAAGGGGCAAGCGCAAGCACAGGCTTTGGCCGAACGCTTTGCCGATGAAGACATCGCCTATATCTGCACCAGCCCTTTGGAACGGGCAGTAGAAACGGCGGCTCCGATCGCAGCCCGCCTCGGCACGCCGGCAGAGCCTTGCGACGACATCAGCGAGATCGATTTCGGCTCGTGGTCCGGCTTATCCTTTGAGGAACTCTTGGGCGATCCGCGCTGGCATTCCTGGAACCGCAATCGCGGCACGAGCTGCCCGCCGGGCGGAGAATCGATGCAGGAGGCGCAACTGCGCATCGTTCGCGCGCTGGAGCGGTTGCGCAGCCTGCACCCCGAACGATCCGTCATTCTCGTCAGCCACAGCGACGTGATCAAGGCAGCCCTCCTCTACCATCTCGGCATGCCCCTCGATGCCTATACACGCATCGAGATTTCTCCTGCTTCCATTAGCACGGTTGTGATCGGCGATTGGGGCGCAAAGGTTCTTCGCATGAATGAGGTGGTCGCCTGATGAAGCTCGTCGTCTTCGGTCTCACCATCTCATCGTCCTGGGGCAACGGCCACGCCACCCTGTGGCGGGGGCTGTGCCGCTCTCTTGCGCACCATGGTCATCGTGTCATCTTCTTCGAGAAGAATGTGCCCTATTACGCCAGCAACAGGGACCTTCTCGAAATCCCCAACGGCAAGCTCGTTTTGTATGATAGGTGGGATTCCGTCGCGCCGCGCGCAAAAGCGGAACTCGCGGACGCCGATGCGGCGATGGTCACATCCTATTGCCCGGACGGCCTTGCCGCGACGGATCTGGTTCTCGACACGGCGAACGTCGTTCGCACCTTCTACGATCTCGACACACCCGTTACCTTCGCAA
The DNA here is from genome assembly GCA_035645515.1 of Microvirga sp. Lineage (GTDB taxonomy): Bacteria > Pseudomonadota > Alphaproteobacteria > Rhizobiales > Beijerinckiaceae > Microvirga. The sequence continues at coordinate 188,754 of DASQML010000007.1, forward strand.
AGCTGCAAGCCAAGGAGCCCCTGACCTATATCGGACCACGCGGACTGCGTGAGTTCGACCTGGTTCTGAGCTATACAGGCGGCAAGGCCTTGGACAAGCTCGCTATAGAGCTTGGAGCCCGGCGTGTCGCTCCCTTGTACGGGCATGTCGACCCGGATGTTCACCATCCGGTTACACCCATCTCTCACTATGTATCCGACCTGTCATATCTGGGAACCTATGCCTCCGATCGGCAGGCTGCCCTGCAACGCCTCTTCATTGAACCGGCAGGACTTCGCCATTCGCGGCGCTTTCTGATCGGCGGAGCGCAGTATCCCGAAGATTTTCCCTGGCAGCCCAATATTCATTTCGTGTGCCATCTTCCTCCGGCAGAGCATCCCGCCTTCTTCTCGTCCTCTCGCCTCACCCTCAACATCACGCGCCAAGCCATGGCGGAAATGGGCTGGTGTCCCTCCGGGCGTCTGTTCGAAGCGGCAGCCTGCGGAACTCCCATTCTTTCCGACGCCTGGGAGGGTCTTGAGAGCTTCTTCGAACCTGGCCGCGAGATCCTGATTGCAAGGACCACGGAGGATGCCATCGCCGCGCTGGACCTCTCAGATGCCGAATTGAAGCGTATCGCCCACGCCGGTCGCGAGAGAGTGCTGGCAGAACATACATCCGAACACAGGGCCCGGGAGCTTGAAACGCTTCTTGCGAGCGCCACCTCCGCAAGGTTCCCGGCAGGACGATCAACGGCCATGATGGAGGCTTGAACATGTGGGGAATCATACCCGCAGCCGGACTCGGCAGCCGCATTCAGCCCTTGGCCTTCTCAAAGGAGCTTCTCCCCGTCGGAAGCCGCCTCGACAATGGAGTCGAACGCCCCTGCGCCGTCAGCGAATATCTGGTGGAGCGCATGATTCACGGAGGAGCCGATAAGATCTGCTTCGTCATCTCCCCCGGGAAGTCCGACATCATGGAGTATTACGGCGCAAGCTATGGCAGCGCCTCCATCGCCTATGTGGTGCAGCCCCAGGCGAGCGGTCTTTGCGATGCGATCTTCCAGGCCGCCCCTCTCATTCCACCCAATGAGAGCGTCATTGTCGGCCTGCCGGATACGGTTTGGTTTCCCGAGAAGGCCTTGGCGGAACTGCCCGATGGGCAGTTGTCCTTCCTTCTTTTCCCGGTCGACAACCCGCAGGTCTTCGACGCCGTGGTTGTGGACGAAGGGATGCAGGTCCAGGAAATCCAGGTGAAACGCGAGGATGCATCCTCGCGATGGATCTGGGGCGCTTTCAAGATGCCGGGACATCTTCTGGAAGCGCTGCGCCAGCTCTGGCTCTCGCGCAACTGCCAGGACGAGTATTTCGGCACCCTCGTCAATGCCTACCTTGCACAAGGCGGCCAAGCTTTGGGCGTCAAGGCGGGCGAGGCCTATGTGGACGTGGGAACTCTTCATGGGTATCGCGCAGCCATCGGCCTTCTGAGCGAAGCGGCCCAGCACGACACTGTCACCGGCGCGCGCGTTGCCCTCGGCTGGCCGGCCGGACGCATGCCGCGCGGCCTTCACGATCTGAGCAGGGAGTGATGATCCGATGAATGCTATGGACCCCCTATCGCCCGAAGAAATCCGCAAGAAGGCCGAAGCACTCGGACCATGGTTTCACAACATGGAAATCAGGGACGGCGTGTGGACCGCCCCCAATCATTTTCTCGGCAATTACCCGGCCGTGAAGTGGAAGAACTTTTCCGATGCCATTCCTCAGGACCTCACGGGCAAGAGCGTTCTCGACATCGGTTGCAACGGCGGCTTTTACTCCATCGAAATGAAAAAGCGCGGCGCCGAACGGGTGCTCGGGATCGATTTTGACGATACCTACCTGGCGCAGGCGCGGTTTGCGGCCGAAGTGACGGGTCACGACATCGAGTTCAGAAAGCTCTCGGTCTATGATCTTGGCCAGATCGGGGAGACCTTCGATGTGGTCATCTTCATGGGCGTTCTCTATCATCTGCGCCATCCGCTTCTTGCACTCGACCTGATCCACGAGCATGTGGCAAAGGACATGCTCGTGTTTCAATCCATGCAGCGCGGCTCGAGCAAAACGATGCCGGTCGAGGAAAACTATACCTTCTGGCAGACTGAGCACTTCGACGATCCCCGTTATCCGAAGATGCACTTCATCGAGCATCGCTATGCCGACGACCCCACCAACTGGTGGGCGCCGAATGCGGCCTGCGTGGAAGCCATGCTTCGCAGCGCCGGGTTCGAGATCATCCAGCACCCGGAAACAGAAGTCTATATTTGCCGCCGTGTCGATGCCCCGCCCGGAGCGGGCGCCGTCTATCCGGCTCGAGGGAGAACCGCATGATTGAAGCTGCAATGATCTGGAACGAGCCGAACAACAAGTCCCATTGGGACCCGGAGATCGATCCGGATTGGCGGCTCTTTTCCGAGATGGCCATCGCTGCAGGACAGGCGATCAAGGAGGCGAACCCCAATCTGCCGCGCGTTCTCGGCGGCATCTCGCCCATCGATCCAGGCTTCATCGACAATCTGAAGAAGCGTGGCGTTCTGGACCACGTCGATGTCGTGGCGGTTCACGGCTTCCCGCTCGACTGGAACCTGTGGCAGATTCATGAATGGCCTGCGAAGGTCGACGAAATCCGCGCCGTGACCGATAAACCCATCTGGGTCACGGAAGTAGGCATTTCCACGTTCGGCGCGGAAGAGGTGCAGGTGTGGGGCCTCAAACGCACGGCGGAGCTTCTCATCGGCCAAGTGCCGAAGATCCACTGGTACAGTCTCTACGATCTGCCCCGCGCCTGGGAAGCGACCACACGCCATCGCGAGGCCGAAGGATCCTCCTATTACCGGCACTTCTACATGGGCCTTCTGCGCGAAGACGGCACGCCGAAGCCGGCGCTTGAGGAATATGCGAAAGTGGCAACGCAAATGGGCCTTTGCCAGTGGTTCCACTTCGAGGATCATCGCTTGGACGATGCCGTCGCATGGATGAAGCGCCTTGGTGTGAAGTACCTGCGGACCGGTCTCTCCTGGGCCGACAGCTTCCGCCCCAATGCGCTCGATTGGTTCGACCGGCAGATGGAAGCGCTTGCCGATTTCGACGTGACCGTCACGTTCTGCTTCACCCCGGAGCATCGTGGAATTGCGCCGCATCACACCAGCCCGCCACAGGTGAAGGAAGAATTCGCGGAATTCTGCGCCAGCATGATCCGCCGCTATGCGCCGGCAGATGATGCGTCGGCACCGCGCACAAAAGTGCTCGAAGCTCTGTAAGTTCGTCTTCGAAGGCCAATGCAATGGGAATCCGGGCCCAGGAGAAAGGCGGCTGAGCGGTCAGCCGCTTTTCTTTCACCGTGAGCAGGTTTTTGAGGTGCTATCGACCGTAGATGCGGTCGAGCACATGGGCCACAGTCACAAGATCCTGTGCCGCAGGATCAAACCTCTCTCTCGCAGCTAGACGCGCAGCCCAGTCTGCGGCCGCTCGCCCGCCCCACTCATCAGGTGGGTTCGTGAGAGTTTCGCGCGAGGTCCCCCAATAGCGCTCGGCTACGAAATCGTAGAATGATCCGTTGACGTTGCGCAGGGACACACCGCCTTGGGTGCCGTAGAACGTCGCCGAAATGACAGCCTCGCAACCAGCCTGCAGCTTCCAGGAGCAGGCCAGCTGCACCACGGCCTGTGTGTCCAACTCCACCGTTGCAACGGCATAATCCTCCACTTGGGAAGACGTATCCTTCAATGGCGCGCCACCCGCGAAGAGCTTGCCTGACACGGAGCCGACACCCGGGTTCTCAAGAGTCCACAAGGCGAGATCGACGAGATGAACGCCGAGATCCATGACGCATCCGCCGCCGGACAGCGTGGGATCATAGAACCATGGCTTATCCGGGCCGTAGGCATTGTGAAAGACAAGATCCACCGCATAGATGTGTCCGAGTTCGCCGGACCTGACGATGTCACGGATGCGACGCATGCCGTCTGTGAACCGGTAGGAAAGATCGACGCAGAGCAGGCGATCCGCTTTTCGTGCGGCATCCACCACCGCCTGCACCTCGGCTGCATGGCGGCCCAGCGGCTTCTGGCAGAACACGGCAGCGCCGTGTTCGAGAGCCTTGATCGACTGCTCGGCATGCATGGCGCTCGGTGTCGCGATCACCACGCCGTCGACGCCGAGATCGAGAATGTCGTCCAGCGTTGATACGATCTTTGCTTCCGGCGCCAGCTTTCCCGCCTCCGCGGCCATCTCAGGCGAGGGATCCGCGATGGCCGCGATGTCGACAGCTCCCGTTTCGAGAATGGCTTTCATTCGGTGCCGGCCGATCCAGCCTACGCCTAGAAAGCCAAGACGCGGACGAGCCAGCGCAGCCTCAGCAGACGTCTTGATCAGGACCTGCTGTGTCATGAGTAGGTCACCAGAGCCTTGAGGAAGCCATCAGGCCGATCGCGTGTCGCATCGAGTGCTTCGTCGAGACGATCGAGCAGATAGGTATGAGTGTAGAGCGAACTCGGGTCGATCCTTCCCGAAGCAATGGCGTCGATCGCCTCCCGCAGGCCCTGCATGTAGATCTTCGGATCGCGCTCATGGGCATTGATCACGTCGAGGCCGCGCCAGTTCCACAGCCACATATTCACCTGCCGCGGCCCATCCTGGTGGTAGCCTGCGACGATCAGCTTACCGCGCTCTCGGGTCAGTTCACCGGCGAGATCGAGAGGCCATTGCTTGCCGACCGCCTCGATCACGCGATCACAGAACCGGCCTCCGGTGACCTCCTTCACACGCTCGATGATCGCATGATGATCCTCCATCGGGATCACAACATCCGCACCCATCTTCCGCGCCACGTCGAGGGAGAATGGCCGCCGCGAGATCGCGATCACCCGCGCTCCTGCATCCTTGGCGAGCTTCGTGAGAATGGCCCCGAGGAAACCGATCCCAATGATCGCCACATTCTGCCCGGCTTCGATCCCGCTACGTCGGAAGATGTTCATGGCGCAGCCGAGCGGCTCGCCCGGGAAGGGCTGTCCCGCAAGGGCTTCCGGCAGCTTCGCCACGGATGTCACATCGGCGATATCGTACTCCGCGTAGGATTTGTAGGTCAGCGCCGCGACTCTATCGCCGATGGCCAGTTCCTCGACACCTTCCCCCAGGGCATCGACGACACCCCAAGCCTCGTGCCCGAGTGCGCCCGGTTCCGTGGGGAACTGCATCCACTCCGGTCCAGCCCATGGCGTGAGATTGGACGCGCAGACGCCACATCCTTCGAGGCGAAGCCGCACCTGCCCGGCACCCGGTTCGGGTCGTGCGACATCCTTGATCTCCAACCGTCCCGGTCCCGTGAGAACAGCCGCTTTCATCATCTGCCCGGCCTTGTGGATCGAGCCGCCGGCAGGGTTCTGCGCCTCTCGCGCAGAAGCGGCAAATGTGTCGTTGCTCAAAGGCTTATCGTCCAACAAGTCTTCACTCCACCTCTATGTCCCGAGCAATTAGAGACGGTGGGAAAGACTTCAAGGCTTGGCTTTTTGCGCAGCTGCCAAGGCGAAGGGGGCAAGTTCAGGCGCCGCTATCCTCCAGGGCCAGTTTCTCCGCAACGTAGCGCATCCGCGCCGTGCTGTCGGGCTCCAGGCTTTGGGCGGCGCACCAGCGGACGAAGGAGGAGGAATCGACAAGGATCCTTACGATCTCCAGGCCTGCTTGGCGGCCGACGCTTTCGTTGTTCTCTGCGGCCGCAAGCCATTGATCGTAGGATGGCGCGAGATTGTGCGGATCGCTCACTATGTTGCGCATGCTCGTGTAATCCTCACGACTGTACCATGGCAAAGCAATTTTCCGGCGCGCTTCAGACACTCGCGATTTCCATAGATGGCAGGCGGCGGGCTCACAACGATGCGAGAGCCCGCCGCCCGGTTGTATTTCAGCTCAGCAGGTAGAGCACCGTGGGAATGGCGGCCGCGAGGCTCGCAGATGTAAAGAGCATCAGGCGATGATCGGGATTGGCGATGCGGCGGACCTTGCGCGCCGTCACGCCCGCTTCCATGCTCCAGCCATTCATGCAGGAGCAAAGAAGCCGATGGGCTGAACGCTCGGAAAGATCGAAATATTCCATGGCATCGCCCAACCTGTCCCCCTTCAGCCCGTCGGCGCGCAGAACCGGATCTTCATAGGCGACCGTAATGGGAGATTCGTCGGACCTCAGCTCCGGCCTTTTTTCTTCAGGCGTGAATTCGATCTCGCCCAGGGAGCGTAGCCGCCGCTTCGGCTGACGCTCCAGCAACTCCGCCCAGCGCTCAAGGCGCTCTTTCCGGGATAGGAAACCTTGCTTGAACTCACGTACCTCAGCAACGCCACGCAGTGTCTCTACAGGCTTGTGTTCCATCGGTGTTCTCCGCAATGGGAGCCGGCCCTGAAACCAAGGACAGGCCCTGGGAGCGTGATGGTGGAACGAGTCATAGGCTTTTTTGCGTCAAGACTCTCTAAAAGAGCGTCTCGTGCGGATGAGCGACGTGCTCTTGGAAGATGGCGCCCGTACTCGCCTCAATCTCTTTGAGCACCACGTCGTAGCCCCAAAGGTTGGCGATCATCTGCAGAACGCGCTGGGCGTCATCCTTGTGCAGCAAAGTGTGGTTGAGGACTTGGTGGTGCAGAATGAGCCGCCGGTCGCCGGCAAGATCGACATCGACCACCTGGATGTCCGGATCGGTCCAACCGACATCATATTGCCGCGACAGCGAGCGGCGCAGGCGGCGGTAGCCGCGCTCGTCGTGGATCGCCTCGATTAGCAATTCGGGGCGGTCCGGATCGTCGACCAAATGGAACAGGCGCCACTGCCGCATGAGATGGGGGCTCAGATACTGCGATATGAAGCTCTCATCCCGGTAATTCGCCCACACGCTGCGCAAGACAGCCATGGCATCATCACAGCCTGCGATATCGGGAAACCATTCCCGATCTTCGGCCGTCGGCTGGGTGCATATGCGTTCGATGTCCTGCATCATCCCGAAACCGAGAGCATAGGGATTGATGCCGCCGTAATGAGGATTATCGTACTCGGGCTGCCGGGTCACGTTGGTATGGGACTGCAGAAACTCGAGGAAAGCGCCGTCGCTGATCCGACCCGTCTCATGCAGACGAGTCATGATCCGGTAATGACAATAGGTGGCGCACCCCTCGTTCATGACTTTCGTCTGGCGCTGCGGATAGAAATACTGCGCGATCTGCCGGACGATGCGCAGGATCTCTCTCTGCCAGGGCTGGAGGCGAGGCGCAGATTTCTCGAGGAAGTACAGGATGTTCTCCTGCGGCAGCTCCAACAGGGCCCGCCGCCGTTCGTCGCTGAGATCCGGCTTGGGGGCTCCTCCCTTGGCAGGAACCGTCCGCCAAAGGTCGTTGAAGGTCTGCTCCCGGTGGATCTGGCGCTCACGTTCCCGACGCTCCTCCGAGCGTAAATCCGGCCGCTTCTTGCGCGGATAGCGATGAACGCCGTGGGACATGAGCGCATGGGCTGCATCGATCACCTTCTCGACGGCGTTCTGTCCGTAGCGCTCCTCACAGCGGGCGATGTAGCTCTTGGCGAATTCAAGGTAGTCGAGGATACCGTCCGCGTCCGTCCACTCCTTGAAGAGATAGTTGTTCTTGAAGAAGTGGTTGTGCCCGAAGGCAGCGTGCGCGATCACCAGCGTCTGCATCGTCGCCGTGTTCTCCTCCATGATGTAGGAGATGCAAGGGTTCGAATTGATGACGATCTCATAAGCCAGACCCATCAGCCCCTGCCGGTAGCCCGCTTCGTGCGCCGCGAAGTGTTTTCCGAAGGACCAGTGCTTGTAAAACAATGGCATGCCGACGGAGGCATAGGCATCGAGCATCTGCTCGGCCGTGATCACCTCGATCTGGTTGGGATAGACGTCGAGCCCGAGCTCGCCAACGGCAATTTCTTCAATCGCATCGTAGACACGCTGGATGGCCCCAAAATCCCAGTCGGCGCCATGAAACAGCAGGGTGTCTTTCTCGATCAGGCTCATGGCACCCTCGCCTCGGCGTCACGGCGACGGAACAGCTCGCGGAAAACGGGATAGATTTCGCGCCGGTGATTGACCTTTCGCATGGCGATGTTGGCGCCATCCTCCTGCAAGGTTTCATACGTCTGCCAAAGGGCGGTCTTGTGATTGATGAAGCCTGCCTGCATGCGGTCATGGTCGCTGCCGACCTCGAGATAGGCATAGTACTGGCAGGCAGGAAGGATCACGTCCCTCAGGAGGGCGGCGCTCGTTGCGCCGTCGTTCGGCGAATTGTCGCCGTCGGAGGCTTGGGCTGCGTAGATGTTCCAGTTCTCGGGCGGGTAGCGCTCGGCAACGATCCGCTCCATTTCCCTCAATGCCGATGAAACAACCGTGCCGCCCGTTTCCGGCGAGTGGAAGAATGTCTCCTCATCCACCTCCTTCGCCTCGTGCGTGTGGCGAATGAAGACGATCTCCACATGTTTGTAGCGGCGCGTCAGGAAGATGTAGAGCAGCATGTAGAACCGCTTGGCGAGATCCTTCATGTGCTCCGTCATTGAGCCCGACACATCCATGAGGCAGAACATGACGGCTTGCGCCACTGGCCGCGAGACCGGTTCGAAACGCCGGTAGCGCAGATCGAGCGGGTCGATATAGGGGAACTGTCGGCTGCGGCGCTGCAGCCGCTCGAGCTCTTCCCGCAAGGCTGTCAGCCTTTCGCTCTCCCCGTCCTTCTCGAGAAGGGCGATTTCCTCCTTGATCTTCGCGATTTCGGTGGATTTCGGCCTTCGCACGGCAATGCGGCGCGACAGAGCGTTGCGCATGGAGCGCAGCAGCGCGAGATTCACCGGAGACCCTGTGACAGAATAGCCGGCGCGCCGGACGCCCTGCACTTCAACCGTCGCGAGGCGGCGTTTTGCCAGATCCGGCAGTTCGAGGTCTTCAAGGAACAGGTCCAGGAACTCCTCGCGGCTCAAGGCGAAGCGGAAATCGTCCTCGCCTCCGCCGCCGTCGCCCGCGGAGGAGCCTCCACCGCCCCCTCCGGGAGGGCGATCGATCGTGTCTCCTTCGACGAAACGCTTGTTGCCGGGAAGAATGTGGTCTTGGATCCCGCCCTCACCGGAGCGGCGGAAGCTCGGCTCGCGCACACCATCGGCTGGAATGGAAATCTCTCCGCCCCGCTCAAGGTCGGTGATGTCACGGTCCCCTGCCGTCTGGCGGACGGCCCGCTGGATCTGCGCTTTGGCACGACGAAGAAAGCGTTGGCGGTTCGCAAGGCTCTTGCCGCCGGGATTGAGGCGTCTGTCGATGATGTACATAGGAACGCCCGCTTTGCCTCCGCTCGTTCGTTAGCCCGCCTGCTTCACGCGCATGTACCATTCCACCAAGCGTCGCACCTGCCGCTCAGTATAGCCCCGCGCCATCATTCTCTCTACAAACTCGCCGTGCTTCTTCTCCGTCTCGCTGTCTTTCTTCGATCCGAAGCTGATGACGGGCAGCAACTCCTCGACCTGCGAGAACATGCGACGCTCGATAACGTCGCGGATTTTCTCGTAGCTTGTCCAGGAGGGGTTGCGTCCATTGTTGCCGGCTCGGGCCCGCAGCGAGAACTTCACGACCTCATTGCGGAAATCCTTCGGATTCGCGATGCCGGCCGGCTTCTCGATCTTGGTCAGCTCCTGATTCAAAAGCTCGCGATTGAGAAGCTGCCCCGTATCCGGGTCCTTGAAGTCCTGATCCTCAATCCAGGCATCCGCGTAGGAAACGTAGCGGTCGAAGAGGTTCTGGCCATAATCATGATAGGATTCCAGATATGCCTTCTGGATTTCATGCCCGATGAAGTCGGCGTAGCGGGGGGCAAGTTCCCCCTTGATGAATTCCAGATAGCGCCGCTCCACGTCCTGCGGCAGCTGCTCGCGCCTGAGCGACTGTTCGAGCACGTACATGAGATGGACCGGATCGGCCGCCACCTCGATCGTGTCGTGGTTGAACGTGGCCGACAGGACCTTGAAGGCAAAGCGCGTGGAAATGCCATCCATGCCTTCATCGACGCCGGCCGCATCCCTGTATTCCTGAAGGCTGCGGGCGCGAGGGTCGACCTCACGCAGACTCTCGCCGTCATAGACCCGCATCTTGGAATACAGGTTCGAATTCTCGTGCGCACGCAGGCGTGACAGAACCGAGAAGCGCGCCAGCATTTCGAGCGTGGCGGGAGCACAGGGCGCCCTGGCCAGTTCCGAACCGCGGATCAGCTTTTCGTAGATCTTCTGCTCCTCGGTCACCCGGAGGCAGTACGGCACCTTGATCACGTAAATGCGATCAATGAAAGCCTCGTTGTTCTTGTTCGACTTGAAGCTTTGCCACTCGGCTTCGTTCGAATGCGCCAGGATGATGCCTGTGAACGGGATGGAGCCGATATTCTCGGTCCCGACATAATTGCCTTCCTGTGTCGCCGTCAGCAGAGGATGGAGCATTTTGATCGGCGCCTTGAACATCTCGACGAACTCGAGAATGCCCTGGTTGGCGCGATTGAGACCGCCGGAATAGCTGTAGGCGTCCGGATCGGCTTGGGAGAGAGTCTCGAGCTTGCGGATGTCCACCTTGCCGACGAGGGAGGAAATATCCTGATTGTTCTCGTCGCCGGGCTCCGTCTTGGCGACCGCAATCTGCCGCAACCGCGAAGGATTGACCTTCACTACGCGGAACTTGGAGATATCGCCCCGGAACTCGTCGAGCCGCTTGATCGCCCATGGACTCAAGAGATTGGTCAGGCGCCGCCGGGGGATCCCATAACGCTCCTCAAGCACGGGTCCCATCTGCTCCGGGTCGAAAAGCCCCAAAGGGCTCTCGAAAACGGGGCTGATCTCGTCGCCGGCCTTGAGCACGTAGATGGGATGAACTTCCATCAGCGCCTTCAGACGCTCGGCGAGAGAAGACTTGCCGCCGCCGACGGGGCCGAGGAGATAGAGGATCTGCTTGCGCTCCTCCAGACCCTGGGCAGCGTGGCGGAAGAAGCTCACGATCATCTCGATCGTTTCTTCCATGCCGTAGAATTCGGAGAAGGCCGGATAGACGCGGATCGTTCGGTTCATGAAGATGCGGCCGAGACGCGCGTCCTTCGAGGTATCGACGAGCTCCGCCTCGCCGATCGCCGCCAGAATGCGCTCGGGAGCGCTGGCATACATCATGGGATCGTCGCGGCACCCTTCCAGGTATTCCGCGAGGGACATCTCCGCCTCACGGCGGTTTTCGTAGGACTTCAGGAAACTCGAGAACAGGTCGTCGGAATGAAGCATGGCGCCACCGAAATCAGATCCCTCTCAGAGATAACGATTCTGCACCGCTAAGGTTGCCCAGACCAGGCGGTGCGATGATGCGTCAGAACGTGCCTATGGCAGCTTCCCCTTCTTCATGCGGCCTGCGCGATGCGATCATGAGCCCGGATCTGCAGTGGAACATCCATGATGCGAGCGATGCCGTCTTTCCGACCTAGCCTCGCGGATTGCTGTTGGCACGGCAAGTTAAAGTTTCCTTCAGTCACCGAATTCTGATGTGCCGCTTTGCCGCCGCCCACCCGAAGGCAGCGGATGGTCTCGCATCGGATCCAGCACCTCCTTGAGGAGGTAGATCGTTAGCTGACGAAAACCAGGACCGAGGGAAAGAAATTTATGATATAAAGTTATATAAATCATCGCCGCCCTTCGAGCGAGAAACGTCGGCCATGCAGGTCGGGCGCATTGACGATGTCTCCGCTTAACCTATCGTCAGCTGCACACACGGCTGCTGCGCTGCCACACCGCCTTCCCTTGCAATGGAGACTTCCGTGATCAAAGCTTTCGGCTACGCCGCCCAGGACGCGACGACCCCGCTTGCCCCATTCAGCTTCGAGCGCCGCGACCCGCGCGAGAACGACGTCCAGATCGAGATCCTCTATTGTGGCGTCTGCCACTCCGATCTTCACACGGTACGGGGCGAATGGGGGGGCACGCTCTATCCCAGCCTGCCTGGTCACGAAATTGTGGGCCGTGTGACCAAAGTCGGGGGAGGCGTCCGCAAATTCAAGGTGGGCGATCTCGTGGGCGTCGGTTGCATGGTGGATTCCTGCCGCACCTGCCGGAGCTGCCGCGAAGGGCTTGAGCAATATTGCGAGGTTGGCTTCACCGGAACCTATAACGGCCCCGAACAGGGCACCGGGGCCAACACCTATGGCGGCTATTCCGATGTAATCGTGGTGGACGAGAGCTTCGTGCTGCGCATTCCCGACGGTCTTGATCCTGCTGCGGCTGCGCCGCTTCTCTGCGCCGGCATCACCACTTATTCCCCCCTGCGCCGCTGGCGCGTCCAGGCGGGACAAAAAGTTGGAATCGTGGGCCTTGGCGGTCTTGGCCACATGGCCGTCAAGCTCGCCCGCGCCATGGGTGCGCACGTGGTTCTCTTCACCACCTCGCCCAACAAGCGGGAGGACGCGCTGGCGCTCGGCGCGCACGAAGTGGTGGTCTCGAAGGACAAGGAGGCGATGGCGGCTCACCGCAACAGCTTCGACTTCATCCTCGACACGGTCGCAGCTCCCCATGACCTCGATGCCTATCTCGTGCTGTTGGCCCGGGACGGCACCATGGTGCTGGTCGGCGCTCCCGCCGAGCCGCATCCTGCGACCACGGTGTTCAACCTGATCATGAAACGGCGCCAGATCGGCGGCTCGCTCATCGGCGGCATTGCCGAGACGCAGGAGATGCTCGACTTCTGCGCCCAGCATGGGATCACGTCCGAAATCGAGATAATCCCGATTCAGCAGATCAACGAGGCTTATGAACGGATGCTCAGGAGCGACGTCAAATACCGCTTCGTGATCGACATGGCCTCGCTCAAGCAGGAGGCCGCCGCATAAACCGGCCAGGCGAGGGCAAGCTCCCCATGCTGATCTATGGCGACCGGGAAAGCATCGAAACCGTCGATGAGAAGCGAAGATCGGTCGAGAGGAGTCTCGACCGGATCTCTGCCCTCCCCCCGGGCCATGAGAGGCACGGCGCTCTGATTGCAGCTTTCATCGGCGCGAGCGAACTCGTTCAGGGGCTCATCGATAGGGACGTCGAGGCAAGAGGGTATGATGCTCTCTCGCCTACCCATGTCGATGGAATGGGATGCCTGATGCCTCTGGCGTGCAGCATCGTGCAATCCTGGCGGAGCGGTTTCTCGCAGACTTCTGTCCCGGAGGTTATCCGGGAGAAGCTTCACCGTTTCGACTCTAACCTGACCGTTCGCATCAAGCAGGCCGAAGGCTATGCCTTCTACGCACTTTATCCGGAAAGTTATGTGGAAGCGGCCCTCCGCTCCGGCCTTGGCCCGGAAACGCGTATCATCGGCATCCGCAGCATCGGGGCGGGCTTAAGTTCCCTTGTCGCAGCCGCTCTCGGCTCTTCTGCTCCCTTCACCGTTCGTCCCGTCGGACACCCGTTCCAGCGAGAGGTGAAGGTCGACCCAGAGGTCACCGCCATGCTGACGCAGGATCCGAATGCGACATTTGCCGTCGTGGATGAAGGCCCGGGGTTGTCCGGCAGTTCCTTCGGCGCCGTTGCGGACTGGCTGGAAGCTGCGGGCGTGGCCCGCAAGCGGATCCACTTCTTCCCAAGCCACGCCGGACAATTAGGCCCTCAGGCGAGCCCCAGCCATCGCGCCCGCTGGGACAAGGCTGCGCGGCATTTCCTCGGCATGGATAGTCTGCTCCTCGAGGGAGGCAGCAGCCTTTTGACCCAGTGGGTGGAAAGCCTGACGGGCCCCCTGCAAGGTCGCCTGGAGGACATCTCCGGCGGAGCATGGCGCAGGTTGCGCTACGACAGGCCGGAGTTCTGGCCAGCCGCGAACATTCAGCAGGAACGCCGAAAATTTCTGGCCCGCACCCAGGAAGCAACCTGGCTCGTCAAGTTCGCAGGCCTCGGGGAGAACGGCTGGCGCAAGAAAGCCCAGGCGCGGCATTTGCATGAAGCGGGCTTCACATCCGAAATCGCGGGCCTTCGCCATGGCTTTCTGGTGGAGCGGTGGCATGAAAGAGCACCATCGCTCGATCAGCATCCTATCGAGCGAGGCCGATTGGTCGATCACCTCGGGATCTACCTGGGGTTCAGAGCCAGGCATTTTCCAGCCCCCCTCTACGCTGGAGCATCCTTGCTCCAGCTTCATGAGATGGCCCGTTACAATACGATGCTGGCCCTGGGCGAAGAGGCGGCCGGCACGATCGACCGTATCCTCACGAATGGCCATAGATTGAGCTCTATGGTCCGTCCTGTCTTCACCGACAGCCGTCTGCACCCTTCGGAATGGCTCGTGATCGGCGAGCGCCTCATCAAGACGGATGCGCTCGATCACAGCACTGCCCATGATCTCGTCGGCTGCCAGGACATCGCGTGGGACATTGCCGGGGCAGCAGTCGAGTTCAACCTGTCCAACTCCGAGATCCGGCACCTATGCCGCGTCGTGGAGAAGGAAAGCGGCCGTCCTGTCGCCCCAGAGCTGCTCGTCTCCATGGCGCCTTGCTACCTCGCCTTCCAGATCGGCTCCCACACCATGGCTGCGGATGCACTCCGCGGGAGCGAGGAAGAGCCCCGCCTGCGTTCAGCTGCAGAGAAATATGGCGTTCTCCTCAAGGGTTATCTCGAGCGGCCGGATCGGCTCTGTTTCAACAAGGAACAAGACAAGGTTCCTGCCGGTTAAACCGTGAAGGCACCCGATATGACCCGCCTGCTCCACCGGCGGAGGGAGACGGCGCAGGCATGCTTTCCGAAACAGGGCGTCTCATGAGAGCCGCATTCGAGGGATGGTGGAACGACCGCGCCATGAGCCTCGGCGCCTCGATCGCGTTCTTCACCGTCTTCTCGCTGGCCCCTATGTTGCTGACGGCCATTGCCGTGGCAGGCTTGGCCTTCGGCCGGGAGGCGGCTCAGGGAGCGATCGTCAGGGAACTCGGCGGCATGATCGGCACGAACGAAGCCTCGGCGCTCGAAACCATGATCGCCAGCGCCGGTAATGTGGGCTCGGGAATCATCGGCACGACTGTGGGTGTCGTTACGTTCCTGCTGCTGGTGAGCGGCGCTGTCGTAGAATTGCAGGACAATCTGAACATCATCTGGAAGGCGAAGCCGCCCGAAGGCTCTGGCCTTCTCAATTTTCTCCGGACACGGCTCGTGAGCTTCGCCCTGGTGCTGGGTATCGGCTTTCTGCTGCTGGTCTCCCTGATCATCGACGCCGGTCTGTCGGCTGTGAGCGCCTATATCGAGCCCCTCTTCTCCGGCGCGACGGTGATCCTGCACTTCCTCAACAGCCTCATCTCTTTCGTGATTTCCGTCCTGCTCTTCGCCATGATCTTCAAGCTCCTGCCGAACGTGGACATCACCTGGGGCGATGTCTGGACCGGGTCCCTGGTGACGGGGCTTCTATTCACAATCGGCAAGTTTTTGATCGGCTACTATCTCGGCACCAGCAACATTGCCACCGGCTATGGTGCAGCCGCCTCGATCATCACGATGCTGCTCTGGATCTATTACTCCTCTCTCATTCTGCTGTTCGGGGCGGAATTCACGAAGGTCTACGCGGAACGCCGCGGCAGCCGAAGCGGCACGAAGGACGATAATCTTCGATGAAGCGGGCCGGTCAACCCGGCCCGCTCCCTTTTCAGGAACAAGGCCCCTACTCAGCCGCCTGGCGGGTGGCGGGGGTCGTGGGCACGTTCCGCATTCCGCCCAAAACCTCTTCGGCGGAGGCCTTGTAGTTCTTCACGGAACTCGTCCACTGGCCCCAGACGGTCGCGTCGATCTTGTCACCGTTCCTGCCGAGGTTCTGCAGGCGACGTTCCTCGTCCTCTGTCAGGACTTGCTTCGGCAAGGGCGGGAGATGCCGGACGTCGTCGGCCGTGATGCCGATCATCTGCCCGACCCGGCTGCCATATTCGTCATGGACCATGAGCAGGTGCCAGACCATCCGCTCCTGGACGTCGCGTTCGCATTGGCCGAGCAAGGTACCCAGGTTGAGCACGAGATCGTCCCGTTCCCAGTCCATCATGGTACAATACCGGCCACGGGCATGGATGTAGTCGTTGCGCCGATCGATGACGCTGCGCGTCAGGCGTCCGCGGATCTCTGGAGGATTGTTCGGCTCCTCGCGCGGCGACTCGTTGAGGCCGCCATGGATCGACGGCTCGTAGTTCACATGCGGGTTCTGTCCCGGAGCCAGGTCACGGTGGTACGACATTTGCCCACCACTCAGATTGGTCGCCACCTTCGCGTTCTTGGCCTGGTTCACAGGCAGTTCGAGATAATTGGTACCGACGCGATAGCGCTGGGTATCCGAGTAGGAGAAGGTACGGCCCACCAGCATCTTGTCGTCGGAGAAGTCGAGGCCGTCCACGAGAACGCCGGTTCCCATGGCGATCTGCTCGTTTTCATTGAAATGATCCTGAACATTCCGGTTGAGGGTCATCACGCCCACATGGCGAAGCGGGAAGTCCTTCTCAGGCCAGATCTTGGTATCGTCGAGCGGATCCCAATCGAGCTCCGGGTGATCATGGTCTTCCATGATCTGCACATACATGTCCCATTGCGGGTACTCGCCCCGCTCGATGGCCTCGAAGAGATCCTTCGAGGCGGAGCCGAGATCCTGTCCCTGAACCTTGGCCGCTTCTTCGGCTGTCAGGCTCGCAAGGCCGCAGCGCGGATGGAAGTGGTACTTCACCAGCACCGTATCGCCTTGGGCATTCACCATCTTGTAGGTGTTCACGCCGAAGCCTTCCATGTGCCGGTAGCTCGCCGGAATGCCGCGCGGGCTGAACAGATGGGTCAGCATGTGCATCGACTCGGGCGTCTGGCTCATGAAGTCGAAGATGCGGTTCGGTTCCTGACGGAACGTGACCGGATCGGGTTTCAGGGCATGAATGACATCCGGGAATTTGATGGCATCGCGGATGAAGAACACGGCCAGGTTGTTGCCGACGAGATCCCAGTTGCCGTCTTCCGTATAGAACTTCACTGCAAAGCCGCGCGGGTCGCGCGCCACTTCCGAGGAGTCGCGGCCGCCGATCACGGTCGAGAAGCGTATCGCAAGCGGCGTCTTCTTGCCCGCCTCCTGGAACAGCTTGGCGCGCGTATATTTTGAAGCCGGTTCATCTCCGATCTTTCCCGTGGCTTCGAACTCGCCATAACAAACGAAGCCGCGCGCATGAACGACGCGCTCAGGAATGCGCTCGCGGTCGAAATGGGTGATCTTTTCGAGAAACTGATAATTTTCCAACGTCGCAGGGCCGCGTGCACCGACCGTGCGCTGCGACTGGTTATTGGTGATGGGGTGTCCCTGGCGGTTCGTCAGAACCGGGTCCGAAGCCGGAGCCGAGGACTTGCCCGATTTGGGCTCCTTGGGTGTGCTTGCCATCTGATTTTCCCTTCTAATGCGGCCATGCTTGGCCACGAGCCAACACGCAACGCAGTCACTCGTCTCGCAGCTTCATGAAATGCAGCGAGAGGGATTACCTGATGCAGGCAACGGGAAAGGAAATAGAGGAAGGCGTCTTGCAGCGAATGTCCCCGATCAGCCGAAAATGCGCTCGCCCTGCTCGTCGATGATCTGCTTTGCCTTCACAATCGCGAAGGCTTCCGCATCAGCCCTGCTGGCATGCGTTTCGGCACGAACGAAACGGTGCTCCCTCAATCCGGCATCGGAATCCTTCTCGATGATTCCCGCCGTCTGATACTGTCCCTTGGAGGAGTAGGGGGCTGGCCTGATCCGGAAGCCTTTGTACTCCACGGCCTCGGCTACCGGTTCGACGGCGCGGCTGCTTTCAGCGCCTGTGAGGCGGGTCCAAAGGTCTTTCAGGAACGAGGCCATGACATTTCCAAGATGAAGAATGATTCGTTACAGAGCAGCATATCCTTTGCAGGGCGCAGGGGGTCAACCTTCATGAACACCATCACAAGATGATGATCCGGGCCTGTAACATGGCCTCAGGCCTTGACCGGCCCAGCCTTCCCGTCAACCTTCGTTCAAGAACTGCTCGACCGAGACTGGCTTGAGCATGGGAGACGCGCATGAAGCATCCTCTGTTCGTCCTGTGCCTGTGCGGGATGCTCCCGGCAGGCGGCTATGCTTTGGCCCATCATGGCTGGGGCAGCTACGATGCATCCAAGCCCTTTACCATGACGAGCGCCGTTCAGCGGGCGGACTGGCAGAACCCGCACGTGATGATCATGGTGAGCCATGACAACAAGAATTGGGAGGCCGTCTTGGCGCCTCCCTTTCGCATGAGTGCCCGC
Source organism: Microvirga sp. (assembly GCA_035645515.1). Classification (GTDB taxonomy): domain Bacteria; phylum Pseudomonadota; class Alphaproteobacteria; order Rhizobiales; family Beijerinckiaceae; genus Microvirga. Next base: position 207,042 of record DASQML010000007.1, read on the forward strand.
GGCATCGAACCGGACATGCTCAAGCCAGGCACCGAGGTGACTCTTGTCGGTTATCCTTCGACCCGGGTCGAGAATGAACTGAGGGCGGAGCGGATCACGATCAGCGGCAAGATCTTCGAGTTGCGTTGATCCGATGTATCTTGAGCTTCTCGCCGCGCTCGAAACATCCTGGATCGGGCATGCCGGACGGCACTCGGCGTGGCTCTATACGATCGCCAACCTCGTTCACGTGCTTGGAGCCGCCTTTGTCGTGGGCGGCATCGCCGTCTTCGATCTGAAGGTTCTGGGGGAGCATGGGAAGAATGCGCAGCAGGTTGGCCGCTATGCCATCCCTCTCGCAGCACTGGGGATCGCGCTGCAAGTGCCTTCCGGGATCCTTCTTCTGGCGGTGGAGGCCCGTGCTCTTGGCGTTAATCCTGCCTTCTACGCCAAACTTGCCTTCATTGCGGTCGGGCTCGTGAATGTCGTTCTGTTTCATATCCGCTTTCACGGGGCGCTGCGCGCGGGCACCCTGCCGCCTGAGGCACGCACCTATGCGCTCGTCTCTCTCATCGCGTGGATGATGGCCCTCTTGGCCGGACGCATGATCGCCTATCTGTAGCATTACCGTTCCTTGAAACTCCCGTCTCTTGAAGTTCAGATTCTCATGCGCGGCTGGCTGGCGTTTTTGTGTGGAGTTGCTCTGCTCGGCTTCCCTGCCTCTGCATCGCAAGGCGCCACCGGCGAAACGGTCGAGCAGGCTCTGTGCCGTCTCATTGAGGAAGCGGCGCAAAAGCATGAGGTGCCGCGCGATTTCCTGACGAGGCTGATCTGGCGGGAAAGCTCGTTCCGAACGAGGGTCGTGAGCCCCGCAGGCGCACAGGGGGTGGCGCAGTTCATGCCGGGCACGGCCAGGGAACGTGGATTGACGGATCCGTTCGACCCCGAACAGGCCATCCCAAAGGCCGCCGAACTGATTGCGGACCTTTCCGCGCAATTCGGCAACCTGGGTCTCGCGGCGGCAGCCTATAACAGCGGTCCGGCGCGGGTCACGTCATGGCTTGCCGGGCGTGCAGACCTGCCGGCTGAAACCCGGAACTACGTTGTCAGCATTACAGGGCGAGCGGCGGAAGAATGGGCAGGCGGGAAAGATGCTCCCCGACAGCAGGCTGATGCCGCACCACCCGAACCGGAAAGCTGTCAGCAGATCATTGCCGTGCTGCGCGCACCGGGGCGGGACGCCGATGGGGAGGCGCCTTTCGCTCCCTGGGGTGTTCAGCTGGCAGGCAACTTCTCGAAGGCGCAAGCCCTCTCGTCCTACAAGCGTGCGAGCTTGGCTTACGCTTCCCTGTTGAAGGACAGCCGCCCCATGATCATCGGGACGCGCTTGCGCTATCGCGGGTCAAGAACGTTCTATCGTGTGCGTGCGCCGGCCGATTCCCGCAAAAGTGCAGAAGAGCTCTGCCAGAAGATCCGCTCTCTGCGCGGAAGTTGCATCGTTCTGCCGAGCTGATGAAAAAGCCTGGATCGAGAGATCCAGGCCTGCGTCGTCTTCAGCGCCGCTGCGGCCGCAAGGAGCGAGCCAGCTCACGGATCACGTTGTCTTCGATGCTGAGGTTGAGGTCGTTGCTCTCGTCCTCGGCAATTTCCACATCGGTTGAGACTGGCGCTGACGCTTGCGTAGCCGGTCTGCCCTGTGGAGCCGGTTGGGGACGCTCGGGGACAGCGGGGGCCGTAACGCTCTGAACGAGTTCGACGTCAGCGGCATTTCTCGCCGGTTGCTGGGGCATGTAAGAGCGGCCAGTGCTGTAGCGGTTCTCAAGCGTATCGAGCAGGCTGTTGAGCGCAGCGTTCGAAAGCGGAACCTCCGGCACCTGAGGCGGACCGTTGAGCGCAATGGCACGGTTCTGATAGGCTGCTTCCTGCGTCACATCGGGGCCGAACCAGGAGAGGGGCCGGAAGTCCCTCGCCTCCTCCTCGCTCTCGAACGAGACGGAGATCATGTCGAGGGGGCCGGGCGTCACGAAGCGGGCGATCTGGATGTCGCGTGTGCCGATGGTCAGGTGCGTGAGAAGATAATCGAGCTTGCCGGGTGTCACATCGAGCAGAGCCTCCGCATGTGCACGCGGCACTTCCGTGCGTTCTTCCACAGGACCGTTGGTCCCTGCATGGACCAGCACGAGGCTTCCCTTGTCGCCATCCACGATCACGAAGGAGCTTCGGTCAGCCTGGTTCGGGAAATGGCCTTCCGTGACACGGTTGCCGCCTCTCTCTTTTCGGATCAAGCGCGCAAGAGACGACGCAATGAGATAACGTCTATAAGCAACCATTTTAAGCTCTCTGATACAAGGCACAGAATACTTCCGATGGCCTTTAGAACTCGCCGCTTCAACGTTCAACAGAATGAAGTTTCACTTCATGTCCCTCATGCCGAAAATGCATGAACAGGCACATGACAACATTCCGGCGGAAGAGAGAGCGGGCTCGTTCGGACCAACATCTCTTTAGTGATTGCTTATGATGGCGTTCGGAAGGCAAACTTCAATGGAATACTCAGGAAGCTCCGTAGGATTTGCAAACGAAGTTAATTTGAGTGTTCAGCCACATCCCATGTTGCGCGAGAGGCGAATGGATTGCTCCGTAACCGCCTCTCGTTTCAGGTTCAACTCGCTTTCAGCAGCCCCCGCGAGGCCAGGTTCGTCATCAACGCCCGCAGGCCGAAGGTCCAAGGCTCGCATTCGGAACTCGACTTCATGCGGTTCACGAGTTTCCCGAGCTGTGGCGCGGCAATGGTAACAATATCTCCGCTCTTGTGCGTAAATCCCATCCCCGCCTCGTCACGATCCTGCGTCGGCGCGAACATCGTTCCGAGAAACAGTACAAAGCCATCCGGATATTGATGGTGCGAGCCGAGCGTCTGCGCGACGAGATCCTCCGGATCGCGGCTGATCTTGGTGATGGACGACGAGCCTTCCAGCCTGAAGCCGTCCTCGCCTTCCACAATCAGTGTGACCGTAGTCCTGCGCACGTCGTCGAGGGAGAAGCTCTCGTCGAAAAAGCGCACGAAGGGACCCAGTGCACAGGAGGCGTTGTTGTCCTTGGCCTTCGAGAGCAGAAGCGCCGAACGACCCTCGAAGTCGCGCAAGTTCACATCGTTGCCTAAGGCCGCACCGACGATTCTCCCGTCGGCCGTCACGACGACCACCACCTCAGGCTCGGGATTGTTCCAGGTGGATTTCGGGTGCAGGCCCGCATCCATGAGAGCGCCGACAGCCGACAGGGTCGGCGCCTTCGTGAATACCTCCGCGTCGGGACCGATGCCGACTTCGAGATACTGGCTCCAGGCCCCCTGAGCGATGAGCACGTCCTTCAGCGCCATAGCCTCGCGCGAGCCGGGTTTCAGGCGGCTGAGGTCATCCCCGACGAGACGCAGCACCTCCGCGCGGATGGCGGCGGCTGCGCTCGCATCGCCCCGTGCCCGCTCCTCGATAACCCGCTCCAGCATGGAAACCGCGAAAGTCACGCCAGCGGCCTTGATCACCTGAAGGTCGATAGGAGCCAGAAGCCACGGCTTCGATGGGTCACGCGCATCGGAGGGCGTGTTCGCCAGGAGTTCGTCGAGGGAGGCAATTCTCTCGCCTTCTGCTGCCTTCACGACCTGCGCCGGATTTTCCCCCGCTGCGAGTTCGCTCATCGTGGAGCAGATGCTGGAGATGTCGAACACGCCTGCTTCGCGTACTGCAACCACGCAGGGGCCGACGCCTGGACGCCACACGCGGCCAGCAAGGGCGCCCCGGCAGCCGTCGACGGGCAGGATATCCGTGGCATTCAACGAGGACAGGCGGGTCACAGGCGGGCGCTCCTTCTGGCTTCAAGGGCTCTCCTGCCCTTGCTCGCCGTGAATATAGCGACATTGACGATGCTGCCCAGAGCGAAATGCAGCGATGTCGTTGATGGGCCACGGCTCGGAACAAAGAGCGTTTGTCTTCCGTTGCGAACCGGAGCGTTGAACGAGGATTCCGGTTATGTCCAACACCCCCAATCCGACACCGCCGCAGCCGGATGTGCCCAATCCAGCCCCTCAGCCGGTCCATCCGGATCCTGGGCCGTCCGGCATTCCAAGCCCCAGCGAACCTCTTGGGGTTCCACCCGGTACGCCGAGCGAAGCGCCGAGCCCTGGCGAACCTTTGGGAGTTCCGCCGTCGAGCCCCCAGGAGATCCCAACCGGACCCATGGGCTCTTAACCATCGGCGCGAGATATGCTTTCTGCGGGCCTGCACAACAGGAGTTCCTGCGCATGGATAAAAGGCCCTCGAACGCAGCTCAAATGGCTTCTCCTTCCTATCGTCTGGCTGCCCTCGACGAGGATTTTCTGCTGGGCGATTCCATGCGCGGCGTCCGCTTCCAGCTGGAATATGCCAAGGCCGAAGAGAGCCTGCGCATCTGGGGCGTGCGCTCCACCATCGTCGTGTTCGGCAGCGCCCGGGTTCGCGAGAACGGACCAGGGCGGCACTCCTACTGGTACGAGCAAGCGCGAGCGTTCGGCGCCATCGCCTCGCAGCGCGGCGGAGCTCTGACAGCCAGTGGAGGACTGCGCGACAATGTCATCGCGACCGGAGGCGGCCCCGGCATCATGGAGGCGGCCAATCGTGGGGCGTTCGACGTGAACGCCCCGTCCATCGGGTTCAACATCACGCTGCCGCATGAGCAGGAGCCCAATGCCTATTCCACCCCGGACCTGACCTTCCGCTTTCATTACTTCGCCATGCGCAAGATGCATCTGGCCATGCGCGCGAATGCCCTCGTGGTCTTTCCCGGCGGGTTCGGCACCCTTGACGAACTCTTCGAGATCCTCACCCTCCGCCAGACGGGCAAGGCCCCGCCACTGCCGATCGTGCTCTTCGACAAGGCCTACTGGCAATCCGTCATCAAGCTCGATGCCCTGCTGGAGCACGGCATGGTCAGTGAACAAGACCGCAAGCTCGTGCACTTTGCGGAGAGTGCGGAGGATACATGGACCGCGCTGGTCGAGAACGGGCTCCTCATCCCGAGCCCGTGACCCAGTCCAGATGAAGCGCTGCGCGATCCTGACTTGACAAAGCCGGCTTGCTTTGTCTGTAATATATTACATGGGGATTGCGATCTCCCCACGAGGCGACATGCCCAAGCATCGCATCCGCTTTCAATGTTTACGGATGCACCATGTCGTCATTCAACACCATTTCCGTCGAAAAGCTTGCCCGACTTATCGGTACTCCCAAGTGCCCAGTTCTCATCGATGTGTGCACAGACGAGGACTATGCAGCCAATCCATTCATGATCCCGGGAGCCATCCGTCGCCCTTACGACAGAGTATCGGAATGGGCTCGGGAATTTGCCGGACGATCCGTTGTCGCGATCTGCCAGAAAGGGCTCAAACTCAGCCATGGCGCAGCGGCTTGGCTGCGCCATGCGGGAGCTGCCGCCGATGTTCTTGAAGGCGGCATCCTGGCTTGGTCAAAGGCTGGACTGCCCATGGTGAGCAAAGAAAAGCTCCCGCCACGCGATGAACAGGGACGGACGATCTGGGTCACACGCTCGCGGCCCAAGATCGACCGCATTGCCTGCCCCTGGCTGATCCGGCGTTTCGTCGACGTCAACGCTGTCTTCCTGTTCGTTCCAGCGTCCGAAGTTCAGGCCGTCGCCGAGCGCTTTGGGGCCACGCCGTTCGACATTGAAGGCGAAGGAGTCCTTTGGAGCCATCGTGGCGAGTTCTGCACGTTCGATGTGATGATCGAGGAATTCGGCCTCACGGCCGAACCGCTTCTTCGGCTTGCGAGGATTGTCAGAGGAGCCGATACGGCGCGGCTTGACCTTGCCCCTGAAGCATCCGGTCTGCTCGCGGCATCATTGGGTCTTTCTCGCATGTTCCCGGATGATCTTGCCCAGCTGGAAGCGGGCCTTCTGCTCTACGACGCCTTTTACCGCTGGTGTCGGGATGCAACGGATGAGACCCACAATTGGCCCTCGCAGAAGACAGGGAGGTGAAATGAGCACGATCTTGCGCGGCCCCGGCGCTGCCAGCCCGGGCGCTGCTCACACCGTCTCCTTAGCCGAGGCTTTTCGTGTCTGGCTGCGGGTCGCCGCCTTGAGCTTCGGCGGCCCTGCGGGCCAGATCGCCGTGATGCACCGCATCCTCGTCGAGGAGAAGCGTTGGATCTCCGAGGCGCGGTTTCTGCATGCCTTGAACTATTGCATGCTCCTGCCGGGCCCGGAAGCGCAGCAGCTGGCCACCTACATGGGATGGCTGATGCATCGTACCCTCGGGGGGCTCGTGGCCGGCGGATTGTTCATCCTCCCCGGGATCGTCGCCATCATGGCTCTGAGCTGGATCTATGCCCTCTATGGCAATGTCGGTTTCGTGGCCGCTCTCTTTTTCGGATTGAAGGCCGCCGTTCTTGCGGTCGTCCTGGAAGCCGTCATGCGCATCGGCAAGCGGGCGCTGAAGAATGGAGTGATGGTCGGAATTGCCGTCTCTGCCTTCGTAGGAATTTTCTTTCTGCGAGTCCCCTTCCCGATCATCATCCTTGCGGCGGCGATCATCGGTCTGGTCGGGGTGCAGTTACGCCTTGCTCAATTCATGACGACCCCTACCGAAACTGGCAGCCAACAAGCGTCTGATGATCTTCTCGGCAACGATCTTCCGGTCCATGCCCGTCCGAACAACCGACGAACTCTGCGCGTGGCTGCCGTATGGCTCGCGCTCTGGCTTGTTCCGGTAGTGACGCTTCTGCTCACTCTCGGCACCGGCCATGTCTTCAGCCAATTGGCCCTGTTCTTTTCCAAGATGGCCATGGTCACCTTCGGCGGCGCTTATGCAGCCTTGGCCTATGTGGCGCAGCAGGCGGTGGAGACTTATGGCTGGCTGAAGCCCGGGGAGATGCTCGACGGCCTCGGCATGGCCGAGACGACGCCGGGACCTTTGATCATGGTTCTGCAATTCGTAGGCTTCATGGCCGCGTTCCGCGACCCGGGTACGCTCCACCCGCTCATCGCCGGAACGTTGGGCGGCCTTCTCACCACCTGGGTGACATTCGCCCCCTGCTTTTTGTGGATCTTTCTCGGCGCGCCTTACATCGAGGTGCTGCGCGGCAACCGCGCTTTGAGCGGTGCACTGACGGCAATCACAGCGGCTGTCGTTGGCGTCATCGTCAATCTGGCGATCTGGTTTGGCGTCCACACAATCTTCCGAGAGGTTCGCGCCACCGAATGGGGTCCACTGAATCTCGACGTTCCGGTGTGGGGAAGCGTGAACGTCTGGGCGCTTCTGCTGTCGATCGCCGCTGTCATTGCCATGTTCCGCTTCAGGCTCGGCATGCTGCCGACATTGGCAGCAAGTTCTGCAGCCGGCATCATGCTTTACGCACTTGGGGCGATCGCCTAAGCGCGCCACCTAAACAAAGACGAGAGAGGCAGAAGGGGCCCGCCTCTCTCGTCCATCTGTTCAAGTCACCGACGAGATCTGCCCGCCATCGACCCGCAGGATCGAACCCGTCATGAACGAGGCCTTTTCGCTGGCGAGGAAGACAGCAGCAGCAGCGAATTCCTCGATCTCGCCGTACCGCCCGGCCGGAATGCCGGCGCGCGCGGCAGCGGCAACCTCCTCCACGGAGCGGCCCATGCGCTCGGCATTGGCAGCGTCGAGTTGCTTCAGGCGGTCGGTGGCGATGCGGCCCGGCGCAATGGCATTGACGGTGACGCCCGTGGACGCAACCTCGCTGGCGAGCGTCTTGCCCCAGCCGACGAGCGCCGGGCGGATCGCATTCGAGATGGCAAGATTCGGGATCGGCTGGATCACCCCCGACGAAATCACCGAGATGATGCGACCGAACTTGCGTTCGATCATGCCGGGAAGAAGATGATCCGTGATGCGAACCAGATTGACGAACATGGCCTCGAAGGATTGCCGCCACTGATCCGACGACACGCCCTGGGCCCTGCCGGGAGGCGGGCCACCGCTGTTGAGCACGAGAATATCGACGCCGCCGAGAGCCGCCGTCACGTCCCTGGCAAGAGCATCGACCTGCTCGACCTTGCCCGTATCGCAGACGAAGGGGAGCACATCGCCATCGATCTTGTCGGCTGCTGCCTTCGAACCCTCGAGGGTGCGGCTTGCGATGGCAACGCGAGCCCCCTCTTCCGCGAGCCCCTGAGCGATGCCGAAGCCCAAGCCCTTGCTTGCACCCAGAACGAGCGCGCGCTTTCCTTCCAACCCTGTCTTCATCTTCCTCAAGCTCCTTGTTATTCCGAACGCTCGATGCGCTGCATCAGCCAATCGATCTCCGCGACGGTCTCCGAACTCAGCTTCGGCCCTGGCTTGCGCAGCGTATCGTGGGCAATGATGCCACGCTTCTTCAGCACGTATTTACGCACGGCGAGGCCTACGCCGGGTTGCGTTTCGTAACGGACCAGCGGCAGATGTCGATCGAAGAGGTCGTGCGCTTCCTTGCGCCTGCCTTCACGGATGAGATCGACGACGCCAACCAGCATCTCAGGATAGGCATAGCCCGTCATGGCGCCGTCGGCGCCGCGCTCCATCTCGAAAGGAAGGAAGAGGCCGCCATTGCCGCAGAGAATCGAGACACGGCGCACCTCGCCTTTTTCGCTGGCGCGGCGCAAGGTAGTGATCTTGTCGAGACCCGGCCAATCCTCGTGCTTGAGCATGACGCAGGACGGGTTCTGCTCGATGATGCGCATGATCACCTTCGGCGTCATGACCACGTTCGTCGTGAGTGGGTAATCCTGGATGACAAAAGGCACATCCGCGCCGATCGCTTCCACCGCATCGGCGTAATAGGAAACGATCTGATCATCGGTTTTCAGCGTCGACGGCGGAGCGATCATTACTCCCGCGGCACCGGCATCCATGGCCTTGGCGGACAAAGCGGACATCGCGGCAAAACCGGCTGCCGATACGCCGACGATCACAGGCACGCGTCCCGCCACCGCTTTCATGACTTGGCGCACAAAGGCCTGAGATTCGTCGGCAGCGAGCTTTGGCGCCTCGCCCATGATGCCGAGGATCGTCAGTCCCGTGGCGCCAGCCTTGAGATAGGCTTCGACCATGCGTTCGGTCGAGGCCATATCGAGCCGTCCGTCGCTTTCGAACGGCGTGGGGCAAATGACGTAGACGCCGGCGGCAGAACTCGTGAGCAAGGCTTCCTCCCTGAAAGGGGATATGAGGGGACTTTTCCTTACACGTCCTTGGACCTCTTCTCCAGGGCCAATGACCTCACGCCTAAACCTTGGCAGGAAAAGGGGTCCATGTCATAGAGATGAAATGCCGTTGCACAAGCCCGATCATCGCAGTTCCGCCAGGCTTTGGCCCTTCACGGCCCGGTTCATCGCCGGCGAGGAAAGGCTCTCTCGATCCTTCGAGAGCAAAGGGCCGTGGGCAGCCGGTTTCTATGAATTCCTGCGCTTCGGCATCAAACAGGGATGGGCGTGCCTGTTCGGTGGTCTCATGGTGGCCCTGCTGATCGTCACCAAGCTATGGTACCCGGCACAAGCACCGCTGGCTCGCTACGACGTCCTGTTCCTCGCAGCAATCCTGATTCAGGGCATCTTGATCGCGACACGGCTCGAAACGCTGGAAGAGGCAAAGGTCATCCTGCTCTTTCACGTGGTGGGGACGGCCATGGAAATCTTCAAGACCTCCGTCGGATCATGGGCCTACCCGGAGGCAAGCCTCTTGAAGATCGGGGGAGCACCTCTTTTCGCAGGCTTCATGTATGCAGCCGTCGGCAGCTATCTTGCCCGTGTGTGGAGGCTCTTCGACTTCCAATTCACGCATCATCCGCCGGTATGGGCGACTATTCTCCTGTCGGTGGGCATCTACATCAATTTCTTCACGCACCACTACATCCCGGATTTCCGACTGCCGCTTTTTGCGTTCACCGCGCTGCTCTTCGGCCGCACGACAGTTTATTTCAAGGTCTGGCGAGTGCACCGCCGCATGCCGCTTCTGCTCGGCTTCTTCCTCGTATCGCTTTTCATCTGGTTCGCCGAGAACATCGGCACCATCACGGGTGCCTGGCTCTATCCGCATCAGGCCAAGGGCTGGTCGATGGTGCCGCTCACCAAGCTGGGGGCCTGGTTCCTGCTGATGATCATTTCCTATGCAATGATTGCGGCCCTCAACCGGCCGCAAACCTTCATTCCGGAGAAGAAAGCGCCACGGGTTGCTAAGTCTGAAGCTGCGGGCGTCTGAAGGCTCGACCGGGAGCGTGCTTACTTGTGGCCGGAGCGTCCCTTCTTGCCGCCGTTATCCTGCTTGTTGACGGTGGCCCAAGCCCGCCGCTCCGCCTCCTTTTCCGAGACGCCGCGGCTCTCGTAGGATTCCTCGATATGCTCGGCCTTACGCTTCTGTTTGTCGGTATAAGCTGACTTGTCACCGCGGGACATACTGCTTCCCTCTCGTTGGAGCGAGAGCCGTTCAGCTCTCGCCTTCCCAACTCAGGGACAGCGTCGCGGTTCCGGACTTCCGCCCGTCAGCCGCTGTTGCGCAGCCCCGCCGCGATCCCGTTGATGGACAGGTGAATGCCTTGCACCACCTGTTCGTCAGCATCGCCTGAACGGTGGCGCTTCAACAACTCGATCTGAAGATGGTTCAGCGGGTCGAGATACGGGAAGCGGTTGCGGATGGAGCGGGCGAGCAGCGGGTTTTTGTCAAGCAGGGTTTCCTGCTCCATGATCGTAAGAAGGGTCTCGATCGAGTCTTCCCACTCGTGCCTCAGGCGCGGGAAAATCGCCTCCCGCAGCGCTTCATCCTCGACCAGTTCGGAATAACGGGACGCAATGGCGATGTTGCTCTTGGCGAGCACCATGTCCATGTTCGACAGCAGCGCCTGGAAGAACGGCCACTCGCGATACATCTCCCGCAGCAGGGAAAGACCCGTGTCCGGGTACTTGTCCAGGAAGGCCTTCACGGCAGAGCCGAAGCCATACCATCCTGGCAGCATAAGGCGGCACTGCGCCCATCCGAATACCCAGGGGATGGCGCGCAGATCCTCGATGCGCCGCGAATTGGTGCGCGAGGCCGGGCGGCTGCCGATATTGAGATTGGCGATCTCGCCGATCACCGTGGATTCCCAGAAATAGCGCTCGAAGCCTTCGGTCTCGTAGACGAGCGCCCGATAGACCCGGTAGGCGCTCTCTGACAGTTCCTCCATCGCCTTGAGATACTCGTCTCGGGGCGCGGGCTGGCTCGAATGCAGCAGGGAGGCCTCCAGAGTTGCAGCCGCCAGGATCTCGAGATTGCGCCGTCCGAGATCGGGATTGGAGTACTTTCCGGCAATCACCTCGCCTTGCTCGGTGATGCGGATAGCCCCCTGTACGGCACCACCGGGCTGGGCCAGAATGGCCTGATAGCTCGGACCGCCGCCGCGGCCGACCGAGCCGCCGCGACCATGGAAAAGGCGCAAGGCCACGCCGTGCCGCTTGAACACCTCGACGAGCTCGGTTTCTGCCTTGTAGAGCTCCCAGCCCGAGGTGAGATAGCCACCGTCCTTGTTGCTGTCTGAATAGCCGAGCATCACTTCCTGCGCCTGATTTCGGCTCCGCAAGAGACGCATATAATCTGGCAAGGCGAAGAGATCGTCCATCACGCGGCTGCAATGGCGCAAATCTGCGATGGTTTCGAACAGCGGAATGATGTTGACCGCCATTTCTCCTTCGCGGGGGCGCAGGAGGCCCGCCTCTTTCAGGAGAAGCGCCACCTCGAGAATGTCGGACGGATCGCTGGCCTTCGAAATCACATAATTCGGCAGGGCCGCCTGGCCATAACGCCGATGCGCCTGTGCCGCCTCGTGGACAATGGCGAGCTCCTTTGTCGTTTCCTCCGAATATTCCAGATACGGTGAAGTCAGCAGCCTCGGCGTCCTGATCTCCTCGACGAGAAGTGCGACACGCTGCTCTTCCGAGAGCGTCTCGTAAGCCGTTCCAGGAATGGCTTTCTCGAACAGCTCCGCCACGACGCGCTGATGCACGTCGGAATTCTGACGAAGGTCGATGCTCGCGAGATGGAAGCCGAACACATCGACGGCGCGGCGCAGACGGCGCAGACGCCCGCGCGCCAGTGCTCCTGAACCATTCGAGACCAAGGAGCGATGCAGGATGGACAGGTCGCCTGCGAACTCTTCCACGCTGCCATAGGCAGGAGCATCGCCCACGGCATGCCGTGCGATATCGTTATGCCCGAAGCCGGATGCCGTCGCCGACAGGCGCGCATACATGCCGGTAATAGCCCGGCGATAAGGCTCGCCCTGGCGGTGAGGCGAGGAATCGGGCGATGCTTTCGCCAGTTCGTGCACCTGCTCGGACACGTTCACATAGCGCTCATCGAGCGAGAGCTCCGCGCCAAGGCAATGCAGCTCTTCCAGATAGAATCCAAGCGCATGCTTGCTCTGCAGGAGCAGCGCCTGCTTGAGGGCATCCGCCGTCACGAATGGGTTGCCGTCACGGTCGCCGCCGATCCAGCTCCCCATCCTCAGGAACGAGGGAATTTCCACATTTTGCCAGACGGGATCCAGGGCTGCGAGTTGATCCTCCAGCGAAGCATAGACCCGCGGCAGCTCCCTGAAGAAGGTGTAGTCGTAGTAGGACAGGCCGTTCACGACCTCGTCGATCACCTTCAGCCGGTTGCGGCGCAGGATGCTCGTCTGCCATAGGGTGAGCACCGCGCGACGGATCGCGTCCTCGGTTGCTGCTTCCTCCTCGGGCGTCAGTTCGTGGCGATCGCGCTGGGCGAGGATCTGCGAGATCTCCATCTCACGATCGATGGTGCTCTTGCGGCGCACTTCCGTGGGATGTGCAGTGAGCACCGGCGAAACCAGGGCAGAGGCAAAGAAGGCCTGGAGCGCAGCCTGGCTGATGCCTGCCTCCTTTGCGAGCTTCAAAGCCCGCGCGATGGTGCCCTCGCGCGGCTCGGGCGCCTCCAAAGCGTGAGCGCCGGCCATGGCATGGGCCCGGGATCGCCGTACATGGTGCTGGTCCTCGGCGATGTTCGCCAAATGGGAGAAATAGCTGTAGGCACGGATGATCTGGTTGGTCCGGCCTCGCGACAGGCTGTTCAGGATCGTCTCGAGTTCCTTGCGCGCTGCCTCGTCCTCATCCCGGTGAAAGCGAATCGAGGTCTGCCGGATCCGCTCGACGATCTCGTAAACCGCCTCCCCCTCCTGCTCTCGGATCGTATCGCCCAGAAGGCGGCCGAGAAGCCGGATATCGTCGCGGAGCGGAAAATCCTTTTCAGGCGTGACATCGGGGTTGATGAGGGACAAGGGTGAGCTCCCAGTTCAGGCATTCATGCTGCACTGCGAAATAAAACCCTTCTTCCCCTAACGGCAAGCGTAATTTTCTTGCGCGATAGTCGCTCGAGATCAAATTGCCCAGCGATCCGGCTCCGCGGTTTGGCCGATAAGCGCCAAACCATAGGCAATCGACTCGAACTGATCCGCCGAGGTCAGCCGTTCTTCCCCGAAGCGCTCCACGAAGAGTCTGCGGATGGCAGGAACAAAGGAGGTTCCTCCGGTGAGGAACACCTTGTCGATCGCATCGGGCGAGAGGCCGGACTGGACCAGTGCCTCGTCCAGGGCCTCGGCGATGCGCTGGACGTCCTTCGCAATCCAGCCCTCGAAATCGGCGCGGGCGATGCGCGCCCGGATGTCGACACTGCCCCCTTCGAAGCGGAACTCCGTTTCATCCTGGTTAGACAAGGCCACCTTGGCCGAGGACACAGCGCGGTAGAGCGCAAAGCCGAGATCGTATTCGATGATGTCGATGAACTTTTCGAGTGGCTCAGGATCGAGCGCGACCTTGGCCAGTTCGCGCAGTTCCTTCAGATCGCCGCTGCCCTTCATCATAGCAAGCTGGTTCCAGCGTGCGAAATTCGCATAATAGTGATTGGGGATCGTCAGCGTCTTGCCCATGGAGCGATAAAGCCCGCCCTTGCCGAGCTGGGGCGAGACCACATGGTCGACAATGCGGTAATCGAAAGCATCGCCCGCAATCCCGATTCCCGAGTGTCCCAACGGTTCCGCACGCAGAACACCGGCCTCTCGGGAGAACCGCATCACCGAGAAGTCGCTGGTGCCGCCGCCGAAATCCGCCACCAGCACGGTCGAGTCGTGATTGAGCCGGCGCGCATAGAAGAAGGCTGCGCCCACGGGTTCATAGACATAGCGGGCGTGGTCGGCCCCAAGCTTGCCGAAAGCGGCGCGATAGCGCTGCATGGCGAGATCGTCGTCGGGGTTATGCCCTGCAAATTGTACGGGCCGCCCGATCACGACATTGCGTACGCCCCAATCAAGGCGCGACCCGCCGTGGCGCATGAGGGTGCGCAGAAAGGTGCTCAGCAGATCCTCGAAGCGGTAGCGGTCACGGAAGATGCGGGTTTCCTGGAACGTGGCGCTTCCGGCGAAGGTCTTGAACGACTGGATGAAGCGATGGGGATCGAGTCCCTCCAGAAAATGCTCGATCGCCCAGGGCCCACCCTCCACCTGCGTGCGCCGGCCGTTCCCGTGGCGCTCGTCCCAGAAGCAGAGGGCGGTGACATAGACCTTGAGGCTCTCCCCGCCATGATCGAAGGTCAGCGCCTCCACGTGTCCCTGCGAATCGGCCAGGGCCACCACCGTGTTGCTGGTGCCGAAATCGATGCCAATGGACAGATCGGGAGAAGCGGACATGGGAAAACCCGGCAAGCTGCGGCGGAAGGGCCGGACGGTCTATAGCTTTAAGCTTCGGCAGCCAAGAGGTTTTCGCAGAATCCCGGTTCCTGCGTTCCCATAGGGCACTGCGACCCCGGGGCTGGGGATAGGCCGTTGACCCAAGGTCCCCGCGCGCCGTAGAAGCCGCGCCTTAGCTTCTTTTGCGGAGAACTCCATGCTTTCCATCGGTCAGCGCATTGCGAACGAACTCAATGTGCAGGAGTGGCAGGTCAAGGCTGCGATCGAGTTGCTCGACGGCGGCGCGACCGTTCCCTTCATCGCGCGCTACCGCAAGGAAGTCACCGGAACGCTCGACGATGCGCAGCTGCGCACCCTTGAGGAACGCCTGCGCTACCTGCGCGAACTGGAAGACAGGCGCAAGACGATCCTCGACAGCATTCGCGAGCAGGGCAAGCTCACCGACGAGCTGGCGCTCCAGATCAACGCCGCCGACACGAAGGCGCGTCTGGAGGATCTTTATCTCCCTTACAAGCCGAAACGCCGCACCAAGGCGCAGATCGCCAAGGAAGCCGGCCTCGAGCCGCTCGCGGACCTGATCCTCGCGGAGCCGCAGCGCGATCCGAAG
The DNA here is from genome assembly GCA_035645515.1 of Microvirga sp. GTDB lineage: Bacteria > Pseudomonadota > Alphaproteobacteria > Rhizobiales > Beijerinckiaceae > Microvirga. The sequence goes on from DASQML010000007.1 coordinate 222,348, forward strand.
GAGGCTGCAGCCGCCTTCGTGAGCACGGAGAAGAATGTCGCGACGCCCGAAGCGGCCCTGGAGGGCGCGCGCGCGATCCTCGTGGAGCGCTTTGCCGAGAATGCGGAACTGCTGGGAGCGCTGCGCGAAATCTATTGGGAGCGCGGCAGCCTGACCTCCAAGGTGCGGGACGGCAAGCAGACGGATGGCGCGAAGTTCGCCGATTATTTCGATTTCGCTGAGCCTCTGGCCAAACTTCCCTCGCATCGCATTCTCGCGCTCTTCCGGGGGGAGAAGGAGGAAATCCTCGATTTGCGCATGGAAGAGGACCGGGATGCAGCGGAGCCCGGCTATGTGAGCCGCTACGAAGGCCGCACGGCGCTCGCCTTCGGCATCTCCGATCAGGGGCGCCCCGGTGATAAGTGGCTTCTGGAGACGGTGCGCTGGGCTTGGCGCACGAAGCTGCGTTTCTCCATCGAACTCGACATGAAGATGAAGCTCTGGCAGATCGCTGAAGACGAGGCCGTGAAGGTCTTCGCGGGTAATCTGCGCGATCTTCTGCTGGCCGCGCCCGCCGGCACGCGCCCGACACTGGGTCTCGATCCCGGTTATCGCACGGGTGTGAAGGTGGCCGTCGTGGATGCGACCGGCAAGGTCGTCGCCACGGACACGATCTATCCCCACGAACCGAAGCGCCAGTGGGACGATTCCATCACGACGCTCGCGCGACTGTGCCGGGTGCATAAGGTGGAGCTCATCGCCATCGGCAACGGCACAGCCTCCCGCGAAACCGACAAGCTCGCCGGCGAACTGGTAGCCAAGCATCCTGACCTGAAGCTCACGAAGATCATGGTCTCGGAAGCAGGCGCATCCGTTTATTCCGCATCCGCCTATGCGAGTCAGGAACTGCCCGATCTAGACGTGTCGCTGCGCGGCGCCGTGTCCATCGCGCGGCGTCTTCAGGACCCGCTGGCGGAACTCGTGAAGATCGACCCCAAATCCATCGGCGTCGGCCAATACCAGCACGATCTTGCCGAGCACAAGCTCTCGCGCTCCCTCGATGCCGTGGTGGAGGATTGCGTGAATGCAGTGGGTGTTGACCTCAACACCGCTTCCGTGCCGCTCCTGGCGCGCGTGTCCGGTCTCGGCGAATGGGTGGCCAAGAACATCGTCGAGCATCGCAACGCAAAAGGCCCGTTCAGGACGCGCAAGGCCCTGAGCGACGTGCCGGGCCTCGGCCCCAAGACCTTCGAACAGGCGGCAGGCTTCCTGCGCATTCCGAACGGCGATGATCCGCTCGATGCGTCCGGCGTTCACCCGGAAGCTTATCCTGTCGTGCGCCGCATTCTCGAAGCGACGAAGAGCGACATCAAGGTTCTCATCGGCAATAGCGGCGTCTTGAAGAAGCTGAATCCGCAGAACTTCACGGATGAGAAGTTCGGCGTACCGACCGTGAAGGACATTCTCTCGGAGCTCGAGAAGCCGGGCCGCGATCCGCGCCCCGAATTCAAGACGGCGACCTTCATGGAAGGCGTCGAGAAGATCAGTGACCTACGGCCGGGCATGATGCTGGAAGGCGTGGTGACGAACGTTGCCGCCTTCGGCGCCTTTGTCGACGTGGGCGTTCACCAGGACGGTCTCGTGCACATCTCCGCCCTCTCCGATACTTTCGTGAAGGACCCGCGCGATGTGGTGAAGCCCGGCGACATCGTGAAGGTGAAGGTGCTCGAGGTGGATATCCCGCGCAAGCGCATCTCGCTCACCATGCGCATGAGCGACCCCGCCGAGAAGCGCCCCGCCGGCCGCTCAGACGAAAGTCGAGGCGCCGTCCAGAAGCATCGTGCGCAAGAGACGAAGAAGTCTTCTTCGGCAGCGTCTGGCGGAGCCTTGGCAGATGCCTTGAGACGCGCGGCGCTGGCGTCATCCGGCAAGGACAAGAACACCCGTCGCTGACGGCGTCCCACGACGAGGGTCAAAATTCCGTCTGTCCCGTGGGAGCGATCAGCGCGCTCTCACGCGAGCTTTTCGTTCGCGCGGTAATAATCGACCGTCCCGGCCTCCGGGAGGGGAAAGACGAACGTGCACACGAGACCGGTCGGGCGATAGTCGAGTTCGACCGTACCGTTCAACTCTCTTGTCAGCCCCCGCTCGATCAAACGCGATCCGAACCCTTTGTGAGCGGGCTGCTGAGTCGGAGGACCACCCGCCTCCGTCCACTTGAGCAGCAGGTGAGGCCCGTCCTCGCCCTTGAGCAGCGTCCACTCGACGCCGACTTCACCGGCTTCCACCGAGAAAGCTCCATACTTGGCCGCATTGGTCGAAAGCTCGTGCAGTGCCATTGCGAGCGGCAGAGCCACACGCGGCGGAAGCTGCAATGGTTGGCCGACAACTCTAAACCGTTCGTACGCGTCCTTTGCATAAGGAGCTATCGCCTCTTGGACGATGTCTCGCAAATTGGCTCCCTCCCAATTTTCGCGGGTGAGCACGTCATGTGTCTTGGATAACGCGAAAAGGCGCGCCTCGAAGGCTGCTCGGGCAGCACTAGGCTCACCAATCTTGAAACTGTGAGCCGCAATGGATTGCACCGTCGCCAATGTATTCTTCACGCGATGATTGAGTTCGTTGATCAACAGGCGTTGACGCGCATCGGAGCGCGCCCTTTCAACGGCGGCCCAAGTTCGCTCGGCGACGTCACGGCAGAGTTCAATCTCACTGTCGGTCCAATGCCGCTTGGTCGTATTATGAACATAAAGCGCCGCTCTCAAGCGCCCTTCCTTTACGAGAGACACGACGATCACGGCGATATTCTGCAGTGCAACGAAGACATCCGTGTAACCGTCGACGCGGGGATCAGACATCGCATCATCGATGACCAGGATCCGCCCGGCTCTCATTTCGTCGCAGACGAAAGGTCCGAAAGGCGTAAGAGGATGCTTTCCGACCATGTAAGGCATGCCCTCCACGTGCCAGTCGACCAAAGTCGTGAGCATCATCGTGGCGTGATCGATCTCTCCATAACCGAGACGCGTCACGCCCAAGTGCTTGCCGAGCGCTTCTGACACGGTCATCAGAATATCGTCTGGACGAATGAGCTCACGAATCTGGTCGCTGAGATTGAGCAGGAATCTCTCTCGAACCTCGTTCTCCTTGCTCGGCGTGATGTCGAGATTGACGATGACGCTCCTGAGAGACCTTCCCATCTTGCCGGCAAGCGATTGTCCGCGCATCTGCAGCCAGCGCACCGAGCCGTCACTTCTGATGATCCGGTATTCCGCCGTCAGGGGCTCGAACGTTCGCGGCAATTGCTTGACCTGCCATTCCATCCGCTTCCGGTCATCCGGATGAAGGATGCCGACCCAGGCCTTGAAGGGGTTGGCTTCATCCTCATCCGGACTGAGGCCGGTCAGTCGATACATCTGCAGCGACCAGGTGATTTCGCCCGTCGAATGGTCCCAGTCCCAGATGCCGAGGCCAGCAACGTCCTGAGCGATCTGGAGGCGCTCCTCTCCCTCCTGAAGGATCTTGAGAACGTTCTCGCGCTCTGCCTCGCGCAGACTGAGCTTTCCAGCCATATCGTTGAAAGCCGTTCCCAGGTGGCCGATCGGCGTGCTTGGGTCACTGACCTCGACGCGGGTCTGAAGATCGCCATGACGCCACTGATCGAAGGCTCGATGGAAGGTTTCCAAGGGCCGGCGCACCGATGCGCGCCCTGCCAACCATGCCGCGGCAGCTATCAAGCCGAAGCCGCACACGCCTGCCAATATGCGCCAATCCATTATTGGCAGATCACTCATTCCATGGACCTGTCTTCCTTTTGGACAACCGGTAGGCTTCGTGACGCATCGGCTCTGATAAAGTTCGGCCAGCCCCTGCGGGATCGGGCAAGGGCTTCCTCAGCGGATCATCAAGCATGGGGCCCGCACCAGTTCCAGGTTTGGATGGCATGCGCGCTCAATACGCATTGTCGCACCCCAGTCGGGAAGCACATCCGAGCGCAGCGGCCCCTTGGCCCTTCCTGTTGAAGAAACGAGAGAGAGCAAAAGCGGAGATGTCGATCCTGCTCTTTCCATCGAGCATGCATTGGGCCGCCACCTCTCCGATGGCAGCGGAATGCTTGAAACCATGCCCCGAACATGGAGACACAACGAGGATGCGCTCGCTTTCGGGATGGCGGTCGATGAGGAAGTTGGAATCGGGAGTAACGGTATAAAGGCAGGTGATTGCGCGAACGGCGCGTGCGCGCAATCCCTGAACTCTTCCCGCGAGATGGTCCCGGCGCATGGCGTCGGATTCATCTGAGGCGACGTTGCGCTCGACTTCGTTGGGATCGGTGAATGCATCATACTGCTCACCGGCGGTCTTGACGGCATTGCTGCCGCTCAACGACGGGAAACCATAGAAGAAGTCGTTAGGGCTTGATCCGTGACACCAGATGAAAACCGGGCTTCTCGCCCAGGCTTGCGCAAAATCCGGCTCGACCTCGAACCAGTGCATAACTTGGCGACTGGGGGTCAGCAAATCCGTGAAGGGGGGCCCCAACAGAGAGGGCGCCCAGGAACCGGCGGAGACGATCGCCTGCGCCGCCAGGAGATCGCCCCGATCCGTCACGACCCGCACACCGTGTCCATCGGGACGGACGGACAGGACACGTGTCCCAAGCTGCGTCTGTGCTCCTAAAGCGCGGGCCCGCTCCAGCTGGACGGCGATGCAGCGCTCGGGATTGAGATAGCCTCCCCCAGGCTCGAAATAGCCGATCTCATCCTCGCGCGGGGTGAACTGAGGGTAACGATGGCGGATCTCCGCAGCATCGAGCATCTCGTGTGGAATGCTATACGTCTGGGCCGCTTTCTGCGTGCGCGCCAGAAACGCCGCGCGGATGATCCCGTGGGAGGCGGAGCTGATCGCATCGACGACGAGGCATCCATTCTGCGCAAGGAGCCGCTCGCCGGTCTCGGCCTCCAGCTCTTTCCAGATCTCGTTGGACCGCAACGCAAGCGGTACATAGACTTCGCCTTCGCCGATGGCTTGGCGCGTGATCCGCGTTTCGCCGTGGGTCGATCCCTGGTCATGCGGTGGTGAGAAGCGATCGATCCCGACAGCCTTCACACCCCTCTTCGCGAGCTGATAAAGCGCGGCGGAGCCCATGGCGCCCAGCCCGATGACGGCGATTTCGCACGATTGAGAAGGGTTCATGACACGGCCGATCCACAGGAATTTGCCTATTCCAAACAGAATCGAAGCTCTGCCGCAAGGGCGGGCTGCCTTCAGCTTGGCCAAACGCTCCAGCCCCTCGCCTTGTGCTGCCCCTCGAATTGCTCTAGAACCGCCTCCGTCTCACGGGGAGCCTCATCCGGGGCTGAGAGGCGGCAGGGCCGCCGACCCGTCGAACCTGATCCGGGTCATACCGGCGGAGGGAATGAGCATGCGACATCGCAGGACAAGCTGCGCCCCGTGCAAGTTGTACCGCCAACCCGGCCTGCATCATGCATGGGAGCAATCTTGATGTTACGCCGACTTCTTCTCACCCTTGCTTCGCTCTGCCTGGCTACGAATGTTGCCGTCGCGCAGGGCAAGCCCGTTCTGACGATCTACACCTACAGCTCGTTTGCCGGAAAATATGGTCCGGGCAAAACCGTCAAGGAGCGCTTCGAAGCAATCTGCAGCTGCGAGATTGCCTGGGTTACCGCAGAAGATGCAGGCAGCCTCCTGGGACGCCTGCGCCTCGAAGGCGCCGACACGAAGGCGGATGTCGTGCTCGGGCTCGATGTGAACCTTTCCGCGGAAGCCAAGGCGCTCAACATCTTTGCGCCGCATGGGGTGGAGATGAAGGATCTCGCGCTTCCGATCGCTTGGAACGACGACACCTTCGTTCCCGTCGACTGGGGCTATTACGCCTTCGTCTACGATTCCACCAAGCTCATAAACCCGCCGAAGAGCCTGAAGGAACTGGTGGACAACCCCAACGGCCCGAAGGTGGTTCTGCAGGATCCGCGCACCAGCGCACCGGGCCTCGGCCTCCTGCTGTGGATGCAGAAGGTCTATGGCGACAAGGCGGGCGAGGCCTGGACGAAGCTCAAGCCGCGCATCGTTACCTTCACGAAGGGGTGGTCGGAGGCTTATGGCCTGTTCCTGAAGGGCGAGGCGGACATGGTGATGTCCTACACCACGTCGCCGGCCTATCACATCGGCGTGGAGAAGAAGGACAATTACAAGGCTGCCTCGTTCTCGGAAGGACACTACATGCAGGTGGAAATCGCCGGCATGACCCGCACCACGAAGCAGTCTGAGCTTGCGAAGAAGTTCATGGCTTTCGTGCTCAGCGAGCCGTTCCAATCCGCCATGCCGGAAGGCAACTGGATGATGCCCGCCAAGATGCCGGCTTCCGGCCTGCCGGCATCCTTCAAGGATCTGGTGCAGCCGCAGAAGGCGTTGCTCTACACACCGGAGGAAGTGCAGCAGAACCGCCGCGCCTTCACCGACACCTGGCTTAACGCCACGGCGCGCTGACGCACCTGTCATGGCGAGAAAGCTGCCCCATCCCGGAAGCCTTGTGGCCTTTGTCATCCTGGGCTTGGTCGTGGGCGGCTTCATCGCACTGGCGACAGCCGGTGGAGGAAGGCCGACGCTTTTCTCCATCGGCCCCTACCTGTGGCGCGTCCTGGCCTTCTCCTTCATCCAAGCCGCTCTTTCCTGCATTCTGTCCCTTGCCCTCGGCATCGTGCTGGCACTGGCCCTGGCGCGCCGTCGCTTTCCCGGCCGCGGCATGGTTCTCGCAGCGTTGAGCACCACGATGGTAATTCCCACGGTCGTGGCCGTGTTCGCGGTCTTCACAGTGTATGGACGAAGCGGATGGCTTGCCGACATCTTGTCTCTGCTTGGATGGAATGGCAGCTTCAGCATCTTCGGCTATCCCGGAATTCTCATCGCGCATGTTTTTCTGAACGCCCCTTTCGTCGCCCGCGTTCTTCTCGACTCTCTGAGCCTCGTCCCAGCTGAGCATTGGCGCCTAGCATCGGCATTTGGATTTTCGCCTGGGCAGATCTTTCGCCATCTCGACTGGCCGGTGCTTCGTGCGGAGATGCCCGGGCTCGCTGGGCTCATCTTCCTGCTCTGTTTCAAGAGCTTCGCCATCGTGCTGGCGCTCGGCGGCGGCCCCAGCCGCTCCACCCTCGAAGTGGCAATCTTCGAGGCTCTCAAGATCGATCTCGACTTCGGCCGCGCCGCGTGGCTCTCTCTCATCCAGCTGGCAATCTGTCTGACGTTCACAGGGGTTCTCAACTGGGCTTTGACACGACCGCCCTCAGCCTACACCATTCATGGCCTGATCGAGCGGCCCGATGCACGTAACGGGCGCCTGAAGCTGTTCGACACGATCGTGCTCGCTGTGAGCGGCCTCTTCATAGCACCCTTGGCGCTCAGCCTGTTGAGCGGCCTGGGCAACCTCGTCGACGTCTGGGATGCGGATCTGCTGCGCGCTTTCGTCACCAGCATCGGCATCGCCGCTCTCGCCGCGACGATTGCCTGTAGTCTGGCGCTTGCCCTCGCCTCCGCCGCTCGGCGACAGCGCATCGTTCTACGCTCTCCTCGCATCGCAGCATTCTACGACCTTCTCCCCAACACGCTGCTCGCCATTCCACCTTTCGCGCTGACCGCAGGCCTGTTCATCGCGATCCGGGGCTTTGTCGATCCATCCTCGGCGGGACTCGTCCTCCTGCCGCTCATCAACGGCTTGGCGGCCGTCCCCTTTGCCTATCGCTCGCTGGCTCCTCGCCTGTTGACGACGGAAGAACGCTACGGACGTGTCGCCGCCTCCCTCGGCATCACTGGGTTGAGCAAGCTCGGCATCGTGGACTGGCCCGTGCTCAAACGCCCCTTCGGATCGGCTTTCGCCTTGTCGATGGCGCTCTCCTTCGGGGATTTCGGCATCATCGCCCTGTTCGGCGGACAGAATCTCGTCACCATGCCGTATCTTCTCTTCGAAAATCTCGGGGCCTACCGGCTCGATGAGGCATCGGCCATCGGCTTCCTCATCGTTCTCGTCGCCTTTCTCCTTGCTCATGCATCAGGTCGCTTGTCCCATGCTGGTGATTGAAAACTGCCGCCTCACCTGGCCGGACTTTTCAGCTGACTACACCATGCGGGTGAAGGCCGGGACTCTCTGTGTGGTCATCGGCCCGTCCGGAGGGGGCAAGACCACGTTGCTGCATATGATCGCGGGTTTCGAGAAACCGGAGAGCGGCACGCTGGTCTTCAACGAACAGAACCTTCTGCCGCTCGAGCCTGCCGTCCGGCCTGCGGCCATCGTCTTCCAGGATCACAACCTCTTTCCGCACCTCACCGCCGCGCAGAACGTGGCCCTGGGCATCCGACCGTCCTTGCGCGTGTCGGACGACGAGAGGGCGTCGGTCGACGAGATGTTGGAAGCCGTGGACTTGAAAGGCTTCGGAGAACGGAGGCCCGGGGAGATGTCCGGCGGGCAACGCCAGCGCGTGGCCTTGGCGCGTGCACTCGTCTCGGGTCGCCCGCTCATCCTGCTTGACGAGCCGTTCAGCAGCCTCGATCCCGGCCTTCGGCGGGACATGGTTCAGCTCGTGGGCGAACTGCGCCGCAAGCGCCCGGTCACCATCCTCATGACGATCCACACGCCTGAGGACGTGGCCGATCTCGCCGATCAGATGGTGTTCGTCGCCAATGGCAGGGTCGTCGCCTCCGATGTACCCGCTGCCATTCTCCATGGCCCCCTCGCCCGAAGGATCGCGGCCGCAACTTCCAACACATGAAGGTCCAAGCCATACAAGTGACCTCATAGTGGTATCGCGTTTCGGCAGGGCCATTGTCAGGTCGCTGTCAGCACCCTCTCCGCACTGCCTGAGTTCCTGCTCCCGCCGGTCTCTTGAAAGGTTGGGTATGGATGGACCCTGCCCCTTTCCCAACTGGACATTAAGTGGCATCATACCGGTCTGGTATCGCGCTTTCCGAGACTCCATTCCATGAGCAAGCCTCTTTTCCTCGGCATCGATGGCGGCGGCACGAAATGCCGCGCCCGGCTTCGTGATGCCGATGGCGCCTTGCTGGGAGAAGGTTCGGGCGGCCCCTCCAACATCCGTCTCGATCCCGATCTCGTCTGGACGTCCATTCTGACCGCCTGCCGCGAGGCCTTCGTCCAAGCTGGGCTTCAGGAGCAGGACCTCAAGAACACCCATGCCGGCATGGGAGCTGCCGGCGCAGGCCAAGCCAGCGCAGTGGAGCGGCTTCTGTCCCGTCCGCATCCTTTTGCCTCGTTTGCCATCGATACCGATGCGCACACCGCCTGGCTCGGCGCCTTCAACGGTGGCGACGGCGCCATTCTGATCCTGGGCACTGGCTCTTGCGGCTATGGCGGCGTGAACGGCCAGTGCCGCTATGTCGGCGGCTGGGGCTTTGAAATCTCCGATGAAGGCAGTGGCGCCTTCATCGGACATGAATTGCTGCGCCGCTGCGTCTGGGCCCATGATGGACGTGCGCCGTCGACGCCGCTTTCGGAGGCGCTTCTGGCCGAGTTCGACAACAATCTCGAAACATTGGTCGATTGGGTCGGAACTGCGCGTCCGAGCGACTACGCACGCTACGCGCCGCTCGTGGTTGAGCATGCCAGCCGCCGCGACCCTCTGGGCATCGCCTTGATGGAGGAGGCTGCCGCCGGTGCCGCGCGCATCGCGATGCGCCTGCTCGAATTCGGGGCGCCGGCCCTGTGCCTGTTCGGCGGCCTGGCTGAGCCATTGAAGCCCTGGCTGCCGCCGCCGGTTCAGCAAACCATCGTTCCGCCTCAGGCTGATGCCTTGGACGGTGCCATTCTTCTGGGGCGCAATGCCTCGTTGGGAGGGCAGCCATGAGCGAGGCTGCTGCAACTCTTGCCCTGCCGCTGGATGAAGCCAACCCCACGCCGCTGTACCTGCAGCTTCAGCAATCCATTGAAGACGCCGTTCGTAAGGGTACCCTGAAAGCTGACGAAGCCCTTCCCGGCGAGCGCGATCTCGCCAAGCAGCTTGGCATTTCGCGGGTGACGGTGCGCAAGGCGATCACGGGCCTCGTCAAGAAAGGCGTGCTCGTCCAGCGCTGGGGATCCGGAACCTTCATCGCGCCGCAGATGCGGCTGGAGCAGCCGCTCTCGCGCCTGTCGAGCTTTACCGACGACATGTCGGCGCGGGGCCTGCAATCCTCCGCAGTTTTTCTGAGCCGCTCCACGGGCCAAGCCTCGCCCGACGAATTGATGGCGCTGGGCCTCTCCCCCGGCGAGACCGTGAGCCGCGTCAATCGCCTGCGCATGGCCAACGACATTCCCATGGCCATCGAGCATGCGGTGATCCCATCGCGGTTCCTGCCGGATCCTGCTCTCGTGAAGCAGTCGCTTTACGCCGCCTTGCACGAGCAGGGCTATATGCCGACGCGTGCCCTGCAGCGGCTCCACGCGGTTCTGCTCAACGAGGAACAGGCGAAGCTGCTCCACGTTCAGCCTCAGAGCCCCGCCCTTTACATCGAGCGCCGCTCGTTCACGGCTGCGGGCGAAGTGGTCGAATTCACCTCGTCCTATTACCGGGGCGATGCCTATGATTTCGTGGCTGAGCTGACGATCAGCCCACCCGAGCGGATGTCGCATGATGATGCCTGATTTGAACTCCTCCATGACCGCGATGCTGAGCGAGGCCCGCGAGGCGCCACAGGTCGTGGCGCGCCTGCTCGCCGACAATGCCGCCTTGTGCAGTGATCTTGGGGCGCGCCTGCGTGCTGCGCCTCCGCCTTTTGCCGTTACCTGCGCCCGCGGCAGTTCGGACAATGCGGCGACCTTCGTCAAATATCTGCTCGAGATCCATTCCGGCCTCGTGACCGCTTCCGTCGGTCCCTCCGTCACGTCCGTGTACGAAGCTCGTCCGCGCATGCGCGATGCCTTGTTCCTTGCCGTCTCGCAATCGGGCCGCAGCCCGGACATTCTCAATCTCGCACGGGCCGGGCGTGACGACGGTGCGCTGACAGTGGCGCTCGTCAACGACACCTCATCGCCGCTCGCCTCCACCTGCGAAGTGGTGCTGCCGCTTCATGCGGGGCCGGAGAAAAGCGTTGCAGCCACCAAGTCCTTCATCGCGGCCCTGGCGGCCGGTTTTCAGCTGGTTGCGCATTGGTCGCAGGATCAGGATCTGCTCGCAGCGCTCGAGACCTTGCCGGAAGTTCTGGAGAAAGCCGCCTCCGTCGATTGGTCCGCGGCGCTTCCTGAACTCTCCCAAGCCAACAACCTCTTCGTCGTTGGACGCGGCGTCGGCTTTGCTGTCGCCCAGGAAGCGGCCCTCAAGCTGAAGGAAACCTCCGGCGTCCATGCAGAAGCCATGAGCGCGGCCGAACTGATGCATGGCCCTTGGACCCTGGCAGGAGAGCACTTCCCGATCCTCGTGCTCAGCCAGCAGGATGAAACCCTGAGCGGCGTGAACGATCTCGTGACGAAGCTGAGGGAGCAGGGCATTCCCGTCGTTGTGGCGGGTGCTGCGGAAGGCCCGGCTGCTGTCATGCTGCCCACCGTGGAAAATGTTCATCCTTATCTCGCTCCCATCGCGATGATCCAGAGCTTCTACCCCCTTGTGAACGCCATTGCGTTAGCCCGCGGCCGCAACCCGGACAATCCTCCGCGTCTGCGCAAGGTGACGGAGACGGTGTGATGCCTTTAGCACTGACAGGCGCCCGCGTTTTCGACGGTACGCACATGCTTGAAGGGCGGGCCGTCGTCGTTCAGGACGGCCGCATCATCGCCCTCCCGCATGAGCGCGATCTCGGCGCGGGCATCAAGCGGCGCGCCGTCACGGGGCTGCTCGCCCCGGGCTTCATCGACGTGCAGGTGAATGGCGGGGGCGGCATCATGTTCAACGATGTGCGCAGCATCGAAGGCATCAGAACCATTGCTGCGGCACATCGCAAGTACGGCACCACCGGTCTTCTGCCGACTTTCATCACTGATACGCGCGAGAAGATGGAAGAGGCTGTCGAAGCCATGCGCTCGGCGTTGTTCATGCGCGTTCCCGGCGTGCTCGGCATCCACGTCGAAGGTCCTTTCATCAGTCCTGAGCGGAAAGGCGTGCATAATCCTTCTTTCATCAGGCCGATGGACGAGGAAGATCTGGATATCCTTCGCTCGCTCAAGGAGGGCCGGACTCTGGTGACTCTGGCGCCGGAGCGCACCGGCATGGAGGCCATCGCCAAGCTCGCGGCGGCGGGCATCCTCGTCTGCGCCGGGCATACGGCCAGCGACTATGATACGGTGACGGAAGCCATCCGCCACGGCCTCAGGGGCTTCACGCATCTCTACAATGCCATGCCGCCGCTCGCCGGACGCGATCCCGGGCCTGTCGGCGCCGCCCTCGACAATCGCGACACCTGGTGCGGCCTCATCGTCGATGGCTATCACGTGAGCGATGCTGCCCTGCGTCTGGCCATCACAGCAAAAGGCACCGAGCGGATTATGCTGGTGACGGATGCCATGGCGGTCACCGGAACGGATATGAAGACCTTCGACCTGCATGGGCGCACGATCTACCGCAAGGACGGCAAGCTCGCGACGGAGGACGGCACCCTCGCCGGTTCCGATCTCGACATGGCAGCAGCCGTCCGCAACAGCATCGAGCGCCTGGGCCTCGCCTTGCCCGACGTGCTGCGGATGGCATCTCTCGTGCCGGCCAGCTTCCTGAGGCTCGACCATGAGCTGGGACGGATCGCTCCCGGATATCGGGCCGATCTCGTCCTGCTCGACGAGAGCCTGCATGTGCAGGACACCTGGATCGACGGCGAGTCTCAGACCTAAACGGCGGTGCTCTTTTCGTAAAAGACGAAGCTGCGATTGCGGCCCGCGAACTCACGCTCGTATTCGCGCGTGGCTCGCCAGCCATGGCGCTCGTAGAAGCGGCGCGCTCCATGATTGTCGCGAAAGCATTCGAGGCTTCTCGCACCCCGGACCTCCGCTTCCTCGAGAAGCCGCGCACCACCCCCCTGCCCGCTCGCGACGGGATCCATGAAGAGCATGTCGATATGGCTCTCCGTCATCAGCAGGAATCCTGCAATGACCTCCCCCTGCTGTGCCACCAGCATGCGCTCCCATGACGAGGCGAAGCGCTCCGCGAAAAAGGCCGCATCCTTGCCTGCAAGCACATCCGGCTCAAGGATCTCCGAGAAGGCCTCGCGATAGGATCGGACCGCAACCTCGGCCAGAGCCGGAATATCCTCGGACGCAGCCGGCCGGACGATCAAGGCTGTCCTCTCAAGCGCGGATCGAGGGTATCGCGCAGGGCATCCCCCAGAAGATTGAAGCCGAACGAGAGGAAGAGGATTGCAAATCCCGCGAAGATTGCGCTCCAGGGCGAGAGCATGAGGAAGTTGCGGCCTTCCGAGAGCATGAGTCCCAGCGAAGGTGTCGGCGGCTGCGTGCCGAGACCGAGGAACGAGAGCGAGGCTTCCACCAGGATGGCGGCCGAGAGCAGCAGGCTCGTCTGGACCAGAATGACGGAGGAAAGGTTCGGCAGGATGTGCAGGAAGATGATGCGCGCGTCCGATGCGCCGATGGCCTTGGCGCCCGCCACGAACTCGCTCTCGCAGAGCACCAGAGCCGGACCGCGCAGGAGCCGCGCGAAGATCGGTGTATAGACCACCGCAATTGCTGCCGCCGCACTGTAGGTATGCGGCCCGAGAACGGCGATGATGCCGATCGCCAGCAGCATCACTGGGAAGGCGAAGAGCACGTCCATGACGCGCATGACGATGCGGTCGAGCCATCCGCGATAATAGGCGGCGACCAGACCGAGCGATCCGCCCGTGAGCAGCGCGATCCCAACGGCGAGAACGCAGGCGATGAGGGAGGTGCGGTAGCCGTAGAGGATGCGCGTGAACACATCGCGGCCAAGCTGGTCGGTTCCCAGCCAATTGAGTTCGGTTGGCCCCCTGAGACGGCGCGCCACGCTCTGGGCCATGGGATCGTAAGGCGCGATCAGAGGTGCGCCCACGGCGAGAACGATCTGAATCACCACAAGCAGCACCGCAAATGAGAGGAGCTTGTTCTTGGCCAGGTTCTTCACGGCTTCAGGCCCTCACCCGCGGATCGATGAGAATATAGAGGAAGTCGACCAGGAAGTTTACGATGACGAAGCCTGCGGTCACCACGAGAATCGTGGCCTGGATCAGCGGATAATTGCGCTCGGCGATGGCGCCGAGAATCAGGCGGCCCAATCCCGGAATAGCGAAGACCTGTTCCACCACGATGGCGCCGCCGAGAAGATACCCGGTCATGATGCCGACGCTGGTCAGAAACGGGATGAGGGCATTGCGCAAGGCGTGCTTGTAGACGACGCGCCGCTCCGGCAACCCCTTGGCGCGAGCGGTGCGGATGTAGTCCTGACCCAGGGCGTCGAGCATGGCTGAGCGCACGAGGCGCGAGAGATTGGCGAGAATTGGCAGCGCAAGCGCGATCGACGGCAGCAGCATACGTTGAAGATTGCCGAGCGGATCCTCGGAAAACGGCACATAGCCGAGAGATGCAAAGCTCGGCGCCCAGGCCGAGAGCAGCAGGATCATGACGATGCCGAGCCAGAAAGACGGGATCGTGAGCCCTGCAATGGCGCCGATGCGCATGGCGACATCCGCCGCGTTACCGCGCGTCTGCGCCATCAGGCAGCCGGCCGGCACCGCCAGCACGGCACCGATGAGGAGCGCCAGGAATGTCAGCTCCAATGTCGGCCAGAGATGGATGAGGATTTCGCTGGCAACGGGCCGCCCGGTCCAGAGCGAGGTGCCGAAGTCGCCGCGGAGGGCGGAGCCTGCCCAGAGAAGATATTGCTCGACGATGGGACGATCGAGGCCGACGCGGCGGTTGAGCTCCGCCATGCGCTCCGGCGTGATTTCCGTGTTCGCTCCCAGCATGATCGCCACCGCGTCGCCCGGGATCAGGCGAATCATCAGGAACACGATGATCGATACGCCGAAGAGAACGAGGACGAGATCGATCAGGCGCGCGAGCAGGACTCGATTCATCAGGGGCAACTCTTTCAACGACAAAACACCGGCGCGGACAGGAGCACCACGCCGGTGCCGGAAAGCGATCAATAGGATGCGCTGCGCAGCAGCATGAGCGAGCGGTTCGGCATCACGTCGTAGCCCTTGAGCTTGTCGTTCATGGCCGAGAACAACGTGCCGTAGGTCAGATGCGCGACCGGGCCCGTGCAGGCGAGCTTCTTCTGCACGGCGTCATACGCCGTCTTGCGCTCGGCCTGGTTCGACAGGGTGCGGGCCTTGTCGAGCAGGCTGTCGATCTCCGCGTCCGAATACTTGAACACGTTGGTCGAGCCGCCCGTGCGGAAGGTGCGGTAGAAATATTCGTCCGGATCGGGCTGGCCCGCATTGATCGAGGCGAACATGTCGAAATTGCTGTTGCGCCAGTCCTGGATGAACTGGCCCTGCTCCTGGTTGATCAGCTCGACCTTGAAGCCTGCCTTGTTCAGCTGTTCCTGCACGACCTGCGCGATGTCCTTGATGTCCTGGCGCGGCAGAACCTTCATGGACACAGTGACCGGCGTCGTGACGCCCGCTTCCTTCAGGAGCGCCTGAGCCTTCGCCGGGTCATGCGCATAGCAGCCGAACTCCTTCACATCGAGCGCCCAGGACTTGAGCGCCGGCGACAGGGGACCGCCGGGAACGCCGGCGCCGAAGAGGGCCGCGTCCACGATCTCCTTGCGGTTGATTGCATAGTTCACCGCCTCGCGCACCTTCGGATTGTCGAAAGGAGGCTTCGACACGTTCATGCCAACGAGCGTATAGGCGAGATCCATGGTCTCGGCGAGCTTCACGTTCGGCTTGCCCTTGAGCTGCAGAGCGGTCGCCGCATCGATGTTCGGCAGAAGCGCGTACTGGCCGTTGGTCAGGCCCACCTGACGGGTGGCGGATTCCGGCACGATGTTGAACTTGAGGCCTGAGAGCTTCGGCAGGCCCTTTTCCCAATAGGCGTCGTTCCTGGTGAGGAGGATGTAGCCGTTCGGCTGCCACTCCTGGAACTTGAAGGGGCCGGTGCCGACAGGCGTCTTCTGAAGCGCATCCTTGTTGGTTTCAACGGAGCGCGGCACGATGGCGATGGTGGCAAGCGATGAGAGCAGCGCCGCGGAGGGCTCCTTCAGCTTCAGCTCGACCGTCTGCGCATCGACCGTATTGGCGCTCTCCACCGCCGAGAGGCGGCTGGCCAGAGGCGAAGCGATGTCCTTGCTCTGGAGGCGCCTCACGGAAGCCACGACGTCCGCCGCCTCCATCGCTGATCCGTCGTGGAATTTCACGCCTGTACGCAGCTTGAAGGTATAAGTCTTTCCGTCTTCCGAAACTGTCCAGGATTCGGCAAGGCTCGGAATGATCTTGAGATCCTTGTCGATGGCGGTGAGGCCCTCATAGATGTTGCCGTTCACCACCATGAAGCTGGGGAAGGCGGTGATGAGATGGGGATCGAGACCCGTGGGGCCGAGATCCGCTCCGATCTCAAGAACCTGGGCTGAAGCCGTGGCCATCGCAGCCACCATGAAACCCGCGCTCAGCGTATGGCGCAGTGCTGACCTGAACATGCGTCTTATCCTCCCTTGGAAGCCGCCAGAAATTTATAGAGCAGGTCTCAAGTCCTGTCATGGTCCAATCTCATACCACTCTGGACCACTCGCTGACCTGTGCTATGGTCAGGCATCGCGCCGTATTCGGAGGAACAGATGTCCCAACACCCGCCCGTCAAAGCCATCGGCGTGATCAGCGGCACGTCCATGGACGGGATCGACGTCTCCATCGTCGAGACGGACGGTGAGGCTTTCGTGAAGCCCGGGCCCGGTCGTACCTTCGCCTACCCGGCCGATTTGAGAAAAACCCTTCAGGAACTGATCGCGCAGCCTCAGCGTGCCCAGAGCGAGCCGCTGGAGGATCTCGAGCGGGCGGTCACGAAGGCGCATATGGATGCCATCCGCCGCTTCATGGAAGAGGCGAGGATTCCTGCGAAGGACGTGGGCCTCATCGGCTTTCATGGGCAGACGGTCTACCATCGGCCGGAGATCCGCTTCACGCGCCAGCTCGGACTTGGCGACATGGTGGCGAAGGAGCTCGGCATCGACACGGTTGACCGCTTCCGCCATGCGGATGTGGCCTCCGGCGGCGAAGGCGCGCCCTTCGTGCCGCTTTATCATCGCGCGCTCGCAAGTTCCCTGCCGCAGCCGATCATGATTCTCAATCTCGGCGGCGTCGGCAACGTCACCTATATCGACGGCGAGACGGTCATCGCGTTCGACACCGGGCCTGCCAGCGCTCTGCTCGACGATTTCGTCCTGCGCCGGTGCGGCTTGAGCTTCGACGAGAACGGACGACTGGCGGCGTCGGGTACAGTCGACGAGAGGCTTGTCGCGGAGTTCATGAAGAACCCGTTCTTCGATCGTCCCGCCCCCAAATCCCTTGATCGCCAGGATTTTCACGCCCGCGCCAAGAGTGTGGAAGCGCTCTCGGACGCGGATGGCGCAGCAACCCTTGCAGCCTTCACCATCGAATCCGTCGTGGCGGCTCTCCGGCACGTGCCGCGCGCGCCGCAGCGCTGGCTCGTCACTGGCGGCGGACGTCTCAACACCCATTTCATGCGCCGTCTGCATGAACGGCTCGGCGTTCCCGTCGATCCGGTGGAAGCCGTGGGCTGGAACGGCGACTTCCTCGAGGCTCAGGCCTTCGGCTACCTTGCTGTCCGCTCGACCCTCGGCTTGCCGTTGAGCCTTCCCACCACGACCGGCGTGCCGCATCCCATGCCGGGCGGCGAATTGCACCGTGCAGCCTGAGCTCATGCCCCTCGACTCCGTCATCGATCAGGCCTTCGCCTCCGCTGCCGCATCTGTCGCGCACGGCAACATTCCCGGCGCGGTGCTCGGCCTCGTCACCGCCGACGGACAGCGCGCCGTTCGCTGGATGGGCCTTGCGCAGATCGAGCCTCACCGGGAACCCTTGTCGCGGGAGACGTGGTTCGATCTCGCGTCCCTCACCAAGGTGATCTTCACCACGACCGCCATCATGAAACTCGTCGAGGCAGGCCGCATCGCCCTCGACGATCCGCTGGTCACGGCCATTCCGGATCTTCGCCAATACGACATGAACGCCGCCGAGCGGCGCCTCACCTTCCGGCAATGCCTGGCGCACCAGACGCATCTTCCGGCGGTCGAACCGCTCTACACCTACGGCCAGGACCCGGACACGCTACGCGCCTTCATTCTCCAGCGCGTATGGCAGAGCGGGCCCCCGGTCTATTCCGACATCAACTTCATGCTGCTCGGCATCGCCATCGAGCGCATCACGGGCAAGCCCCTGATCGAGCAGCCTCTGCCGGACAAGTTCTCCTTCCGTCCGGACCCGCAGCTCTGCGCGGCCACCGAGCGCTGCACATGGCGGGGCCGCGTAATCCGCGGCGAGGTGCATGACGAGAACGCCTTCGCCCTCGGCGGCGCCTCCGGCCATGCGGGCCTTTTCGGGACCATCGACGGCGTGCTGGACTTCGCCTGCGGTCTTCTCGACGGCTCAGGTCTGTCCGAGGCATCGCTCAAGGCCATCCGCACGCGGGAATCGGACAAGCGCACGGTGGGATGGGAAGGCTTCTACCCGGGCTGGCACGGCGGCGATGCCTGCTCCCCCACGACCATCGGGCACACAGGCTTTACGGGCACCGGGCTGTGGATCGATTTCGACCGGGGCCTGGCTTGGTCCCTGCTCACGAACCGCGTCCACCCCTCCCGGCACAAGGACAGCGGGATCCTGGCCCTGCGCCGTGCAACGGGAGAACAGGTGATCGCGTTGTTCGACGGCCAGACCCAACTTTAAGGATGCCTGCAAAAAGATGGTGACGCGGCTGCTCGATGCCGCCGCCATCGATTGCTGGAATCGCCAACTGGTCCTATATTGGTCTGGAAGAAAGTTGGCAGAATGGCGACAGAACATTTCAGTCCTCGGTTCCAGGATCTCGATACCTGGTCCAGCCTCGACATCCTCTCGGCCTTCTATGAGGGTCAGCTCTCCGCGGTGGCGGCCGTCAGACCCTCTCTCCCCGCCATTGCGGCCGCGGCGGAGGAGGCTGCAACCCGCCTGCGCCGGGGCGGGCGCCTTGTCTATGTGGGCGCGGGAACATCGGGCCGGATCGGCGTGCAGGACGGCACCGAACTGCCGCCCACTTTCAACTGGCCCGACGACAGGGTCGTCTACCTCATCGCCGGGGGCGAGCGCGCCATCATGAAGGCGGTGGAGAATGCGGAGGACTCGGTTGAAGAAGGAACGGCGGGAATCCGCAACAACAACATCGGCCCGAACGACGTGGTGATCGGCGTCGCCGCAAGCGGCCAGACCCCCTTTACCATCGCAGCCCTGAAAGAAGCCGCCGCACGAGGAGCGCAGACCGTCGGCATCTCCAATAACGCGCAGGCGCCGATTCTCGAATCCTGCTCTCATCCCATTCTCGCCGACACGGGCGAGGAGGTGATCGCGGGCTCCACGCGCATGAAGGCAGGCACGGCGCAGAAGGTGATCCTCAACCTTCTCTCGTCGCTGATCATGGTTCGCATGGGCCGCGTCTATCGCGGCCTCATGGTGAACATGCGCGCGACCAATGCGAAACTGCGCCGCCGCAGCGAGATTATGGTGATGCAGATCACCGATTGCAGCGAGGCCACGGCCGCAGACGCCATTCTGCAGGCCGGCGGCGATCTGAAGACTGCCGTTCTCATCGCCAGCGGCGCGAGCCCGCAGGAAGCTCAGGGCGCGCTTGAACGGAACGATGGCAATTTGCGTCGGGCCCTGGCAGACTTCTCGCCAATCAAGACATAAGCGCCGCCGAAGACTCGCGGCAGAAGGGGCTGACAAGCGTCATGGCATTGGGGCTTGGCATCGACGCAGGCGGGACGGCGACACGGTGGCGTTTGTCCGACGGCCAGGGCGAGTGCGTGGCTCATGGCTCCGTCGAGCCGTTGACGGGCCATCTGTTCTCCGCCGCGGCCGAGGAGAGGGCGCGCCAGATCGTTCTTCACATGGCTCAAGCCGTCTTGCGGCACGGCAAGCCCCTCGGCATCATTGCAGGCATCACGGGACTGACCCGCGACACCCCGGCCGAAGCGAAGATGCGCTCGCTGTTCGCGGAGATCTTCGAGCTTGCGCCCGATAAGGTCTTCGTCGCCGAGGACATGTGGATCGCCTATCTGTCCTATTTCGCCCTGGGTGAAGGCATCCTCGTCTATAGCGGCACGGGCTCCATCGGCTATTTTCTCTCCGAGACCAAGGACGTGATCCGTGTCGGCGGACGCGGGAACCTCATCGATGACGGCGGTTCCGGCTTCTGGATCGCGCGGGAGGCGCTGAAGACGATCCTGCGCCGGGAGGAGGAAAGCCCGGGCGAAGGCTGGGCAACGCCGCTCGGGCAATCCCTCGCGAAGGCTCTGGGCGGCACCGATTGGAACATCATCCGCTCCTATGTCTATGGCGGCGACCGGGGGAAGATCGGATCGCTCGCGCGCGCCGTCGGCGAGGCGGCGCAGGCCGACGACAAAACCGCCCTGCGGATCCTGTGCGAGGCCGGCGAGGAGCTGGCGCGCCTCGCCAATTGCCTGACCAAGCGCCTGGGTCCCCGCCCGGTGGCTCTGGCGGGCGGCAGCTCGCGCCTCCATCCCGTCGTGGCCAATGCGTTCCGCCAGGATCTGATTGCGCCCGTGGAGTTCATCACGACGGATCTGGATGCGGCGATGACGGCGGCGAGGCTCGCTGCGACATTGAACAGGGCGTGAGGCTGCAAGCGAGGCTTGCCTATTGGCGTCTCCTCGTCCAAGACTTCTCTCGCCCATTCGCCCTGAAACCGTGTTTAGACCATGCAAGCTCTCTTCGTAGGCCAGACCTATATCGACGTCACCTTCCTCGCGGACGAACTCCCGACGGGAGACGACAAGACCGTCGCGCGCGATTATGCCATTTCCTTCGGCGGCAATGCGGTGACGGCGGCCTTTGCCTGCGCCAAGCTCGGCATAGCGCCCGATCTCCTGACCTCGATCGCCGACGACTGGCTGGGCCGCATGTTCATCGACATGGCCGCGAAATACGGCATCTCGGTGCATCACCGGAAGGTGAGGGAATCCTCGCTCTCCTTCATCATGCCGCGTGGCGGAAAGCGCGCCATCGTGCGCTGCCGCGACGACCATTACCTGCATCCCGTGCCGCCCCTGAACCTGCAGGGCTGCCGCGCGCTCCATCTCGACGGCCACCAGGCCGACGCGGCGATGCACTACGCCAAGGTGTGCCGCGAGGCGGGCATTCTCACCTCCCTCGACGGCGGCGGCCTGCGCTCCAACACCCATGAACTTCTCGAGTTCATCGACGTGGCCATCGTAGCCGAGCGCCTGTGCGAGCAGATGAACTTGAACCCCGGCGAGATGCTCACCTATCTCAAGGGCCGCGGCTGCAGGATCGGCGGCGTCACCATGGGCGAGCGCGGCATGCTCTGGTACGACGAGAACGGCACCGAGAGCGTGCTCCCGGCGCTCGACATCCCCGCCTCGGCGGTGGTGGACACCAACGGTGCGGGCGACATCTTCCACGGCTCCTACGTCTATTCCGCCATGGCACGCCCGGACCTGCCCTGGCGCGAGCATTTCATCCTCGCCCGCGCGGCTTCCGCTCATGCGATCCAGCATCTGGGCAACGAGGCAAGCCTGCCGAGCCTGAGCGACATTGGAGAGACTCAAGCCCGCTTCTCCGAGCGAAAGCTCGCAGCATAGGCCCCTGATGCGCGACAAACTCTATCTCCTGGAGCCGGGCTTCGAGGATCCGGCTTACCCGGGACAGCTTTTCTATTGCTGGCATTGCGCCCTGCTCGAAGGGGTTCTCGCTTCCTTTCCGCAGCTCGCAGCGAAGCTCGATGTGGAGCGCGTGGCGTGGCCACGCCCGCGGCAGAGTGTGATCGCGGTGGTGGGAGAAGCCCATCAGTCCCTGCCGCTTCTGGTGCTCGCGGATGACGCCCCGGAGGATCTGGCGACCGGCTCCCATGAAGGCCGCCGGTTCGTGGCCGGCAAGGACGCAATCCTGCGCGTCCTGAGCCTCCGCCACGGCTTCCCCGATCCGCATCCTTAGAGCTGGCTCAAACGTCCGGCAGGCGTCCACCCAAGCCTTGGCCGAGTTCAAGCCTCGTCTGGGGTGGTCGCAAGTCGGAATACTTGGCGCGCCCTGGCTCTCCTCCCCACGAGCCTTGGGCTTGCCCGAGACTTGTCTTCGTCTGACGCAAGTCGGGAACACCCGACTTGCGATGGGGAGGAGGTGGAGGTGGGGGTGTGAGCGATAGCTTATGAGGGTCAGGCGCCGACACCCCCACCCTAACCCTCCCCACAAGGGGGAGGGAGACGCGCGCTGGACCTTTTTGGCTAACCTCGTAAGGGATCGCAGGCCTTGGATTATCTTCTTGCATCTTCTTCACATTTTTCGTAACCTTGTTCCAATCACAAGCAGCAGAACCCCCTAAGCATTGGCTTAGGAGGGCTTGGTCCGCAGCCGGGAGGGTTTTGCGGTCGTGAGCTCCTTCCGAACCTGGACACATGGAATCGACCAGATCCGCTTCGGCCCGGGAGCGGCGGGCCTGAGCCGCGAATTCCTGTCCAGTGTTCTGGAAAACGCTCCTCTTGCCATCTGCATGACCCTTGGTCCGGACCACCGTTATGCTTTCGCAAACAGGATCTTCCGATCTGCCCTTGCCGTCTCCGGCGACGACCTGATCGGGAAAACGCTCTGCGAGGCTCTCGGCAACCGGTACACCGAACAGACACAGGCGCCCCGGCAGATCGTGCTTGAGACAGGGCAGCCCACGCAGATCACGAACGTGGCCTGCGGCCCGGACGCCGCTCACGACACGACTTTCTGGGACATCACCTTCCTTCCCTTGAGAGACGCCCATGATCAGGTCACCGGCGTCCTTTCGCTGGGCATCGACGTCACCTCGCGCGTCAATGTCGCCCGGGAAGCCGACCGGCAGGCGCAGGAAGGCGCCATCAACAGCAAGCGCCTGGCGCTCGCCGTCGAGGCCACAGAGCTCGGATTATGGGAATGGATCGCCGAAACCGGCATGATCTATTGGTCCGACCGCCAGCGGGAAATCTTCGGCATCTCCGCGGATGAACCGCTCACGCACGAGCTCTGGGTCTCGTCCATACATCCCGAGGATCGCGACTGGGTCGTCGAAAGAGTCGGCTCCCTCATGAATCCCGAATCCAAGGGCAAGCTCCAGGCCGAGTATCGCATCGTTCGTCCCGACGGGGAGACGCGCTGGATCAGCAGCAAGGGGCGCATGCTTTATGAAGAGGTGAACGGCAGGCTTCAGGCTGCCCGGCTTCTCGGCACCATCCTCGACATCACGGAACGCCGCATCAATGAGGAAGCCCGCCGCCTCCTGGCGAAGGAACTCGATCACAGGGTGAAGAACCTGTTCGCCATGGCCGGCGCCATGGTGACCATGACGGCGAGAACCGCAACATCGCCCAAGGATATGGCCGCGGCCCTGCACGGGCGTCTGCAGGCCCTGGCGAGAGCGCATGAACTCATCCGCCCGGCGCTTGCGGAAGAGCGCCCGCATCAGGGCCAAACCACGGTTGCAGCGATTGTGGAGACGACCCTCGCGCCGCACCGGGATGTGAGCCTCCCCGGCCGAATCCTGATCGAATGCGCCCCGATCATCGTTGGCGCGCAATCCGCCACCAGTCTGACTCTCGTGCTGCACGAGCTCGCAACCAATGCCTCCAAATACGGGGCGCTCTCCACCAACCATGGCAGCCTCACCATCGCCTGCTGGCAGGACACGGATGCCGTATCGCTGGTCTGGCAGGAAAGAGGCGGCCCCGTCATCGAAGAGGCGCCCGGCTCGGAAGGCTTCGGCTCGAATCTGGTGCGCAAGAGCGTGAGGGATCAGCTGGAGGGCGACATCGCCTACCATTGGCAACCCGAGGGATTGCGCGTCGAGCTGAGACTTCCGCATGCGCATCTGTCTCGGTGAGCCCGGGCGCGAATGTCCTCTCATTTTAAAAGACGAGGTTAAGGGGTGGAGATGGGACAACGGGGTGAGAGATCAAGCAAGCGAGGCGCTCGAACACCTCTCCCGAGTGGGAGAGGTCGGACCGGAGGTCCGGGTGAGGGATCGCCTTCTCTGGAGAGGACACAACCTTCACCCCTCTCCCACCCGGGAGAAGGGATAGGGGCGCTCTCAGCAAAAAGCAGATCGCGGGCACATCCGAAAATCGGGGAGAGGCGATGCTCTCACGTCATCGCCCGCTCCGTGCCGGGGATCCATGTCTTTGAGCAACACAGCCCTCATCCTGAGGAGGCGCGCAGCGCCGTCTCGAAGGATGATTCAGTGCGCTCTGGAGCATCCTTCGAGACGCAGACGAGGTCTGCTCCTCAGGATGAGGCTTGCGACTCGGACTTCAGGATGGCCGGGACGAGCCCGGCCATGACGCTGTTGGTCAGGGCTTCTAGGCCGCCTTCTTCTGATAATCCTTCACGTCCGAGAACTGGATCGCCTTGTAGCGATCGATTTCGTATTGAAGATTGAAGGCGTTCGCCGCCATGAACACGGGCGCGTCGTCGAGATCGCGCGCCATGGACGACAGGTGGCTCTCGATGAACTTGTCGAGCTCCCTCGGATCGTCCGCCGTGATCCAGCGGCAGATGGAGAAGCGCGTCGGCTCGTAATCGATGGGCAGGCCGTATTCGGCGGAAAGTCGCTCCTTGAGCACGTCGAGCTGCAGCGCGCCGACGACGCCGACGATGGCGCCGGATCCGTCCATCGGCACGAAGAGCTGCACGACACCCTCCTCCGCCATCTGCTGCAGCGCCTCGCGCAGCTTCTTCGCTTTCATGGCATCCTGGAGCTTGATGCGGCGCAGGATTTCCGGCGCGAAGCTCGGCACGCCCCGGAAGACGATGTCCTCGCCTTCGGTGAGCGTATCGCCGATGCGCAGGGTGCCGTGATTGGGAATGCCCACCACGTCGCCGGCCCAGGCCTCGTCCGCAATCGCACGATCCTGCGCGAAGAAGAATTGCGGCGTGTTGAGGCTCATGGGCTTGCCCGTGCGCACGAGCTTGACCTTCATGCCGCGCTGGAGCTTGCCGGAGCAGATGCGCATGAAGGCGATGCGGTCGCGGTGGTTCGGATCCATGTTGGCCTGGATCTTGAACACGAAGCCGGTCATGCGGCTCTCGCCCGCTTGCACGAGGCGTTTGTCCGCCTCCTGCCCGCGCGGCGGCGGCGCATGTTCGGCAAGCGCGTCGATGAGATCGCGCACGCCGAAATTGCGCAAAGCCGAGCCGAAGAACACCGGCGTGAGATGGCCCTCGCGGAAGGCTGCCAGATCGAACGGCTTGCAGGCCTCCTGGGCGAGCATCACCTCTTCCTGCCAGGCCTCGGCCTCTTCCGGCGGCAGCAGGCTCAGGAGCTTCGGGTCGTCCGGGCCGGAGACGGGCGTCGGCTCGTCGTCCGTGTCGATGCGGCGCACCATGTTGCGGCGCAGATCGAAGGTTCCCGCAAAGCCCTTGCCCTGGCTGATCGGCCAGGTGATGGGCGCGGTATCGAGGGCCAGCGTCTTCTCGATTTCGTCGAGCAGGTCGAAGGGGCTGCGCGCCTCGCGGTCCATCTTGTTGATGAAGGTCACGATGGGGATGTCGCGCATGCGGCACACCTCGAAGAGCTTGCGCGTGCGCGCCTCGATGCCCTTCGCGGCGTCGATCACCATGATGGCCGAGTCGACCGCCGTGAGCGTGCGGTAGGTGTCCTCCGAGAAGTCCTCGTGGCCCGGCGTGTCGAGCAGGTTGAAGACGCAGCCGCCGTATTCGAAAGTCATCACCGAGGTCACGACCGAGATGCCGCGCTCCTTCTCGATGCCCATCCAGTCGGAGCGGGTCGAGACACGGTTCTTCTTGGCCTTCACCTCGCCGGCGAGCTGGATCGCGCCTCCGAAGAGCAGGAGCTTTTCCGTGAGCGTGGTCTTGCCCGCGTCGGGGTGGGAGATGATGGCAAAGGTTCGGCGGCGGCCCACAGGGGCCGGAAGGTCGGTCATGGCTCTCGAAACATCTCTGGGAACGAAGACGGGGGCGAAAACGCCAGGTGCCCGCCCCTCTTGCTGGTCTCTTCTCACCCCATATGGGGGCTGTCCGTCAACTGTGAAAGACGGCGGTCAAGTGCCACGCTCCCTGCGTGGGATGAGTTTCACGGCGTCCAATCCCTTTCTCATGATGACGCCACGAGTTCCGAACCTCAGGATTGGTCGTTGGAATGAGGTCTATCCTGCCCTGATCATGCAGCTCAGCTGTAATCGCGAAAACGGCGAGAGAACTTACCGCATCTCTCTTTCCAGCCCGAGAACTCTGTTATTGGCATCAAGAATACAATATTGCTCAGATACGTTTTTGACGTCTCGTATGCTTTGATTTTCGTATATATATTGCAAAGCTACGAACGTTACGTATTTGCGCCCACCGAATATGCCTTCCAAACTGTTCGTGCCATAGAAGGTGATCTCGACAGCTTTCTCAGTAACCTTGGAAGGGTCATACCTGTCTGTCCGGATCGAGTTGTACAGCCTCTCGATATACGTCGCGCAGCTCTTCGCCTCGGGCTCGTTG
This sequence comes from Microvirga sp., assembly GCA_035645515.1. Lineage (GTDB taxonomy): Bacteria > Pseudomonadota > Alphaproteobacteria > Rhizobiales > Beijerinckiaceae > Microvirga. Next base: position 249,009 of record DASQML010000007.1, read on the forward strand.
GCATAGCCTTGATGCCGGATCTGCGCTGCCATGGAATTCGGCGGGTAGGATGACCGGCTCGGCTTCGACTCCGATGTGGGTACGGATGTATATTGGCTCGTCGTCGGCTGTGTCGCGGCCGGTGTGGTCTTGGTGCTAACGGAAGAACTCTGCACGAGCGCCACCTGGTCAGCGGGATACGTCTTCTCAACGATGCGTTCGAAGACGGACTTCACGCTGTTGAAGTCACGGGCCGGGATCAAGGCGGCAGAACATGTGCCGGTATAGGACAGGCTCGCGAGATCCTTCACTTGAAGGAAATCCCCTACCTTGGCTCCCGGATACTGGCGCTCGAGAGCAGGCTTGAGAGCATCGAAGGCCTTCTCCGCAGCCGCTCTGGTTTCATAGAAGCAGAGATTGCCCTTCCACTCGGCTTCGGTGGCGACGAGGATGTAGTCGTCGGGCTTCTCGCGTGCGACGCGCTCGCCGAACGCGGCGGCCGCCTTCTTTCGAGCCTCCGCCTCGGTGCGCTCCCTGGCCGTGGCCAGGGCCTGCTCGCGGGCTTTGCCAAGCTGCTCCGGCTCGATCCAGATCGGGAGATAATGGAAGGCGACCTGGTCGCGGGCCAAAGCGCCCGTGACGGACTTGAGGTCCGCCGCCGCTCCATAGACCGCCATGCACTGGCCCCGCTTCGCCCCGATGAAGGCATCCTCGGCCGAAGCGCCTTTCATGGTGAGAGACGAGATCTTCAAATCCTCGATCAACCGCTCCTTATGGGGCTGCAGCAGCAGCTGGTGCGCTTCGAGATCCTCGCCGGCGACGAGACAGACATCCCCCGTATTGCCTTTGATGGCGACCAGACCGAACCCTTCGGCAGATCCGGCTTCGACGCGCTTCTGAAGGTCTTGGAGCAGAGCGGCCTCTGCCTGCTGGGCTGCGGTCAGGTCCTGGTCCGTCACGGAGAACATGAGCTTGAACGCTCCCGCCTCCACCGACGAAAGAAGCACGACAACATCCGCAGCCTTCTCCGAGGCCAAGGCCTGACGGACCGTAACGATCACGTCGTAAGCCTTCAGATTGCCCGCATCGCAACGCGGCAAGGGGAAGGCGAAGGATTGCCCGTATCGGGCAAAGTGCCCGTTCATGAGCCGGGCCTTGCCGATCTCCGGACTTCCGTCGTGCCGCTGGCAGAGCGACGGCTTGTTCCCGGCAAAGACGAGATCCCCCTTGAGGTTCTTCACCAGAGAGGGTGCTTTGCCGGTGTCGTTGTAGAGAACCAGGATCTCACTCCGCTCGCCCTCGACCAAGAAGCGATTCTTGTCCGTGGTTGCGTTGAGAACCATCACGGCCTCGTCCGTCGACGCTTTGACCTGCTTGAAGGTCGCAGCCGCATGTTCGAGAGCCGCCATGCCGGGATTGGTCCTGACGTGAGCGATCTCGTCCTTCAATCCTGTCAGCAACGCGATGGTCTTTGCCGGCAGGGGAAGAGTGCTCTTGTCCGAGGCATAGGCTTCCGCTTCGGCCAGCGTCGCGATCAGCTCCTTCTCTCTCGCACGCTCCGCGCGATACCGATCAACCTGACCTGCGAGATTCTGATAGCTCTTCATCAGGTCCGCGAGGCGAGCCGTCTGTCCTTGCCCGTTCCCGGAGGAGCCAGCCCCGCCTGCCACGGCCGCTGCGCTTCGTTGAAGCAGCCGCTGCGCCGTTTCGTCCGAGAGAAGTCCGTCGACAGCAATGTTCTCGGCGGCCTGGAAATTGCTGATTGCGGTGCGGGTTCCTGCCCCGTAGACGCCGTCCGGCTTCTCCGTTGCCGGAATGTATCCGATTTCCTGCAGAAGCTTCTGGAGCTGCACGTGCTCGTCGAGGGAACGGCCCGTCTCGTCGCGCGCGGAAGCCGGCGCGGATTGCGTCAACTGAGACTGCCATTGATCGCGCTGGCGACGGTATTCCGCCGCGACGCAGGGGATCGCCTTCTTGACGACGGCATTGGACGCCGCGCCCTTCTCAGGAATCCCGCAGGTCTGGAGAACCGCTTGCGTGAACGCGACTGCCTCCTGCTTGAGGCTGTTGCGCTGATCCGGGGCGCTGAAGCGCAGCACGTAATAGGGACGAAGCAGATCGACGTCGAGGCGGCTCAGCTCCTTGTCGGAACAGATGATCTTTCCGAGAGGATCCTTGGCCTTCGAGCAATCGAAGCTCGGGCCGATGGCGAGTTGAACCCTCTCGAGGGTGAAGGCGGGCGACGGCTCCTGCAGAAGCTCGGTGTACTTCACTTGCAAGGCCGCGAAGCTGTCATGGATCTCCTGCGGGATCTCGCTCGAAAGCTGTTGCTCGGCCGTCGCCCGCGCCCTGTCGAGATCGTCCAGCGCTGCGAAGCGGGCGTTTTCCTGGCCTGCGAAACCTGCCAGCATTTTGTAGTCGCGCCGGATGGCCTCGATGTCGCTCGAGGAGACCGTCGCCTTGGGACCGAGAGCGGACGCAATCCGCTTCGCGAGCTTCTGCGCCTCCGCACGCACGGTTTCGGACCGGGAGGATTGGAGGCTCTCCACGCTGCCGCGCAGGGCGGTCAGATCCGAAATCAGACGCTGGCGCTCGGCCTGGCGCTGGCGCTGCTGCCGGCCGGCATCGCTTTCCACATCCACCAGCAGAAATGACCCGTTTGAGAAATAGAGATCGATGGCCGTGCGCGCGTCGATCACCTGGGCGATTCCGGAGCCGTCCACCTGACCGAAGGCCTGGTTGCAGGTCGAGACGACGGTTGCGCCATTTTCATCCAGCGCGTTGCAGCGGTAATTGGATTTCAGGTTTCCAGGCTCGAATTTGGCGCATTCGCTGCCGATGGGCGCCAACCGGGGATCGCTCGGCATCACGCCGTTCTGGATCAGCGCGGGAATGGTGACTTTGTGGCGGGCCAGCGCCTTCTGAGCACAGTAGAGGCGCGTCTCGGGCTGGCTCCCCCACGCCTCTTTCGCGGCCTGTATCTGAGCGGCGGCGATCATTCCGCCGATCAGTCCGAAGACCCCTGCCGCATTCGATTGAGCTCTGCTGCTTTGTGCTGCAAATTGCGACAATGCCAAGCAAATGACACCGCTGAAAATAATCTTTTTGCGAATAATATACACTCAAGCCCCCGCGCCTGCCCCGGTCTTCAGCCGTATCGCAGGTCGATTCTTGAGCTTATACATGAGCTTATCTTGTTGAATCCACTTCGCAGATAGGATGATCCTCGCCAACCTTAGGTGAAGGTAAACACTCGAGAGAAAAATGCCTTGCTCATCAAGGCAGCGACGGTAATCCGTGCGACAGCCCGCCACAGCGTCGAACATCGATGATGGCGTTGAAGCATCGAGGATCGCCCCCACATAGGGATCTCCCGTCAACAACGAAAGGAGGTGATCCAGTGTCTCATTGTCATAACCTACGGTCCCCGGTTGCCGTGACCTGGATCTTGGCCTCTGCCGAGATTGGTGCGTAACGCACAGCAAGGAACGGCCTGAACGGGCCGTGGAACCGACAATGGAAAGGCCGCCTCTCAAGGGCGGCCTTTCTTTTTGAGTTTACGCGCTGAGCAGCTTGCCCGTTCGTTTCGCCGTGCTCCCCGCCACTTTGGCAAGCCGCGTGCCTTGCGTGACGAAGCGCTGCGCGATCCGGGCGAAGACAACGCCATCGGCGGGAGACTTCGCCTGCACCAGGGTGCCGTGATGCGGATCGACGATGTCGGCAATCACGTCGCCTGCCTTCACCCTGTCGCCCGGCTGCGCGTGAAACACCACGATGCCGGTGGCGGGCGACGGAACAGGCTCCGAAGCCGCCAGTGGCGTCGGCTGACAGAGAGGCTCGGGAACGGCGGGAGCCTCACCGGCGATGACGCCGCGCAAGGTCAGGTACCCGATGAGCGACGCCGCATCGCGCCGGGCCAAGTCGTGGCTCACGTCGCGCTCGCCGCGAAACTCCAATGTCGTGGAATGGCAGCTGAAGGGGATCGGATGATCCTTGAAGCGGTCCGCGAGCTCGCCCCAGGGACGGCTGCAGGCCTCGTCGAACGGATCGTCACCGGATTCCTCCGCCAGCAGATAGGCCTGTGCGCGCATGAGCGCGGACAGAGGCGCGAACTCGTCCGCCGATCGGGTGTGGGTGTAGAGATGCTCCACGGCTTCCGCGTCGCAATGCAGGTCGAGGACGATATCGGCTTCGATGGCGAGCGTCAGCAGCGCCTTCTTCATCACCTCCGCGGGGTTGCTCGTCTCCCAGGCATCGAGTTCGGCGCGAAGAGCCTCACGGATCAGACGCACATTCGCCTCGGCGTCGTCCGTGAGCCTGCCCTCGATGCGCTCGGCGACCTTGGGCACGAGATACGGATAGCCGCGATTGAAGTTGATGCCGTCGGCAAGGTTGAAGCGCCCGATGTGATCGCCGAGAACGCGCTGCGCGAGGCCGATGGGATTGGCGCTCGGCACGAGGATGACCTCACCCTTGATCTTGCCCTCGGCTTCGAGGGCCGCCAGTCGCTCGCGCAGGTGATGCGCTGCGATCATGCCCGGGATCTCGTCCGCATGCAGCGAGGCCTGCACATAGACGCGCGGACGCGCCCCTTGCTGCCCGAAGCGATGGACGGTGAGCGACAGGCTGGCACCGGGTGCGAGCGGCGAAAGGGCGATCTGTTCTGTTTTCATGATGTTTGGTTGGCCTCGGCCTTGAGGCGGTTGTCTCGAACCGTGGTCTGGGTTTCGGGCGAGTTTAAGCAGCCCACCCTTGCGACTTGAAAACGAAGTGTCCGGGATTCGTAACGAGGGCGGCCAACCCCTGCAAGGCAGGCTCCGCATTGACGATCACGAAGGCTGGCACCTTGCGCGCCCAGGCGTCGTGAGGCGCCTTGGCGTCGAACTCCTCCCGGAAGCCTCCGCTCTGCAGAATGTCCACCATGCGCGGCGCGATGCCGCCCGCAATGAACACGCCGTCGGATGCTTCGAAAGTGAGCGCCATGTCGCCTGCATAGCGCCCGAGCCAGCGGGAGAAGAGATCGAGCGCGGCGCCGGCCACTTCATCGCCTTCCCGGGCGGCAGTGAACACATCGTTGGGCTTGGCATAGGGGCATTCCACGCAGCGCTGGGCGGCGATGGCTTTCGCGATGCGGAACAGGCCGGGGCCGGAGAGAACCGTCTCGGCGGAGATGCGTCCGCCGACCCGCTCCAGATGCGGCCAGAGGGCCGCCTCCGCCTCCGTCGCGGGCCCGAATGCGATATGCCCCGCCTCGGTCGCCACGATCGCCAGCCGGTCCTCCACCGGCACGAGAGCCCCGACGCCGAGCCCGGTTCCTGGTCCGAGAACCACCCGGGCGCCGGCCTCGGGCCGTCCGTGCCCGATGGGGGCAAGATCCCCCTTCGCCTCGTTCAGAACCGTCACGGAGGCCGCAACGGGCGTATAATCGTTGACGAGGCTGACCCGCTCCAGGCCGAGGGCCCTGCCGATGGCCTGCGCATCGACCACCCAATGGGCGTTGGTGAGGCGGATCGCGGGTGCATCCACGCGGGTCGCCACGGCGATCATGGCGGAACGGGGCGGCGCCCCCGAATAGCCCTGAAGGGCGATCCTGATGGCGCCCACCGGATCGGGAGTGTCGGCGGTGAGGGTACGGGGCAGCAGCTGGACGGGCTCTCCGGGAGCCGACAGAACGGCGAAACGGGCATTGGTGCCGCCGATATCCCCGAGCAGAACAGGAAATGCGAACATCGAGAGCCTACGTCCTTTCATCCGGCTCCGGCCGGAGCCCACCCTTCTAGAAAGCGTCTTCCCAGCTCCGGCTCAAGCGCACGGCGGAGTTGATGAGACCCACCATGGAATAGGTCTGGGGGAAGTTGCCCCACAACTCGCCGGTCGTGAAGTCGGCATCCTCGGAAAACAGGCCGAAGGAATTCCGCAAGCTCAAGATCTTCTCGAACAATTCCCTCGCCTCTTCTCTCCGCCCGATGGCGTTCAGGGCATCCACGTACCAGAAGCCGCAGATCATGAAAGCCGTGTGCATGCGCCCGAAATCGTCTTCCACATCATAACGCAGCAGAAGGTCCCCGCGCCGTAGGGTCTTGCCCACCGCGTCCACCGTGGCGATGAAGCGCGGATCGTCCGGCTTCACGAAATTGAGCTCGTGGAGCAGCAGCAGGGTTGCATCCAGGTCTTCGCCCCCGAAGGATGAGACGAAGGTCCCCGTCCGGGGGTTGAAGGCCTTCTCGTCGATGATGCGATGCATCCGGGCGGCATTCTCGCGCCAGAAGGCGGCCCGGTCCTCCCGCCCCATGGCCACAGCGATCTTGGCGAGACGGTCGCAGGCCGCCCAGCACATTACGCTCGGAAAGGTGTGGACCGCGGCCTTCGTGCGAAGCTCCCACGGGCCGGCATCGGGCTTGTCGAAGACCTCGATGGCGCGATGCCCGAGCTTTTCGAGATGCGAGAACAGGGCCCGGTTGCCCACGGGGCGGATCATGCGTTTGTCGAGAAAAGCGTGCACCGAGGCCAGCACGACGCTGCCATAGGCATCGTTCTGGATCTGCGTATAGGCGGCATTGCCCACGCGCACAGGCCCCATGCCGCGATAGCCCGCAAGGGCCGTCGCCTCGCGTTCCTCGAGATCGGGCGAACGGGTGATGCTGAACAGCGGCGGCATGTCCTTCTGGCCGGGAATGGCATCCATGTCGTCGACGATGTTGGTGATGTAGTTGAGATATTCCTCCATCGTCTTCGTGGTGCCCAGCCGATTGAGCGCCTGGATCACGAAATACGCGTCGCGCAGCCAGCAATAGCGGTAATCCCAGTTGCGCTGCGTGTGCGGCGCTTCCGGCACTGATGTGGTGAGGGCCGCCACGATGGCGCCCGTCTCCTCGAAGTTGCAGAGCTTCAGCGTGATGGCGGCGCGGATCACCGCCTCCTGCCAATCGAACGGGATCGACAGGGAGCGCACCCAGTCGCGCCAGAAATCGATGGTGCTGTCGAGGAACTCGCGCGCCGTGGCATCGGTTTCGGAACCCAGGGGCTCGTCCTCGCCGAAGAAGAAGGAGATCGGGCGCTCCACCACGAAGGGCCGCTCCTCGTGCACATAGGACACGGAGGCATCGGTCGTGAGCCTGAGCGAATAGTGCGGCCCCACGAAGCGCAGGTGATTGCTGCCGCGCGTCGTCGACGGTGCGCAGCCGCCCCACTCATAATGCGGGCGCAGTCTCACCCGGATGCGCGGGCGCCCCTTGAGCGGCGTGATGCGGCGGATCAGAAGCGGCGGGCGGAAGGTGCGGCCGAAGTGCTTGAAGCGCGGCGCGAAATCCGTGATCTCGATGATGTTGCCGAACGAATCCGTCATGCGCGAGACGAGAATGGCCGTGTTCTCGAGATAGCTCTGCTCGCAGCTGACCATGCCCACCATGTCGATGGCGAAAACGCCTTTCTGCTCCGCATCCGTCTGGCCTTCGGGACAATCGAGCAGGGCAGAGAACACCGGGTCGCCATCGAACCGGGGAAAGCAGCTCCAGACGATTTGCGCCCGGCGATCCACCAGGGCCGAGATCATGCAGTTGCCGATAACGGCGAGGTCCAACGAACTCATGTGATTAATCATCCACGTTGAAGGGAAAGGAGCCATCCGACGCCCATGATGACAGGCAATGTCGCAGATCGGCAGGCGTTCCCAGACGAACCTTGGCAATCGTCTCGCCTGCGCCGATGCGCACGGAGAGGCCATTGCGGGCGTTCACGGTCTTGAATCCGTTCTCATCCGTCAAGTCGTCGCCGACGAAGATCGGACGCCGCCCCCTGTAGGGCCCGGCATGGAGAAACCGCTCGATGACCTTTCCCTTGCCGGCGGCAGAGGGAAGAATTTCCGCGACAGCCTTGCCGTGCTGCAGGCGGTATTCGCTGCCGAGGGCCTCCACGGCGGCATGGGCCACGGAGAGCGCGAATTCCTTTTCCTGGGGCGCCAGCCGCCAGTGAATGGCAACCGAGCACCCCTTGTCCTCGATCAGGACGCCCTGCTTGTCCGCGACAGCCTCGTGCAGTCTTCCGATCAAGCGCCGCAATTGCGGATGCTCTTCCGGATCGCACAGGTGCAGCTCGCCCGCGATGCGTTGCTCGAGTCCGTGCAGGCCCGCCATGTCGAACCGGTGCGGCAGGAAATGACGGTCGAGAAAGCTGACGGGCCGGCCGCTGACGATGGCGAGCGCGCCGCCGAGCCTGTCCTGGAGACGGGCGAGAATCTCCGGCACTTCGGGCTCGACCACGACCGCATCGGGGCGCTCCACGATTTCGACGAGCGTGCCGTCGAAATCGAGAAACAGCGCGTATGCCTGGTCCGGTCCGGTTTGATGAAGCGGCGCGTCATGCATTGGCGGAAGCCCGGTTCCGGCCCGAGGCGATCAGGCGGCGGATCCTCTGCCGCTTGCGCAGGCGGGAGGCGGCCAGCAGCATCTGCCCGGCCCAGCGGTAGACGTTGCGCTCCTTCACCTGGTCGCGCATGAGGCGCATGCGTTCTCGCTGCTCCGCTTGCGGCATGGTCAGTGCCCGGTTGATCGCCTGCCCCATCGCATGGGCGTTGTAGGGGTTCACGATCAGCGCTTCCGACAATTCGCGCGAGGCTCCGGCAAAGGCGGAGAGGATGAGCACGCCCTCCTCGTCGTCGCGCGCGGCCACGAATTCCTTGGCCACAAGGTTCATGCCGTCGTGCAGGCTGGAGACGATGCACAGATCGGCCGCCCTGAACAGCTCGAAAACCTCGTCGGGCTCATGGTGCCGGATGAGAAGCCTGATCGGCTCGTATCCTGCGCCGCCGTGCTTCTCGTTGATCTCGCGCGCCAGGGCTTCGGCCTCTTCCTGAAGCTGACGGTAATTCGCGAGCTTGCTGCGGGTGGGAGCCGCGACCTGGATGAAGGTGAAACTGCCCTTCCACTCGGGATGCTCGGTGAGCAGGGCATCGATCGCCTGCATGCGGTCGAGAATGCCCTTGGTGTAATCGAAGCGCTCGATCCCGACCCCGATGCGCATCTCCGGAGGGAGGCCGAGGCGCTCCCGCACGATGCGGCGGCATTCCTCGACGGGCTTCTGGCCCTCCAGAGCCGTCGGCGGCCATTCGATGGAGATGGGATAGGGACGGATCAGGGTCTCCTCGCCGCCGAAGGTGACGGAATCCTTCTCGCGGTCGATGCGGCTTTCCACGTAAGCATCCACCGCATCCATGAAGTTGTTGCAGTGTGCCTGCGTGTGGAACCCAAGGATCGACGAGCCGAGGAGCCCGTCGATGATGTCCTCGCGCCAGGGGCAGATGCCGAAGGTTTCCGCATTCGGCCAGGGAATGTGCCAGAAGGTGACGATGGTCGCCTGCGGCAACCGGTTGCGGATCATCCGCGGCAGGAGAGCGAAGTGATAATCCTGTACGAGGATGATCGGGTCCTCGCGCTTGGCTTCCGCCACCACCGCATCCGCGAACTTCTCGTTGACCGAACGATAGAGCTGCCAGTCCTGCTCGCGGAAGATCGGCCGTACGAAGGCGATGTGGCAGAGCGGCCAGAGCCCCTCGTTGGCGGCTCCATAATAATAGCCGTCCTGCTCCTCGTCCGTCAGCCAGACCCGGCGCAGGGTGTAGGACGGATGCGCCGGCGGCACCGGCACGCGGTCGTTGGCATCCACGGTCTCCCGATCCGCGGTGCCGCTGCCGTGGGCCACCCATGTGCCGCCGCAGGCCCGCACCACCGGCTCGAGAGCGGAGACGAGGCCGCTTGCGGGAATCTGCAGGGAGATGCCGCCATCGTCGGACCGGTTGTGGATATAGGGCTCGCGGTTGGAGACCACGATCACCTCCGACCCCGACAGTTCATTGGCCAGCGCCGCCCGAAGCGTATCGGGGTTCCAGTCCGTATGGGCCGCGTCGATGGTTCGGCGCGAGGCCTCCAGCTCCTGGAGCACGTCGCGGATTTCCTGGCCGAGGGGGATGATGTTCTCCTGCTCGGGCCGGCCCGCGGCACCGGCGCGGGCATTGTCCAGGGCCTGCCGGATCGACGCAAGCCAGCGGCGCATGATGAAGGCCGCGATCAGGGCGGCGAGAGCCGCTGCCCCGAAGGCGACCCCGGCAAGCGCCAGGAACAGGTAGTTTCGGGCCTCGCCTCCGCGTCGGTCCGCGTAGCTCAGGTCATGCAGCACCACGAGGTGCCCCTTCCGCCCGGCCACGTTCATGGGGAAGGAGCTGACCAGGATCTCGCGGCCCTCGTTCGTGATGGTGGAGAAGCTCTCGCTGTCGGAGCGCGCCGCTTTCTCGCAGACGAAGGAGGCCGGCATGTTACGGGTCGGCGAGCGCAGATCCACCCCGTCGCAGTACCCCATGGCCAGGACCCGCTCGTCCGAGGCGATGCGCTCGAAAAAGCCCGTGAGCCGGTCCGTGTCGTTGCGGGCAAGCAGCCCGACGACCTGGTCGCGGGCGGAGTTGTAGACGAGACGCGAGCGCAGCTCCACGTCGCGTCTCGTCCATTGCTCGACGAAGGACGTGGCAAACGGAAGAACGGCCAGGATGACGATGGCCGCCACAAGCAACGCAATACCGCCGAAACGAAAGATGATCCTCAAACCTGAATGACTCCACCACAGTGAACCCAATTCTCAGAGCAGGAGCCAAACATCTGAAATTCTTCGATGTTTTGCATTCTGCCGGAGCATCGCCTGGCGATGTCCGTCCCTGTTATGGGTTTCTTGCCCGAACTTTCCAGGTTTGGCGGCTTGGCAGGGGTTGCGGCAGGCAACAAAAAACCGCAGGCGGCGTTGCGGGCCGCCTGCGGTTCTCAAGGGCGATGCGCCTCCAAAGGGCAGCGCATCATCGATTGCAGCTCTTGCGGGCTGCTGGCGCGAGCCGCTGGGTCGATCAGACCTAGTGTTCGCGGAATGCGCGGGCGAACTGATCCTTCATGGGCTTGAAGAAGTATTCGAAGGGCGTGCGCTCGTTGACCTCCACGAAGACCTCCGCCTGCATGCCCGCGATCAGATGCAGGCCTTCGAGGCGCTTGATCTCCTCCTGCGGCAGCTCCACGCGGATCGTGTAGAAGGTCATGCCCGTCTGTTGGTCCCGGGACACGTCGGCCGAGATGCGGCTGACCTTGCCCTGGAGATCGGGCATCGTGCGCGCATTGGAGGCATGCACCTTGACGATGGCTTTCTGGCCGGGCTTCACCTGATCGATTTCATTGGGAAGCACCCTGGCCTCGAGCTCGAGCTTGTCGTTCGTGGGAACGATGAGCATGACGGGCTCGGCCGGGGAGATGACGCCGCCGATCGTGTGCACGTTCAGCTGATGCACATAACCGTCGCTGGGGGCGCGGATATCGATGCGCTTGAGCTGATCCTCGGCCGCCACGCGGCGCTCCGTGTACTCGGCGATCTTGCTCTGCATCTCGCGCAGCTCCTGCATGGCTTCCGCGCGCATCTGCTCGTCGATCTGGATGATCTGGAACGAGGTTTCGGCGATGCGGCTTTCGGCCTGCGCCACGGCAGCGATGAGCTGGCCGCGCTGGCCTTCGATGCTGGCCGCGTCGCGTTCGAGAGCGTTCAGGCGCGAGAGCTGCACCAGATTTTTCTGATAGAGCTCGCGGACGCCCTTGAGCTCCTCCGCGATCAGCATGGCTTCGCGAGCCTTGGCTTCCTGCTGGGCCTTGAGACCCGAGATCTCGTCCTGCGACTGGCTGATGCGCTTCTTGAGCTGATCCTTCTGCGCGTCCCGTGCGGCGCGGCGGGCGACGAAGAGCGTGTGCTCGGACGCCATGATCTTCTGAACCGCCGGCTCATGCAGCCGGTTGGCGAATTCGGCCGGCATCTTGATCTCGTCAACGCCGTCGCGCTCAGCCTCGAGACGTGCCTGACGGCCGAGATATTCGTCGAGCTGCTTCGAGACGACCTGAAGGTTGGCACGGGTGACCGTTTCGTCCAGCCGAATCAGGAGATCGCCCGCATTGACCCGGTCGCCGTCCTTCACCCTCAGCTCGCCGACGATGCCGCCGGAGGAGTGCTGGATCTTCTTGACGCTCGAGTCGACGACGAACTGGCCGCCGGCCACCACCGCACCCGACAGGGTGGACGTCGCTGCCCAGAGGCCGATGGTGCCTGCGAACAGGGCGATCATCGCGATGCCCGCCCTCGTGGACTGGCGAAGCACCTTCTCGTGGAGCGAGGGCTTCGTGGGCTGTTGCTGTAGGACAAGCATTTAACCAACCTCCCGCAGGTTTCCTGCCTGCGCTGGTGTCGGAGCCGGCTGCACACGCACCGGCGGTGCCTGTTGCGGCTGCGGCGCCGTATTGCGTTTCATGACACTCTGCAGAACTTCGTCGCGCGGACCGATGGCCTTGATGCGGCCCTCCTCCATGATGGCGACCTGATCGACCTGACCGAGGGCGGCCGGCCGGTGGGTGATGACCACCACGATGCCGCCGCGCTGCCGGACGGCCAGAATGGCCTGGTTCAGGGCCTCGTCACCGGCGCCGTCGAGGCTGGCATTCGGTTCGTCGAGCACGACCAGGAACGGGTTGCCGTAGAGAGCGCGGGCAAGGGCGACGCGCTGGCGCTGGCCGCCCGACAGGGAGGCCCCGCTTTCGCCGATCTTGGTGTCGTAGCCGTCAGGCAGATTGAGGATCAGCTCATGGGCGCCGGCCGTCTTGGCCGCCGCGATGATGTCTTCCGGCTTGGCCTTCGGCTGGAAGCGGGCGATGTTCTCGGCGATCGTCCCTTCGAACAGCTCCACGTCCTGCGGCAGGTAGCCGATGTGGCGGCCGAGATTGTCCGGCTCCCACTGGTCGAGCGCCGCGCCGTCGAGGCGGATTTCGCCGCGCAGGGTTGGCCACACGCCGACGAGGGCCCGGGCCAGAGTGGACTTGCCGGAAGCGCTGGGGCCGATGAGGCCCAGGCCCTGGCCGGCCTGAAGCCTGAGGGAAGCCGCCTGCACGATCGGGAACTGCGCTCCCGGAGCAGACACATAGGCATCCTCGACCGACAAGGTCGATTTCGGTCCCGGGAGCGGCATGCGGGCGCCCTGCGCCGGAACCAGCGTCATGATGTGCTGCAGGCGGCGATAGGCCTGGCGGGAGGCGGTGAAGCCCTTCCAGTTCGCCACGGCGATCTCGATCGGCGCAAGGGCGCGAGACATCAGGATCGAGCCCGCGATCATGAGGCCGCCCGACATCTGGCCTTCGATCACCAGGAGAGCGCCGAGGCCGAGGATGCCCGACTGGAGCGCCATGCGGAACACCTTGGCGAAGGCGCCGATGACGGCCGTGGATTCGCTGGCCATGAGGCCGTCGTTCACGTGCGTGACATGGATCTCGTCGTAACGCTTGCCGAGGAAGCCCAGCATGCCGAGGGCGCGGATGGCCTCCGCATTGCGGCGGCTGGTCTCGGCCATGGCATGGCGCTCGGCGCCGCTCTTCGTCACCTTGAAGGACGGCTCCTTGCTCTTCACGTCGGTATAGATCGTGAGAGCGATGATGCAGACGCCGCCGACGACGGAGAAAACCCCGACCCAGGGATGGATCATGAAGCAGCCGATGAGAAAGATCGGCATGAAGGGCATGTCGAAGAGGGCCGTGGGACCGAGGCTCGAGAGGAAGCCGCGGATCGTGTCCACGTCGCGGATGGGCTGCATGCTTTCGGTCTGCTTCGCACCTTTCAGCGGCATCGTGGCCACCAGGTCGAACACGCGGGGCGCCAGGATCTCGTCGAAGCGGGCGCCGATGCGCGCCAGCATCTTGCCGCGCAGCATCTCGAGACCGCCCGACAGGACATAGGCCGCCAGGACGATGAGCGAAAGACCGATCAGGGTCGGAATGCTCCGGCTCGACAGGACGCGGTCGTAAACCTGGAGCATGTAGATGGAACCGGTCAGCGCCAGAAGATTAACAACTGCCGAGAAGACAGCCACGCCTGTGAAGGAAGGCAAGCACGCTTTCAGAGCGTCTTGTACCTCTGTGCTCTCTTCCCGATTTCTCGATGTCTGCTTCATATTCTTCTTTCCATCGATGGGCCGGACGACCGGTACACCGTTAGGTTGCAGTGCCATCATGCACGGTTATACCCTAGCACAATGGTGTCCATCTTGCGATGGCTTCGATGTCGGGCTTGGACCCACAGAGCATTCTAACAGGACCGGGCGAATTCAGCCGGCTGCCTCATGGCTCTTATGGATAGCGAGATGCCCCCAAAAGTTGGCGCCTTCCGTTACGCCATCTCTTTTGTAACCCTATTTCACATGCCTGTGTCAACTAAAACTATTGGCACTGGCAGAGCAGACTTAACTTGCCCTCTATTTGGAGAGGAACGTAACGCCCGCCCACCAAGTGTAACTCTTTAGTAAATATTCACGGTTAACGCTCTGTGACCCAGAAATGAGGTCGCAATATGGACAACTCAGCCTCGCCTCACATTCCTCTCTCCGACCGCGAGCACACGGGCGAATTGAGGGAGGTTCGAATCGATCCCGCGGCCAGCGCCGCCCTGGCCGAGGCCATCCGGAGCGCCCGCCAGGAGCTCAAGCCTCTGCCGCATGCCGAACCATCGGCCCGGCCGGGTGCCCCGGCTCATACCAGCAAGCGAGGCTTCAAGGGCTCCCTCCTTTCGCAGGCCGCCACCGCTCTCCTCCTGATCGGCGCCGGATGGTTTGCCTTCTCCCTGGGAACCCTGGCGAACCGCGACTCGATTCGCCGCATGGAGGCCGAAACCGCCCGCAGCCAGGAGATGCTGAGCAAGCTGACGGACGATCTGGCGGCCCTGAAGAGCACTGTGGCAGCGGCGCGCGATGTCGAACGGACCGCCTCCACCGCCTCCGCCGCGGATCAGGCTGGCAAGATCGCGGCAACGGTCGAACGCCTTGCCGCCGCGGTGCAGGAACCCGCCAAGAGGATCGCCTCCCTCGAGGATCGCCTCGGCCGGATGGAAAGCCAGATCATGGAGCGACTGAATGCCGCCCCGTCGGCGACGCCCGCACCTGCTGCACCTGCACCTGCTGCGGCAGCAGAGGCGGACAGCCCGCCGCTCATCAAGTCGGTCAGGACAGATCCCGTCGAGGGCTGGGTGCTGCGTGAGGTCTATAACGGCTCCGCTCTCGTTGAGAGCCGCAACCGTGGCCTCTACGAGGTCATGCCCGGCAACATCATCCCCGGCGTCGGGCGCGTGGAAGCCATCGAACGACGTGGCGCGCGCTGGGTGGTGGTGACCGACAAGGGCTTCATCGGCACCTATCGCTGAAGCCCCCTCGCGCCGCTCTCAACAGAAAGCCTCGGATGGATCCTCAAACCGGAACTCGTCCGAGGTTTCAATGCGGAATGATGCTTTTCAGGCCATAGACCAGCGCCGCGAACGCAGCGAGGCTTGCCAGATAGATCAGCACGAACCAGAGCAGGCGTCTGCCGCGCCTTCCGGGCGCATGATGAGTCTCCGCCCGCATCAGTGATATCCGTATCCGCCGCCCTGAATGTCCTCGGCGACCTTGCCGCGGAACACGTAATAGGCATAGGCCGTGTAGACAAAGGTGATCGGCAGGACGATGGCGAAGCCCACGAGCGCGAAGAGCTGGGAATTGACCGTGTTCGCCGTCTCCCAGATCGTCAGGTTCGGCGGCACGTTGTAGGGAAAGAGGCTGACGCCGAGCCCGAGATAGCCAAGCAGGAACAGCGCGACCGCCAGGAAGAAGGGACGAACGTGTCGTCCTTCCTCCAGATCGCGGAACAGACGATAGGCGGTGTAGACGGTGATCAGCGGAATGGGCGCCAGGAACGCGATGTTGGGCCAGGTGAACCAGCGCGTTTCGATCTGCCGCCCGAGGAACGGCACCCAGAGGGACACGATGCCCATGGCGATGATCGTCGCGATCAGGAACCGAACCGCCATGCGGCGCGCCCAGATCTCCAATTCGCCGGTCGTCTTCATCACGCACCACGTGGCGCCGAGGAGCCCGTAGCCGCAGATGAGGCCGATGCCTGTCGCGACGCTGAACGGGGTGAGAAAATCGAAGGTGCCGCCGGTGAACTGGCGGCCGTCATTGGCAAAGCCCTGTACGAAGGCGCCGAGCACCATGCCCTGGAAGAACGTGGCAAGAAGCGAGCCGAAGAAGAACGCGTTGTCCCACAGGAATTTCGAGCGCTCCGCCTTGAAGCGGAACTCGAACGCCACGCCCCGGAAGATCAGCGCGATCAGCATGAGAATGATCGGCACGTAGAGGGCAGGCATCAGAACCGCATAGGCGACGTGAAACACTGCGAACAGACCGCCGCCGCCGAGAATGAGCCAGGTCTCGTTGCCGTCCCAGATGGGGGCTACGGAAAACATCATGCGGTCGCGCCAGTTCTCGCTGCGGGCCGCCTTGAAGAGGATGCCGACGCCGAGGTCGAATCCATCGACGATGACATACATGGCGACCGCTACCGCAATCAGTCCCGACCAGATTAGCGGAAGCCAGAAGGCAAGGCCTTCATATCCGTTTCCGAAACCGAACATCGTCTCGCCTCCTATTCCGCGGGCTGCGCCCGATGACCGGGGCGCCCCTCGATTCCCTCGTCGGGCACCGAGAAGGGACGCTTCGGCTTCTTGCCCACATCGTCGCCGCGAATGTCTTCGAGGGGATCGGGCCCGCGCCGCAGGAGCTTGGCGAGATAGTAGGAGCCGAAGCCGAACACGAAGGCATAGACGACGAAGAAGGTGAGAAGCGATGCGGTCACCGCGCCGGCCGAGACAGGGGACACCGCATCGGCGGTGCGCAGATGCCCGTAAACCACAAAGGGCTGACGTCCGATCTCGGCCGTGAACCAGCCGAACAGCACCGCACCGAATCCGGATGGCGTCATGAGCATCGTGGCGGTGAGGAACGACCTGTTGGTGAAGAGCGTGCCTTTCCAGCGCAGATACAGGCTCCACAACCCGATGCCGAGCATCGCGAAGCCGAGGCCCACCATGATGCGGAAGGAGAAGAACACCGGCCACACGGGCGGGCGATCCTGAGGCGGCACCTCCTTGAGGCCGGGAACCTCGCCGTCGAAGGCATGAGTCAGCACCCAGCTGCCGATCCTCGGAATGCCGATCTCGTAACGGTTCGTCTCGGCCACTTCATCCGGAATGGCGAAGAGGCGAAGCGGCATGTTGGACATGCGCTCCCAGTTGCCCTCGATCGCGGCGAGCTTGGTCGGCTGATATTTGAGAACGCCGAGGCCATGCAGATCTCCGATCACGATCTGCACCGGCACGAAGATGACGGCGAACCACAGCGCCATGGAGAGCGAGCGGCGCGAGGCCGCGAGCTTGGCCTCCGGCGCATCGTGGGGATGGCGCAGCAGCATCCAGGCGGACATGCCCGCAACAGCGAAAGCGGTCGTGATGTAGCATCCCAGGACCATATGCGCGTAGCGCAGCGGGAAGGACGGGTTGAAGACAACCTCGAACCAATCCACCGGCACCGCCTTGCCGTTCTCGATGGCAAAGCCCGCGGGCGTCTGCATCCAGGAATTGGCCGAGAGAATCCAGAAGGCGGAGATCAGGGTTCCCAAAGCCACCATGCAGGTGGCGAAGAAATGCAGGCGATCGCCCACCTTCTCCCAGCCGAACAGCATGATGCCGAGGAAGGCCGCCTCGAGAAAGAAGGCGGTGATCACCTCATAGGCGATGACGGGACCCAGCACATTGCCGGTGAACTCGGAAAACCGCGACCAGTTCGTGCCGAACTGGTAGCTCATGACGATGCCCGAGACGACGCCCAGGCCGAAGGACACCGCGAAGACCTTGACCCAGAAGCGGAAGAGATTGCGATAGAGCGGATTGCCCGTGCGCAGCCAGTTGAATTCCAGCGCCGCAAGCCAGCTCGCAAGGCCGATGGTAAAGGCTGGAAAGATGATGTGGAATGCAATCGTGAACGCAAACTGGATGCGCGAGAGCATCAGGGCATCGAATTCCATACCGCTTCCCCTTAAGGTCCTGCCCTGCTTTTAGGGCGCCAAGCGGCACGGGCCAGGGGCGGTGGCGTCTTATGAGACATGCAATCGGGGAATGGATTCCGATCTCAGCGGCCGCCAGCCCGTGCTGAGGCGCTGCAGCGCCTCGAGCTCCACAGGATCGTGACTGCAGAAGATTCTCACGTTGCTGTGGCGATCGTTCGCCAGCACCCGCAGCCGCTCCTGGTTGTGGAGGCGCAAGGAGCGATCCTCCTCCATCATCCGCTGATAGGCAAGGAGGCCCGGCGTGCAGGACGGCTCCTCGTCCATTTCATGCCGGTGGAAATAAGCATCGCCCGCGTTGAGGAGCCAGCCCTCCGGAGTGTCGATGGCGATGCCGGCATGGCCCATCGTGTGCCCCGGCAGCGGAATCATCAGGATCTCCGGCGGCAGGCCGTCGAGGTCGCGTACGGAGCCGAAGCCGAACCAGGTCTCGCCCGACGGGTCGTAGAAGCGCCAGTCGCGCACGCCGTCCCATTGCTCGGGACGGTAGCGGCGGCGATGGATGAAGCCCTGGCGCACCTCCGCCTCCTCTACCTCGGCGCGCAGCACATGAACGGTCGCTTCAGGGAAATCCTCCAGGCCACCAGCATGATCGAAATCGAGATGCGTCAGCACGATATGGCGCACATCGCGCGGGGAGAAACCGAGGCTCCTCACCTGCTCCACGGCGGTATAGCGGTGATCGAGCTGAATCCGGTTCACATGAATGAAGAGCGGGCTGATGCGCTCATACGGATCCTCGACATCGCGCGCGCCGATTCCGGTATCCACCAGGACCAGACCATGACGGTCTGTTTCGATCAGCTGGCAATGGCACACGAGCTTGCCGGTCGGACCACGGCTCACGCCATCCCAGAGGCGGCCTCCCACAGGACACATGCAGCCGCAATTGAGATGGTGGATGCGCATGGCAGGCCTCGCCGGTTGAACGGAGCGAAGGCCTAACGCGGTCAAGCGGGGGAATGTTCAGAGGATCGCACCGTCACGGCTCTACTTGCGACACGCAAAGGGCGGGAACGTGCTCGCGGTGCCCGCATTCATGGCGGCGACCACCATCATGTTGGCGAGCATCAGCTCCTCGTCGGAACGGGGGCAGACATCGCCCTTCGTCGTGCAGCCGGAAGCCAGAAAGGCTTCGTGCCTGTCGAGAAAGTCCCGGCTCAATCCTTTGGAGCCCTGCCGCGCGAGGGCATCGGCCCAGGCTTTCTTGTAGCGGGCGCATTTCACCTCGGACCAGCTCGGCTCCTGCGCAGCCACATCCCACGAGCCGAATACGCTCGAACCCGCGAGCATCATCACCGAAAAGATCGCTGCTATCGAAGGCCGCATCCTGTCCTCGCTCCTATCGCAGCCGCGATGGAGCACGGGGACGAAAGAGGGTCAAGGCCTCAAGCCCGCATCTCGGCTTGGCCCGCTTCCTGCTTCTTGCGAGGGGACGAGCGGCGCTTCCTGGCGGGCTTTTCCTCCGCCTGCCGCTCGACCTCGCGGGACAAGCGCTCCTGCAGCAGAGTCAGCACGGCGGCTTCCTCCGGCCTCAAGGAGGGTAGGTCGTCGCGCAGCTCGGCTTCGATCTCCTCCTTGATCTCGAGAAGCAATCCGCCTTCGAGATAGCAGGAGAAGACCTCCGGATGGACATAGCATTTGCGGCAAATGGTGGGCGTGTTGCCCAGGCGTGCGGAGACCTGCTCGATAGCGGCGCGGATGTTCTTCTTCGCCTTGGCCTCGCTGTCGAACTGCTCGAACTCGGCCAAGGCCATGGCGGCGAGCACCGTACCCGCCCAGGTGCGGAAATCCTTGGCGGTGATGTCGCGCCCGGTGATTTCCTTGAGATAGGCATTCACGTCCGAGGACGTGATCGATTGCCGCTCGCCGTTCTCGTCGAGATACTGGAACAGATCCTGCCCCGGCAGATCCTGGCAGGCCTTCACGATCTTCGCGACGCGGCGATCCTTCACCTGCAGCTTCCACGTCTTGCCGCTCTTGCCCTTGAACTGGAAGCGCAGCTCGGCACCGTCGACCTTCACATGCGGGTCGCGCAGGGTCGTGAGGCCATAGCTCTTGTTCTGCTTGGCGTAATCCTCGTTGCCGACGCGGATGAGCGTGTTCTCGAGCAGGTGCACAACGGTGGCCAGAACCTTCTCGCGCGGCAGGCCGCGCAGACTCATATGTTCATCGATGGTCTTGCGAATGTCGGGCAGGCCCTTGGCGAATTCGAGCATGCGCTCGTATTTCGTGCTCTCCCGAACCTCGCGAAAAGCCGGATGGTAGCGATACTGCTTGCGCCCCTTCACGTCGCGTCCCGTCGCCTGGATGTGACCATTGGCCTTGGGGCAGATCCACACATCCGTATAGGCGGGCGGGATCGCAAGCGACCTAATGCGCTTGAGCGTCGCCTCGTCCTCGACCTTCTTTCCGTCGGGACGCAAATAGGTGAATCCCTTGCCGGATTTCTTGCGCCGGATTCCGGGCTCCTCGTCGGACACATACGAAAGCCCCGCCGTTTCGGCGGCATCGCGCGGGTCGACGATCGCATTGTCGGCGGAATTCTGGTCCAGCAGCATGTGTTGCCCTGCCTTGAGAAGCAGAGGGTCAACCGGACTGCGCCATGCCCGGTTCCCTGCGTGACGCCGACGCATCCTTCTGGGCATGGGCCTGGGCACGAGCCTCCTGCCGGTCGTTGCGGATCTTCAGGACCAGAATGGCGCCGCTCAACACCAGGCTCAGCAGGTTGAAGACGATGAGGGGGATCGCGCCGATGAGGAAGCCGTAAGCGGACCACAGCACGAAGGCGGTCACCGTGACCATGTACATGCGCTTGGAGATGGCCGCCGTGTCGCGCTCCCGCCAAGCCTTGAGCACCTGCGGCACAAAGCTCGCGGTCGAAAGAATTCCCGCAACCGTCGCCAGGATCGTCGGCAACCACTCACGCATTCGCGCCTCCTTTCCAGGCCGGATGCAACGGCTTGGCGAAAAGGTGGTTCCCTGAAAGGGGCGAGACCGTTAGAACGGCACAGCTCTTCACCGAAGGTTTCCCTTGCCGTCCGATCTCTCTTCCCTTCAAGGCTGCAAGCTCGTCTTCGTCGTCACCGAGGACTGGTTCTTCGCCTCCCATTTCCTGCCCATGGCGCGGGCCGCGCGCGAACTCGGGCTCGAGGTCGCGGTCGTCACCCGCGTGCGCTCGCATCGCGAGGCCATCGAGGCCACAGGTGCCCGCGTCATCCCGCTCGAGGCGGAGCGGCGCAGCATCAATCCCATGGCCGCGGGCTATGCGGCAGGCCAGCTCGCCGCGATCCTGAAAGGCGAGAAGGCAGACATCGTTCATTGCATTGCACTCAAAAGCATCCTCGTGGGCGGCTTCGCGGCAACGCTCGCAGGGCTGGACCGCCGGGTCTATGCCCTCACGGGCCTCGGCTTCCTCGGCGCCCGAACCGACCGGGTCGGGCGGCTGGCGCAGCGGGCCGTGCGTCTGCTGGTGCGCGGCCTGCAGACACCTGAGACCCGCTACCTCTTCGAGAACGCCGACGATCCCAGGCTCCTCGGCATCGACCCCGAGGCTCAGAACGTCACCATCGTCGGCGGCGCGGGCATCGATCCCGAGGCTCTCGCGCCCTCCCCCCTGCCCCCGCAGCCGCCGCTGAAGGTGGCCATCGTGGCGCGCATGCTCTGGTCGAAGGGCGTGGATCTCGCCGTCGAGGCCGTGCGCCTGGCACGCGCGAAGGGCGCCGCTATCGAGCTGTCGCTCTACGGAGCGCCGGACCCGTCCAACCCGAAGGCCATTCCGGAGGAAACCCTCAAAGCCTGGGGCTCCGAGCCCGGCATCTCCTGGCATGGGGCGACCCGGGACGTGCCTGGTGTCTGGCGCGATCATCACGTCGCCTGCCTGCCCTCCCGCGGGGGCGAGGGCCTGCCGCGGACCCTGCTGGAAGCCGCCGCCTGCGGCCGCGCCATCGTCACCACCGACGTCCCCGGCTGCCGCACCCTGGTCCGGGACGGGGTCGAGGGCCATGTCCTGCCCGCCCATGATTCCGCTGCCCTGAGCGAAGCCCTTCTCTCCCTCGCCACAGCGCCGGAGCGCGTGGCTCAGATGGGCGTAGCGGCACGCGCCCGCGTTCTCGACGGATTTACGGAACGGGACGTGATGAATAGCGTCAAACGGCTTTACGCTGCCATGCTGAGCCCATGATCACGGACCCTTTCTCCTTCATCCGCGCCGAAACGCGGCTTCTGCCGGTGCCGCACACGCCCGAGATCGTTCTGCACGTGGCGGACGAAGCCACGGACCTGTGGCAGCGGACGGAGGAGGAACTCGGCGAAATCGGCCTGCCGCCGCCCTTCTGGGCCTTCGCCTGGGCCGGAGGGCAGGCCCTGTCCCGCTACATCCTCGACAATCCCGAAACCGTTCGCGGCCGGCGCGTGCTCGACTTCGCCTCCGGCTCCGGCCTCGTGGCCATCGCGGCCATGAAGGCGGGAGCAAGCGAAGTCACCGCCTGCGATATCGACGGCTTCGCCATCGCCGCGATCGAACTCAATGCGGAGGCGAACGGGGTCGGCGTCACGCCGACGCAAGCCGATCTGATCGGCCAGGATCAGGGTTGGGAGACGGTTCTCGCCGGCGATATCTGTTACGAGCGCGATCTGGCGGAGCGGGTGACGAACTGGCTCTTCGCCCTGAGCCGGAGAGGCGCCACCGTGCTGATCGGCGATCCGGGCCGCAGCTATCTGCCCAAGGATCGGCTCGAATGCCTCGCAGTCTATGAGGTTCCGGTCACACGGACTCTCGAGGATGCGGAGATCAAGAAGACCAGCGTCTGGGAGTTTCGGAAGCCGTGAACGGCCCTGAGGCAAGGACGGTCTTTATCCTGGAGATTGTACTCTATTGCCTAAATACAACTTTATGTGTTTATTCTCATAGCGCAGGCTCCCCATGCCGGGAAGTTCATAAAGTCCTTTCCGCAACGTGATTTATTCAAGCTCTCATTGAAGCCAAAACCGCGCCATGACCCAGCCCATAGTCCATCAGCAATCTTCGCAAGCGGCCACGGCTTCCTCAAGTCTCGCTCACGCCGAGAGCCTGTGCCGGGCGGTTCGAGTCCGGATGACCCCCATCCGCCGTCGGGTTCTTGAAACCCTTCATCATGCCGACCGACCGCTGGGGGCCTATGATCTGGCGGACATGCTGGCGCCCCAGGGCCGCCGCATGCCAGCGGCAACGGTTTACCGTGCTCTGGACTTCCTCATCGAGCAGGGACTGGCCCATCGGCTTGCCAGCCTCAACGCCTATGTCGCCAGCAGCCAGACCAGGGATGGCCGCGGAATCGCCGCCTTTCTGATCTGCGAGTCCTGCGGCGAAGTGAGCGAGGTGTCCTCGCCGGAGCTCGACGAGGCGCTCTCGGCCCTTCATAAGAATCACGCCTTCGCACCCCGGGCCCGTGTTCTGGAGCTGACCGGCCGCTGCGCCCATTGCTGATTCCAGGCCGGCCTGACGGCCTGTTGACCATGCCGCGCTTGACGGGGCGGGCTTTTGGCATCAGCTAAACGGCGACGGCCCTGAACCCGTCGCCGCCGTGGATTGCAGCATGTCCCTGACCCCCTCCCTCGAAACCGTCTCCCCCGAGAGTCTTGCCGGTCCCAGCCCCCGCCACCGCACGGTGGGCGTGCGGGTCGGTTCGGTCATGGTCGGCGGCGGGGCCCCAATCGTGGTCCAGTCGATGACCAACACGGACACGGCGGACGTGGACGCCACGGTCGCCCAGGTGGCGGCGCTGGCCCGCGCCGGTTCGGAAATCGTGCGCATCACCGTGGACCGGGACGAGGCGGCCGCCGCCGTGCCGAAGATCCGCGAGCGCCTCGACAGGCTGGGCGTTTCGGTGCCTCTGGTGGGCGACTTCCACTATATCGGCCACCAGCTGCTCGCCGATCATCCGGCCTGCGCGGAAGCCCTCGACAAATACCGCATCAATCCGGGCAATGTCGGCTTCAAGGAAAAGAAGGACCGGCAGTTCGCGGCCATCGTCGAGATGGCGATCAAGTACGGCAAGGCCGTGCGCATCGGCGCGAATTGGGGTTCCCTCGACCAGGAGCTTCTCACCCACCTGATGAACGAGAACGCGGCCTCCGCGAATCCGCGCGACATGCGCTGGGTCACCCGCGAGGCCATGATCCAGTCCGCCCTCCTCTCGGCCGCCCGCGCGCAGGAGATCGGCTTGGGCAAGGACCGCATCATCCTGTCGGCCAAGGTCTCGGCCGTTCAGGACCTGATCGCCGTCTACCAGGAACTCGCGCGTCGCTCGGATTACGCCATTCATCTCGGCCTCACCGAGGCGGGCATGGGCACGAAGGGCATCGTCGCCTCGTCTGCCGCCATCGGCATCCTCCTGCAGCAGGGCATCGGCGACACGATCCGCTACTCCCTCACCCCCGAGCCGGGCGGCGACCGCACGCTGGAGGTGAAGACGGCGCAGGAACTGCTCCAGACCATGGGCTTTCGCACCTTCGTGCCGCTGGTCGCCGCCTGCCCGGGCTGCGGACGCACGACGTCTTCGGTCTTCCAGGAACTGGCCCGGGACATCCAGAGCTGGATTTCCGCCTCCATGCCCGAGTGGCGGCGGACCTATCCCGGCGTCGAGAACCTGAACGTGGCCGTGATGGGCTGCATCGTGAACGGCCCCGGCGAGTCCAAGCACGCCCATATCGGCATTTCGCTGCCCGGAACCGGCGAGCAGCCGGCAGCTCCCGTCTTCATCGACGGCAGGAAGGCAATGACGTTGCGTGGCCCCACCCTCGCGCAGGATTTCCAGAAGATCGTGCTCGACTACATCGAGAAGAATTACGGCCAAGCCGGGCGCGATGCCGCCGAATGAGGCAAATGGAACCCTGATCGAAATTCCGTTTTAAGCTCAAGCGCGATGTGCTAGAGAGCCGCCGCGCCGGCAATGACGGCCGCTGCACTTTCAGAGAAGGGGCCGCCCTTCGCCGTATTTGCAAAGTGACCTGAAACAAAGGCCGTCCGCGGGCATCCGCAGTAGAAAAGCACACATGGCAGAACAACAAGCTGTCGCTCCCAGGCACGCAGATTCCGCGGCCCCGGAGGCCACTCTTCCCGAAGCTCAAGCCCATGCCCATGGGGGGTTCTGGACGCTGATGCTCGGCGCCATGGGCGTCGTCTTCGGCGATATCGGCACGAGCCCGCTTTACGCGTTCAAGGAATCGGTGGCAGCCGCTTCCGCCGGCGGCCATCCGAGCCGGGACGTGATCCTCGGCGTCCTGTCGCTGATCCTCTGGTCGCTCGTGCTGGTGGTGACGATCAAGTACGTCGTCATCCTGCTGCGGGCCGACAACAAGGGCGAAGGCGGCACCCTGACCCTTGTCGCCCTCGCCCAGCGGGCGTTCGGCCATCGCGGCGGCATCGCGCTGGTTCTTGGCGTGGTGGGAGCAGGCCTCTTCTACGGCGACGCGGTTCTCACCCCCGCCATCTCCGTTCTGTCGGCGGTGGAGGGCCTGAAGCTCGTCGCTCCCAATCTCGAAGATTACGTGGTGCCGATCACGCTCGCCATTCTCATCGCGCTCTTCCTCGTTCAGAGCCGGGGAACGGGAAAGGTCGCCGCCTTCTTCGGTCCGATCATGCTGATCTGGTTCGCCACCCTCGCCATTGCCGGAGCCCTGCATATCGCCGACGATCCGACCGTGCTGATGGCGCTCAACCCGCTCCACAGCATCTTGTTCTTCGTGAACCATCCCGGCGTTGCCCTGGCCGTGCTCGGCGCAGTCTGCCTGTCGGTCACGGGCGCTGAAGCCCTTTATGCGGATCTCGGCCATTTCGGCGCCAGGCCGATCCGCAGCGCGTGGCTCTATCTCGTCTTCCCGGCCCTGGTGGTCAACTATTTCGGCCAGGGTGCGATGGTGCTCGCGCATCCGGAAACCGCCGAGTCGCCGCTGTTCCATCTCGTACCGGACTGGGCTCTGGTGCCGATGATCGTCCTCGCGACGCTGGCCACCATCATCGCGAGCCAGGCGGTGATCACCGGCGCCTTCTCGCTCACCCGTCAGGCGATCCAGCTCGGCCTGCTGCCGCGGCTTGAAATCCGCTTCACGTCGGAAACCCATCAGGGGCAGATCTACCTGCCTCGGGTGAACTGGCTGCTGCTGTTCGGGGTGATCGTCCTCGTCCTGATCTTCCAGTCATCGAGCAACCTGTCCCATGCCTATGGCGTGTCGGTGTTCGGCTCGATGTCGGTGGACGCGATCCTGGCGATCATCGTGATCTACAAAGGCTGGCGCTGGTCTCTCGGCCTGACGCTCGCGATGATGCTGCCCTTCCTCATCATCGATCTCGCCTTCTTCGGCGCGAACCTGCTGAAGCTCTTCACCGGCGGCTACGTGCCGGTGATCCTCGGGACGGTTCTCATCGTCACCATGTGGACATGGGTGAAGGGCACGAACATTCTCTTCGAGAAGACCCGCAAGATTGACGTGCCGCTGCTCGAGCTGGTGCAGATGCTCGAGAAGAGCCCGCCGCACCGGGTGAAAGGCACGGCCGTGTTCCTCACGAGCGATCCCCACACCGCGCCTGCGGCCCTCCTGCACAACCTCAAGCACAACAAGGTGCTGCACGAGAAGAACGTGATCCTCACCGTCCGGAGCGAGGATGTTCCCCGCGTCGAGGACGATGATCGTGTTGCGATCGAGCATGTGGGGGACTCGTTCTGGCGCATCCGCCTGAGCTACGGCTACATGGAAACGCCGAACATTCCGCGCGGCTTGGCGATCCTGCGCAAGCAGGGCTTCAAGTTCGACATCATGGCGACGTCGTTCTTCCTCTCCCGCCGCTCGATCCGACCGGCGAGCCAATCCGGCATGCCGCTCTGGCAGGATAAGCTGTTCATCAGCCTCGCCAAGTCGGCGAGCGACGCCACGGACTTCTTCCAGATCCCCACTGGACGCGTGGTGGAAGTGGGGACGCAGGTCACCGTCTAGCGCCGTGTTGCCTTTCGAATTCCGGAATGGCAGCCTCCCCGCATGACGATCACGCTTCTTCGCCCGAGCCTCGACTGGCTGCCTGCCTATCGACGAGCGCTTGAGCGTGGATGGTCTCCGAGCTCGGATCGCAACAACGGGCTGGAGCAGCTTCTGGCGCTCAGGGCCAATCCCGAGCGGTTCCTCTTCGAGGTCTACAACAGCCCGACCATCCTTCGGTCCGACGGACGCGAGGTGCCGCGCTCGCCCGCGCACGACTTCTGGATCAGCGACGGCGAGTTCTGCGGGCGGATCAGCTTTCGCTTCGAGCGGAACGCCACCGAGCTGACGCCCACGCCCTACGGCCATATCGGCTATTCCATCGTGCCCTGGAAGCAGCGGCGCGGCTATGCGACCGAGGCCCTGCGGCAGGTTCTCACGGTGGCCCGTGAGGAAGGCTTCACGCGGGTTCAGATCACCTGCGACGACGACAACGAGGGCTCGCGCAAGGTGATCATCGCCAATGGCGGTATCCCCGACGGCACCTATGCGCATCCCACCCGGCCGGGCCACCGCAAGCTCTCCTTCTGGGTGCCCACTTGAACGCGCGCTGATCCCGCTTTGCTTGACCGATGCCGCGATTGCACCTAACCGACGCGCATTCCGCACAAGGATCTGTTTTGTGAGCATCGCTCCTGCCAAAGCCGCCTTTCCCTTCGTCCTCAGCCGCAGCGAGGCCGTGCTCGTGGGCGTCACGATGCTCTGGGGTGCGACTTTCCTCGTCGTTCAGCTCGCCTTGAGCGTCAGCGGGCCGCTCTTCTTCGTGGGGCTTCGCTTCGGGACGGCGGCTCTCATGATGGCCCTGATCGCGGCCCCCGTGCTGCGCGGCCTGACGTGGCGGGAGATCAAGGCGGGCCTGATGATCGGCGTTGCGATCTTCCTCGGCTACACGCTCCAGACCTACGGCCTGCAATATATCCCCAGCAGCAAATCGGCCTTCATCACTGCGCTTTACGTGCCTATCGTGCCCTTGATGCAATGGCTGGTGCTCAAGCGCCCGCCGAGCGTCATGGCATGGACGGGCATCGCGTTTGCGTTCATCGGCCTTGTCCTTCTCGCAGGACCTGACGGAACCGCCATCGGCCTCGGGATCGGGGAATTGCTGACCCTGCTGTGCGCCATCGCCATCTCCGCCGAGATCATTCTCATCGGCGGCTTTGCCGGAACGGTGGACGCGCGCCGCGTTACCGTGGTGCAGCTCGCCACGACCTCGATTCTCGCGCTCGGCCTCATGGCGCCGCTCGGCGAGAAGCTGCCCGAGCCGTCGTGGTTGCTGATCGGGAGCGCGGTCGGCCTTGGTCTTGCGAGCGCCGGCATTCAGCTGGCCATGAACTGGGCGCAGAAGACGGTCTCGCCCACCCGCGCCACGGTGATCTATGCGGGCGAGCCCGTCTGGGCCGGCATTGTCGGCCGTCTCTACGGCGAACGCCTGCCTGCCGCCGCGCTGATCGGCGCAGGCTTGATCGTTGCGGGCGTGATCGTGAGCGAAATGAAGATACCGCATCGGCTCAAGAGGCGCCGGTCGGCGAGCGCCTGAGGCACATCACCCGCCCGCTCTTCGCTCATCTACGAGCCTCCCCGTCCAGTGCGAACGGGTCGACGGGTGACGCGTCGGCGTGTTGCTGCCGTCATGAGCTTGCGAAAGGTTGGGCATTCGAGGTGCGTCGGGGCGGGACAATCGGCCACGTGCCGCAGGGCGTTTCGCAGCACCCGCAGATCGCGGATCTGGCGCTGCAGATCATCGGCCTTGGCGTGCAGCTGATCGCGGGGAATGTCGGGCCTGCCGTCCTCTGAGAACATCCCTGCGATTTCGGCGAGGGAAAAGCCCGCCGTCTTCCCGAGTTCGATCAGGGACAGCTTCAAGAGAACGTCGGCATCGAACTGCCGCCGCAATCCGTGCCGGGTGACGGACCGGATCAGGCCGATCTCCTCGTAGTAGCGCAGGGACGAGGGCGGCACGCCCGACCGTTCGGCGACCTCTCCAATATCCAGAAGATGCATGCTTGACCTCAAGCTGACTTGAAGTCGTACGGTCTTCCAAATCGTCGATTCGAGCAAGAGGCACACCATGGAACACGATCCATCTCACAGGCCGGTCTGGCAGGACCCGCGGGCGATAGCGCTGCTGATGGCGGCATCGCTCACCACGATGGCCAATGCCACGATCAGCCCGGCCCTGCCCGGGCTCGAGCGCCTGTTCGCGGATGATCCGAACGCTGCCATGCTGACGCGCCTGCTCGTGCCTGCGCCTTCGCTCAGCGTCGCCCTCTGCGCGCCGTTGGTCGGCCTCGCGGCGGACCAGTGCGGGAGGCGTCAGCTGCTCCTCGTCGGGGTCATCCTCTTCGTGATCGCCGGCTGCGGAGGGCTGTTTCTTCCCGATCTCCCGTCAATCTTCGCCAGCCGACTGGTTCTCGGGGTCGCCGTTGCCCTTATCATGACGGCACAGACCGCCCTCATCGGCGACTACTTCACGGGCGACGACCGGAACGCATTGTCAGGGCTGCAGATATCGGCCCGGAACTTCGGAGGCTTCGTTTTCATCGCCCTCGCCGGATGGTGCGCAGCAATGTCGCCCCGCCTGCCGTTCGCCGTCTATGGGATCGCCGCCGCCGCCCTGCCGTTGATGTGGAAGGTCATCGTCGATCCGCCCCGCACCCCGCACGAGCCTGGCGCCAAGCCGCAAAGCGGCTCCCAGGAGCCTTCATCCTGGGTCCCCATCTTCGTGCTGCTCGTGCTTCTTCAGGCGGCAACGAACATGATCTTCTTCATCATGCCGACCCAGCTGTCGTTCTTCTTCGAAGCGACGGGCTACAACAGCGCCGTGATGACCGGCTCGGCGCTCGGCGTCCTGATGCTCTCGGGCGGATCCCTGGCGCTCCTTTACAGCCGGGTCCGGCAGGTGATCGGTTACGCCGGTATCTTCGCGCTGGGCTATGGGGCGATGACGCTCGGATTCCTGGTGTTGGCTCTTCCTGCGGCGGCGCTGGCCTCCTTCGTGGCAGCCGCGGCGATCGGTGCGGGCTATGCATTGGTCTCGCCGAGCTTTGTGACCCTTGCATTGAGACTTGCTCCGCCGCGGCGGCGGGGAGTGGCCGGCGGCGTCCTGACCGCTTCCGTGTTCATCGGCCAGTTCTGCTCGCCGCTCCTCAGCACACCCTTCATTGCGTCCTACGGGTATGAGAGGCTGTTCCACGGCACTGCCCTGATTCTTGCGACGATGGCGACTGCAGCGGTCTTGAAGGGCTGCGGGGATTGGCTTCGGGCAATGAAAGCTCGGGCCGCGTCGATCGAGTGACGGCCCGCAGCGGAGCAAGTCTCTCGACGATCCCGCCTTACGGTATCCGGCCGTTTCAAACCTCCCGCTCGGCCACGAAGCGCACGGCCTCCCGCAAGATCTGCGCCCTGTCGCCGAACGGATCGAGCGCGGCCTGTGCCTTCTCGACGAGCTGGCGGCATTCGCGCCTCGCCCCCTCCAGGCCGAGCAGATCGACCAGGGTCGCCTTGCCCTTTTCCTGGTCCTTGCCGGTGCGTTTGCCGAGCGCCTCGGGGGTCGCTTCTCGATCGAGGATGTCGTCGGCGACCTGGAAAGCCGCGCCGAGCGCGCGGCCGTATTCCACGAGGCTGCGGCGGGCATCTGCATCCGCCCGCCCCAGAATCGCACCGGCTTCCACCGAGAAGGTCAGAATCGCGCCGGTCTTCATCATCTGGAGCTGGCGCACCTGCGGCTCGTCCATGGAGACGGCGCCGTAGCGGCCCTCCGCCGCGAGATCGAGCAACTGCCCGCCCACCATGCCGCCGAGCCCCGAGGCCCGGGCAAGTCCTAGAACGAGATCGGAGCGCACGGCCGCATCTGGATCGGTTGCCGGATCCGCCAGCACCTCGAAGGCCAGGGTCTGGAGCGCATCGCCCACCAGGATCGCCGTCGCCTCGTCATAGGCCCTGTGCACCGTGGGGCGCCCCCGGCGCAGGTCGTCGTCGTCCATGGACGGCAGGTCGTCGTGCACCAGGGAATAGCAATGCAGAAGCTCGATGGCCGCCCCCGTCCTTAACGGGCCTTGGCCATCGAAGCCGAAGAGGCGCGCGGCCTCGATGGTGAGAAAGGGCCGCAGACGCTTGCCGCCCCCGAGTACCGCATGCCGCATGGCCGCCATGAGGCGGGCAGGCCGGGCAATCTCGCCGTGGCGGACATTGTCTGCTAGCAAGGCTCCGAGATTGGTCTCAATGAGCTTTGCGGCCTCAAGGAGCCGCGCGCTGAAAGTGCTGGTGGATGGCGTCATGACGAGCCCGGATTCGGAGGGAGCAGTTGCCCCCGCCGAGGAGAATGGTGTTGACGGACGAACGGGCCGGAGATGGACGCTGCGGCGGGGGCGCTATCAGGCGCCGATGACGCCTGCCCGCTTTCTCAGCCGCCTCGTCCGGTTCGGCCTCGGCTTGATTGTCTTATGGGCCGGAGCCGTCCTTTGGCTAGGGCTTTTGTACTGGGTCGTGCCGCCCGTCTCCAGCCTCATGATCGGCCGTTGGCTCACCCTTCAGAGCGTGGAGCGCGACTACGTGCCCCTCGACGAGATCTCCCCCCACCTGCCGCTTGCCGTCATGACCTCGGAGGACAGCCGTTTCTGCGAACATGGCGGCGTGGACTGGGATGCCCTGCAGGAGGTGATCGAAGAGGCGGACGAGGACGGACCCGCCCGCGGAGCCTCGACCATTCCCATGCAGGTGGCCAAGAACCTGTTTCTCACTCCGAGCCGATCCTACATCCGAAAAGGCCTCGAGATCCCGGTCGCCCTCTATCTCGATCTCATCTGGTCCAAGCGGCGGATGATGGAGGTCTACCTCAACGTGGCCGAGTGGGGCGAAGGGGTGTTCGGAGCCGAGGCCGCGGCGCAGAAATATTTCCGGAAGCCCGCCAAGGCCCTGACCCGCCGGGAAGCGGCCTTGCTCGCCCGCGCCCTGCCCAATCCGCTCCGGCGCAATCCGGCCCGGCCGTCGGCGCGGCTGAATGCCCTGGCGGGGCAGCTTCAGGCGCGGATGGCTGGGTCTGCACCCTTTGCGGAGTGCCTCAAGCCCTGACGGCACCATGAAAAGCCATTTTCGGCGCAGGATAGGGCTAGATATTTCCTGAAAGACCTTGTATGAGGCGCAACCTCATCAAGTTTGAGATGTGAGCGTTCCCCGGTTGAGCGGGCGCTCCGCTTTTTTGACCGGAGACGAGAAATGGCCGTTCCTAAGAGAAAAACGTCGCCCTCGCGGCGTGGCATGCGTCGCTCCGCCGATGCCTTGAAGGCCCCGACCTATATCGAGGACAAGGATTCCGGCGAGCTTCGCCGTCCTCACCACATCGACCTGAAGTCCGGCATGTACCGTGGCCGTCAGGTTCTGAAGGTGAAGGCTGACGCGTAACCTTACGCGGCATGCGAGTAAAAAGAACCGGCGCGTCTGCGCCGGTTTTTTTATGCCCGTAATCCCCTGTCATCCCCAAAGCCTCTGATTTTCTGTTCCATTTTACCCTTCGTTAAGCCTGAGAGCCGATCCTTGAGCCCTGATTGTGACGGGGCTGGAGCCTTCTCAGGCGCATTCTGCGCTCTCCGCCCCCTTGTGTTTTCTGCGTTTTCGAGGGTGAGCGTGATGGCGACGAAGCGGCCGGGCCGGGCGGGGATCTTTCAAGGGGCACCCCGGACGTCGCACAGGCGCCGGGCCCCTGTCGCCTCCCCTGCCGCGCGCTCCGGCGCAGCCTATACATGGGACATCCTCTCGGACGCCCTCACCTGGAGCCCCAACGCCGCCGCCCTTCTCGGCATCCCCGCGCGGGACCTGCCGCGGACGGGCAAGGCCTTTGCCCAGCTCGTCGAGCCGGGAAGCGGGGCCGACCGGCTGCAGGCCATGGCCGCGCAGGCCTCTGCCAACGGAGGATTCGAGACCCGCTATGCCCTCCGCCTCGGGCCCGATCAGGTGCTCATGGTGGAGGATGCCGGTCGCTGGCAGCCGGATGTCCAGGGGCACCCCGCTCTCGTGCGCGGCCTCCTGAAGACCGATGCGCGGCTGGCGGCTCAGGCGCTGCCCGCCCGGATCCGGGCCCGCTCCGGCCTGCTGGGGGAGATCCAGAACGGGATCAACGAGGCCGTTCGCGCCTCCCAGACCTGCACCCTGATCGTCGGCTCCCTGGAGGGAGACGATGCGGATGCCCTGGACGTCATGGCCCGCAAGCTCCGCCCCATGATGCGGCGGCACGACCATTTCGGAGCCTTGGGCCCAAGCCGCTTCAGCCTGACATTGACCGGCTGCCCCTCCTCGGATGCCTTGAGCGCCATGAAGCGGGTGGCCGGCCTCCTGAAGGATTGCTCCGGTACCCTGACCCTCGCCGCATCCTGCGCGCCGGACCATACCTACAAGGCCACCAAGCTCCTGCACTTTGCCGAGCAGGCCCTCGAGGCCGCGCTCGCAGGCTCCGAGCCGTTCAAGCTCTACGATTCCAAGCCCCCGGCCCGCTCGCCCGCGGCCGAGAAGGCTCCCTTCGACCTGGTGTCGGCTCTCAACGACCGAAGGCTGACCCTGGCCTGGCGGCCGATGGTGGATGCTCCCGGCCGCAATCCCGTCCTGATGCAGGCCATGGCCGCCCTCCCCGGCGTGTCGGGACGCATGGTGCCTCTCGGCTGCGTACCTGCCCTGGAGGATGCGAATTTAAGCCTTCTCGTGGACGGCCGGATGCTGGAACAGGCGGCCGATTACCTGGCCGGTCACCCGCACGAGCGCCTCGCCCTGCCGGTCTCGGCCTCCACCTTGAAAGAGGGGGAATGGCTGTCGATGCTCGCAGCCCATCTCGGCGCCCGCCCCGGCATCGAATCGCGCCTCGTGATCGAGGTGCCCGAGATCGCGCTGGCCAAGGACCCGTCGCTCGTGGGGCGTCTCCACGCGATGAAGGCCATCGGCATCGGCCTGTCCTTGTCCGGTTTTGGCCTCGGGCATGTCTCGCCGGCGGCCCTGCGCCACCTGCCCTTCGACATGCTGAAGATCGACGGGGTGTTCATTCAGCCGCTCAAGCGCTCGACGGAGGACCGCCTCTTCGTGCGTGCCCTCGTGGACCGGGCCCAGAATCTCGGGATCGCCATCGCCGCGGAGTGGGTCGATGACGAGGTGACCGCCCGCATGCTCACCGCCTGGGGGATCGATTACCTGGAAGGGTCCCTCTTCGGCGAGCCGGAGGCCGTCGCGCAGCCGCCGATCCTTCAGCGGGTGCTGAAGAAAGCCAGGGCCTGATGTCCACCCGCGCCGCCGCTACGTCATCACCGGCCTTGCGCCGGTGATCTCCCTCATCCTGAGGAGTGGAAGCTGGCGACAGGGGAAATGACGGGGTGACCAGACCCAGTTCCTGATCAGGGACAGCCGTCACGGATCGAGGCGATCGGCCTTACTTGTTCGCCAGCTTGTCGAGCTTGGCCTGCATGTCGGCCATCTGACGTTTGAGGGCGTCGAGATCGCTCGGCTCCTCGCTCTGCGGCGCGGCCTTCGTCGTGGGAACGCCCGGGGCTCCTCCCTGCGGGAACGGCGAGAACATGCGCATGGCTTCCGTGAAGAAGCTCATGTTCTTGCGCACCTGTTCCTCCATGGCCTGGAAGGCACCGGAGCCGAAAGCCTGGGCCATCTGGTCCCGGAGCTTCTGCTGCTCCTGGGACAGGTTGTTCATGGAGAATTCGAGATAGCTCGGCACCAGGGCCTGCATGCTGTCGCCGTAGAAGCGGATGAGCTGGCGCAGGACCGTGACGGGGAGAAGGTTCTGACCTTCCTTGTTCTCCTGCTCGAAGATGATCTGGGTCAGGACGCTGCGGGTGATGTCCTCGCCGGACTTTGCGTCATAGACCACGAAATCGTCGCCTTGGCGGACCATGCCGGCCAAGTCTTCCAGCGTCACGTAAGCCGATGTGCCGGTGTGGTAGAGGCGGCGGTTGGCATATTTCTTGATGACTGTCGGCTGTTTTTCCGTCGCCATTTCGACCCGATACGCTCCTGAAAACCGGTGGCCGGGGCTCCCGAGGGGGTGTCAGCGGCCTTCCACGATTATAAGCCTTATGCCCCGCGAGCAAAGCGCCAAAAGTCTAAGGGACGCATGCCTGACTTGTTCTATCCTGTCCTTGACATCGCACACTCTGGGGCTTTGATCGCCCCAGCCCTATCTATTCGGCATCAGAGTCATAGGAGACAGGAATGGCCCAGGACAGCATCGTCATCGTCGGCGCCGCGCGCACGCCGGTCGGCTCCTTCAACGGCGCCTTCGCCAACACCCCGGCCCATGAGCTGGGCGCTGTGGCCATCAAGGCGGCTCTCGAGCGCGCCAAGGTGAGCGGCGAAGAGGTGGACGAGGTGATCCTCGGCCAGATCCTCACCGCGGCCCAGGGCCAGAACCCGGCCCGTCAGGCGGCCATGGCGGCCGGCATCCCGCAGGAAAAGACCGCTTGGGGACTCAACCAGCTCTGCGGCTCGGGCCTTCGCACGGTCGCCATCGGCATGCAGCAGATCGCCAACGGCGACGCCCGCGTCATCGTGGCCGGCGGCCAGGAATCCATGTCGCTTGCCCCGCACGCGGCCCACATGCGCGCTGGCACCAAGATGGGCGATTTCAAGCTCGTGGACACCATGCTCAAGGACGGCCTGATGGACGCCTTCCACGGCTATCACATGGGCAACACCGCCGAGAACGTAGCCCAGCGCTGGCAGCTGACCCGCGAGGAGCAGGACCTTTTCGCCACCGCCTCGCAGAACAAGGCTGAAGCGGCGCAGAAGGAAGGCCGCTTCAAGGACGAGATCACGGCGGTGACGATCTCCACCCGCAAGGGCGACATCGTGGTGGACCAGGACGAGTACATCCGCGCCGGCACCACCGTCGAGGCGCTGGCCAAGCTCAAGCCCGCCTTCTCGAAGGACGGCACCGTGACCGCCGGCAACGCTTCCGGCATTAACGACGGCGCAGCCGCCGTGGTGCTGATGACGGAGTCGGAAGCGCAGAAGCGCGGCCTTACGCCGCTCGCCCGCATCGCCTCCTGGGCGACCGCCGGCGTCGATCCGGCCATCATGGGCACGGGCCCGATCCCGTCCTCCCGCAAGGCCCTCGAAAAGGCCGGCTGGAAGGTTCAGGATCTCGAGCTCGTGGAAGCCAACGAGGCCTTCGCCGCCCAGGCGCTTGCCGTGAACAAGGACATGGGCTGGGATCCGTCCATCGTGAACGTGAACGGCGGCGCCATCGCCATCGGTCACCCGATCGGCGCGTCGGGCGCGCGCGTGCTCGTGACCCTGCTGCACGAGATGGGCCGCCGCAACGCGAAGAAGGGCCTCGCCACCCTCTGCATCGGCGGCGGCATGGGCGTCGCCATGTGCCTTGAGCGCTAAGTGCCTGAAGCGCTAGGACGCTTCATACAGCACATCCTTATCCTGAGGAGCCTGCGCAGCAGGCGTCTCGAAGGATGATCCAGAGGACACTGGAAACGCCTCGTCCTTCGAGACGGACCTGACGGTCCTCCTCAGGATGAGGCTCAGGACAGCGCCTTTCGACCGACTCATGACGGCCTGCGCTCCCGACAGCGCAGGCTGTTTTCTATATGAGGAAAGCTTTAGGTAAATTTACCGGTCTACACCCTTCCCGGTTGTGCCACATGTATTAATCTGTCCCTGGAGAACGTTCGATACGGAACTCTATCGGACGAAAGGATTCATCAGAAATCCGCAACGAAACGGCTTCAGGGAAGGAAAACAGCATGGCGCGTGTTGCATTGGTCACCGGAGGCACCCGCGGTATCGGTGCCGCAATCTCATCGGCCTTGAAGCAGGCCGGCTACAAGGTTGCCGCGAATTATGCCGGCAACGACGAGGCTGCAAACGGATTCAAGTCGGAGACGGGCATTCCCGTCTTCAAGTTCGACGTCTCCGATCCGGCCTCGTGCGAAGCCGGCATCCGTGCCGTCGAAGCCGAGCTCGGTCCTGTCGAGATCCTGGTCAACAACGCGGGCATCACCCGCGACGGCATGTTCCACAAGATGACCTACGATCAGTGGTCTGCCGTGATTCGCACCAACCTCGATTCCATGTTCACCTGCACGCGGCCGGTGATCGAAGGCATGCGCGAACGGGGCTTCGGGCGCATCATCATCATCTCCTCCATCAACGGCCAGAAGGGCCAGATGGGACAGGCGAACTATTCCGCGGCGAAAGCCGGCGTGGTCGGCTTCGCCAAGGCGCTCGCGCTCGAGAATGCGAACAAGGGCATCACCGTCAACGTGATCGCCCCCGGCTACATCGCCACCGAGATGGTGAAGGCCGTTCCGGAAGAGGTTCTCAAATCCAAGATCCTGCCCCTCATCCCCGTGGGCCGTCTCGGCGAGGCGGAGGAGATCGCGCGCGGCGTACTGTTCCTGGCAAGCGACGATGCGGGTTTCGTCACCGGCTCGACCTTGAGCCTCAACGGCGGCCAGTACATGGCCTGATGGAACGCCCCCGGACAGAGCGCTCGCTCTGTCCGGGGCGCCCCGCGCCCATGGCTCCATCGAGGACACAATCGATGAATCGAATCGACATGACGGGCCGCACGGTGGTCATCACGGGAGGGGCCCGCGGTATCGGCTACGCCATCGGCGAGCGCCTCGTTCAGTCGGGCGCGAGGGTCGCCATCTGGGATCTGCATCGTGATGAGGCCGAAGCGAGTGCCGCCGCATTGTCCAAGGATTGCATCGGGCTGAGTGTCGACGTCGCGGACACCTTGTCCGTCGAGCACGCCACGCAGCAGACCCGCGCCGCCTTCGACCGTATCGACGGCCTTGTGAACGGAGCCGGGATCACGGGCCCGGTCAAACCCCTGACGGACTATGCGGCCGAGGAATGGCGCCGGGTGGTCGAGGTCAACCTGACAGGCACCTTCAATTGCTGCCGCTCCGTCGTGCCGGTCATGCAGGAGAACAATTACGGCCGCATCGTCAATATCGCGTCGGTGGCCGGAAAGGAGGGCAATCCCAATCTCGCGGCTTACAGCGCTGCGAAGGCTGGCGTGATCGGTCTCACCAAGTCGCTCGGGAAAGAGCTTGCGAAGACGGGGATCGCGGTCAACTGCATCACCCCCACGACCGCCAAGACCAAGATCCTCGATACGCTGACGCCGGAATTCATCGAATACATGCGCGTGCGAATTCCAAGGGACCGCTTCGTGGAATTGCACGAGATCGCCGCCATGGTGGCTTGGCTCCTCTCCGAGGAGAACTCCTTCACGACCGCAGCAACCTTCGATCTCAGCGGCGGACGCACGACCTATTGATTGCCTCGCAGGGCCCTGATCCATCCCGTCTTCATGGATCTGAGGCCGGTTCATCGCATCCTGACCGTCCCCGGACGTGATCTGGGGATCGACCCGGCCATCCTGGTCTTCCCGCTCACCGCCTGTCGGTCCTGCACCTGCTGTCACTCCCGCACTTCACTGTCATTCCCGCGCAGGCGGGGATCCATAAACACAGCGGGTGCAGAACTGGGCGAGCGGATGCCATGGTGCCTTTTCTTTGCAAGGTCGTGGTTCTGGATCCCCGCCTACGCGGGGATGACGTGAGAGGCATGGAGGGTTCGAGCACACCTGTCACTGTCACCTCCGTCGCTGATCCCCCTTCGTCGTCATGGCCGGGCCTGACCCAGCTACCCACGTCTTCGGAACCTCAGCGTTGAAAGACGTGATCCCCCGCGCGAGCCGCAGATGACGGGGAGTCATGAAATACATCGCAACTCCGCTTCGCATTCACCGCTGTCCCGTGCTAGGTGGCATTTGCCATGACGACTCGCACAGCCACTACCATTGGTCTCTTCGCCATCCTGCTCTGGTCCATGCTCGCCCTGTTCACGGCGGCCACGGGCACGATTCCCCCGTTCCAGCTCAACGCCATGTGTTTTCTCGTCGGCGGGCTCGTGGGCATGGTGAGCTGGGTCGTCCGCCCGGAGGGCATCAAGGCGCTGCGTCAGAAGCCTGTGGTCTGGGCGCTCGGGATCGGCGGCCTGTTCGGCTATCATGCGCTGTATTTCGCAGCCTTGCGATGGGCTCCTCCGGCGGAATCGGGGCTCATCAATTATCTCTGGCCGCTCCTGATCGTGCTGTTCTCCTCGCTGCTTCCCGGCGAGCATCTGCGG
The DNA here is from genome assembly GCA_035645515.1 of Microvirga sp. Lineage (GTDB taxonomy): Bacteria > Pseudomonadota > Alphaproteobacteria > Rhizobiales > Beijerinckiaceae > Microvirga. The sequence goes on from DASQML010000007.1 coordinate 288,122, forward strand.
CGCGCGCATCTTGTCGGCGCGCTCCTGGGCTTCGCAGGCGTGGTCGTGCTGATCGCCGGGCGCGGCGCCTTCGATGCGCGAACGGAATATCTGCCGGGCTACGCTTGCGCCTTTGTGGCCGCGTTCGTGTGGGGCGCCTATTCGGTTCTCTCCCGACGCTTCGGCCAGGTGCCGACGGATGCGGTGGCGGGCTTCTGCCTCATGACATCCCTGTTGAGCTGGGTCTGCCACTTTGCCTTCGAGACGACCGTTTGGCCCGAGACGACCGCGCAATGGCTCGCCGTCCTTGCTCTGGGCATCGGCCCGGTCGGCGCAGCCTTCTATGTATGGGACATCGGCATGAAGCGCGGCGACATCCGCCTGCTCGGCGTCGCCTCCTATGCAACGCCCGTGCTCTCGACGCTGCTTCTCGTCATTGCGGGCTATGCGGAGCCGACTGTCACGCTCGCGCTCTCCTGCGGCCTCATCGTGGCCGGTGCGCTCGTCGCGACATTGACGCCCAAAGCATTTTCCGGCGAAGTGGATCCGGTTCGCCGCAAGAAAATGCGATAAGGCAAGTCTTAACTGGACCGTCCGGGCATGACCCGGTGGGTATAGCGATACGCCGTCTCGAAGCCGAGCGCCTTGTAGAGGGAAAGCGCCACCTCGTTTTCCTCGCGCACCTGCAGATAGGCCTGGCTGGCGCCCTGCTGACAGCCCCAGGCCATCAGGCTTGAAACCACGCGGCGGCCGAGGCCGATGCCGCGCAGGTCGGGCGCAACGACGATATCGTACAATCCCACATAGCCCCGCTCGGCGACGCCGAGGCCCCAGGCCACCGGCTTGTCGTCGAGGCTGAGCGTGGCGAAGGCCGCTTTCGGCCGGATGCGGGAGACGATCTGCATGAGGATCGCGTCATCGGCCTTGTCGCCGCCATAGGAACCTGCCGCCTCGCGTACCCAGCGCTTGGACGCCTGCGGCTCGAGGATGATCTCAGGATCCACTTCGCAATCGCCGGTCTCGATCGGGGCCAGGAGCACATGGGTCGGCTCGATCTCCTTGAAGCCGCGCAGCTTCAGGCGCTCGTCCACATCGGCGGCCTCCAGGCCGTTCAGCCGGAAGGTGGGGCGCACATTCGCCTCGACGAAGCGGGCGATCATGTAGTCGATGAGGTCGTCGTCGAGAGCAGCGTTCGGCAGGAACGGCGTCGCGGAATTGGCGCGCTTGGAATAGCCGTTGGCAAGGCGCAGGATCCAGCCGTCGTAAGCCTGATAGTCGAAGGACGGCCAGGCGTTCAGAAGCCGGCTTTCAAGTCCGATGATGAGGCTGTGATCGTTCATCGACGTGCCGCTCCTGCCATGGTGTCCTGCCTCAGAACGTGTTCTTCCATTCCCGCAAGGATTGGAAGACCTCCACGGCGGCAGCTCCTTCCTTATGAACGGTTTTCGCCACGCCAGGCTCCCCGGCACGCAGGAAAGGATTGGTAGCCTTCTCCTGCCCGATGGTGGACGGCACGAGAAAGCGGCTTTCAGCCTTCGCCTGCTCTGCTTCCCTGGCACGCTCTTTCAGCGCCGCATTGTCCGGATCGGCAGCCAAGGCGAAGCGGGCATTGGAGAGCGTGTAATCGTGCCCGCAATACACCTTCGTCTCGTCGGGCAAGGCGGCAAGGCGCTGCAGCGACGCCCAGAAATCCGCATAGGTGCCCTCGAACATGCGCCCGCAGCCGAGGGTGAAGAGCGTGTCGCCCGCAAACAGCACGCGATCCTGCTCGAACCAGTAGGAGATGTGATCCGCGCAATGGCCCGGCGTTTCGAGAACCCGGGCTGCGAGAGTACCGACCATCACGTCGTCGCCCTCCTGCACCCACAGGTCGGCGGAGGGCACCGCCTCGCGTGCCTTGGCCGGCGCAACGACCCGACAGCCCGTGCAGCTCTTCAGTGCCTCGATCCCCTGCACGTGATCGCTGTGGCGGTGGGTGACGAGAATGTCGGTGAGCGTCCATCCCTTTTCGGCGAGAGCCGCGAGGATCGGCCCCTCTTCCGGCGCGTCGATGGCGGCGCAAGCGCCCGTCTTGGGGTCGTGGATCAGAACACCGATATTGTCCTGCAGGCAGAGAAAGGCGTGAATCTGGGCTGACATCGGGGACCCTTGTCTTGAAGTGCTTTGAGCTATCATGGGACACTTGACTCGTGAAACCAGACCCTGGTCGATGGCCATGCGCTATCCGCATGACCGGACGACAACCTTAACGCGACCATGAGCATCGACATCACCGACCTGCGCAGCTTCTATGCCAGCCCCCTCGGGGCCGTGACGCGCCGCTATGTGGGCCGGGCCATCGACCGTTTCTGGGGTCCGCTGACGGGCCTGCGGGTGCTCGGCCTCGGCTATGCGCCGCCCTATCTCGCGCGGGTCAGGGGCGAATGCGAGCGGACGATCGCCTTCATGCCTGCAAGTCAGGGGGTCGTGAACTGGCCGAGCACCGGGGCCTCGGCCTCCGCGCTCGTCGATCCGCTCATGATGCCGCTGCCCGATGCCTCCATCGACCGGGTTCTCGTGGTGCATGCGCTCGAGACCGTGGAAAGCCCGAGCGAACTCCTGCACGAGATCTGGCGCATCCTGACTCCGGGCGGGCGCATCATCATGGTCGCGCCCAACCGCCGGGGCCTGTGGGCGCGCATGGACACTACCCCGTTCGGCTATGGGCAACCCTATAGCCGCTCGCAGCTCAAGAGCCTGATGCGGCAGACCTGGTTCTCCCCGGAAGGCTGGGCCGAAACCCTCTACGTGCCCCCGCTCACCGGCCGCCTGGTGCTCAGCACCGCCGCCGCCTGGGAGCGCGTCGGCTCCAGCTTCTCCCTGCCTTTCGCGGGCCTTCACATCGTCGAGGCCACCAAGCAGCTCTACCGTCCAGGTACCGCGGTCGCGGTCCGCCGCGCCCGCCGCGCGGCCCCGGTTTTCGTACCGGCACCCGCAACGAGGATCGCTGATCTTCCTTGATTTCGCCGGGTTTTAGGGAGTAACGCAGGGCTCAACTTGACTTGAAGCCCCTGAATCGCCAGTGTCCGCCCGCTCCGGCGAGGCTTTAGGCCCATGCCGAAATCCACTTTCCATAGAGTCTGATGCGCAGTTATCTCGATTTCGAAAAGCCCGTCGCCGAGCTTGAGGCGAAGGTCGAAGAACTCCGGGCCCTCGGCGAGAGCGGCAATGCCGTCTCCATCTCGGACGATGTCTCGCGCCTGGAGGCCAAGGCGGCCGAGGCCCTGAAGGACCTCTATTCCAAGCTCACGCCCTGGCAGAAGACCCTGGTCGCGCGCCATCCGCAGCGGCCGCATTTCGTCGATTACTGCGCGGGCCTGATCACCGAGTTCACGCCGCTCGCCGGCGACCGCAAGTTCGCCGATGACGAGGCCATTCTCGCCGGCTTCGGCCGCTTCCGGGGCCAGCCCGTCTGCGTGCTGGGCCAGGAGAAGGGGCACAACACGGAAACCCGCATCCGGCACAATTTCGGCATGGCCCGCCCCGAGGGCTACCGCAAGGCGGTGCGCCTGATGGAGATGGCGGACCGCTTCGGCCTTCCCGTGATCTCCTTTGTGGACACCGCCGGCGCCTATCCGGGCATCGAGGCGGAGGAGCGCGGCCAGGCCGAGGCCATCGCCCGCTCGACGGAGGCGCAGCTGGGTCTGGGCGTGCCGAACGTCTCCCTCATCATCGGCGAGGGCGGATCGGGCGGCGCGATCGCGATCGCCACCGCCAACAAGGTGCTGATGATGGAGCATGCCATCTACAGCGTGATCTCGCCGGAAGGCGCGGCCTCGATCCTCTGGCGCGACGCCGCACGCGCCCAGGACGCCGCAACCAACATGAAGATCACCGCCCAGGACCTCCTGCGGCTGGGCATCATCGACGGCATCGTGACGGAGCCCGTGGGCGGCGCCCACCGGGACCCGCAGGCGGCCATCCAGGCCGCCGGCAACGCCATCGAGGAAGCCCTGCACGACCTCGGCAACATGGGTCCCGCCGAGATCCGCGATCACCGGGCGGAAAAGTTCCTCAGCATCGGGCGGAAGCTTTAAGGCGGCGCCTTTCCCGGAATTCCGGATCACCGCTGCAATGCGTCCGGAATAACGCCTCCCGTCTCTACGTCGTCATCCCCGCGCAAGCGGGGATCCAGATCGGCGACGGTGAAAGGACAATGCGCCGTGGCACCCGCTCGCTTATTCCTGCGGCGTCGGGGTTATGGATTTCCAGGCCTGTGGCGCGGCCCTTCGGTTCTGCCTTCGCGGGAACGACTGTGGAAGTTCGAGAGCCATCAACAACCCCGTTTTCGGCTACGATGCAGGGGGACGAGGAAATCCCGATCCGGTTTCGACCTCCGCCGCCTCTTCTTAAGAGACACCTCCTCCGGGAGGATAAACCCAGCAAAATATCCCCCGAAGAGGCGAATTTACCTCCCGTTAACCCTGACGCCATGACGGCTCCGCTTGCAGTAAGCAGGAGTTAAGGCTAACGATTTAGGGGTTAAGGGGAACTGTCAGGCATAACGCCGGCAGATCAGAAGATTGCGGGGTCCCCCATGATGAAGCGTATCGCATTGGCTGCGAGCCTGGTGCTCGCGCTTGCCGCCTGTCAGGACGGCAATCTCTCCCAAGGCTCCACGCGCCACCTTCAGCCGATTCCGCCGGCCGCCATGGCCCTCATGTCCTCGAAGGGCATGACGAAGGATGATCCGATCCTGATCCGAGCCTACAAGAAGGAATCGGAGCTGGAGGTCTGGAAGCGCGGCTCGAACGGCAAATACGCCCTGCTCAAGACCTATCCCATCTGCCGCTGGTCCGGCCAGCTCGGCCCCAAGACCCGCGAGGGCGACCGCCAGGTGCCGGAAGGCTTCTACACGGTCACCCCGGCGCAGATGAATCCGAACTCGAACTACTATCTCTCGTTCGACACCGGCTATCCGAATGCCCTCGACCGTTCGCTCGGGCGCAACGGCGGCGACATCATGGTCCACGGCTCATGCTCCTCGCGCGGCTGCTTCGCCATGACCGATCAGAACATCGCCGAGATCTACGCCATCGCCCGCGAGGCCTTCGCCAGCGGCCAGCGCGCCGTCCAGTTCCAGTCCTATCCGTTCCGGATGACGCCCGAGAACCTGGCCAAGCACCGCCTCGATCCGAACATCGCCTTCTGGAAGAACCTGAAGGAAGGCTCCGACACCTTCGAGGTGACGAAGGAAGAGGTGCCGGTGGCTGTGGCGGGCAAGCGCTATCAGTTCAACGCCGATCCCACCGTTCTGGCCGCCGTGGAGCAGAAGCAGCAGCAGGACGAGCGGGAGGTGGCCGAGCTCATCGCCAAGGGCACGAAGCCGATCAAACTCGTCTATCACGACGGCGACACCCACGAATCCTTCCGGGCGGCGCTCGCCAGCGTCTCCGGCGTGACGGATCCCAAGCTCGGCTACGTGAGCCGCACCGAGGGCATCTCCTCCGGCCCGCAGCAGATCGCCCTCGACGACAGCGGCCGCGAGAAGATCGAGACCCCGTCGACGGCGCTCGCCTTCGCCTCCATGAAGGAAGCGCCGGCAGAGGCCCCGCAGCCCAAGGCCGTTGCCGCCGCGAAGCCCGTTGCCGCTGCTCCCGCCGCGGCCCCGGCCGCCGCCTCGGACGAGACGCCCTTCTACAAGAAGATGTTCAGCAACGTGACGGACCTCTTCAGCACCTCCTCGTCCCAGCCCGCCGCTGAGACGGCCCAGGCTGCGCCGGTGACGGCTCCCGCAGCCGCCCCGGCCGTCAAGATTCCGGCAAAGCCCCAGAAGCGCGCCGAGACCAGCACAGGCCTGAAGGTGGCTCAGGTCAGGGACTGAGAAACACACTCAAACCGAACTGCGAAAGCCCGCCTTCTCGGCGGGCTTTTTCGTTCTTCCGCAGTGCGCGCTGGCAACCTTCCGGCTTTCATGCGGATTGTCGGTCGGAGGTCGTGCCGTGTTCTTCGATCGCAATGTCATCAATCTGCCTGGGCCCTTGCACACCCCCATCGATCGTCTGGCGCAATCGCTGCTTCAGCCAGTCCCCACGGTCGACTTCTCGACTCCGCCCCTGGAGCCTGCGCTTGTTCCGCCTGAATCGGTGTCCTGGCGCATCTTCAAGAATCCCGTTGCGGTCTTCGTCGGCGGGGTGACGGCGGTGCTGCTCGAATTTGCCGAACCCCGCGTTCGCGACGGAGTCTGGCAGCACAGCAGCTTTCGGACAGATCCGCTCACGCGGCTGCGGCGCACGGGGCTTGCTGCGATGGTCACCGTCTATGGGCCGCGCAGCAAGGCGCAAGCCATGATCGCCGGCGTCATCAGACGACATGAGCGTGTCTCTGGGACGACCAGCATGGGCGAACCCTACCGGGCAAATGATCCGGCGCTCCTTGACTGGGTTCAGGCCACGGCAGGTTTCGGCTTCACGGAGGCCTACCATACCTATGTGAGGGAGCTGACCACGGACGAGCGCAGAGCGCTGTTCACCGAGGCCTTGCCGGTTGCGCAGCTTTACGGGGCTGTCGGCGCTCCTGCATCGCAAAACGAACTCAACGCTCTGTTCGAGAGGATGCGGCCGAGGCTCGACGCCTCGCCGATCGTCTTCGATTTTCTGGCGCTCATGACGCGGACGCCGATCCTGCCGATGCCGCTGCGCCCGACGCAAAGGATGCTGCTCAAGGCCGCAGTCGAGATCCTCCCATCCTGGGTACGCAGGCGGATCGGCCTCGAAGATTCATGGACCCTCAACCCTGTCGAGCGCGCCCTGGTCCACACCATAGCCAAAGCGAGCGACCGGCTCGTTCTGCCCTCCTCCCCTGCCGTTCAATCCTGCCGCCGTCTCGGCCTGCCTGATGATTATCTCTATCGTGGAGGGTGATGCCTCAACGTCAAAAGGCCCGCCGAATGGCGGGCTTTTCGCTTGGTCTTGACCTCAAATATACTTCTGGTTGTATTAAACCTGGTGAGAATCACCAGAACGAGCAGAAGCGAAGGGGCTGCAATGACGAGCGAGACTTATCCCTGCTACAAACAAAGGAAAGATGCGAAAGGGCATTGGTATTGGATCTACTATGGCAAGAACAAAGAGGAAATTGCTCGTAGCAGCGAGAGCTATATCAATCGATCTGACTGCACGCATAGTATTAATCTGATTAAGAACTCAAAGAATGAGCCCGTCTACTACTACGATTAGAGTATCTTCGACAGTTCGTCATGGCCGGGCTTGACCCGGCCATCCACGTCTTTGGAGCCACAGAGCTCCCAAGACCCGGAACCCCGGAACAAGTCCGGATGACGGGAGAGGTCATGAGAGGGCGTGCTTTGATCAGCGCGACCATTTCCGTTCGTCGACATCCGGTTCGCCATGGAAGCGCCGCTCCATGCGAAGACCAATGCGGCGCACGAGGCTATGGCTGCAAAAGAGCATGTCTTCCAATCGGCGCAGCAGGGCGAGATCACTGCGACTCGGCTGATAATCCCTGTCGCGCCAGTAGGCATGGACCAAGGTCACGGCCTGCTGAACGAGCCTGATGGCTTCCGTCAGCGGCGGCTTCGGCTTTTTGCGAAACAACACGGCAGCCCTCCCTCGGGTGAGACGACCACCAGCGCCGCTGGTGGCCGGGGAGTTTACAAACCGCGCAAAGACGGCCGCGCTGTCCTTTAGGCTTTCGCCCTGGACATGCGACAGCGCCTCCCCGACCGTAAGGTGGGAAGGCATCGTTGCGGCCGATGCCGGGCCGCTCTGCGTGGGGTTGTAAAGCCCCGAAGCCAGATGCGTCCGGCTCCAGTGACGACGTAACACGCAGACGGGGCGGGTGGTCAATGGGCTTCGCGCAGAGCCCCTACCAACCCTCCACGATGATCCTTGCGTACGCACCGTCGTCCCCGCGCAGGCGGGGATCCAGAGCCACGACATGCGGAGGAAAGGCGCTTCGCTCCGAACAGCTTAATCCTGCACCCTCGGCGGTTATAGATCCCGCCTGCGCGGGGATGACGGGAGAACTCGGGAATGGCGGTGCGAACACGGCCATGACAGTGGAGGATCAAGCGCCACATCTTGCCCGATCACCGCAACAAGAGGTGATGACATGCGAGAGAGCAGGAACACGAAAAAAGCCCGATGCATAAGGTTGGGCTTTTCCAAGTCATGAAAGAAGATGCGCCTGCACTGCTTCTAAAGGTTCTCAAAAAGCTCTTTCAGCTCGTCCTCAGTGTAAAAGGCGAGCTTACCTAAATAAACCTGGCCTTTCGCACAGGCAATCGCGGCTAAGATGCTTCTGATCAGAACGTCATCGCTTGCTTGAGGAAGGTGATTAAGCGCGAATTCGAGAATCTTGATCCAAGCATTGCTGTACTGGACTTGAAACCAGTCGGGCACAGGAGGGTTATGACCGCTCAATCGCGCCTCTTCTATAGTGGCAACAAGGGCATAAGCATTCCAGTCTGGACTGTCGTGTCGCTCAATGATGCGAGCAATCTCTGAAACGGCCACATAGGAGGCAGAGCCGACATCGCCTTGGTGATGAAGGTTCTCCCAAAGCTCTTCCCAACGAACAGCATCGCCACGCTCTATAGCGCTTAAAGCAGGCCTTGGATCGTAGGGAAGACCATACCCACCCACCAACTCAGACCATGGAAGGTTTTCTTGGTGCATACTCACTTGCAAAGCCACACGATATTCGAGGTTACGATTGCCGGGCTTGCCGGCAATCGTAGATCAAGCCACGAACTGGCCGTGGCAGTGCTTGAACTTCTTGCCGGAGCCGCAGGGGCACGGCTCGTTGCGGCTCACGCGGCCCCAGGTGGAGGGGTCGTTCGGATCGCGCTGGTTGCCCGTGTCCGGATTGATGGACGTGGCGGCAAACCCTAAGGCTCCGCCCTGGCCGAAGGCCGCTCCCTGAGGCATGCCGAACTCGTTCTCGCCGGTGGCGGGGTCGAGGTGCTGCGGGAACATGGGCGGCAGCGGCTGGGCCTCGGGCTGCTGGAAGACCACCTGGATGCGCATGAGCTGGCCCGTCACCTGCTCGCGCAGATGCACGACCATGGCGTTGAAGAGCTCGAAGGCTTCCGACTTGTACTCGTTGAGCGGATCGCGCTGCGCGAGGCCGCGCCAGCCGATGACCTGACGCAGGTGGTCCAGGGTCACGAGGTGCTCGCGCCAGAGATGGTCCAGGCTCTGCAGCAGAACCTGCTTCTCCACGTAGTTCATCACCTCCGCCGAGTTCGCCTCGATGCGCTGCGCGTAAGCCTCGTCCGCAGCCTTGGTGATGCGCTCGCGGATCTCGTCGTCCGCAATGCCTTCCTCCTTCGCCCATTCCTCGACCGGCAGGTCGAGATTGAGGAAGTTGGCGACGTTTGCCTTGAGGCCCTGAATGTCCCACTGCTCGGCATAGGCGTTCTCAGGGATCGCGCGGGCGACGATGTCCTCGATCACGCCATGACGCATGTCGTCGATGGTCTCGCGCACGCTCTCTTCCGCCATGAACTCCTTGCGCTGCTCGAACACGACCTTGCGCTGGTCGTTCATGACGTTGTCGTATTTCAGGATGTTCTTGCGGATGTCGAAGTTGCGCGCCTCGACCTTCGCCTGCGCGCGCTCGATGGCCTTGTTGATCCACGGATGGATGATGGCCTCGCCTTCCTTGAGACCCAGCTTCTGCAGCATGCCGTCCATGCGGTCGGAGCCGAAGATGCGCATCAGGTCGTCCTGCAGCGACAGGTAGAACTTGGAGCGGCCCGGGTCGCCCTGACGGCCCGAGCGGCCGCGCAGCTGGTTGTCGATGCGGCGCGACTCGTGGCGCTCGGTGCCGAGCACGTAGAGGCCGCCGGCGGCGAGCGCACGCTCCTTGAATGCGGCGACCTCCTCGAGAATTTCCTTCTCGCGGCGCGCGCGCTCCTCGCCTTCGATTCCGGCAAGCTCGCGCTCGATGCGCATCTTGGCGTTACCGCCGAGCTGAATGTCGGTGCCGCGGCCCGCCATGTTGGTGGCGATGGTGATCGCGCCCGGCACGCCGGCCTGGGCGACGATGAAGGCTTCCTGCTCGTGGAAGCGGGCGTTCAGCACCGCGAAATGCTTCGTGCCGCGACCGGCCCGCGCGTCCCTGTAGAGGGGCTCCAGCGCCTGCGGATCCTCGAAATCGATGAGCTTGTAGCCTTCCTTGATCAGAAGCTCGGCGAGATATTCCGACTTCTCGATGGAGGTGGTGCCCACGAGGATCGGCTGGCCCTTGGCGGAGGCGGCCTCGATGTCGCGGATCACCGCCTGGTAGCGTTCCTCCGCCGTGCGGTAGACCTCGTCGTCGTCGTCGATGCGGGCGACGGGACGGTTCGTCGGAATTTCCACCACCTCGAGATTGTAGATCTCGAGGAACTCGTCGGCTTCGGTGGCCGCCGTGCCGGTCATGCCGCCGAGCTTGTCATAGAGGCGGAAATAGTTCTGGAAGGTGATGGAGGCGAGCGTCTGGTTCTCGGGCTGAACCTGCACGCGCTCCTTGGCTTCGAGGGCCTGGTGCAGGCCTTCCGAATAGCGGCGCCCGGGCATCATGCGGCCGGTGAACTCGTCGATGATCACCACTTCGCCGTTGCGGACGATGTAATCCTTGTCGCGCTGGAACAGGGTGTGTGCGCGCAGCGCCTGGTTCATGTGGTGAACGAGGGTCGCGTTCTGCGCGTCGTAGAGATCGCCTTCCGTGAGAAGGCCTTCCTGGCGCAGCAGCTCCTCGATCTTCTCGGTGCCCTCCTCGGTGAGAGCGACCGAGCGCTGCTTCTCGTCGAGTTCGTAATCGCTCTTGTTGAGGCGCGGGATCACCTTGTCGATGGCATTGTAGAGATCCGAGCGGTCGTCGAGCGGGCCGGAGATGATGAGCGGCGTGCGCGCCTCGTCGATGAGGATCGAGTCCACCTCGTCCACGATGGCGAAGTTGTGCCCGCGCTGGACCATCTGCGCCATCTCGTACTTCATGTTGTCGCGCAGGTAGTCGAAGCCGTATTCGTTGTTGGTGCCGTAGGTGATGTCGCAGGCATAGGCCTGAGCGCGCTCGGCATCGTCGAGGCCGTGGACGATCACGCCGACGGAGAGCCCGAGGAACCGGTAGATCTGGCCCATCCACTCGGCGTCGCGCTTGGCGAGGTAGTCGTTCACCGTCACCACGTGCACGCCCTTGCCGGACAGGGCGTTCAGATAGACCGGCAGGGTCGCGACGAGGGTCTTGCCTTCGCCGGTGCGCATCTCGGCGATCGAGCCTTCATGGAGCACCATGCCGCCGATGAGCTGCACGTCGAAGTGGCGCTGGCCGAGGGTGCGCTTGGCGGCCTCGCGGACGGTGGCGAAGGCCGGGACCAGGATATCGTCCAGGGTCTGGCCTGCAGCGAGCTGGGCCTTGAACTCTTCCGTACGGGCACGCAGCTGCTCGTCGGACAGGGCCTCCAGCTCGGCCTCCAACGCGTTGATGGCCGCCACCTTGGGCCGGTAGGACTTCAACCGGCGATCGTTGACCGAGCCAAAGATTTTCTTCGCGAGAGAACCGAACATCGAGAGCCTTCGAAAATTCCAGAATCCAGGAGATAAGGGGCGTTTGAGCCGCCTTATAGACCTAATCATGCGGGAACGCATCTTAAAGGCTGCGCCGCGATGGCGCAGCCTTAACGTCCGCCGGCCCGCCTCTTTTCAAGGCTAAGCCCTGCGGGATGCTGTGGCATAAATATGCCATCGCTTGCAAACGTAAACAGGTTGGGCCATCTGATCGTTGCTGCCCGTGGGCTCGATTGGCCCACCAGAGGATCATCCATGCTGCCACTTTCGGTTCGTAAAAGCCTTCTCGCCCCAAGCCTTATCGTCCTGGGCGCCGCCCTGTCCCCGATGGCGGGCTCCGCCATTGCCCAGACGCCCCCGACCTCGGCTCCGGCCACGTCCCCGGCAACCGTTCCCGCCGTCGATCCCGCCAAGGTGGTGGCCCGGGTAAACGGCGTCGAGATCACGGAAGGGGATCTCGCCATCGCCGCTGAGGACCCGGCGCTGCAGATGCCGAATGTGCCCGACGAGCAGAAGCGCGAGATGCTGACCGGCTACCTGATTGACCTGAAGCTCGGCGCCAAGGCCGCCGAGGCCGCGAAGGTCGGCAGCAGCGCGGAGTTCGCCCGCAAGCTCGCCTATAACCGGGACAAGACCCTGCTCGACGAATACCTCGACCAGACCGCCAAGAAGGCCGTGACGCCCGAGGCCGCCCGCAAGCTCTACGACGAGACGGTCAAGACCATCCCGGCGGAACAGGAGGTGCGCGCCCGCCACATTCTCGTGGACAGCGAGGACGACGCCAAGAAGATCGCGGCCCGCGTGAAGGGCGGCGAGGATTTCGCCAAGGTGGCCGGAGAGGTCTCCAAGGACCCCGGTTCCAAGACCGACGGCGGCGACCTCGGCTTCTTCACCAAGGACCGCATGGTCGAACCCTTCGCCGAAGCCGCCTTCAAGCTCGAGCCCGGCCAGATCTCCGATCCGGTCAAGAGCCAGTTCGGCTGGCACGTGATCAAGGTCGAGGAGAAGCGCACCAAGCCTGCCCCGAGTTTCGAGGAGACCAAGGATCAGGTCGAAGCCTATCTCGGCCGCAAGGCCCAGCAGGACCTCATCATGAGCCTGCGCAAGGACGCCAAGATCGAAAAGCTCGACGACAAGGGCAACCTGGTCGAGCAGAAGCCGCAGCAGTAAGCGCGGTTCGCGTGTTCAAAGGGCGGCCTTCGGGGCCGCCCTTTTCGTTTGCCCGCCGGCCGACTGATTGGATGTCATCCCCGTGAAGGCGGGGAGCCATAACCACGCGGTTTCAGGAAAACGAAGCGGTAGTCCCCATAATTCTGCAGCGTTGGTGTTTATGGATTCCGGGCTCGGCTTCGCCGCCCTGGAATGACAGAGAGGACGTCACCTGCTCCCCCGGTCCAAGCGGTTCGGATCGACCCCACCCTCACGAGGGGTCTGGTTCTCGATATCGGCCTGGATCGTCGAACCGCCATGGAGACCGCGGATTCTCGCCCGCCATTGTCGAACCTTTGGGGCGGCCGACTGCCGGACCGGGTCCACCAGGGCACGGCAACCCGTTCCATGTCTTTTGCAGCCTCGCTTTGCGCAGCTTTGACTTGACAAAAAGCCTTAAAAAACCACAGGTCGCCTTTCCTAAACGGTATTCCATCCGCTTACCTTCGAGACCACCAGCATGTCCAAGACCGTGTCTCCGCTCGCGCCCAAGACGTTCCCGACTCTTCCCGCCATCGACGGCGTGAGGCTCGCGACCGCGGAAGCCGGTATCCGATACAAGAACCGAACGGACGTGCTCTACGTGACGCTGCCCAAGGAGACGACGGTGGCGGGCGTGTTCACGCGCTCCAAATGCCCCTCGGCTCCCGTGGACTGGTGCCGGAAGAATCTCGCCAAGGGCACGGCCCGCGCGCTGGTGGTGAATTCCGGCAATGCCAATGCGTTTACCGGCAGGAAGGGAGCAGAGGCCGTCAAGCTCACCGCTGAGATCGCCGCGGAAGCCGCGGGCTGCCGCGCCTCGCAGGTGTTCATCGCCTCCACCGGCGTAATCGGCGAGCCGCTCGACGCCACCAAGTTCCAGGGCGTGCTGGAGGCCTGCGAGAAGAAGGCGAAGCCCACCGCCTGGCTTGATGCCGCAAAAGCCATCATGACCACGGATACCTTCCCGAAGGTGGCGACCCGCACCGCCACCATCGGCGGGGTCGAGGTGACCCTCAATGGCATCGCCAAGGGTGCCGGCATGATCGCCCCCGACATGGCGACCATGCTCTCCTTCATCTTCACCGATGCGCCGATCGCAGCGCCCGTGCTGCAGGCGCTGCTGAAGAAGGGCGCCGACAAGAGTTTCAACTGCGTGACCGTGGACAGCGACACCTCCACCTCCGACACGCTGCTGTTCTTCGCCACCGGCGCTGCGGCCAGCCGCGGCGCGCCCGCGATCTCCCTGCCGAGCGACCGCCGCCTGAAGGAGTTCCGCGCAGCGCTCGAGAGCCTGCTCTGCGATCTCGCGCAGCAGGTGGCCCGCGACGGCGAAGGCGCGCGCAAGTTCATGACCGTGAAGGTCACTGGCGCGACCGGCGCCACCTCCGCCAAGCGCATCGCCATGGCGATCGCCAATTCCCCCCTCGTGAAGACGGCGGTGGCCGGCGAGGATGCGAACTGGGGCCGCGTGGTGATGGCCGTCGGCAAGGCGGGTGAGCCCGCCGAGCGCGACAAGCTCGCGATCTGGTTCGGCGACATCCGGGTGGCCGTGAAGGGCGCGCGAGACCCGGACTACAGCGAGGCGAAGACCTCCGCCTATATGAAGGGCGATGAGATCACGATCCGCGTGGACCTCGGCCTCGGCCGCGGCGAGGCCACGGTCTGGACCTGCGACCTCACCAAGGCCTATGTGGAAATCAACGGCGATTACCGCAGCTGATCACAGGCTTGGAACGACGGTGATCTTCCGTTTGACGGACACACGCATCGGTCCACCATACTGATCGGTGCCGATGTAGGTATAGGTGAACTCGTCCTCCCCTTTATACCCCTGCTTGGCTGTATAGTAGGGACGCATGTTTTGTACGCCGGCTTTGCCGAATTTCGGCTGCTGGGTGATCCTGACCTCTGAAAGAGCGCCGGGAATCCCGTTCACCCCAAACACGCAGCTGGATCCGGAGGCAATCGTGAGTGCGCCTTCGGTCTCAACTATGCTTCCATTGAAGGAAACGGGCGTTATCCTGCACTTCGCTTGCACCGTCCCGATGGATCCAATGAAAGCAGCACAAACTGTGGCTGCCAGAAAGCTCTTGTAACTTGCCATGATGGGCCCCCTTACGAAATGTTATTATATTCTTAGTCTCGGCATGTTCAAGCTCTCATCATCTGTTGCGTCGAACGCAAAGTCTTGAGACAGGAATCATGTCATGACCACGCACAATGCCCCTCTCAAGCTCACCCTCGTCGTTGCCGTCGCCCTCGTCGACGCGGACAATCGCATTCTTCTGGCCCAGCGTCCCGAGGGGAAGCAGCTGGCGGGGCTGTGGGAGTTTCCAGGCGGCAAGGTGGAGCCCGGCGAGCGGCCGGAGGAGACTCTGATCCGCGAGCTCCGCGAAGAGCTCGGCATCACGGTGAAGGAGCCCTGCCTCGCGCCGTTGACCTTCGCGAGCCATGCCTATGAGAACTTCCACCTTCTCATGCCGCTCTACATCTGCCGCCGCTGGGAGGGTTTCGTGCAGTCCATGGAGGGGCAGGCTCTGGCATGGGTGAAGCCGCAGGACCTGCGCCGGTATCCGATGCCGCCTGCGGACGAGCCGCTGATCCCCTTCCTGCTCGACCTTCTCGCTTCATAGGCTCGCATCGATGTCAGCCCCACCAGCCGGGGCGGGCTCCGCCCCGACGCCGGCCTTCGTTCTGTCCAATCTTCTGATCTGCTCGTTTCTCTGGGGCAGCGCCTTCCTGTTCGTGAAGCTCAGCGGTGATCTCAATCCCTTCGTCCTGGCCTCCATGCGCGGCGTGATCGGAGGCGCGACGCTTGCGGGCTGGTTCATGCTGAAGGGCAGGAGCATTCTGCCGCAGCGCCACGAATGGCCGGTCTGGGCCTTCCTCGGCACCTTCAACGGGTGGCTGCCGAACGTGCTCGTGGCCTATGCGCTCACGCAGATCGCCACCGCACTGGCGGCGATGATCCAGGCCTCCTCACCGCTCATCGTCGCGGCAGTGTCGCACATGATGTTCGCGGAGGAGAGGCTGACGCCGCAGCGCCTGTTCGGCGTGCTCGTCGGCTTCGTCGGCATGGGGCTTCTCATCGGCCCGGCAGCCCTGCCCGACAGCGGCGTCGACCTCACAGGCATCGTCGCAATGATGCTGGTCGCCTGCAGCTATGCGGCGGCCAACATCTATGTGCGCACGGTGAACAACGTGGACCCGGCGCGCATGGCGCTGGGCCAGCAGATCGGCTCCGGCTCCGCAGCCACCGTGCTGGCGCTCACGATCGCTGGACCATCGGCCTATGCGCCCGTACCCTCCCACCTTGCGCCGCTCATTGCGCTCGGCGCGATGTCGACGGCGCTGCCGATCCTGCTCTTCATGTACATGATCCGCCGCACGGGCCCCACGCGCGCGTCGATGGTCGGCTATCTCGCACCGGTCTGGACGATTCTGCTGGCCGTTCTGTTTCTCAACGAAAGCGTGGGTCTGCGGGAGCTGCTCGGCGGCGCCGTGGTACTGTCGGGCGTTGCGCTCGTGTCCTTCACCGGGAAGCTCAGGCGAGCGACTTGAGCGCCTCGCGCGTCCTTGCAGGAATGTCGACCGGACGCTGCGTCGTCCGCTCCACATGCACATGGACGAAGTGGCCCTGCGCCGCGGCCAGATCCGCGCCTTCCTTGAAAATGCCGATCCGATAGCGCACCGACGAGCGCCCGAGATGCGTCACCGCGATGCCCGCCTCCAGCCGGTCGGGAAAGGCAACGCTTTCGAAATAGGTGCAGCCGGTTTCCGCCACGAGGCCGATCACCGGACTGCCCGCGATGTCGAGCAATCCCTTCTCGATAAGCCAGCCGTTCACCGCGCTGTCGAAATAGGAATAGTAATGCACGTTGTTCACGTGCCCATAAACGTCGTTGTCCATCCATCGCGTGGCGATGGGACGAAAGAGCCTGAAGGTGGAGCGGGACAACCGCACGGGACGTTCGGACATGGCGGCTCTCACCAGGCCGCTTCGTAGATGGCGCGAGCATCGCTCAACGAAAGCGGGCGGGGATTGTTCACGAGCAGGCGCGTCTGCTTCATCGCGTCCTCCGCCAGCATGGGCAGCGCATCCTGCGGAATGCCGACGTCGCGCAGGCGCGGCTGCAGGCCGACCTTCGTGCAAAGCGCTGCGAGCGCCTCGACGAAGTCATCGCCGCTGGCACGTCCCACAAGCTCGGGGAATGCATATGGCGCGAGCTCCGCATAGGCCTGTTCGCAGGCGGGTGCGTTGAAGCGCAGGACATGCGGCAGAACGAGCGCGTTGGACAAGCCGTGCGGCACGCCGAAATGGCCGCCGATGGGGTAGGCGAGCGCATGAACGGCCGCGACGGGCGAGTTGGCGAAGGCTTGGCCTGCCAGCATGGAGCCGAGGAGCATTGCCGCCCTCGCCTCCCCATCCTGGCCCTGATGCACGGCGCGCTCGATGTGGCGCCCGAGCAGACGCAGCGCTTCCTTCGCGAGTGCCTTCGAAACCGGATTGTTGTTGGCGCTAATGGAGGTATAGGCCTCGATGGCATGCACCATCGCGTCGATGCCGGTCGCCGCCGTCACATGCGGCGGCAGATTCAATGTCAGGTCCGGATCGAGCAGCGCGATGTCGGGAATGATGAGGGGCGACACCACGCCCTTCTTCTCGTGCGCGCCGGTGGTGACGATGGAGATGGGCGTCACTTCGGATCCGGTCCCCGCCGTTGTGGGCACGGCGAGCAGCGGAAGCCGGGGTCCTTTCGCGAGCCCCACACCATAAATCTCGGGCAAAGCCTCGCCGCTTGCCGCCAGCAGGGCGACGAGCTTCGCCACATCGATGGAGGAGCCGCCGCCGAAGCCGATCACGGCCCGCGCCTCGAAGGCCTTCGCCCGTTCGACCGCGGCCAGCACGACGGCCTCGGGCGGATCCGCCACCACCCCGTCGAACACATCGACCGCGACGCCTGCCTCTTCCAAGGAGTGGAGGGCTTTCTCGAGCAGCCCCGCCTTGACCAAGCCCGCATCGGTGACGAGCGCGATCCGCGGTCCCAGATCCTGGGCCGCGATCTCGCCGATGCGGACGACACTGCCGGAGCCGAAGACAAGGGACGGAACGGTATTGAAGGTGAAGGGCTGCATGGGATCACTCGGTTGCCGCGCTCAAGACTGGCGCGAGGGCGGGGCGGCAGCAAGCCCCACTAATAGCGCATTGGCCGGCGGCGCTCGCCACCAGCCGAAGCAGGCATGAAGCCTTCAGTCGCTGAATTCCTCGATGTCGTCGACCTTCTCGGGATAGAAGGCGATGCGATCCTTGATGGCCGCCACCGAAGGCGCCGGATTCTCGTAGCTCCAGGCGGCGTTCTCGCGCACGAGTCCGCCGCCCGAGACGGTGAAATACGAGGCATTGCCCTTGTAGGGGCAATGGGACGTGTGATCGGTGGAATCGAGCAGGTCCATGCGCACATCCTGCCGGGGGATGTACTGCACCGGTGGAAGCGTGGCTTCCTGCAAGGTGAGCGCCTGCGTGGTTTCGGCGATGATGAAGCCGCCGAGCATGACCCGGATGCGATGTGGGTTTTGCGTGATCGTGATCGGATGATCCGGACCGGGCTCTCTCATGACACAGGACTCTCCAGGACGCTTGTCTGGAGAACGGAATTAGAGCGGCCCGGTTGCAGCCCAAGGGCCGAGCACCGGTCCCGGTCAGAAGATCATTCCTTCTTCGGCTCGGGCGCAGGCCCTCCTTCCCGGGTGCCCAGCGCATCCGCCAGCCGCATCCTGGCGGAGCCTGGCCGCAAGGGTTTCTGCTGGCTCTCGTGCGGCGTCCAGCCGGAGAGCCATACGATCTCGAATGTGGCCGGGATGCGCCCGTCCGGATCGGCAAAGCGCTCCGCATAAACTTCAGCTGCGCGGATCAGGGTCGAGCGCTTGAGCGGCGTGCGGCGGCGGTCATTGAGCGCATTGGTCAGCCCCATGGCGCGCAGGTCGCGCATGAGGGCGAAGGCATTGGCATAGCGCACGCGGATGACATCCGAATCCGTGACCGGCAGGGCGAAGCCCGCACGCTGCAGGAGGCCGCCGATGTCGCGCAGGTCCGCGAAGGGCGCGACGCGGGGGCTCACGCCACCCTCGATTTCGGCCTCGGCTTGAGTGAGAGCCTGGCGCAGTTCGGTGAGCGTCGAACCGCCGAGCAGCGCACCCATGAACAGGCCGTCGGGCTTGAGCGCGCGGCGGATCTGGATGAGCGCCCCAGGCAGGTCATTGACGGCCTGGAGCGCCAGGAGGGAGACCGCCAGATCGAACTGCTCGCCGGAGAAGGGCAGCCGCTCCTCGTCGCCTTGCACGGCCCCGACCTCAGCCACGGGTGCGAGGCGCACAACCGTCTCCGCAAGTCCGCTGCGCCGCAGAGCATCGGCCGCGGCGGACGTGGGCGTTCCCACGTCGAGGGCAAGCGTGAAGGATCGCAGAACCGTGGACAGCCGCTCCTGCAGATCCTCCACGGCGCGAAGGAGGAGAAAATCGGCATAGCCGTCCTTCAGCGCGCGGGCGAGGCGCCGGCGGAGGAGGGAGCGGTCGAAGACGTCAGGTGTGCTCATCAGGCGCTCGATATGGCCCCTCCCGGCACAAGAACCAAGGAATTTTTCGTCCTCCCCGCTGAGAGATGCACGGGAGCATCCGATCGGCTAGGCTTCAGGTCATGACCCCCGAGCTGCAGCCCCGCTCCCCGTCCTGCAAGTCCGCGCTCTCCTTCGGCGCGCGCATGGCCAGGGCTGCGCTCGGCCTCATCTATCCGCCCGGCTGCATTGCCTGCCAGGCGGCCACCGGCGAACCGCACGGCCTGTGCGCCGCCTGCTGGTCCGGCATCCGCTTCATCGAGCGGCCGTTCTGCGAGCGGCTCGGCACGCCGTTTCAGGTCGATCTCGGCCAGCCCCTGCTCTCACCCGCCGCTCTTGCCGACCCGCCCGTTTTCAACCGGGCCCGGGCGGTGGCGGAATACGACGGGACTGCGAGCCTTCTCGTGCATCGGCTCAAGTACAACGACCGGTTGGAACTGGCCCGATCCTTAGGGGCCATGATGAGCCGTGCCGGAGCGGAGCTTCTGGCCGAGGCGCAGGTGATCGTGCCCGTGCCGCTCCACCGCTGGCGTCTGTGGCGCCGCCGTTTCAATCAGGCCATGGCCCTGGCGGCGGTGGTCTCGCGGGAGAGCGCCGTGCCCTGCGATCCTGGGCTGCTTGCCCGCGTCAAACGCACCCGCCAGCAGGTGGGGCTCACCAAGGCGCAGCGGCAGGAGAACCTGCAGGGTGCTTTCCGGGTGCCGCCCGAAGCCCGGGCGCGGCTGAAGGGCAAGCGGGTGCTCCTCGTCGACGACGTGCTCACCACCGGCTCGACGGCCAATGCCGCCGCAAGGGCCCTTCTCCGCGGCGGGGCGGCCTCGGTGGACGTCCTGGCCTTCGCGAGAGTCGTGCGGGAGTTGTGAACCGGGCCCGGTTGCTCCTATATCTAGACCCAACGTCTGGAGACACCGATGCCGTCCATCACGATCTACACCAAGAGCTGGTGCCCCTATTGCTCCGCCGCGAAGGAGCTGCTGACCAAGAAGGGGGCCTCCTTCACCGAGATCGACATCGAGAAGAAGCCCGAGGCGCGGGCGGAGATGATCCAGAAGGCGGGCGGGCGCACCAGCGTGCCGCAGATCTTCATCGACGACCGGCACGTGGGCGGCTGCGACGATCTTTATGCCCTTGACGACCGGGGCGGACTCGAGCCCCTTCTGCAGGCCTGACGGAGAACGACTTCATGACCCCGACCCGCTTCACCGCCGCCTGCATCCAGATGCGCTCCGGCCGCGATGTCCTGAAGAACCGCGATGCCGCCGTCGCCCTCGTGCGCGAGGCCGCGGAAAAAGGAGCGCATTTCGCGCAGACGCCGGAGATGACGTCCCTCGTCTGCCGCGAGCGGGCGGAGATGTTCGAGAAGGTCGGGCCCCAGGCGAACGACCCTGTGCTTGCCGCTCTTCGCGAGGTGGCGCGGGAGAAGGGCATCATGGTCCAGATCGGCTCCATCGCGGTGAAGGAGGGCGACAAGGTCGCCAACCGCGCCTTCCTCATCGATACGGACGGTGAGATCGTCGCGTCTTACGACAAGATCCATCTCTACGACGTGGATCTGCCGAACGGCGAGAGCTGGCGCGAGTCGGCCACCTATACCGGCGGCAGCACGGCGGTGCTGGCCGAGACGCCCTGGGGCTATCTCGGCATGACCATCTGCTATGATGTGCGCTTCGCCGCGCTCTACAAGGCGCTGGCCGAGAACGGCGCATCCTTCCTTTCCGCCCCGGCCGCCTTCACCAAGCAGACGGGCGAAGCGCATTGGCACATCCTGCATCGGGCTCGCGCCATCGAGACGGGTTCCTTCATGATTTCCGCCGCGCAGGGCGGGTTGCACGAGGACGGCCGCGAGACCTTCGGCCACTCGCTCATCGTCGATCCGTGGGGCCGTGTGCTGGCGGAGGGCGGCACGGAGCCGGGCGTGATCCTGGCGGAGATCGATCCCGCCCTCGTCACGGAAGTGCGCGGGCGCATCCCGACGCTCAAGAATGCGCGCTCCTTCAAGGTGGAGACCGTCTCGACCTCCGAGCACCGTCGGGCGGCTTCGGCCTGACGAAGAGGATTTGTTGCGTCCGCTGAACCCCTCACCTCAAGGACATGATCAAATACGCCCTGGCCTGTGAACAGGCCCACGAATTCGAGAGCTGGTTTCCATCGAGCGACGCGTTCGAGACGCAGCGCAAGCGCGGCTTCGTGACCTGCCCATTCTGCAACTCGTCGAAGGTCAACAAGCAGATCATGGCACCCTCCATCGCCCGCACGGACAAGGCCGCAGCCACGCGGCCGGAGGCCCAGCCCATGGCCGTTCTCTCCGACCGGGAACGGGAGATCCGGGCCGCTCTGCGTGCCCTGCGGGAGCATGTGCTGAAGAACGCGGAAAACGTCGGCAGGAACTTCGTCGAGGAAGCGCGCAAGATGCATTACGGCGAGGCCGAAGAGCGCTCGATCTATGGCGAGGCCGATTTCGAGGAGGCACGTGCGCTCCTGGAGGAGGGAATCGACGTGCTGCCGATCCCCTCCGTTCCGGATGACCGAAACTAAACGGCCGGAGAAGCCGCCTATTTCTTCGGCGAGATCAGCTCGATGCCAAGGCGCGTCTCGCCCTTGAAGGCCCAGATGCTCTTGTAGCCGCCCTTGTTCTCGTCGTCCTCGACGAGAAGAGCCGTGCCGCTCGATCCCTTGCTGGTGAAGCTCGCCGCGAGCACATGCTCGTCGCCGATGGCAAAGCCGTCATAACGGTCGCCCTCGATCATCCAGGTGAGCTTGAACGTGTCCTTGCTCGTCTGGACGATGGTGAGCGTGCCCGTGTAATCGCTGTTCGGCTCGCCGTTGTTGCCCTTCACCGTATAGACGCCGGGACCACCCGCCATCGCCGGAGCGCTCGTCGCGAGCGCAAGCGCCATCAGGGCGCAGCCCATCAACTTCTTCATGGCTTTTTCCCACTCTTTTGTCTGTGACGAATCTCAACGGTGATACGTGAAGCGCGAGATCGTGCAGACATCGACCGCGCGCATGACGTGAGACGTGCCGTCTGTGAAGACCGCCTTGAAGTCGAACTTGCACGCGCCGCTGCCGTCATCGATGTCCACATCGAACACTTCCCCATGGGCGAGAGTGTCCTTGCCCAGGATATCCTCTTCCCAATCGTCGGTGTTGGTTGCGGAGGCATAGAATTCCTCCATGGTCCGACCGGTATCGTTGACGATATCGACGTGGCGATTGGCTGCCGATGCGGTGCCCAAGACACCCATGGCGAGCAGGCTGGCCGCCGCCAGCATTGTGATCACTTTCAAGATTTGCCCCTAGGCTCAAAGATGTAACAGGATTTCCCTGCAAGACAGCATTTGAGTTGCAACGAGCCTAGCTGTTGAAGACTTTTATTGTCTCGATTTCGCCAAATGCATCCTAGAAATAGCATAGCTTACTTTTGGGAAATAGCTTCCTCTGTGTGCATTCCTGCACGGAGATCCGGCCGACCCCAGGGAGAAACATCGCTGGAAGCCATGCTCTCGACCTTTCTCCCTGATGCCCCATCTGAAACTGAAGCATGGCAGAGAGGATCCCTCCGTGGCGGTTTTCTTCACCAGCGACACCCATTTCGGCGATCCGCGGGTGCTGCGGATCGACAAGCGTCCGTTCGGGACCGTCGCCGAGCATGACGAAGCGCTCATCGCCAACTGGAACGAGACGGTCTCTCCCGATGACGAGGTCTGGCATCTGGGCGACTTTGCTCTCCATGTCCCACCGGAGCGGATTCACGAGCTGCTGTCGCAGTTGCACGGCCGCAAGCACCTGATCACCGGCAACAACGACGGACCGGCGACGCTTGCGGCAGAGGGCTGGGCGAGCGTCCAGGCCTATGCGGAACTGAATGTCGGCGGGCGCGCCGTGGTGATGTGCCATTACGCCTTCCGCACCTGGAAGAACATGGGCCGCGGCTGGATCGATCTCCACGGCCACTCCCACGCCAGGCTGAAGCCCCAGACCCGGCAATACGACGTCGGCGTCGATGCCTGGGATTACCGTCCGGTGACCCTCGACACGATTCTCTCGGCCAAGCGCCGCCGCGTCCTGTCCCACGCCTGAGGAGCAGAGTTGCTCCCGGTTTCGTCATGGGAAACCGGGGAAGGATGGTCTTTCCCTCAGAACCTTTCGTCCCGATAACGGGTTTGGGTTAAGGACGGGAGACAGGAATGGATCAGCCGAAGCGCGACTTGAGACCAACGCGGCGCGTCTCATTGATGCGCCGTTTTTTCGACAGCGAAGCCTCCGGCGGCATGATCCTCATGGGCGTGACGGTGATCGCCCTCGTTCTCGCCAACTCTCCCGCAGCAGATCTCTATTTCGGCATCCTGAAAACGCATGTGCTGGGCCTGAGCATCCTGCACTGGATCAACGATGCGCTCATGGCGGTGTTCTTCCTGCTGGTAGGGCTCGAGATCAAGCGCGAGATGCTGGACGGGCAGCTCTCCACCTGGCCGCGCCGCATCCTGCCCGGCATCGCGGCCCTCGGCGGCATGATCGTACCGGCTCTCGTTTTCCTCGCCGTCACGCGCCATGAGCCGCAGCTCCGTCACGGCTGGGCCATTCCCGCCGCCACCGACATCGCCTTCGCCCTCGGCGTGCTGGCGATCCTCGGCTCGCGCGTGCCAGCCTCTTTGAAAATCTTTCTGACGGCGCTCGCCATCCTCGACGATCTCGGGGCGATCGTCATCATCGCCCTGTTCTACACGAGCGATCTCTCGCTCACGATGCTGGGCGCAGCGGCGCTCTGCCTTCTCGTGCTGGTCGCCTTCAACCGGTTCGAGGTCACAAGCCTTGTGCCTTATCTTCTCGTTGGCGCGGTGCTGTGGTTCCTCGTGCTGAAATCGGGCATTCATGCGACGCTTGCGGGCGTGGCTCTGGCGCTGACCATTCCCCTGCAGCCTGATCCTAAGAAGACCCGCGCGGAGGATGCCCCGCTGCATCGCCTGGAGCATGCGCTCCATACGCCCGTCGCTTACGGAATCATTCCGGTCTTCGGTCTCGCCAATGCGGGCGTGTCCCTGTCCGGCGTCTCACTCGATGCTCTGCTCAGCCCGCTGCCGCTCGGCATCGCCATGGGTCTCTTCCTTGGCAAGCAGATGGGTGTCTTCGCCTTCTCCTGGGCCGCGATCAAGCTCGACTGGGCCGATGTTCCTGCAGGAGCGACGCGGCTGCAATGCTACGGCGTGGCGCTCCTCTGCGGCATCGGCTTCACCATGAGCCTGTTCATCGGCGCCCTCGCCTTCCCCGGCGATCCCGTGCTTGGGGACGAAGCCAAGATCGGCGTGCTCATGGGCTCGGCCCTCTCGGCGCTGGCTGGCTATGCGCTCCTGAGCTTCGCTCCGCGCGAGAGGCGTCAGGTGCGCGAGGCAAGGAGCATGTAGTTGACCGAGAGGTCCTTCGTCAGCGACCAGCTGTCCCGCAACGGATTGTAGCCGACGCCGGTGAGATCGTTCACCCCGAAGCCCGCCTGTCTGAGGGCATCGGACAGCTCGTCGGGCGTGACGAACCTGTCCCATTCGTGGGTGCCCCTCGGCAGCCAGCGGAGGATGTATTCGGCGCCCACGATGGCGGAGGCGAAGGAGCGCAAGGTCCGGTTGATCGTCGCCATGACGAGAACCCCGCCAGGCTTCACGGCCCGGGTGCAGGCATCCACGAAGGCCTGCACGTCCGCCACGTGCTCCACCACCTCCATGGCGAGCACCATGTCGAAGGTTTCACCCCGGGCGACCACGGCTTCGACGGTCCCGTTGCGAAAGTCGACCGGCACCCCCGCGCGCTCCGCATGGAGCCTCGCGACGGAGATGTTCGTCGGGGCGGGATCGAGCCCCGTTACCCTGGCGCCGAGCCTGGCCAGGGGCTCGGAGAGGACGCCGCCGCCGCAGCCCACGTCCAGGATCGTCAGCCCTTCGAGGGAGCGCGCGGAGCGGGGGTCCCGCCCGAACCGGCGGCAGGCCTCGTCCCGGATATAGGCAAGCCGGACGGGATTGAACCTGTGCAGCACCTTCATGGGACCGCGCGGGTCCCACCACGTCTCGGCGATCTGCTCGAAACGGGCGACCTCGGCCGGGTCGATGGTGGTGGATGCGCCCTCGGTCATGAAATCTCGATTCCCTTAAGGAAAGAAATGGCTTTGCCGCGTTGACAGCGCGCGGCCCTGCCGTCATGTATACGCGCCTTTCCGAACTCGCGAAGGGCAAAATTTTCAACTAACCCACGGCCTTCTTCGCATGCCCCGTCTTGTCATGAAGTTCGGCGGTACGTCCGTCGCCAACGTAGAGCGCATCCGCAACGTGGCGCGGCACGTCAAACGCGAGGTCGAGGCCGGGTACGACGTGGCCGTGGTGGTCTCGGCCATGGCCGGCAAGACCAACGAACTGGTCGGCTGGGTGAAAGAAGCCAACGCCCTCTACGACGCCAAGGAATATGACGTGGTGGTCGCCTCCGGCGAGCAGGTCACTTCGGGCCTCCTGGCTATCGCCCTGCAGGAAATGGGGCTCCAGGCCCGCTCCTGGCAGGGATGGCAGATCCCGATCATGACCTCGGACGCCCACGGCTCGGCCCGCATCGCCGATATCGACGGCTCCGGCATCATCGAAGGCTTCGAGAAGAACAAGGAAGTCGCCGTCGTGTCCGGCTTCCAGGGCGTCCATCAGGCAACCCGCCGCATCACCACCCTCGGCCGCGGCGGCTCGGACACCAGCGCCGTGGCGCTCGCCGCCGCCATCGGGGCGGAGCGCTGCGACATCTATACGGACGTGGACGGCGTCTACACCACCGATCCGCGCATCGTGCCCAAGGCGCGGCGCCTGGATAAGGTTTCCTACGAGGAAATGCTGGAGATGGCCTCGCTCGGGGCCAAGGTGCTCCAGGTGCGCTCGGTCGAGCTCGCCATGATGCACCGGGTGCCCACCTACGTCCGCTCCAGCTTCGACGATCCCGCCGACCCCAAGCTCGGCACCCTCATCTGCGACGAGGAAGACATCATGGAACAGCAGGTTGTCACGGGCATCGCCTATTCGCGCGACGAAGCCCAGATTACGTTGCGGAATGTGGCCGACAAGCCGGGCATCGCCGCCTCGATCTTCGTGCCCCTGGCGGATGCCAACATCAACGTGGACATGATCATCCAGGTGGTCTCGGACGACACCACAACCACGGATATCACCTTCACGGTCCCCTCCGCCGAGTACGAGCGGGCCTGCGCGGTGCTGAACGCCCACAAGAACGAGATCGAGTTCCGCGATCTCCAGGGCGCCACCGACGTGGTGAAGGTCTCGGCCATCGGGGTCGGCATGCGCAGCCATGCGGGCGTGGCGGCAAAGGCCTTCAAGGCCCTGGCCGACAAGGGAATCAACATCCGCGCCATCACCACCTCTGAGATTAAATTCTCGGTTCTGATCGACTCGGCCTATACGGAGCTTGCCGTCCGCACGCTCCACTCGCTATACGGCCTCGATAAAGCCTAATTGACCGCCGGCCTGATTGACGGCTGGTCGATCGGGCTGCAACAGTTGAGGCAACAACCGCCGGTTCGCCTCGTCGGCTCGAAGGACGGGAACCTAAAAGCTCATGCCAAGCGCTCCCGGCGGTCCGCGCCTTCTGCTGCGCCGACTCCGCGAGATCATGGCGGAGCCGGTGGGGGCTCAGGACCGCCTCGACAAGATCGTCATCCAGATCGCCGCCAACATGGTGGCGGAGGTGTGCTCCGTCTACGTCCTCCGCGGGGACGGGGTTCTTGAGCTGTTCGCCACGGAAGGCCTGAACCGGGAAGCCGTCCACCAGACCGTCATGCGCTCGGGCGAGGGCCTCGTCGGCCTCATCGCCTCCACGGCCGAGCCGCTGGCGCTTTCCGACGCTCAGAGCCATCCTTCCTTCTCCTACAAGCCGGAGACGGGCGAAGAGATCTACCACGCCTTCCTGGGCGTGCCCCTGCTGCGCGCCGGCAATACCCTGGGCGTTCTCGTCGTCCAGAACCGCACTTACCGCGTCTATACGGAAGAAGAGGTCGAAGCGCTCCAGACCACCGCCATGGTGGTGGCCGAGATGCTGGCGACCGGCGAGCTGCAGGCGCTGGCCCCGGTGGATACGGGCATCGCCCTGCGCCGCCCCGTCTATCAGAAAGGCACGGCGCTGGCCGACGGCGTAGGCCTCGGTTATGTGGTGCTGCACGAGCCCCGCGTCGTCATCAAGAACCTGATCGCCGAAAACGTCGAAGCGGAGCTTCAGCGCCTCGACAAGGCCATCGGCGAGGTGCGCGCCTCCATCGACGAGCTCATCGAGCGCGGCGACGTGGCCCACCACGGCGAGCACCGCGAGGTTCTGGAAACCTTCCGCATGTTCGCCCACGACCAGGGCTGGCTGCGCCGCATGCGCGAGGCGGTCTCCTCCGGCCTCACCGCCGAGGCGGCCGTGGAGCGGGTGCAATCCGACAACCGCGCCCGCATGCTGCGCCAGACGGACCCCTACCTCCGCGAGCGCCTGCACGACCTCGACGATCTCGCCAACCGCCTGCTCTTCCGCCTGGTCGGGCGCGACCTGGTGGCCGATCGCCATTCCCTGCCCGACAACGCCATCATCGTCGCCCGCTCCATGGGCCCGGCGGCGCTCCTCGATTACGACCGCTCGCGCCTGCGCGGCCTCGTGCTGGAGGAGGGCGGCCCCACGAGCCACATCGCCATCGTGGCCCGCGCCCTCGGCATTCCCGCCGTGGGCGAGGTGTCGAACGCCACGTCGCTCACCGAGCCGGGCGACGCCATCATCGTCGATGGCGCGGCAGGCGAGGTACAGATCCGCCCGAATCCGGACGTGGAAGCGGCCTATGCGGAAAAGGCGCGGCTTCGCGCCAAGCGCCAGGAGCAGTATCTCAAGCTGCGCAACGTGCCCTCGGTCACGAAGGACGGCACCGAGATCACGTTGCAGCTCAATGCAGGCCTCCTGGTCGACCTGCCGCATCTCGCCGAGACGGGTGCTGCCGGCGTGGGCCTGTTCCGCACCGAATTGCAGTTCATGATCGCGGAGAAGATGCCCTCGGCCTCCGACCAGCAGGCGCTCTACAGCGCGGTGTTCGCCGAGGCGGGCGACAGGCCGGTCACCTTCCGGACGCTCGATATCGGCGGCGACAAGATCCTGCCCTACATGCGGGCGGTGGAAGAAGAAAACCCGGCGCTCGGCTGGCGTGCGATCCGCATCGGCCTCGACCGCCCGGGCCTCCTGCGCGCGCAGGTGCGCGCCCTGCTCAAAGCGGCTGCCGGACGCCCGTTGAAGATCATGTTCCCGATGGTGGCGACCTGCGACGAGTTCGCCCGCGCCAGGGCCATCGTGGAGCGCGAGAAGAACTATCTCTCCGGCCACGGCCACACCTTGCCCTCCGATCTCAAGCTCGGCGTGATGCTGGAGGTCCCCTCGCTCCTGTTCCAGCTCAGGGAAATCTGCGAACAGGCCGATTTCGTTTCCATCGGTTCGAACGATCTGATGCAGTTCCTCTTTGCCATCGACCGCGAGAACCGTCGCGTGGCGGACCGTTTCGATCCGTTGAGCGTGCCCATGCTGCGCGCCCTGAAGATGGTGGCGGAACAGGCGAGCATTTCCAATTGCCAGGCGACCCTGTGCGGCGAGATCGGCGGGCGCCCGCTCGAAGCGATGGCCCTGCTGGGCTTAGGGTTCCGCTCCCTGTCCATGTCGCCCGCCTCCATCGGGCCGGTGAAAGCCATGCTGCTCGCGCTCGATGTGGCCGAGCTCAGCACCTTCCTTCACCATGAGCTCGAGCATGCGGGAAGCGGCGATACGCTGCGTCCGAAACTTGTTCAATTTGCCGAAAGCCGTGGTATTCCGGTCTGATGACGATTGCGCCTCCCTCCGACCGTTTGAACGCTATTCTCGCGCGCCATGACATCATCACGGCGACGCTCAATGCGGGCCCCGACCCGGAAACCTTCGTCGCGCTGTCGCGCGAGCTCGCCGAACTCGACGGCGTCGTGGACGCGATCCGCGCCTACCGCGCCATGGAGGACAACCTTGAAGGCCTCCAGACCCTGATCGACGACCCCTCGACGGATTCCGAGATGCGCAAGCTTGCGGAGGAGGAGCTTCCGCAGGCGCGCGAGGACCTCGAAAAGGCGGCGCAGGACCTGCGCATTAGACTGCTGCCGAAGGACGAGGCGGACGAGAAGAGCGCGATCCTCGAAATCCGCGCCGGAACCGGCGGCGACGAGGCGGCGCTCTTCGCGGGCGATCTCCTGCGCATGTACACGCGCTATGCGGACATCAAGGGCTGGAAGGTCGAGATCGTCTCCGAGAGCGAAGGCACCGCCGGCGGCTACAAGGAGGTGGTCGCCGAAGTGAAGGGGCGCGGCGTGTTCGCGCGCCTGAAATTCGAGAGCGGCGTGCATCGGGTTCAGCGCGTCCCCGACACGGAAACGCAAGGCCGCATTCACACCTCGGCTGCCACCGTCGCCGTGCTGCCGGAAGCCGAGGATGTCGATATCGTCATCAACGATGCGGATCTGAAGATCGACACCATGCGCGCGCAAGGAGCGGGCGGCCAGCACGTGAACAAGACCGAATCCGCCATCCGCATCACGCATATCCCGACAGGCACCGTCGTGTTCGTGCAGGATGAGCGCTCGCAGCACAAGAACCGCGCCCGCGCCATGGCGCTCCTGCGCTCGCGGCTCTACGACGCCGAACGCATGGCAAAGGACGCCGCCCGCGCCGCCGACCGCAAGTCGCAGGTGGGCTCCGGCGACCGCTCCGAACGAATCCGCACCTACAACTTCCCGCAAGGGCGCGTGACCGACCACCGGATCAACCTCACGCTCTACAAGCTCGAGGAAGTGATGGCGGGCAATGCCCTCGACGAGCTGATCGACGCCCTGATCACCGAGCATCAGGCAGCCCAGCTCGCCGCGCAGGATCAGGCTGCATGATCGAGGGCTTGAGCCACATCACGCTCATCACCAGCGACCTGGAACGGATGGGTGCGATTGTCGAACAGGTCCTCGACGGCAAGGAAATCTACTCCTCCGGCGACGACACCTTCTCGCTTTCGCGCGAAAAATTCTTCCTCGTCGGCGGAGTTTGGATAGCGGTGATGGAGGGGGAAAGCCTGCCGACCCGCACCTACAATCACATCGCCTTCAAGATCGCGCCCTCCGAGATCGAGACTTACCGCGCACGCATCGAAAGGCTCGGCCTGGAGATGCGCGAGTCGCGTCCGCGTGTCGACGGCGAGGGCCGCTCGCTTTATTTCTACGATCACGACAATCATCTGTTCGAGCTGCATACCGGCACGCTGGAAGAGCGGCTCGAACGCTACCGGCGGGGCAGTGCCGCGTGAGTGCACCCACGCGCGCTCAGGCCCTCAGGGATTTGCGCCAGAGGCTCTCTGAGGCCGGATTCGGCACGGCCGCGCTCGATGCCCGCCTGCTGCTTCTGTCCGTGCTGAATGTTCCGGCGACGGAGCTCATCACCCATGCCGATGTTCCTCTCACCGAGGCCGAGGCGGCGCAGCTCGACGCGTTCATCCGCCGCCGTCTGGCGCATGAGCCGGTGGCGCGAATCATCGGCGGGCGGGAGTTCTGGGGCCTGCCTTTCGCGCTCTCGCCGGAGACCCTGGTGCCGCGCCCGGATACGGAAACCGTCGTCGAGACGGCGCTCGACCTCTTGGCCGACAGGCAGGCGCCGCTCCTGATGGCGGATTTCGGCACCGGATCGGGTTGCCTCCTGGTTGCCCTGCTCCATGAGCTGCCTCAAGCCACGGGACTGGGCGTCGACCTCTCGTTCGGCGCCCTGGAAACCGCCCGCCGGAACGCCTGGGCCAACGGGGTCGGGGGGCGCAGCCTCTTTGCCCTCTCCCGCTGGGCGGACGGGATTTCGGGCCGATTCGACCTGATCGTCTCCAACCCGCCCTATATCGCCTCCCCCGTGATTGCCACCCTCGACCGGGAGGTGCGGGAATACGATCCGATCCTGGCCCTCGACGGGGGCCCGGACGGACTGGAGCCCTACCGGATCCTCCTGGGCGAAGCCCGGCGCCTCCTGGCTCCCGGAGGGCTCCTCGCGGTCGAGATCGGCTATGACCAATCGGAGGATTTACGGAGCCTGGCCGCAGCCAACGGCCTTGAAATCGTGAGGATCGCACACGATCTATCCAACAATCCACGATGCGTCGCCATGAGGCATGCGTAACCGTGCTGGGTGAGGCTTTCTTGCCTCAGGCAGTGGTAAAAGCTGAAATATGGCTTGTTGGACCGGGAGGAACCCGCTAGATTCGATCATAGAGATCGTCCTCGGTCGTTAAAAAACGGTGGTCCTGAGAGGACATGCCGGAAAGACCAAACGATATCCATCGCGCAGGCAGGGGCTTTTGAACAGCCGGGCGCGATCATCTGAACCCGATACTGAAGGATAGTCAGGCGCCTCCTTGCGCGTCTTGGCTGAACGACAGACGGTTTGCCACGCGAACGGTGGGCGTTGAGCCCGTTCGGTGAACATTGGCTTGCATATCGCGTGGGCTTAAAGAACCAGCGAGGCTCGTAGAGCAAAAAATGAGACCAGGACAAAACAGGCGTATGCGCGGTCGTAACCGCAACAACGGTGGTAACAAGGGCCCTAATCCCTTGACCAAGAGCTACGAGTCGAACGGCCCGGACGTAAAGATCCGCGGCACGGCTCAGCATATCGCCGAAAAGTACAGCCAGCTCGCCCGCGATGCGCAGGCCAGCGGCGATCCGGTGGCTGCGGAAAACTATTTCCAGCACGCCGAGCACTATTACCGCATCATCGCCGCCGCCCAGGAGCAGCTGCGCGAGCAGTATGGCTATCAGCAGCGTTTCGATGACGAGGGCGATGAGGAAGGCTTAGGCCAGGGCGAGCGCCCGAGCTTCGAGCGCGTCGGCAACGGCAACGGCGAGGATGCCGATTTCGGCTCCCAGCCGCAGCCCTACGAAACGCGCGGCGAGGGCGAGCGCCCTGCCCGCTTCGAGCGCGGTGAGCGTCAGGACCGCGGCGACCGGCAAGAGCGTCAGGACCGTCCGGAACGTGGCGACCGCCGCGAGCGCTT
The DNA here is from genome assembly GCA_035645515.1 of Microvirga sp. Classification (GTDB taxonomy): domain Bacteria; phylum Pseudomonadota; class Alphaproteobacteria; order Rhizobiales; family Beijerinckiaceae; genus Microvirga. Next base: position 320,539 of record DASQML010000007.1, read on the forward strand.
CCAGCGCGACCGTGGCCCCCGCCAGGATCAGCCGCGCGACGAGCAGTCCTTCGGCGAGGGCGAGCGCCCCGCGCGCTTCGAGCGCAGTGAACGTCAGGACCGTCCGGAACGTGGCGAGCGCCGCGAACGCTTCCAGCGCGACCGCCGCCGTGAGGAGGCCGATGCCTCCGATGCGGGCGGGCTTCCGGCTTTCCTGACGAACCCGGTGCGCCCCGCACCCGCTGCGGCGGTCGTGGAGGACCAGACCCCGGCTCCGACTCTCGATTTCGGCAACGAGGGCGGTGAAGACCGTCCGCGCCGCCGCACGCGCCGTCCCCGTCGCGACGTCGTCGAGAGCGCAGCCGAGGATGCGGGCAACTTCACGCCGGACGTGGAAACCCCCGCCGCCGAGTGACGGCCGGGTACGTGAGACAAGAATGAAAAGGGAGAGCGTCGCTCTCCCTTTTTTGTTGCGCCAACATTGACGTTATCCCGGGGCTGTGGAGCAGAACCCGGGATCGTCCGACGAGAGTGGCGTCTGAACCTCGATTGTCATTCCCGCGTAGGCGGGAATCCATAACCGCTGGCGCTGCAGAAGAAAGCGAGCGGGCTCCGCTGCCCTTCCTCTAACCCTCGTGGTTATGGATCCCCGCCTGCGCGGGGATGGCGGTATTGCGGTTCATGCGCTTCGTCCGGGATGACGCTGCCCTCTCACAGCGCCAGCGTCGCCTGCTCCGTTTCGAAATGATCGCCGACAGCGATGCTTCCGCCACTGAGCACTTCGGCATAGATGCCGCAATCGAAATGGCCGTAAGCCTCCATGAGGCTCTTCGGAATCTGCAGGTCGCGGATGCCGGTCCCGGGATCGACATTCGTCGCGGCGCAGCGTTCGATACGCTTCGTCACCTTCAGCCGCACGCCGGACGTGGCGGTGAGCACCTGGCCGACGAGGTCGAACTCCGCCCAGGGCTCCAGCCCGTCGATGTGGACATTGCCGCGAAAGCGCAGCGGATCGATCGGGGCGCCGACCACTGTCTCGAGCTGGCGCACGCTGGCGAGGTTGATGAGCGAGACATAGCCACGGCGGGAATCGGTGAAGCGAAAGCCGTCAGGCGCAGCGAGCACCTTCGGCGGACCGCGCAGTTCCTTCGCCATGGTGCGGCGGAAGAAGGCTTCGATGGCGAGCCGCCCCTCCCGGGTCGAGAGATCGCCCCGCGCCACCTCGCGCCCACCCTCCTCGATGAAAAGCGTGGTGATCCGGTCGAGATAGCGCGTCTTCAGCCGGGCCAGGCTCTCGTTGCGCATGAGCATGAGGAACTTGATCTTGGGCTGATGCTGCGGGTTTTCCGGATCGAACCCGGCGGGACCGTTCTCGATGGCGAAAAGCCGGTCCCCCGGAAAGTAGCCGCCCTTGGTCAGGGTGGCGGTTTCGAGTGTCTCGGGCGAGAGGCCCTTTACCGGATAGCGTTGGAGGGAGGCGATGCGGATGCTCATGCCTTACCGATAGTGGTCGCGGGATTGCTGAGCAAGGCACCTCGTCCGCGTGTTCCACTCTCGCGTCATGGCCGGGCTCGATCCGGCCATCCGCGTCTTCAATCGGTGCGCAAAACGGAGATCCCCGGGACAAGCCCGGGGATGACGGTCATACCGACAAGGAGAAGATCCCGTTGATTAGGAAGCGTCCCCTGAACGGGCCACCTTCGAGCGCTTGAGCTGGGGCGTGAAGCCGGCCTCGCGGCCGCTGCTGCGGTCGAACTCCATCATATGGGGATCCTGCTTCATGCCTTCGTGGGAGGTCTGGTGCTCAGGGATATTGGCCTGGGGCCCGGCTTCCTGCTTCATGCGAAGCGCCTTCTCCGCATTGGCCATCAGCTCCTGGCGGGCCTTCTCGGCCTTGCGCTTCTTCGGGTTGAGGCGAGCAAGAAAATCGGAAAATGCCATGGTGCGTTACTCCTTTGCGCGCGAGAGCACGCCATCGCTCCGGTCGCTGCGATGGGTGGGCGGGGTTTCGACGTTCTGACGGTTCTCGGGGATGTCGCGGGAAGTCTTCATCGTGCCCGTGGAATCGCCAATATCCTGGCCGGCATCGGTGGACTTGGCCCCTTCGCCGTTGCGGAGCACCCGTCCGTTCTCGGTGGTGTCGCCGAAGGTCTGCGGAGTCACCGAGGGTTCCTGTTCCAGCGGGCTTTCCGGGACCGCAAGCCCCAGTTCGGCATTGCGCGCCAGGTCGGCGCGGGCTTTCTCGGCATCGGAGCGCGGGTCGCGCGTCATGGGAGCCTCCTCGAATCCTTTGAAATCACGTGCAGGGTCAATGCGAGGGCGGGACCGGGGTTCCCCTCTTGCTGTTCCCGGGCGGTGCCCCCACCTTTAGGCCCAGCGGATGCTTCGTTACGGAGGTCCGACATCGCAGGGCCTGCCTGTGCCTCTGAAGAGGGCTGGCGGGCCTGAGGAGGGATGACATCATGAATTTCGAAAAATACACCGAGCGCGCCCGGGGGTTCGTTCAGGCTGCGCAGAATCTCGCTATCCGGGAAGGACACCCGCAGCTCTCGCCGGGCCATCTTCTGAAGGTTCTGCTGGATGATCCGGAAGGCCTGTGCGCCGGTCTCATCGACCGCGCGGGCGGCCGCTCGCGCGATGCTCGTGCTGCCGTCGAGCAATGGCTCGCCAAGCAGCCGAAGGTTTCCGGCTCTGCCGCGCAGCCGCAAGCGACGCGCGAGCTGATGCGCTTCTTCGACACGGCCGAAAAAGCGGCCGAGAAGGCAGGCGATTCTTACGTCACCGTCGAGCGCATGCTGCTGGCTCTCGCCGTCGAGAAAGATTCGGATGCCGGGCGGATCCTTGCGCAGGCCGGCGTGACCGCTCAAGCCCTCAACACGGCCATCAACGCCTTGCGCAAGGGCCGCACCGCCGACAACGCGACGGCGGAGAACGCGTATGATGCGCTGAAGAAGTATGCGCGCGATCTCACGGAAGCCGCCCGTGACGGCAAGCTCGATCCGGTGATCGGCCGCGACGAGGAAATCCGCCGCACGATCCAGGTTCTCTCGCGCCGCACCAAGAACAATCCGGTGCTCATCGGCGAGCCGGGCGTCGGCAAGACCGCTATCGTGGAAGGTCTGGCGCTGCGCATCGTCAACGGCGACGTGCCCGAATCCCTGAAAGACAAGCAGCTGCTCGCCCTCGACATGGGCGCGCTGATCGCCGGCGCCAAATATCGCGGCGAGTTCGAGGAGCGCCTCAAGGCCGTGCTGCAGGAAGTCACCGCAGCCGAAGGCGGGATCATCCTCTTCATCGACGAGATGCACACGCTGGTGGGCGCAGGCAAGGCCGATGGCGCGATGGATGCCTCGAACCTCCTGAAGCCCGCGCTTGCACGCGGCGAGCTGCACTGCGTCGGCGCGACCACGCTCGACGAATACCGCAAGCACGTGGAGAAGGACGCGGCGCTCGCCCGCCGTTTCCAGCCGGTCTTCGTGAACGAGCCCACCGTGGAAGACACGGTGTCGATCCTGCGCGGCCTCAAGGAGAAGTACGAGCAGCATCACGGCGTGCGCGTCACCGACTCGGCGCTCGTGGCGGCGGCCACCCTCTCGAACCGCTACATCACGGACCGCTTCCTGCCGGACAAGGCCATCGACCTCGTGGACGAGGCGGCGGCGCGCCTGCGCATGCAGGTCGATTCGAAGCCGGAGGAGCTCGACAACATCGATCGCGAGATCGTGCGCCTCAAGATCGAGCAGGAGGCATTGAAGAAGGAGACGGATGCGGCTTCCAAGGATCGGCTCGAGCGTCTCACGAAGGAGCTAGCCGAACTCGAGGAGCAATCGGCCGCCATCACCGCACGCTGGAAGGCCGAGAAGGACAAGCTCGGTGCTGCCGCCGACCTGAAGAAGAGGCTGGAAGAGGCCCGCAATCAGCTGGCCAACGCACAGCGCAACGGCGATTGGGCGAAGGCGGGCGAGCTGTCCTACGGCATCATTCCCGGCCTGGAGAAGCAGCTGGCCGACGTGGAGGCGAAAGCCGACGGCGGCGGCCTGATGGAAGAGGCGGTGACGCCCGACCATGTGGCGCAGGTCGTCTCCCGCTGGACCGGCGTGCCCGTCGACAAGATGCTGGAGGGCGAGCGCGAGAAGCTGCTGCACATGGAGCGGGACCTTAGCCGTCGCGTCGTGGGTCAGCGCGAGGCCGTCGAGGCGGTCTCCACCGCCGTGCGCCGTGCCCGCGCGGGCCTGCAGGATCCGAACCGGCCCATCGGCTCGTTCATGTTCCTTGGCCCCACCGGCGTCGGCAAGACCGAGCTCACCAAGGCGCTCGCGCACTTCCTGTTCGACGACGAGAGCGCGCTCGTGCGCCTCGACATGTCGGAATACATGGAGAAGCACTCGGTCGCCCGCCTCATCGGCGCGCCTCCCGGCTACGTGGGCTACGAGGAAGGCGGCGCCCTCACCGAAGCGGTTCGCCGCCGGCCCTATCAGGTGGTGCTGTTCGACGAGATCGAGAAGGCGCATCCGGACGTGTTCAACGTCCTGCTCCAGGTGCTCGACGACGGACGTCTCACGGACGGGCAGGGACGCACCGTGGACTTCCGCAACACGCTGATCATCATGACCTCGAATCTCGGCGCCGAATATCTTGTGAACCAGCCCGAGGGTCAGGATACCGATGCGGTGCGCGACGAGGTCATGGGCGTGGTGCGCTCGCATTTCAGGCCCGAGTTCCTCAACCGCGTGGACGAGATCATCCTCTTCCATCGCCTGAAGCGCTCGGAAATGGGGGCCATCGTCGACATCCAGTTCGCGCGTCTGCAGAAGCTGCTCGCCGACCGCAAGATCACGCTGCAGCTCGATGACGACGCGCGCGAGTGGCTCGCGGAGAAGGGCTACGATCCGGCTTACGGCGCGCGCCCCTTGAAGCGCGTGATCCAGAAGAACGTGCAGGATCCCCTCGCCGAGGCGATCCTCGCCGGCGAGATCAAGGATGGCGAAACCGTCCCCGTGCATGCAGGCCCCATGGGCCTCATCATCGGCAACGCCCCCGTGGCCAAGACCACGGAGCGTCCGCCGGAAGGCGTGCGGTTGAACTAGGCGGTAAAATCCGCAATCCATAATGGAAAGGCCGGGGAGACCCGGCCTTTCTCATTGTCAGGGAAACGTTTCATTCCGCAGCTGTGCGAAACTCGTCCTCGTCGCGAACTGGCGCTCTGTTGCCGTCGCGCAGCAGCGCGTCCTTGTCGATGCGCTCGGCCTTGTCCTCGCGAAGCTCGCGCTTGGACCGGCGAAGCTGCTTGGCTGTCTTTTGAAGAGCCTGCCTGAACGCGGCATAGAGGTCCTTGTTCTTGGCCTCGCCGCTCATCTTCTTCAGCGCGCCCATCTGGATGTTCACCGTGCAGCGATACGTGATGCCCTCTCGGGTCACATGCACGGAGGCGGCGCTCAACCGCCCAAAGTACTTGTCCGCCACCTGGCGGATATTCGTTTTCGCATATTCAGGAAACACATCGCCCAAATCGACAGTTGAGCTTTGCACCAGGATGGAATTGTTGGCGCCTTCGAGACTCATTCGCTCCTCCGTTCGTGAAGGTTCGGGGGCTAACGGCTGTTCTGCAAGAAGGTTTCATCACGCTGGGAAACAAAAATCCCTGGCAAAGGTTATATCCGGTTTAGCTGTTGCCGCCGGAGAAATCTCTTCGCTCAGAGAAGGATATCAAGCTTGCACACGATTCAGCAGCCTGCAACAGGTTCCTCCGCGACGACGGGAGCCGGTATCTTCCCGACGTTCTTTCTCTCGGGCTTCGAATGCTCCACCTTCATCTGGAAAGACAAGGGACGGCGCGACCTCGTTGCGGAGACGCAACACCGCGAGCATCTGGAAGAGGATTATGCCTTCCTTCGTTCCCTTGGAATCGCCGTAGCGCGGCAGGGGATACCCTGGCCGTTCGTCGACAAGGGCGGAAACTATGATTTCTCGCGCCTCGACCCCTTCATCGACGCCATGAACCGCTGCCAGATCCTGCCGATCTGGGATCTGTGCCATTACGGCTATCCTGACGATGCCGATCCTCTCGCGGAAGGGTTCACGGAGCGCTTCGCATCCTATGCCCGTGCTGCCGCGGAATACGTAACGGCGCGCATCCGCGGCCCTCACTTCTTCACGCCCATCAACGAGATCACCTTCTTTGCCTTCATGGGCGGCGAATGGGGCTGGACGGCTCCCTTCCGCACCACGAATGAAGAACGCGTAAAGCTCCGCCTGGCGCTGTGCCGCGCCGACATCGCCGCCGTGAAAGCCATCCGCGACGTTGCTCCGGAAGCACGCATGGTTCACATCGATCCGCTGATCCTCGTGGTCGCTCCGCGCGACCGGCCTGACCTCCAGGACGATGCGGATCGCGAGACGTATGAGGATACGTTCTTCGCCTGGGACATAATCGCAGGGCGGCGCCACCCTGAGCTTGGCGGTTCGCCGGAGGTGCTCGATATCGTCGGCGTCAACTGCTACTCCTTCGGACAGATGGAATATCGTGAGGAGGGTCCGCATGCATCGCTTTCTCCCCATGACGAGCGCATCCGTCCCTTGGGCGATCTCCTGAGCTATGCATGGGAACGCTACCGGCGCCCGATGGTCGTCGGCGAAACGAGCGGCCTCAGGGAGGGCCGTCCGGACTGGCTGCGCGACATCGTCGAGGAATCGCTTGCCGCCGTGCGCAAGGGAATCGACCTGCACGGGGTGTGCCTCTTTCCTGCTGTCGACATGCCCGACTGGCACACCGGCGAGTGGCTGCACAACGGCCTGTGCGATCTCGTGGAGGAGAACGGCATCCTCAAGCGCGTGCCTTACCAGCCTTATATCGACGAGTTGCGGAAATGGCAGAAGCTGTTGAATCGCGTGACCGAGCTGGACGAGGATCCGTTCAGCGACCCCGTGGATCTCTCCGACATCCGACGGGCCGCTGAACGGATGAATGTCAACTCAGACAAGGATTGGCGCTGAGCAGAGGCCCTGTGAACGGCAAGGGCCTATGGGCGAGGGGACCGCTGTGCCACCTCACCCACATCCACCACGCGAACCTCGACATTGCGCGTGCGATTGTCGCGCATCACCTTCAGTGTCACGGTCTTGCCGACGCCTTCGCGCTCGAGGCGATCCGTGAGATCGGACAGGCGCCGCACGGGCGTGTCCTCGATGCCGGTGATGATATCGCCGACGGCGCCGACGGCTGGGTCGACCCCGCGCAATCCGGCCTGTTCCGCAGGCGAGCCCGGCGCTACTCCTGCAACGATCACGCCCGTGACGCCAAGCTGCGCGGCGACGGTCTCGTTCGCTGCGAGGATCCCGATGCCGGGGGTGGGCACGCGCCCGGTGCGGATGAGTTCCGGCACGATCCGATTCACCACATCGACAGGAATGGCGAATCCGATTCCGGCATTCGTGCCGGACGGCGAGTAGATCGCCGTGTTGACGCCGATCAGCCGACCCGCGGAATCGAGCAAAGGCCCGCCGGAATTGCCGGGATTGATGGCGGCGTCGGTCTGGATGACGTCGGCAATCTCGCGCCCGGCATTGGTCGGCAGGCGCCGCTTGAGCGCGCTGATGATGCCTGTGGTCAGCGATTGATCGAGTCCGAACGGATTGCCGATGGCATAAGCCGTCTGCCCCACCTTCAAATCGGCGGAGCGTCCGAGCGGGATGGGAGACGGCAGATTGTGCCTGCGCCCGAGACGCAGCACCGCAAGATCGTAATTCGGCGCCTGTCCGACGACTTCGGCCGGGACCACGTCGCCTGACGCCATGCGCACCACGATCCCCGTGCTGTTCTGCACCACATGTTCGTTGGTCACCACGTGGCCGGCTGCGTCCCAGACGAAGCCCGTGCCAGACCCGGACGGCTCCGCTTCCGTCGCAGGACCGCGCGCGGACAAGCTCACCACCTGCACGACGGACGGAGCCACCGCTTCGAAGACCCGGATCGTGGAACGCTCCAGGTCCGACAGGTCACCCCGTGCCGCAACGGGCCGCGGTTCCCGAGCGGAGAAAAGATAGGGGTTCACGTAAGGCTGCAGAACGACGATCGCGAGCAGCGCCGCGACAGCCAGCATGATGATCCGCGTGACCCGATCCTGCATCGTGACTCCTCGAATTGTTGGACTGCTGCACAATGGACGCGCTTCGACCGACTTCGTTCCTCGTGCATCGAGTTCTCGAACAAAACCTTCTTGCAAGCGTTCGCCCCGATGGACCCGCAGGAGATTTTCATGTCGCCACGACACCTCATCATCGCCGGCATCGCCGTCGCGTTCTCTTTGCCTGCCTTCGCCCAGCAGCAGAACCAGGCGATCCCCTATTCCGTCACGCCGCAACCCACGGAGACGAATCCCAACGCAGCCCTTGGCCAGGGTGCGGACCAGCGGCAGCAGCGGACCCAACAGGGCGGCGCGCCGCAGGATACGCAGACGCCAATGCGCCAGGGCCAAGCCAGCAGCGCCCCCGCCGCTCAGGGCCAGCAGCAATCGCAGGAAGATCGCCAATATATCCAGCAGGCTCTCGCCCTGAGCACGGTTTCGCTTCAGCAATCGAACTTCGCCCTGTCGAAGGCGCAGAACCCGCGCGTGAAACAATTCGCGCAGTTCGAAATCGGCGAGCAGAACAACCTCACCGATATCCTGCACAGCTTCGCCGATCCTGCAGCAACGGCATCGACCACCACCGGAGCCCGGGCCTCTGCCGCGACTGCTCCTGAACTGTCGCAGGAAGACTCCGCCGCCATGGAGCGCCTGTCGAAGGCGCAGGCCGGCGCGGCCTTCGACCGCGACTACATCAGCCTGCAGATCCAAGGGCATCAGCGGCTGCTGAAGCTGCAGGACAATCAGATCAGGAGCTCCGGCAGTCGCGAGATGACGAACATTGCGAAGCTCGCGCGGGGTCAGATCCAGGAGCATCTTGCGATGCTCGAGGTGATTCAGAAAGAGCTCGGCCGCTGAAGTTGTCGCGGCCCCGCTTGATTGAATGACGCGGGGCCGGAACACCTCTCCCAACAGGTCGTTGCTTTTCCAGAACTGCGGGTTGTTATCCCAACCCGTGCGAGAACCAAGAAGAGGATTATCCGATGGCGCAGGACAAGCGCGGACGTCCCCCAGAGCCTCCAGTCGATGAGGTGTTGAACGAGTTGGCGCAAGATGAAGGCGGCGAGGATTTCGTTGCTGGCCCCACCCAGCGCAACAGCGTCGGCAACACCAAGCGTGCAGCGGCGAAAGCCACTGGCGTCATGGGCGCATCGAAGAAGCTCGATCCTGATCTCGACATCGGCCATGTGGATGACGGGCGCGTGACGAGCGGCTCCAATGCCGGCATCCGTTCCTTCAAGGATGTGCCGGAAGAGGTGGATGACGAGGCCGGCTTCCAGATGTCCAACGAGGAGATCGCAGAAGGCGTGTCCACGACCGCGAACAAGAGCCCCGCTCCCCGTGCCGCGCGGACGGACGCCGGAAGCGGTCCCTCCGGCATGAGCGGCGGTGCCGCATCCCGTGCGCGGGTACCGGCTCCCGGAAACGCGGTCGACGTGCCCAAGGGCACCCTCGTGCGCGGTCACCCAACTGCAAGCCAATCGGGTGGCCGCTCGCAATCCTCCACCGGCGACGAGAAGCCGCCGAAGCGCTCCGCCCGGGCGGGCGGCGGCCAGCAGCAGCGCCCGCTGTCCAAGGGCGGCACCGAGGAGCGCTGATGTTGAGAGGCCTTCATCCCGGCTGGCGCAAGCGCGGCCGGGATGATCTTGTTGCATACCTTCCCCGACGGAAGGCGGAGTGACAGCAGCGCACCTCCCGCTTTATGGATTGTTCAGCCGAAACGGCATTGACGACATAAACCGGTCGAGGAAACGCTCATGGATAGAAGAAAAGTTCTCAAAGGCGCGGGCCTTGCTGCTGCAGCCGGCACTCTCGCCTCGCCCGCCATCGCGCAGTCCAATCCCGAGATCCGCTGGCGCATGGCCTCGGCCTATCCCAAGAGCCTCGACACTCTATACGGCGCGGGCGAGATGATCTCGAAGCGCGTGGCGGCAGCCACCGACAACAAGTTCCAGATCCAGGTCTTCGCGGCGGGCGAGATCGTCGGCGCCCTCCAGACGCTCGATGCGACGCAGAACGGCACCATCGAATGTTCCTATACCCTGTCGAGCTTCTTCATCGGCAAGGATCCGACCTTCATGTTTGACACGTCCGTGCCATGGGGCATGAACGTGCGCCAACACAATGCCTGGATGCATTACGGCGGCGGCCTTGAGCTGATGCGCGAGTTCATGAAGGACTACAACGTGTTTCCGATCCCAGCCGGTCAGACCGGCGCGCAGATGGGTGGCTGGTTCCGCAAGGAGATCAACTCCATTGCGGATCTGCAGGGTCTGAAGATGCGCATTGCCGGCATGGGCGGCCAGATCATGGCCAAGCTCGGTGTCGTGCCGCAGGTTCTAGGCGCCGGCGACATCTATCCGGCCCTCGAACGCGGCACCCTGGATGCCGTGGAGTTCTCCGGCCCGCACGACGACGAAAAGCTCGGCTTCGTGAAGATTGCGAAATACTACTACTATCCAGGCTTCTGGGAGGGTGGCGCGCAGCCCTCGCTTTACGTGAACATGGCGAAGTGGAATGAGCTCCCGGCCCATTACAAGGCGGTGCTCGAAGCCGCCTGCGCGGAAGCCAATGCCATGTGCGTGGCGAAATACGATGCGCAGAATGCCGAAGCCATCCGCCGGCTCGTGGGCCAGGGCGTGCAGCTGCGCCCCTTCCCGCGGGACGTGATGGAGCAAAGCTACAAGGAGGCCTTCAAGCTCTACGGCGAGATCGCGGCCTCCAACGCCAAGTTCAAGAAGGTCTACGATTCCTGGAGCGCCTTCCGCGAGAAGGAGCTGACCTGGTTCCGGATCGCCGAGCTGCCTTTCGACTACTTCGTCAACCAGCAGCAGGGGCAACGCTGAAGAACCAAGGCGACGCGAAAGCGTCGCCTTTTCCTTTTCCGCGGGGATCGATGCCTGCCGTGCTGCGTTGTCTTCGAGAAAGCCATGGAGACACGGCATGAACGACAAGGTGCACAACCAGGATAAATCGACCAGCACGCCTCAGTCCAAGGACGAGAAGCTGCCCGAGAACTCCAAGAAGTCCCTCGACGAGAAGCTCGATGAGGGCGTGGAAGAGAGCTTCCCCGCGAGTGATCCGGTTTCCGTGAAGATCACGAAGTAGTTTCAGATCTTTGTTGGCCCCGGGCCTCCCGGCCCGGGGCTCTTCCTTGTCAGTTTCGGCTCGCCACCGCTACGCCCAGGGCAGCGCAGGCCATGCCGGCCATCTGGATCAGGCTCAAGGATTCCCCGAACAGCACGAAGGCCATCACGGCTGCAACCGGCGGCACGAGATAGAGCAGCGTCGCCACGCCGACGACTGCGCCTTGCCGGATGAGAAAGAGCAGCAGGCCGATGGCACCGATGGACAGGCCCAGCACCGCCCAGGCCATGCCGCCGATGAGCGGCCATGTCCATTCCAGCCTGCCCTCCTCCGTGAGCAGAACCAGGGGCAGGGTTACGAGGGCGGCGCCGATATACTGCACGAAGGCGTTCACCCGCAGATCCTGCGTGCTCCCGGCGCGCTTCTGCCAGATGGTGCCGAGGGTGATCGAGAGCATGCCGAGCACGCAGATGAGGAGCGGAACAGCCGGCATGCCGCCCTCCCCGAGCTTCGGCACCACGACGAGAGCGGCGCCGAGGAAGCCCAAGCCGATTCCCGTCCAGCGGCGGGCCGACACCCTCTCCCCGAGCAATGGCCCGGCCAGGGCTCCCGTCACGAGAGGCTGAAGGCCGGCCACCAGGGCTGAAATTCCCGCCGGGAGCCCGTGCTTGACCGACCAGAACACGCCGCCGAGGTAGCAGCCGTGCAGCAGGGCTCCGGCGATAAGCCCGTTCCTCCACTCGCGCGTCGTGCGCGGCCAAGGCGCCTGCACGGCAAGGACGATCAGGCCCAGCACCGCGAGCGCCAGCAGATAGCGCACCAGCAGGAAGGTCAGGGGATCGGCATAGGGAGCAACCGTGCGCGCCACGATGAAGCCCGTCGCCCAGATGAGCACGAACAGGGGTGGAGCGAGGCGGGCGAGCGGGAGCGAGGTCATGGGCGGGCTGGCCGGAAAGCAGGACGCGGGAAGTCCACGCTTCCCTCACGTGACCTTCTGCCATTCCTGGAGGCTCCCTGTCGAGGGCGGATCACGGGTTGCAGTCGACAGCCCAGGGCCGGGCGGCTCTCCTCGCCACCCTGACCGTCATCGAGGCGACGGAGAGCGCAGGCGGGATTTGACGAGACCTGTACAAGCTCACCGGCTCCACCGATTTCCATGGTGTTCCGAGGAGAATGCGCCAGCGAATCCGAAAGGCTCCTCTCCGGGAAGGCTTTTACGGGAACGAATGCCAGCGCTGCTTTTTAAGACTGTTCGGGGCATAACCCGCGTGAGGCTTGGGGCAATGCCCTTGCCTTGTCTGCCCTGCCGCCTCACCATCTCCAGCGTCCTGGAGCCCGATCGTTGAAACGCCTGCGCCTGTACCTCGAACTGCTCGTGATCACCATGAACCGCTTCGTGCTGCACGATGCCTGGGCGATTTCGAGCCACATCGCGCTGTCGGTGCTGACGTCCTTCTTTCCTTTTCTCATCCTGGTGACGGCCCTGGCGAGCGTGTTCGGCACGGGAACGCTCGCCGACGAAGTGGCCGATCTCATTCTCGAAGCCTGGCCGCAGGAGATCGCGGGACCCATCGCGGGCGAAGTCCACAACATCCTCACGGGCCGGCGCAGCGACGTGCTCACCCTGGGCGTAGTGCTGACCCTGTATTTCGCGTCCAGCGGCGTGGAAAGCCTGAGGGTGGGCCTGAACCGCGCCTATAACGTGCGTGAAAACCGGGCCTGGTGGCTCACGCGCCTCGAATCCATCGCCTTCGTGATCGGCGGCGCCTTCGTGCTCATGGCCATGGCCCTGCTCGTGGTCCTGGGGCCTTTCATCTGGCGTGGGATCCTGCGCTGGGTGCCGGCGCTGCAGCCCTTCGATGCGCTGGTCGGCTTCGTGAGGATCGGCGTTGCCACCCTCATCATCGTGGCTGGTCTGATGACGGCTCACAAGCTTGTCCCCGCGGGACGGCGCAGCTTCCGCTCGGTGCTGCCGGGCGTTGGCGTGACGCTGTTCCTGTGGCTCCTCGGAGGTTTCGGCTTCAGCTGGTATCTCGATTATTATCCGGGGGCCTACGCCTCCACCTATGGCGGCCTTGCCACGGCCATGGTGGCGCTGATCTTTCTCTACACCCTGGGCGCGATCTTCCTCTTCGGCGGCGAGCTGAACGGCACCATTCTCGCAGCCAAGCAGAGGCGGCTCGGCAAGGAACCTCGGCCTGAGCTCACCGACGTGATCACCCTCCCCTGATCGAACGGACCGCTCAAACGAAAACGGCCAGGCAGGGCCCGGCCGCTTCACTTCGCAAGGGCTCGAACGATCAGCCGACGATGCGGTACTTCACGAAGCCTTCCGGGGCGTCGCCCATCTTCTCGACCTTGATGCCGGCCGGCTGATAGGCGGCGGCGTTCGGGCCGGTCGTGAAGGTCATGGTGACGCCAGCAGGCACGGCGAGCGACCAGGAGCCGTCCGCCTTCGGCGCCACTTCCTTCTTCTCGACGATGTAGCGCATGATCGCATCGCGGGTGAGGTCCGGCGCCTCGAACACGATGGTGGAGCCGTCGTTGCCGGGGAAGTTGCCGCCGCCGCCCGCGCGATAGTTGTTGGTCACCACGAGGAACTGCTGATCGTCCGTCACGGGCTTGCCATTATAGGTCAGGTCCTTGATGCGGCGCGCATCCGCATTCACGATCTTGCCGTTGTCGTCGTAGCGCGAGGCTTGCGTCGGGTCGATCTTGTACTGCACCCCGGCGATGACGTCGAAGTTGTAGGCCGGGAACTTGGCGTTGATGAGTTCCTGCTCGCCGCCCTTCGCGGGGTCGATGCGGTTGTAGATGCCCGCCGACCGTTCCAGCCATTCGCGCACCTGCGCACCCGTGACCTTCACCACGCGGATCGTGTTCGGATAGATGTAGATATCCGCCATATCCTTGATGGCGAGCGGGCCAGGCTTGATCTCCGTGAAGTAATTCGCGCCGCCGCGCCCGCCCGCCTTGAAGGGAGCCGCCGCCGAGAGGATCGGCAGGTCCTTGAAAGCAGAGTTCTTCAGCTGGTCGGCCACATACCAGGCCTGCGCCTCGGCCACGAGCTTCACGGAGGCGTCGTCCGACACGAGCGAGAAGTAGGAGTGGATCGGCACCGCTGTCCTGCCGACAGGCTCGCGGACATATTTAAGCGTCGCATCGTGGTCGGCCTGTACGGCTGCAATGACGCCCGCCTCCGAATCCACCTTCGCGACAACCTTGCGGTCCACGCGCTCGTAGATCGGGCGCGCCTCGGTGCGGAAGTTCGCTACCTTCCAGGCATCGCCTTCCTTCGTGAGCTCGAGATCGATAAGGCCCAGATGGCTGCCCCAGAAACCGGCCATGACGGCGGGCTTGCCATGGAGCCTGCCCTTCTGCACGTCGACACCGTCGATGTTGTTGAACTCCTTGCCGCCCGGGAAGACGAAGTGCTGGTGGCCCGTCAGGATGACGTCGATGCCGTCGACCTTCGCAAGATGCAGCGCCGCATTCTCCTCGCCACCCTTGCGCTCGCCGCCGGCGATGCCGGAATGGCAGAGCGCCACGACGATATCGGCCCCGGCCTTCTTCAGGTCGGGCACATGCTTGTTGGCCGCATCGACGATGTCGACGGTGGTCACCTTGCCGTCGAGATTGGCCTTGTCCCATTGCACGATCTGCGGCGGCACGAAGCCGATCACGCCGACCTTCAGTCTCTGCTTGGCGCCAGCCTCATCGACCACTTCGCGGTCGAGAACGAGCCAGGGCTTGTAGAGGGTCTGACCATCCGCCTTGACGGCATTGGCGCAGACGATCGGGAATTTCGCGGAGCCCAGCGCGTTCTGCAGGAACTCGAGCCCGTAGTTGAACTCGTGATTGCCGAGAGTGCCGCAATCGTAGTTCAGGGTGTTCATGGCAGCCACGATGGGATGCACGTCACCCTTCTTCATGCCTTTGCGATAGGACACGTAATCGCCGAGCGGGGAGCCCTGGATGATGTCCCCGTTGTCGAAGAGCAGGCTGTTCTTCGCCTCGGCCCGCGCCGCCTTCACGAGAGTGGCCGTGCGCGCGAGCCCCACCGTGTCATCAGGCGCATCGCGGTAGTAATCATAAGGGAAGATGTTCACGTGCAGGTCGGTGGTCTCCATGATGCGGAGCTTCACCACCGGACCAGCCGCCCAGGCGAAACGAGGCAGGCCCGCGAGGGCGGCAGCGGCCACGCCGGTTTGAAGGACGCGGCGGCGGGTGATCGACGATGTCATGGATGTCTTCCCTGTCAGTGGAACGATGTTCCTTGAAGCAGAGGGAAGCACATCTTTTATGACAGGATCAAGATAGCCGGCTCAGTGATCTTGATGGCACGGCACTCTCCGTCATCCCCGGACTTGTTCCGGGGATCCACGTCTTTAAGCCACTGCGGCTCCCAAGACGTGGATGGCCGGGTCGAGCCCGGCCATGACGCGCAGGATGGAGTCATGAACCCCGCAAAGCTTCGTCGAGATCGCGGTAGAGGTCCTCCACGTCCTCGATGCCCGTGGACAGGCGCAGGAGATCGGGCGGGCAAGGCGTTCCGGGTCCCTCAATGGAGGCGCGGTGCTCGATGAGGCTCTCCACGCCGCCGAGGGACGTCGCCCTTTTCCACAGACGCACCTTCGCGGCCGTGCTGATGGCGGCCTTCTCCCCGCCCGTCACCTGAATCGAGAGCATGTAGCCGAAGCCGTTCTCCATCTGCCGCGCGGCGATGTCGTGTCCCGGATGCTGCGGCAGGCCGGGATAGAGCACCCGCGCCACCTTCGGGTGAGCGGAGAAGCGCTGCGCGAGATCGAGGGCCGACTTCGCCTGGGCCGCCGTGCGCACATGGAGCGTACGCATGCCGCGCATCAGGAGATAGGCCTCGAAGGGGCCGAGGATCGCGCCCTGCATCTTGCGGATGGAGACGATCCTCCCCCAGAACTCGTCCGCCTTCGCACCGGCGAGCGCGCCCGCCACCACATCGGAATGGCCGTTGAGCACCTTGGTCGCCGCATGCATCACGATGTCGGCGCCGAGGCTCAGCGGGCGGGTGTGAACCGGGGAGGCGGTGGTGGAATCGACGGCGAGCCTTGCTCCCGCCGCCCGCGCGATCTCGGCAACGGCCGCGATGTCCGTAATCGTCCAGAGCGGATTGGAGGGGGTTTCGACCCACACGAGTTTCGTGCGGCCCGGCAGGATCGCCCTGCGCACGGCGTCGAGATCGTCCGTCTCCACGAAATCGACGGCAAGTCCCCAGCGCACGGCTTCCGTCATCAGCCAGTTGCGGAGCGCCCAGTACATCACCTTGGAGGCCACGATGTGATCGCCGGGATTCAGCGCCTGGAACACGGCTGTGGCCGCCGCCATGCCGGAGGAGAAGAGAAGAGCGCCGGCCTCCGCTTCTTCCAGCATGGCGAGCACCGCTTCCGCCTCGCGGATGGTGGCGTTGTCCGGGCGGCCATAGACATAGCCGGACGAATAGGCGTTGTCCTCGTCGCGGATATAGGTGGTCGCCACATGGATCGGCGGCACCACCGCTTTCGTGACCGGGTCCACATGGCCCATGGCCTGGGCGGTCAGGCTGCGCTTCGACCATGGGGAACGCGACGATGACATGAGGAACCTCCGGGAAGCGTGACTGTTGGCGTCACGGGAATACGATGCGCAGAGCTTTAAAGGGATTTCACCCATGCATACAGACCAAACTGTGCCGGGCAGCCATGCAACGCCGCCATTCTTGCGGTTCCTGCTGGCCGTGCTGCCGGTGGTCGCCGTCAGCGTCGCCGGAGGTCTCGTCACACGCGTCAAGATCCCGACCTGGTATGCAGGTCTCGCCAAACCCGGCTTCACGCCGCCGAACTGGCTCTTCGCGCCGGTCTGGACCACGCTTTACGCGCTGATGGCCTATGCGCTCTGGCGCATTCTGTCCCTGCCGAAATCCCGGCCCGGCCGGACGGCGGCGGTGGCTCTCTTCTTCGTCCAGCTCGCGTTGAACTCGCTCTGGTCCTTTGCCTTCTTCGGCGCGCAGAGCCCGCTTCTGGGTCTCGTCGTCATCACGGCCCTGATCGCGGCGATCCTCGCCACCATCGTTGCGTTCTGGAAACTCGATCGGGTGGCGGCACTGCTTCTGGTGCCGTATCTCGCCTGGGTCTCCTACGCGACCCTTTTGAACGGCGCGATCTGGCAGCTGAATGGATAACCAACGCTTTGCCGTCATCCCCGCGCAGGCGGGGATCCATAACCATGACGGTGGGAGGAAGAAGCGCGGTGGGAACCTGCTCTCTCAATCCTGCAAGCTCAGCGGGTCTGAATCCCTGCCTCCGTGGGAATGACAGGAGAGGAGCCACCGTGCCCTGAATCATCCTTCGAGACGGTCGCCTCGCGACCTCCTCAGGATGAGGCGATTTCAACGCCTGTCTTACTCCGGCTTGTCGAACAGGTCCGGATTCGTGTCGTGGCGGTCGAGCACGCCGACGAACGGGAGCTGGCGGTAGGAATGGGCCACGTCCATGCCATAGCCGATCACGAACACGTCGGGGCACGTGAAGCCCACGTAATCCGGATCGATGGACACGGCGCGCTTGCCGGGCTTTTCCAGCAGAACCGCGGTCTTCACGCTCTTCGCGCCGCGGGCCATGAGCAGATCCTTGGCGAAGGTCACCGTGCGGCCGGATTCGAGAATGTCGTCCACAAGCAGCACGTCGCGGCCGCGCACGTCGCTTTCCACGTCGCGCAGGATCGTGACGTTGCCGCTGGAGACCGTGCCGTCGAGATAGCTGGAGAGATGGACGAATTCCACCTGCGGCGCGAGGCCCGCCTTGTGCAGGGCGCGGATCAGATCCGCCGCGAACATGAAGCTCCCCTTCAGAACCGCGACGACCAGCAGGTTCTGCGGCTTGGCGTTCGCAATCTCCTGCGCCAGCGCCTCGTTGCGCTTGGCGATGGTCTCCTCGTCGAAGAGAACACGGATACGGTGGGAAGCAGTCATCGTCGGTCTGTCCAGAAAGAAGTCGGAAGCAAAAAGCTTCCTCCTTCACGACCATGGCGGAGCGCGGAAGTCAAACGGACTTCACGATTTTCCAGGCAAAAGCCGCCGTCACCGCCTCCGATGAAGCTCCTGCGGCAATGTTCCGCGAACGCCTCGCTTCCCGAGCGCCCCGGGCAAGTTTATGGCTTGCTAACCATAACGGGGCGATAAGGTGAGACCGAATCGCCCCGCGGCTGGCTTGTCCATGCCGTCGGATGGATTGTCCCAAGGAGCTTCAAGGCGCCCGTGAGAGCCTATTACGACGAGGAATTCGATGACGGCGCAGCGGCTCCCTCCGTGCGCTTCGAGAATGTGGGCGTGCGCTACGGCATGGGGCCCGAGGTCCTGCGCGACCTGACCTTCTCCATCGAGCCGAACTCGTTTCAGTTCCTCACAGGGCCCTCCGGCGCGGGCAAGACCACGCTGTTGCGCCTCATCCTGCTCTCGGTGAAGCCCACGCGCGGATTGATTTCTCTCTTCGGCGAGAACGTCTCCAAGATCTCCAAGAACGAGCTCACCGGCCTTCGGCGCCGCATGGGTGTGGTGTTCCAGGATTTCCGCCTGCTCGATCACTTGACCACTTACGAGAATGTGGCCCTGCCCCTGCGGGTCCAGGGCAAGGAGGAGGCGAGCTACCGTGCCGAGGTCGTGGAGCTTCTGCGCTGGGTGGGCCTGGGCGACCGCATGCACATGCTGCCGCCCGTTCTCTCGGGCGGCGAGAAGCAGCGCGCGGCGATTGCCCGCGCGCTCATCGTGCGCCCCGACCTGCTTCTGGCGGACGAACCCACCGGCAACGTGGATCCCTCGCTCGCCCGGCGCCTCTTACGCCTGTTCATCGAACTCAACCGGCTCGGAACCTCGGTGGTGATCGCCACCCACGATTTCAGCCTCATGGATCAGCTCAACGTGCGCCGCCTCGTGCTCGGCGACGGCCGGCTGCATATCGACGAGTGAGCCGGATGAGCGCGCCCCAGCCCCGGCTCAGGAAACCGGCATCGAACAAGCCGCAGGATGGCGGGAAGCGCTCCCTGCCCGCCTCGTTGAGCCGCAATGCGCCCCTGGTGCCGGTGGATTCGGCCGGCGGTCAAGCCCTGGCTGCCGTCATCGCGATCCTCACCTTCCTGGCCGCTCTTTGCGCTGGCGGCGCGGAGCTGGTGGCTGCAAGCTCGGCGCAGTGGCGCTCGGAGATCGCCCGCGAGGTCACGATCCAGATCCGGCCGAACCCCCAGCGTTCCATGGAGGACGACGTGGCGCGTGCGGTGGTCCTGGCGCGCCAGACCCCTGGCGTCGAAGAGGCGCAGCCCTTCACGAAGGAGGAATCCGAACGCCTGCTGGAACCCTGGCTCGGCACCGGGCTCGATTTCAAGGACCTTCCCGTTCCGCGCCTCATCGTGATCAAGCTGAAGGAGGATGTGCGGCCTGATTTCGGCCCCTTGAGGCAAAGTCTGCAGAAGGACGTGCCCGGCGCGACCCTCGACGATCACGCCCTGTGGGTCTCGCGCCTCTCGACCATGGCCAACACCATCATCGGCACAGGCATCTTTCTGGTGGCGCTCGTGCTCGTGGCGGCAGGCCTCGCCGTGATCTTCGCCACGCGCGGAGCCATGGCCGGCAACAAGGAAGTGGTCGAGGTTCTGCATTTCGTCGGGGCGAACGACGACTTCATCGCCAGGGAGTTCCAGCGCCGCTTCTTCAGGCTCGGCCTGCGCGGCAGCGCCATCGGCGCGGGCGCCGCGCTCGTGCTCACCCTCATTCTCGGCCTGATCACCCGCTCCTGGCGCGCCAGTCCGGCAGGCGACCAGATCGAGGCCCTGTTCGGGGCTTTCAGCATCAGCTGGACCGGTTATCTGGTCGTTATCCTCATCGCCTTGCTGGTGGCGCTGATCACCGGCATCGTCTCCCGCCTGACCGTGAGACGTTTTCTTAACGGAAATGGTTGATCCTGCCGGGACGTATTGTCCGGCGCCGGATCCTTTTCCGCCTGATGTGAAGCTTATCCGTGGATAAAGAGGGCTGCCTCTCCATTGCCGCATTCACCCGTATCATCGTCCAGGATGACCTCGCAGACGCAGACTTGGGCGACGCCGAACGCCGTGGAACCCGCTGAAGCTTTGGGCTGGGGCTGGACGATGTCCGGCGCGCCGACGATTCCGGCAAGGAGGTCCCTGGCCCGACGTCTCCTGAGCGCCGGCCTGTGGAGCCTCGCCGCCATCGGCCTCCTCGGCTTCTTCGGCTTCTTCGGCTTTCTTGCCTTCGTCTACAGCATCGACCGCATCGAGCGGGTCCCCGAGACCCGGGCTGACGGCATCGTGGCCATGACCGGCGGCGCCCAGCGGATCGGGGATGCCATCGACCTTCTGGCCAAGGGCTATGCCAAACGGCTCCTGATCTCGGGCGTGAACGAGAAGACCAGCCGCGACCAGATTTCCCGCCTCAATCCCGGCCAGCGCCAACTCTTCGATTGCTGCGTGGACCTGGATTACCGCGCCCGCAACACCATCGGAAACGCCATCGAGACGCGCCGCTGGGCGGAGCAGCACGGCTTCGACGCCATCATCGTCGTGACCTCCAACTATCACATGCCCCGCATGCTGGCGGAACTCGATCACGCCCTCCCCAACCTCCAGAAGATCCCCTATGCGGTTGCGGCCACCATCGATCCGCACGACTGGTGGCACAATCCCGGCACGGCGAAGGTGCTGGCGACCGAATACCTGAAGTTCCTGGCGGTCTGGATCCGCACCCGTTTCGAGGACGATCCGGAGAGCTCCTCGGTCGCCCACATCATCAGCGGCGGCGCACCGAGCCAAGAGGCGAACGTCCGGACGTCCCTGCGCTAGAGTCTGGCCTTCAAACCCTTTAAGGTGGGCTGTCTCCCGGAGCCCTGCGCTCCGCTTTTCCTTACAAGAAGCCATGCTGTTCGTTCGCTCCCTGCTGTTCAACGTCGTCTTCTACGCCAACCTCGTCCTGTGGCTGATCCTGCTGCTTCCGGGCCTTCTGGTTCCGCGCTGGATATTCATGGGCGGAGTGAAGCTCTGGGCGCTCTCGTCCCTCTGGCTGTTGCGGGTCCTGGCCGGGACCAGGATCGAGGTCCGGGGACGGGACAAGATCCCGCACGGCGGGGCCTTGGTCGCCGCCAAGCATCAGTCCCTGTGGGAAACCTTCGCCCTGGTGACCCTCTTCGACGACCCGGCCTTCATCCTGAAGCGGGAGCTGATGTGGATTCCCTTCTTCGGCTGGTATCTGTGGAAGGCGGGCTGCGTGCCGGTGAACCGCAAGGCCGGATCCTCGGCTCTCGTGCAGATGACCGCCCGCGCCAAGGAAGAGGCGCAGCACGGCCGTCAGATCATCATCTTTCCCGAGGGCACGCGCCGCCCGCCGGGAGCGCCCGCGGCCTACAAGTACGGCGTGGCGCATCTCTACCAGAATCTCGGCTTTCCCTGCGTTCCCGTGGGCCTGAATTCGGGTCTCTACTGGCCCCGCCGCCGGTTCATCCGCCGCCCGGGCACGATCCGCGTCGAGATCCTCGACCCCATCGCCCCGGGCTTGGGGCGTGAGGAGTTCTTCAGGCTCGTGCAGAGCCGGGTCGAGGAATCCTCCACCCGGCTGCTGGTGGAAGGACGACGTGAGCTGGGCTTGAGCGATCCGCCGGCATCAGCCGTCACCACACCATCAAATATCTGATACTGCTAAGCTTTCCAGCATCTTGACGGTTCGCCTCGCCGATCCTACATATAAGAACATATGGCGAACAAACGAACCATATCCTGGAATACGGCCATGCGGGATCTCCGCAACGACCGAATGCGGAGGGCTGGCGTGCGCGAGGAAAGGTTGAGGGCAACGGCGGGGCTTCGGGCCTCCCCGACCTTGAGCTCTTGGCGCGGCCTGTCGGGCCGCCGCTATATCGTCGGCGTGCATCCCCTCGCCCTGGACGAGCTTCTGGATGTGACGGACGCGGTGATCCTGGCTGTGAGCCGGGACGAGAGCGGGATTGGTCACGTGGTCGATTCCGTGCTCGCAGGCGCCGTCCCCAGCGAGGAGACCCGCACGCGCTGGCTCGAAAAGGTGCAGGAGCACGGAGCCTCGGAGCTCCACATCCACCGTCTGGCAGATACGGAGGCGCGCCGCCGCGAAATCCTGGCGGATCTGCGCGAAAACGCCGATCAGGCCTCCTGATTGAGCGCCTCGACGATCCGCTGCATCAGCGGGTCGACCACGCCCATGCTGAGCAGGTGCTCGTGGGTCGAGCGCACGTAGTCGGGATTGGCGCCGGAAATCCCCTTTCCCTGCCGCACCAGGGCGAGCACCTCCTCGAAGGAGAGGTTGCCCGCATATTGCTCGTGCTTTCGGTCGGCTACATAGGCGACGGCGGTCACGGCCCGTCCGTCGTCGAGCCGCACGGGCAGGCGGCGCTCCAGATAGACGCTCGTCACCTGCTCGCGTTCGCGCAGGTAGTGAAGGGTCGATTCCGCCTCGCGCCTGTCCACGCGGAAGGCGACCCCGTGGCAGCGACCGCCCCGATCGAGGCCGAGCACGAGACCGGGGTTCTCGGGCGTGCCCCGATGGACATGGGAGATCACGCAAAGCGCGCGGCGGTATCCGTAGAGATGCGCATGGCGGCGTTCGAGATAGGGAAAGCCCGGCCTCCACATGAGGGAGCCGTAGCCGAAAACCCAGAGATCCTCCGACCCGTCCGTCATCGCTTTTCCGTGCCCGAACCCTGCCCGCTTTGCGCCTTGAGCGGCGCCTGCATTCCCGTGAAAGGTGCTCAGACCTTTTCCTCACGGGCGCTACCAGCTACGAAGCAGCAGCACAACAGGAGACTAGCATGGCCGAGGCCATCCTCACGGAAAACACGCGCAAGAGCCGCTTCTGGCTCTATGCGCCTCTCATCCTGCTGCTTCTCGTCGCCATTGCCTGGAGCGTCGCCTGGTTCGTCATCCGCAACCGCGCGACCGGGGCGCTCGACGCTTGGCTCGCGGCCGAAGCGGGGAGCGGCCGGCAATGGACCTGCGCGGACCGCACCATCGCAGGCTATCCCTTCCGCATCGAGATCGTCTGTAACACCCTCGACCTGAAGCAGGGCACGGTGAGCGCCTCGTTCGGACGCACGGAAGCCATTGCGCAGGTGTATCAGCCGCGCCTCGTGATCGCCGAGGTCGAAGGGCCCCTGCGCGTGACCGACGGCAAGGTCACCGTGCAGGGTCAGTGGGATCTCCTGCAGGCGAGCATCCATGCCTCGCAGGCCGGGCTTCAGCGCCTCTCCATCGCGGCGAATGCGCCCAAGTTCACCATGAGGGGTCTTCTGCCCCAGGAAATCGTCACGTCGGGCCAGCGCCTCGAGCTGCATCTGCGCCCCAATCCTTCGCGCGCAGCGGAGAAGGCTTACGATGCCGCGCTGTCCGTCACCCAGGCGAGCCTTCCCATGCTCGACCAGCTGATCGGCGGCACGGAGCCTGCGGACCTGAGCGCAGATGTCACGGTCACCCAGGCTGCGGGCTTCCAGGGCCGTCCCCTTGCGCAGGAGTTGGAGCGCTGGCGCAAGGCCGACGGCACCCTCGACGTCCTGATGCTGTCGGGCGCGAAAGGCCCGCGCCGGGTCGAGGCGAAAGGTCAATTGAAACTCGACGAAGAACATCGCCCGGCAGGCCAGCTGAGCGTCTCCGCCGCGGGCCTCGACGGCTTCATCGGCAATGTCACGGGAAATCGTGCAGGCGGCGCTTTGCTCGGCGCGCTCCTCGGGCAGAACTCCCGTGCTCAAGGCGGCAGCGCGAAGCCGCAGCTGACGCCGCTTCCGCCGCTCACCCTCAACAACGGCTTTCTCGCCATGGGACCCTTCGTGATCCCGAACGTGAAGCTGCAGCCGCTGTATTGAGTGCGGCTCCCCATTCTTCGCTTCGTCATCCCCGGGCTTGTCCCGGGGATCCACGCTTCTCACACAGCGTCGCCCTCATCCTTGAGGAGCAGCCGTGAGGCTGCGTCTCGAAGGAGGATCCAGAGAGCACTGAACCATCCTTCGAGACGGTCGCCTAAGCGACCTCCTCAGGATGAGGTTGGAGTGTGTTCAAGCACGGGTGTGGCCTACGCCTGATCCTTGCGGCGCCCGAAATCGGGCTCGGGCGTTTCCTGTCCCGACGAGATGATGCCGCGGCGGATGGCGCGGGTGCGGGTGAAGAGATCGAACAGCTTGTCGCCCTCGCCCCAGCGGATGGCGCGCGCAAGCAGGGCGATGTCCTCGTTGAGGCGGCCGAGCATTTCGAGCACCGCTTCCTTGTTGTGCAGGAAGATGTCGCGCCACATGGTGGGATCGGAGGCGGCGATGCGCGTGAAGTCCCGGAAGCCGCCGGCGGAGAACTTGATCACCTCGCCTTGCGTGACCGTTTCGAGATCGGCCGCCGTGCCCACGATGTTGTAGGCGATCAGGTGCGGCACGTGGCTCGTGATCGCCAGGACGAGATCGTGGTGCTGCGCGCTCATGATCTCCACGTTCGAACCCATGGCGGCCCAGAACGCGCGCACCCGCTCGATAGCCCCCTCGTCCTGGCTGTCGGCCGGGGTGAGGATGCACCAGCGGTTATGGAAGAGCGTGGCAAAACCCGCATCGGGGCCCGAATGCTCCGTGCCCGCCACCGGATGCGCCGGCACGAAATGCACGCCTTCCGGCAGATGCGGCTGAACCTGCGCGATCACGGAAGCCTTCACCGAGCCCACATCGGACACGATGCAGCCGGGTTTCAATGCCGGTTTCATGGCCTCCGCCACGGCCCCGCAGACGCCCACCGGCACGCAGAGCACCACGAGATCGGCGTTCGTCACCCCTGCCGCGACATCGGTGGTCGCCTCGTCAGCGATCCCCAGCTCGCGCACGCGCGCCACCACCTCTTCGCTGCGATCGATCGCAACGATCTTGTCGGCGAGACGGAGATGCTTCACGGCGCGCGCGATCGACGAGCCGATCAGACCGAGGCCGATCAGCGCGATGCGTTCGAACAGCGGGTTGTCCAGAGGAGGTCCGAGACGCTCAGGCATGCTGGCCGCCCTTCATGAAATCGCGCAGGGCCTCGACGACGAGACGGTTCGCCTCCTCGCTGCCGACGGTGAGGCGCAACGCATGCGGAAGGCCATAGGCATCGATCCGGCGCAGGATCAGGCCGCGATGGGAGAGAAATTCATCCGCATCCTGCGCAGTTCTTCCGGCTTCCTCGGGAAAATGGATCATCAGGAAGTTGGCGACGCTCGGCGTCACCTTCAGGCCAAGCGCCCCGATCTCCTTGGTGAGCCATTCGAGCCATTGCGCGTTGTGCTCGACAGCCTTGGCAATATGCGCCTCGTCCTGCACCGCTGCGATGCCCGCCGCCATGGCGGGACCGTTCATGTTGAAGGGTCCGCGGATCCGGTTCACCGCATCGACGATGGGCGCCGGCGCCACCATCCAGCCGATGCGCAGGTTGGCGAGGCCGTAGATCTTCGAGAAGGTGCGCGTCATCACCACGTTCTCGGCGGTGGCGACAAGTTCCAATCCCGCCTCGTAATCATTGCGGCGCACGTATTCCGCATAAGCCGCATCGAGAACGAGAACCACGTGGGGTGGCAGGCCCGCATGCAGGCGCTTCACCTCGTCGAAAGGAATATAGGTGCCGGTCGGATTGTTGGGATTGGCGAGGAAGACGATCTTGGTCTTGTCCGTCACCTTAGCCAGGATCGCATCCACGTCCGTGCGGTAGTTCTTCTCCGGCGCCACCACGGGCGTTCCGCCGGCGGCGAGGATCGCGATGCGATAGACGAGGAAACCGTGCTCGCTGAAGATGCCCTCGTCGCCTGGTCCCACATAGGCGTTCGTGATGTACGAGAGAAGCTCGTCCGAGCCCGCGCCGCAGACGATGCGATTGGGATCGAGCCCGTACTTTGCGGCAATCGCTTCGCGTAAGCGCGTGGCGGAGCCGTCCGGATAAAGCTCCAGATGGTCGAATGTCCTGACCGCCTCGATCGCCTTCGGCGAGGGGCCGAGCGGCGTCTCGTTGGAGGAGAGCTTGTAGACCTTCGACACCCCTGCGGCCTTGCTCTTGCCGGGCACATAGGCGTCGATCTGCATCACGCCGGGACGGGGTTCGGGACGAGCGGACATTGTAGAACTTTCTGACAAACAAATTCTCAGCGAGGATTTTATGCTTTGAGCACATCCTCACCGGCGAACCAGGACCCACTTCGCCGGGACATGCTCTAGCGCAGCTCGCGCGTCATTTCACGTGGAAACGTTCCGCGTGGCTGCCGACTTCCGCGAGCTGGGCGAGGCTCGCGCCCGCCTCCGTCAGCTCCTGCTGGAGGCGCGAGGCGTCCACGATGCCGGGCACGGCAATGAGCTCCGACAGGCCATTGGCGTCGGCGGCGCTCGCCACCACCTCGCCGCCGAGCCGGGTCAGCGCCTGGTTCGCCCCCTTGTGCCAGCGCTCGAACTGGGCCGCGTAGAGCACTACGTCGCGCACGGCGGCATCGGTGAGGGGCTTGGAGATCACGAAAACCGGGGTACCCGCCGGATGGTCCGGCCGTTCGATGAAGGGCAGTCGCGCGATGATCTTCGGGCGGTCCCTTTCGGCCAGGGTCCGCCACCAGGCGCCGCTGGTGGCGCCCTGGTCGAGACGGAAGATGCCGAGATCACCCTTGGATTTTGCCACCGCCTCAATGACCGCCGCCGCGCTCGGATGGGTGATGTAGGGCACCGTGAAGCCGAAATGGAACCGGGCGGAGTCGCGCATGGGCGCATCGCCCCCCGACACGTCCGCATGGACCGAATAATTCGACTGCACGTAGGTGAAGGTGCCGATGATCACCCGCCAGATGCTCTCCACGGTGTCGAGCGGGAGCAGGCCCTGGTGACGCTCGGCGAGAGCCTTCATCATCGAGGCTTCGCGGCCCGGGCGGAAAGCGGAGCTCAAGCCCGTCTCGGAGGCCTTCTTGGACTCGATCAGCCGGTCGATGATGGTGCCGCGCTCCATGAGCAGCCGGTGCATCGCTTCGTCGATGCGATCGATCTCCTGGCGCAGCTCGGCAAGGGATGGAACGGGCTTCTCGGCAGTCATGGCTTCAATCCTGGACCTGATGCGCCTTCTTTGGCCGGTTTCACGCCGCTTGTCATCCCCGGCCCAATGCAGGGCGGACCCGCGCATAACCTCTCCCGGGTGGGAGAGGGACCAGGGTGAGGGTTCTGGCGTTTCCGGAGGAGGCGACGTGCGCTCTCCCTGTCATCCCCGCGCAGGCGGGGATCCATCACCGCGACGGTGGGAGGAAAGGCGCTGCGGCAGCCGTCCGCTTCACTGTGCGCCCTCGGCGGACATCCATGACCAGGGGCGGTGCTCCGTTCTGCTCCCTTGGTGTTTATGGATCCCCGCCTGCGCGGGGATGACGGCTGAGGGTGCGCGTTATCCAGC
>DASQML010000008.1:0-4366 GCA_035645515.1 Microvirga sp.
CGGAGAAGAGCGCGCGCGGGCGGGCCTGACCCGACACTGTCATGGCCGGCCCTGGGCCGGCCATGACGGCGGTGGGGAGCTCAGCTCCGCCCCTCGCTCAGGAGCGGCGACCAGGCCGGGTCCGAGGCGAAGGAGGGCGTCGGAACCGGCTGCTCCACCCGCCCCGTGATGTCCACCATGAACAGGCGCCCGCCCGCCTGTCCGCCCGGATCGCGGAAGAACATGATGTACTGGCCGTTCGGCGCCCAGGTGGGGCTCTCGTTGTGGAAGCCCTCTGTGAGCAGGCGCTCGCCCGAGCCGTCCGGCTTCATGATGCCGATGGCGAAGCCCCCGCGGGTGCGCTTGGTGAAGGCGATGAGATCGCCGCGCGGCGACCAGGCGGGCTGCGAATAGGAGCCCTCG
Organism: Microvirga sp.; assembly: GCA_035645515.1. Classification (GTDB taxonomy): domain Bacteria; phylum Pseudomonadota; class Alphaproteobacteria; order Rhizobiales; family Beijerinckiaceae; genus Microvirga. The sequence goes on from DASQML010000008.1 coordinate 403, forward strand.
CCGAAGGAGATGCGGCGCTGGTTGGAGCCGTCGGCGCCCATCACGTAAAGCTGCTGCTTGCCGCCGCGATCGCTCTCGAACACGATCTGCGACCCGTCCGGCGAGAAGGAGGGCGAGGTGTCGATGGCGCCGGTCGAGGTGAGCCGCGTGGTCGCCTGCGACCCGAGATTCATCATGTAGATGTTGGCGTTGCCGCCCTGCTGCAGGCTCATGACGAGGCGCTGGCCGTCCGGCGCAAAGCGCGGAGACGACGTCATGTCGGGGAAGTTGCCCACAACCTGGCGCGAGCCGGTTTCGAGATTGATCACCTGCACGCGGGGCTGCTGGCCTTCCACCTGCGACATGAAGGCGATCTCCTGCGTCACCGGCGAATAGCGCGGCGACACCACGCTCGACTCGCCCTGGGTCAGGTAGCGCACGTTCGCGCCGTCCTGGTCCATGATGGCGAGACGCTTGCGGCGGTTCTCCTTGGGGCCGGACTCTTCCACGAACACGATGCGCGTGTCGAAGAAGCCGCCCACGCCGGTGATCTTGGTGTAGACCGCATCGGAGATGATGTGGCCGACGCGGCGCCAGAAATTGGCGTCCGTCACGTATTGCTGACCCGTCAGCTGCTGGCCGGAATCGATATCCCACAGGCGGAACTCGGCGCGAAGACGCCCCGACGGATCGCGCGAGACGCGGCCCGTCACGAGAGCCTGCGCGCCCGCCATCTTCCAGGCGTCGAAGCGCGGCGCGGCGTCGAACGAAGGACGCTCGGGGAAGCGCGACTTGTCGAGCGGCACGAAGTAGCCCGAGCGCTGCAGGTTGTTGGCGATGATGCCGGTGACGCGCTGGCCGAGATCGCCCTCGCCCGAGAAATCGGCAACGGCGATCGGGATCGGCTGGAACTGTCCGCCGGGGCCGACGCGGAAGGAGAGCTGCGCATGGGCAGCAGGCGCAAGGGCCATCACCGGAACGATGAGGGCGAGAACGGCGAGAAGACGAGTGATGGTGCGCGTGATCATGAAGGTCATTGTCTCAAGCATCATGAGGTTCTTAGGCAGCGTCGAATCCAACGCTCAGATATTTCCAGTCATTGTAGTAGGGCGCGTATTGCGCAGGGATGCGGTAAGGCGCGCAGCGCTTGACGGCGCGCACCGCCGCCTCCGCGGCAGCCTGGTCGGCCGACGTGGAGCCCGCGCTCACGATGACGGGAGGCGAGGAGAGAGTGCCGTCCTGATTGAGCCTGATGTCGATCAGCGGCGGCTTGAAGGTCGTGAGCGGCGCCGTGTAGCACTGCCTCATCTGGTCCTGCAGGAGGCCGATCAGACCGTCGCGCATGCTCGGGTTGAGCTTCGCGGCCGTGCCGGTCTGCGTACCGAGCGAGGCCTGCTTGTTCAACTCCGCGCCGGTCGACCCCGTGGATTTGCTCTTGTCCTTGTTGTCGAGGAACTGCTTCAGGTCGCCCATGTCGAGCTTCTTCGCCACCTGAGCTTCCTTGCGCGCCTTCTCCTCGGCTTCGGCCTTGGCCTTCGCGTCTGCAACCCGCTTGGCTTCCGCTTCCGCTTTCGCCTTTGCTTCCGCCTCGGCCTTGGCCTTGGCGGCCTTTTCCTCGGCGACGCGCTTGGCTTCGGCTTCCGCCTTCGCTTTGGCTTCAGCCTTGGCCTTTGCTTCCGCCTCCGCCTTTGCCTGCTCGATCTTGGCTTTCTCGATGGCTTCGGCCTCGGCCTTCTCGGCAGCTTTCTTCTCTTCTTCCGCCCTGGCCTGCGCCGCCTTCTGCTCGGCGGCCCTGGCGGCCGCTGCAGCGGCTGCAGCCGCTGCTTTCTCCTCGTCGGCGACCTTCATGTCGTCAGGGCGCTTCGGGGGGGCGGGTGCGTTGACCTTGTCCTCGCCGGGCGCGTTCTGCTCGGTCTTCTCCGAGACGCGCTCCACGCGCGGCTTCGGCGTCGGCTGCACGGCCTTCGCGTCCTTCTCGCCCTTGGTGATCTGCGAGACCATGTTGTCCGTGACCACCTCGACGGGAATGCCTTCCTCCGCATCGGGGAACGGCGACACGGGCGACCACAGCAGCAGAATGGCGGCTACCGCGAGAACGAGCACGTGCGTCAGCCCCGAGATCCAGATGCCCGGTTCGGATGGGTTGAATTTCAGCTTCAACGCCACGTCTGTGCGCCCCTTGCCTTCAATCGTTCTTACTGCGCCACCTCGGTCACGAGCGCGACCCGCTTGTAGCCGGCGGTTGTGACGATGCTCATGACCTGCGCGACGCGTCCGTAATCCACCTTCTTGTCGCCGCGAACGAAGATGCGTTCGTCAAAGCCTGCCTTCGACACTTCGGCGAGCTTGCCGACGATGGCCTCGTCCGTCAGTTCGTCCTCGCCCAGGAACACCTGTCCCGACGCCTTGATGGAGAGCGTGACGGGCTTGGTGTCCGAATTGAGAGGAGCCGCCTTCGTCTGCGGCAGGTCGATCGGAACGCCCGCGGTCATCATGGGCGCTGCCACCATGAAGATGATGAGCAGCACCAGCGTGACGTCGATGAACGGCGTCATGTTGATCTCGTTGATCGCGCCGGCACGCTTTCCGCGCCTCCGGCGACGTCGACCGCCTCCTGCGGCACCTGCCATCATGGCCATCGCTTATCCGTCCTCTCTTCAAGCCGCGCGCGAGATGCGCTCGTCGATCTGACGCGACAGGATGGCGGAGAACTCGTCGGCGAAGCCTTCCAGCCGCGACTGCAGCTTGCCGACCTCGGCCTGGAGCTTGTTGTAGGCGAGCACCGCCGGAATCGCCGCGAAGAGGCCGATGGCGGTGGCGAACAAAGCCTCCGCGATGCCCGGCGCCACGACGGCAAGGCTCGTGTTCTTCGAAGCGGCAATCGAGGTGAACGCGCTCATGATGCCGACCACGGTGCCGAACAGGCCGATATAGGGACCGGCCGAACCGATGGAGGCGAGGATCATGAGGCGGGAATCGAGACGCTCCACCTCGCGCTGAATGGTCACGTCGAGAACCTTGTCGATGCGCTGGGGCAGGCTCTGGAACGAACGGCTCGAGCCCTCGAAGGAGCGCTTCCATTCGCGCATGGCGGCGACGAACACCGCCGCAAGCCCTGTGGCCGGGCGGCTCTGAAGAGAGCGGAACAGCTCTTCCAGCGACTGGCCGGACCAGAACACGTCCTCGAACCGGTCCATGGCGCGCTTGGTGCGGGCGTAGAGCAGCGTCTTGTCGATGATGATCGCCCAGCACCACACGGAGGCGCCGAGAAGGCCGATCATCACGAGTTTGACGACGATATTGGCCTGCCAGAACAGGCTGAACAGGGACATGTCGTGCGCCACAGGCGCGGCCTGGGTCACATCAGCCGGATTCATCAGTTTCGTCCTCGCTCTTCGAGCAGCCCCGGGAGAAGCCCAAGGCCCACCGCAGAATGGTCTAGGAAAATCTTGTTTGGTTACCCTGCTCGTTCGCCCGCGAATCTGTCGAAAATAAGGGCGCAAAGCTCAAGGAAGCCAATGACCTCCAGACCGTTGTCTTTTAGGCACAGAGTAAGGTTAAGGCTTGGTTTAAGAGGGGCTTATCAGGGTCGGAATCAGGGCGCATGACGCAGGGGAAGAGTTGTCATGGGCCGCCAAAGCTGGCCTTATCGGCGCCTCATAACCTCTACGGGAATCGCAAAAGCCATGAGCCGACGCCTGAGCCTTGATGCCCTTGCAACCCTGCCTAGCGCTATCGTCCGACCCAGCTATGGGCGGGCTGAGCTTCGTGCGGGCATTCTGCATGTGGGCGTGGGCAACTTCCACCGCTCGCATCAGGCGCTGTATCTCGACGACCTGTTCAACCGCGGCAAGGACCACGACTGGGCGCTCCTCGGCGCCGGGGTCAGAGCCGCCGATGCCGCCATGCGCCAGGACCTCCTGGAGCAGGACTGGCTCACCACCGTGGTCGAGATGGAGCCGGGCGCCCACCGCGCCCGGGTGAT
>DASQML010000009.1:0-92977 GCA_035645515.1 Microvirga sp.
GCGAATGGACGAAGGCAATGGCGCTGCTCACCCTCACGACGAGCAAAACGAAAACCGCCACGACGGCCGTGAAAACGACGGCCGAATAAGCCTCGTCGTCCCCGGTCCTCTCTCCCGTCGGGGCGAGAGGCGACACCCGAATAGGGTTTTTGAGAGTTTTCCCGGGGAGAGCGACAACAGGAGAAGTCCAATGGGTTACAAGATCGCCGTCGTGGGTGCGACCGGCAATGTGGGCCGCGAGATGCTGAACATCCTGGCCGAGCGTGCTTTTCCCGCCGATGAGGTGGTGGCGCTGGCCTCCCGGCGCAGCCAGGGAACGGAAGTGTCCTATGGCGACAAGACCCTGAAGACGAAGACGCTCGATACTTACGATTTCTCCGATGTCGATCTGTGCCTCATGTCCGCCGGCGGAGAGGTGTCGAAGGAATGGTCGCCCAAGATCGCGGCTCAGGGCGCGGTGGTGATCGATAATTCCTCCGCCTGGCGCTACGACCCGGAGGTGCCGCTGGTGGTGCCGGAGGTGAACGCCGAAGCGCTCCGCGGCATGAAGAAGGGCATCATCGCCAACCCGAACTGCTCCACCGCGCAGCTCGTCGTCGCGCTCAAGCCGCTCCATGATCGCGCCACCATCAAGCGCGTGGTCGTCGCCACCTACCAATCGGTGTCCGGCGCCGGCAAGGAAGGCATGGACGAACTCGATCGCCAGACCAAGGCCCTCTACTCCCTGCAGGACGTGCAGGAGAAGAAGTTTCCCAAGCGCATCGCCTTCAACCTGATCCCCCACATCGACGTGTTCATGGAGGACGGGTACACGAAGGAAGAGTGGAAGATGACGGCCGAGACCAAGAAGATTCTCGACCCGAAGATCAAGCTCACCGCCACCTGCGTGCGCGTGCCGGTCTTCATCAGCCACTCGGAAGCGGTGAACGTGGAATTCGAGAAGCCGATCACGGCGGACGAGGCCCGCGAGATCCTGCGCGCGGCCCCCGGCGTCATGGTGATCGACAAGCGCGAGCCCGGCGGCTACATCACGCCCCATGAGGCGGCGGGCGAGGACGCCACCTACATCTCCCGCATTCGCGAGGACATCACCGTCGAGAACGGCCTGTCGTTCTGGTGCGTCTCCGACAATCTGCGGAAAGGGGCAGCCCTCAACGCCGTGCAGATCGCCGAGGCCATGGCCAACCGCGGTCTGCTCAAGGCAAAGAAGCAGGCGGCGTAAGTTCAGCCGGGTCTCTTCGGAAAGGCGGCCTTCGGGCCGCCTTTTTCATTGCCAAGCCTTAGGAAAAACGCGCCTGTGCGTTTTTGAACATTGCTCCATCGAGAAGCCGCTCATTCTCCCTTCGCTTGATCCGCTTTGCCGTCTTAATCCCTCGCCCTCGCCTCGGCTGCCTCGCTTACCGGCCGGGCTCAGGCCCAGCAGGACGCCACCATCGCCGAGCTTGATCGATCTGCGTCCCGCAGCCGTTCTCGCCATCATGACCTATCAGAATTACGAGATGCTGAGCGCGGGGCGTCCGTTCTAACCTCGGGCAGCACCCCGGATCATGGCCGCGCCGGATCGGAGCGTTGTGATTGCCCTGCACCCGGAGCCGTCATGAGGGCTCCCGCCGTGCCGCCTGCAATGGCTCCGATCGGGCCTCCCAGAAGGCCGCCGGCTATGAAGCCGAACAGGATGGCGAAGGATTGCTGCGGCGAAACGCAGGTGGTGCTCGCCCGGCAAGCGGGCAGAGAACCGGTCGTCACCGGATGATCCTGCTCGGCGGCCGGCCTCCTCGCTGGGGCGGCTTTCCGCCCTGCTGAGGCCTTCAGGCTGCGCTTCTTCTCGGCTCTCGGCCGAGAAGGTGATGGTTGAGCGGCCTCCGTCCCGCTCACCCCGGGCGTGCTCGCCGCTGGCGGAGAAAGCGCTTGGGGTTGCGCCGCCGCGAGTTCTTCCTGCGAGGGCAGAACCACTTCCGCCGGAGCGGGCGGCGGCGGAAATTCCGGCAGCGGCATCTCGGGACCGGGAGGCAAGGCATGCGGATCAGCCGCAGGCGCGGGGGCTGCCAGGGAAGCAGTGTTTTCCGCCGAAGGCGGTTCGGCTGCGGTGTCCGTCGCGAGGCCTTCGGCGGGAGGAGCCAAGGGCGGCAGGACGGCGATCACGCCCTGAATCTCGGGATGCATGAAGACCGGCCATATCCGGTCGCCCGATGAGAAGCGCTCGTCGAAGCTGGCGCCGGATTCATCCGCCGGATGATCGTATGATTGTGGCAAAGGCTGCGCGCCCAGTGACAGCAATGCGGGGTTCGATCCGCAGAGAAGACTGGCGACACCGATGGCACAGATGCCAGAATGAGCCTTGCCGCGGCGTGACACGGATCGACTCCCAACACGACCTCCGTGTTGGGAGTGAACCCGGCATAGGCCGAATCGTTCCAGGCGCAGGCCGGCAGGACCTGCGCATCATGGCGTGTCGAAAAAGGTCGTTCTTAAAGCGGCCCCGCGTCGCGGGCGGAGAATGCCGACACGCGGTGCGGGATGTCCTCCACCGCCGGCTTGAACTCTCCCGTTTCCGGATCGCGAACCAGCAGAACGCCGGTTGCCACGCCGAAATAGGCGCCGTGCAGTTCCAGCTTGCCGCGCTCCACGAGGGTGCGCACGCAAGGGAATGTCATCAGGTTCTTCAAGCTGTTCTCGATGGCAGCGAGTTCGAGGCGCGGCAGGTACGCATCGAGATTGCCGTTGTGCGGTCCGAGGCGCTCGCCCGCAGGCTGAATCAGGCTCATCCAGCGGCCGATGAAATCACCCGGCGAGAGCGGTGCGCTCTCGTCGGCGAAGGCGCGCACGCCGCCGCAGCGGGCATGGCCCAGCACCACGATGTGCTTCACGCGAAGCGCCTGCACTGCGAATTCGAGGGCCGCCGACGTGCCGTGATAATCGCCGCCGGTCTCGAAGGGCGGCACGAGGTTGGCGACGTTACGCACCACGAACAATTCGCCCGGGTTGGCGTCGAAGATCACCTCGGGCGACACACGGCTGTCGCAGCAGCCGATCACCATCACCTCCGGCGACTGGCCCTTTTCAGCCAGGGCTTCGAAGCGGCTCTTCTCGCGCGGGAAGCGTTCGTCGAGGAAGGAACGGTAACCATCTGTCAGGCGCTGGGGAAACATGAGCGGTTCCTCGTTGTCAGTGGATCAGTTCGGAAAGCTTTGAGAGTTCGACATTGGCTCCGCACAGGAGCACACCGATCCTCTCGTCGGCGTGAGGCTTATAAGCCCCCGAAATCAAAGCCGCCAGTGCCGCTGCCCCGCCGGGCTCGGAGGCGATGCGGCAGTCGCGCCACAGAATCCGCTGCGCGTCGCGAATGGCTTCATCGGCTACGAGGGCAACATGATCGACGGTCCTGGCGCAGATGGCATGGACGAGTTCGCCCGTGTTGCGGGCGCCGAGCGAGTCGGCTGCGACGGAATCCACATCCACGTCGACGGGCCTCCCGGCCTGAAGCGCCGCATGGAGCGCCCGCGAGCCTTCCGGCTCCACGCCAACCACTTTCACCCGGCCCGCCCACCAGCTCGCAATGCCGCTGATGAGCCCGCCGCCGCCGACCGCCACGAGGACCGTGTCGAGGGATGGCGCGTCCTGCTCCCATTCCAGCCCCACCGTGCCTTGGCCGGTGATGGTGCTCTCGGCAGCAAAGGGGTGGATCCGCAGCGCTCCGGTCTCGGCGACGTAAGCATCGCACGCCTCCTGCGCATCCGCGTAGCGCGCGCCGCCGATCACCACCTCCGCCCCGTGGGAGCGGATGACGGCGACTTTCGCAGGGCTCGAGATTTCGGGAACGAAGATGCGGGCCTTCACGCCGATCTGCCGGGCGGCATAGGCCACCGCCGCGCCGTGATTGCCGCCGGAGGCGGCCGCCACTCCCGCGCCTGGAACCGGGTTCGACAGGAGCGTGTTGAAGGCGCCGCGCGTCTTGAAGGAGCCCGCATGCTGCAGGAATTCGAGCTTCAGACTTAAAAGGCCCCGATGCCCGAAAGCGCCCTGCAGATTCATCACCGGCGTGCGCCGGACATGCGGGGCGATCCGGGCATGGGCTTCTTCGATCGCGGTGCGGGTGATCGTCATGACGGGTTCCGAAGCGTCCAGATGGCGACCGGCAGGCCATGAGCGTCACGGCCGGGCGGGTCGGGAAAGGATTGGCCTCCACCTGTCGCGAGATCGAGGGCCACGGTCAAGCCCGCCAGCGCATCGAGCAGGTCGTCCGCCGCTGCACCTTTCGGGGGAGGGGAGTCGATGACCGCTTCGCCGAGCAGGCCCGATGTCTTGAGAAGAGTGCGGCGCAGGCGCATGCCGGGCTCGTAGGGAACGCCCTTCACCTTCTTCGGCTGGTCCAGGGCCTGCCTCCCGTTCAGGGCCCAGAAGGCGAGCTCGGGATGGACCTCGAACACCCTGTCCACCAGCTCCGGCCGGGTGCGCAGCAGCGCATCGATTTCGCGGATCTTCGGGAAGATGCCGAAACCCTGACGCGAGACCTTGCGCGGCGGGTCTGACGTGGCGAGGGCGAGCCGGCAGGCCTCCCCGTAATCCTGCGCGTGAACGGCCTGCCGCGATGGAATCGCGAAAACCGAGGATTGGCGCTGGCCGAGAAGGGGTCGGATGAGCTGCTCGGGGAGGCGGCCGGAGCCGTTCGTCCGCTCAGGAAGTCCGATGGGCATGTCCACGGCGATCACGGCGGGTTTTTCCGGGGCATCCGCGATGGCTGCCAATGTGGGCGCCACGACGATCTGCGCCGAGGAGGGGATTCCCACCTGCATAAGCGCTGCGATCCATCCGGCCCGGCAGCCGTCCACGCCTGCAACCCACATCGTTCCGCTCTCCTGCGGCCCACGGGACCGGGAAGGGATCCACGGCGTGAGCGTCCGTTCGTGGATTGCCTCCCGCTTCGCCCCGGCCGGGAATGACATTGCCCTTGCCCTGAGGGTCCCATTAAAACCGAATGCGTCTTTGAGGAAGCACCATGACCGCGATCCGCCCCCGCCGCAGCGCTCTCTACTTGCCCGGCTCCAACGCCCGCGCCGTCGAGAAGGCCAGGAGCCTTGCCGCCGACGTGGTGATCTTCGATCTCGAGGACGCAGTTGCGCCCGAGATGAAGACGCAAGCGCGCGATGCGGTCTGTGCCGCGGTGAAGGGCGGCGGCTATGGCCTGCGGGAGCTCGTGATCCGCATCAACGGCCTCGGCACGCCTTGGGCAGAGGCGGACCTGGCCGCTGCCTCCTCGGCGGCACCCGATGCGATCCTGATCCCCAAAGTCTCCACCCCCGATGATCTGCTGAAGGCGGGCAGGCTTCTTCAGAAGCATGGCGCTCCGCAGAAGATCCGGATCTGGGCGATGATCGAGACGCCGCTTGCCATCCTGCAGGCGAAGGATATCGCCGCCGTGGCGCGGGATGAAACCTCGCGTCTGGCCTGCTTTGTCATGGGCACCAACGATCTTGCGAAGGACACGGGAGCGAGGCTTGCCCCGGGGCGCGGAGCGATGATGCCCTGGCTCATGACGGCGCTCGCGGCGGCCCGCGCCTATGGGGTCGACATTCTCGACGGCGTCTATAACGACCTGTCGGACGAAGCGGGATTCCTCAAGGAATGCAGCGAGGGCCGCGATTGCGGTTTCGATGGCAAAACGTTGATCCATCCGGGTCAGATCGCCGTGGCGAACGAGGTGTTTGCGCCGTCCCGGGACGAGATCGAAAAGGCGCGCGCCGTCGCGGGCCTGTTCGAGCGGCCGGAGAACGCGGGCAAAGGCGTGATCAGCCACAATGGCCGCATGGTCGAGCGGCTTCATGCGGAAATGGCGAAGCGCATCCTGGCGTTGGCCGAGGCGATCGCGCAGCGGGGCTAGAGCCGCAATCATACCGGACGCAGCGCAGCGGAGATCCGGGATCGTCGGCAGGATGAGGCGATATTCTCGTCATGCGATCCGGGTTCTGCTGCGCAGCCCCGGGATGACGGGGTTCTTCTCAATCCGTCAGCTGGCGCGCCTCTTCCGGCAGCATGATCGGGATGCCGTCGCGGATGGGATAGGCGAGCTTGGCGCGCCGGCTGACCAGTTCCTGGCGGGCGGAATCGTATTCCAGGGTTTCCTTGGTGAGCGGACAGACGAGAAGCTCGAGGAGCTTCGGGTCGATGCGCGTGGCCTCGACGGGCTGGGGAGCTTCCGGTTGGATCGAGGGGGTCGTTTCGGCAGTCATGTGTTCAGATCCCTATTGCAGCGTCGAATCGGAGCTGACGCCGCCGCGGGCAAGCTCGATTTCGGTCAGTGCGATGAGAACCTCCGCGCGGGTCTTCAGGTCGGGGGCTTCGAGCAGCGCCTGCTTCTCGCGCACGCCGAAGGGACTCATCATGCAAAGCGCATTCACCAGCGCCTCGTTGGGCGCTTCCTCGATGCCGCGCCAATCCACCTTCACATGCGCCGCGTCCACGAAATCGCGCAGGGCTTTGACGACGCCTTCCCGGTCAACCTCGCTCTCGCCTGCACGGGCGACGAAATCATTCGTGAAAGGCTCGAAATTCACCTTGCAGCGGCGGAAGAGATCGATAGGCGGCAGTTCCTCCTCCACGCGGAAGCGCGCGATGCCGATGAGCGTGATGAGATAGCGCCCGTCGCCGGTTTCCGCGAATTGCGTGATGCGTCCCGCGCAGCCGACGGAATAGAGCTTGGGAATGATCGAGTGGGGATCGCTGTCCGCGTCCGGCTGGATCATGCCGATGATCCGCTCGGTCTTGAACGCATGATCCACCATGGCGAGATAGCGCGGCTCGAAGATGTTGAGGGGCATCTGCCCCCGCGGCAGAAGCAGCGCGCCGGGGAGGGGGAAAACGGGAATGACCGATGGGCAATCCTCCGGCCCCCGGTATGCCACGTTCATTCCCATGCCGATCTCCCCGGTGCGTCGAGACGGATCAGGCGAACAGGAGCGAGGAAAGCTTCCGCCGCCCTGCAAGAGTCATCTCGTCCATCGGGCCCCAGGCCTCGAAGAACTGGACGAGCTGCTTGCGCGCGCCGTCGTCGTTCCAATTGCGGTCGCGACGAACGATTTCAAGGAGGTGGCCCATCGCTTCTTCGCGCTTTCCGCGCGCATTCAGGGCGATCGCCAGGTCGAATCGCGCCTGGTGATCGAGCGGATCGGCCTCGACCTTGCGCTGAAGCTCCGCCGTATCGCCGAGAGAGCCCGCCTGTTCCGCGAGCTCCACGGCAGCGCGCGCGCCGGCAATCGCCGGATCGTTCGCCTTTGCGGCAGGCGCCATGGCGAGGAAGCGCTTCGCGCCCTCCAGGTCCCCCACCTCCACATGCAGCTTCACCAGGGCGGCGAGCGCCGTGGTGTTCTCCGGGTCCTGCGAGAGCACGGCCGCATAAAGCTCGGCCGCGCCGCCCATGTCGCCGGCAGCGAGAAGCTGGTCGGCCTCAGCCAGGATTTCCTCCACAGCGCCCGGGCCGAGAGGGCCCACCAGTCGCTCGATGAAGCCTTTCAGCTGGCTTTCCGGCAGGGCGCCCATGAAGCCGTCCACCGGCTGGCCGCGCTGGAAGGCGAAGACGGCGGGAATCGACTGCACGCCGAGCTGGCCCGCGATCTGCGGGTGCTCGTCGATGTTCATCTTCACGAGCTTCACCTTGCCGCCGGCCGCGCGCACCACCTTCTCCAGGACGGGGGTGAGCTGCTTGCAGGGGCCGCACCAGGGGGCCCAGAAATCCACCAGCACCGGCTGGTTCATCGATTCGGCCAGCACGTCCTGGCGGAAATTGGCGGTGGTGGTGTCCTTCACGAGATCGTCGGACGGCATTCCGGGGGTGGGGTTATCGGTCAACATGCGATCCTCGAAGGGCTTATCGTGAGAAGAAGGTTTGTCCCTAAATGGGAGCTCAGGCACTCTCTGGCAATTCCGCGGGCGGCTCCGGCAGCCGCACAATCATCGGGTCATGGCCCGTGGCGCGAAGAAATTTCACCAGATCCTCCCGGGACACGCCGGTGGTCATGGAATTGACCAGCGGATGAAAGTTCACCCGCTCGTGTTCCATGAGATTGGCATCGAGCACCATGGTCACCTTGCCCTGCGTGTCGTTGACCACGGCGAAGGCGGTGACGGAGCCGGGCTCCACGCCGAGCATCGCCCTGAGCTGCTCGGCGGAGCCGAAGGAGAGGCGGCCCGAAGCCCCGAGCGCCTCATGGGCGCGCTTCAGGTCGATGGCCGTGTCGTGCTTGGCGGAAATCAGGAAGAAGCGCCCCTTCTTGTCCTTCACGAACAGGTTCTTGGAGTGAGCTCCCGGAATCCGTTCCTTCACGGAGGCCGATTCGGCCACGGTGAAGACCGGCTCGTGCTCGACGGTCTCGGCCGGAATGCCGAGCGTATCCAGGCGGTCCAGCAGTTCTTTGGGGGAGAGGTGAGCCAAGGCGAGGGCCTCCGATGCGCTGCCTGGGTTCTATCGACCTGTGACAGCAGGCTCAAGCGCCGCATCGGGAAGCCTGGCGAAAATCCCTGCCAAAAAACCCCTTGCCAAGCGGATCGATTTGGGGCAAATCAGCGGCCTCGCAACGATGCCTCGTGCATCGCGGAGCGCGGGTGTAGCTCAGGGGTAGAGCACAACCTTGCCAAGGTTGGGGTCGAGGGTTCGAATCCCTTCGCCCGCTCCAATTTTCAAAAGGCCGCCTTCGGGCGGCTTTTTTGCTGTTCCGGCACCGCTCCCTCCTCATTCCAAAAGCCTATTGTCTCCCGAAGCTTTGGCCTCGCGTCGCAGAATCTTCGAGCTACAATCCGGCCAAACGGGAGGATCCTATGGCCGATGCAAGGCACCTGAACATTCTGGAAGAACTCGAGCGCAAGGTGCTGTGGCTGTCGACCTGGACGATTCACAACGCCAACCATCTGCGCCCCAACGAGGACGGGCTGAAGATCGGCGGGCACCAGGCGTCCTCGGCCTCCCTCTCCACGATCCTGACGGCGCTCTATTTCTCGGCGCTTCGTCCCGAGGACCGGGTGGCGGTCAAGCCCCATGCGAGCCCGATCTTCCACGCGATTCAGTATCTCTTCGGCAATCAGACCCGCGAGAAGCTCGAAAACTTCCGCGGCTACAGGGGCGCGCAATCCTATCCCTCCCGCACCAAGGATGGGGACGACGTGGACTTCTCCACCGGCTCCGTGGGTCTCGGCGTGGCGCAGACGCTGTTTTCGAGCCTGGTGCAGGATTACGTGAAGGCCCATGGTTGGGCGAAGGATCTGCCCGAAGGCCGCATGATCTCGCTGGTGGGCGACGCGGAGATGGACGAGGGCAACATCTTCGAGGCGCTGCTGGAGGGCTGGAAGCACGGGGTGCGCAACACCTGGTGGATCGTCGACTACAACCGGCAGAGCCTGGACGCGGTGATCCGCGAGGGCCTGTGGGAACGCTTCGAGGCCCTGTTCCGCAATTTCGGCTGGGACGTGGTGATCCTCAAATACGGATCATTGATGCAGGAGGCCTTTGCCGAGCCGGGCGGCGAGAAGCTCAAAAGCTGGATCGATACCTGCCCGAACCAGCTCTATTCGGCCCTCACGTATCAGGGCGGCGCCGCTTGGAGAAAGCGCCTCCTCGACGATCTCGGCGACCAGGGTCCCGTCACGCGCCTCATCGAGAGGCGCTCGGACGAGGACTTGGCGCGCCTCATGAGCAACCTCGGCGGACACGATCTGCCGAGCCTGCTCGACGCGTTCGAGAAGGCCCGCCAGCACGACCGCCCGGTCTGCTTCATCGCCTATACCATCAAGGGCTTCGGCCTGCCGCTCGCGGGCCACAAGGACAACCATTCGGGCCTCCTGACGCCGACGCAGATGGATGCCTGGCGCGCCTCCCAAGGGGTTCGCCCGGGCCATGAATGGGACAAGTTCGAGGGCATGAGGATGCCTCAAGGCGAGATCGAGGCTTTCCTGAAGGCGGTTCCCTTCGTGCAGAAGGGACGGCGGCGCTACTCCGCACCCACGGTTCCGGTGCCGGAGAAGCTTTCCTTCCCGGCCAATCCGTCCATGTCCACGCAGCAGGGCTTCGGTCTCATCCTCAACGAGCTTGCGCGTTCCGATGAGGCCCTGGCGGACCGCATCGTGACGACGGCCCCCGACGTGACGGTCTCGACCAATCTCGGCGCCTGGGTGAACCGGCGCGGATTGTTTGCCCGCAACAGCATGGTCGACACCTTCAAGAAGGAGCGGATTCCCTCCACCTACAATTGGGAATTCTCGCCCAAGGGCCAGCATCTGGAACTCGGCATCGCGGAGATGAACCTCTTCATCGTGCTCTCGGCCTTGGGCCTCTCGCATTCGATCTTCGGCGAGCGGCTTCTTCCCATCGGCACGCTCTACGATCCCTTCATCTATCGCGGCGCGGATGCGCTGAACTATGCCTGCTATCAGGATGCGCGCTTCATGCTGGTCGCCACGCCGTCCGGCGTGACCCTGGCGCCGGAAGGCGGCGCGCACCAATCCATCGGCACGCCCCTCGTCGGCCTGGCGCAGGACGGCCTGGCCTCGTTCGAGCCGGCTTTCGTCGATGAGCTTGCCGTGATCATGCGCTGGGCCTTCGACTACATGCAGCGCAACGGGGAGGGCGAGCCCAACGAGCGCACATGGCTTCGCGACGAGACCGGCGGCTCGGTTTACCTGCGGCTGTCCACGCGCAGCCTGGAGCAGCCCCAGCGTGCCATGACGGCGGACCTCGCGGACAACATCATGGCGGGGGCCTACTGGCTGCGAAAGCCCGGCCCGAATGCGCAGGTGGTCGTCGCCTATACCGGCGCGGTCGCGCCGGAGGCCATTCAGGCGGTGGGGCTCATGGCGGAGGACCGCCGCGATATCGGGCTTCTCGCCATCACCTCGGCGGATCGGCTCAATGCGGGCTGGACGGCGGCCCAGCGCGCCCGCGAGCGTGGCCTCGTCCATGCGAGATCCCATGTGGAGCGCCTGCTCGGCGAGGTTCCGCCCCATTGCGGGCTGGTGACGGTGATCGACGGCCATCCGGCGACGCTCGCCTGGATGGGCTCCGTCATGGGCCACCGCACCCGCTCGCTCGGCGTCGAGCATTTCGGCCAGACCGGTACGATCAAGGATCTTTACCGTCATTTCGGCATCGACGCCCAGGGCATCATCGCCGCCGCCGAGATGATCGCGCCCGGGCGGCCGATGCGGTACCTGAAAGCCGTCTAGATCAGGTGCGGCGGAGCGGAATTTGCCGGTGACGGGCTTTGCGTGGTAACCCGCGGCCCGTCATCATACAGGTTTCAAGCACCGCCATGGCCCGCAAAAGCCTTCTTCGAGGCGACACCCTGCCCCTGATCCAGCGCCTCTGGCGCGACTGGATGCGCCCGCATGCCAGGACGCTGCTCGCCGTGCTCGTGCTCGTGGCTCTGGTAGCAGGGGCGACTGGGCTCTACCCGGTGCTGATCAAGGCGGCCTTCGACGCCTTCGACACCAAGGACGTGACGGCGATCTATCTCGCGCCGCTCTTCGTGATCGCGGTCACCTCCGTGAAGGGCTTCTCGCTGCTCGCCCTGACGGTTCTCACCAACAAGGTGGTGACCCGCATCGAGGCGGACATGCAGACGCAGCTCTACGGCCACCTGATCGAAGCGGACCTCGCCCAGATCGGGCGTGAGAGCCCGGCGGCGCTGACCCAGCGCTTCACCACGGATTTCACCTTCATCAAGGAGGCGCTCACCCGGCTCTCCACCGTGTTCCTGCGCGAGATCACCACCGTGATCGCGCTGGTGGCCGCGATGATCTGGATCGATCCCATGATGGCGCTGGTGGCGGGCCTTACCGTGCCGTTCTTCGCCTATCCGGTCGAAAAGATCGGCCGCAAGCTGCGCCGCGTCGCCGCCTCCACCCAGGAGCAGACGGGCCAGATGGCGGGCCTCATCACGGAAAGCCTCGCCGGCACGCGCATCGCCAAAACCTACCGGCTGGAAGGCTACCTCAAGGCCAAGGCGGCGAGCACCTTCGACGAGATCCGCAGGCTCCGCATGAAGGGCGCGAACGCCCGCGGCAGGCTCGACCCGCTCCTCGAAGTGGGCGGCGGCATCGCGGTCGCCGCGGTGCTGGTCCTCATCGGCCAGCGCATTCTCTCGCAGAACAGCACGGTGGGCGATTTCACGGGATTCGTCAGCGCCCTGCTCCTTGCAGCCCAGCCGATCCGCGCGCTGGGCAACCTCCATGCCATCGTGCAGGAGGCGGCGGCGGCTCTCCAGCGGACCTTCGCCGTGATGGACGAAGCCCCGCGCATCCGGGACAAGCCTGATGCCAAGCCGCTCGTGCTGAACGGCGGCGAGGTGCGTTTTGCCGATCTCAGCTTCTCCTACGATGGGGAAGCGGCGGCCTTGAACCGCATCGATCTGGTGGCCGAGGCGGGCCGCACCACGGCGCTGGTGGGCCGCTCTGGCTCGGGCAAGTCGACGCTGCTCTCCCTCGTGCCGCGTCTCTACGACGTGACCGGCGGGGCGGTCCTCATCGACGGGCAGGACATTCGCGACGTGACCCTGGCGAGCCTGCGCCAGGCCATCGCTGTGGTGAGCCAGGACGTGGTGCTCTTCGACGATACGATCCGCGCCAACATCGCCTTCGGCCGCCCGGAAGCCTCCGAGGACGAGATCGTGGCGGCGGCAAAGGCCGCTGCGGCGCATGATTTCATCATGAAGCAGCCGGAAGGCTACGACACCGTCGTCGGCCCAGGCGGCGGGCGCCTGTCGGGCGGCGAGCGCCAGCGCGTATCGCTCGCCCGCGCCTTCCTGAAGGACGCGCCGATCCTGCTCCTCGACGAGGCGACCAGCGCCCTCGATTCGGAATCCGAGCGTCTGGTGCAGGACGCGATCCGCAAGCTCATGAAAGGCCGCACGACCCTGGTGATCGCCCACCGCCTTTCGACGGTGCGCGATGCCGACAAGATCGTGGTGATGGAGGCCGGGCGCATCGTGGAGATGGGGCCGCACGAGGCCCTGATCGCGAAAGCCGGTGTCTATGCCCGCCTGCACCGCCTGCAGCTGTCGGACGATTCGGAGCCCCGCCTGCCTGCCGCATAGGACGGCTTAAGGCTACTCCCGCCGCATGATCCGGTCGACGAGCAGGTTCGACCAGAAGCCTGGGCGGAATTCCTGCTCCAGGGCCTTGGCGTCGTAGGAGGTCTCCAGCCAAGTGAGGAAGGGGATGCCCTTGGCCTCGCCCTCCCGGCGGTACATGTCGAAGAAGGCGTCGAGAATGCCCGTCTTCGAGAAGCGGAAATGGCCGTAGCGCATATGGAGCTGCTTTTGGGCCTCGTCCACGCTCTCGCCCTCATGGACGATGAGATAGAGGGCGGCCATGAAGCCGGCCCGGTCGGCGCCCGACTTGCAGTGCATCACCGCCGGATATTCCACGGATTCGAAGAAGTCCTTGGCCTTGAGCAGGGTCTTGCGGTCCGGTGCTCCGCGGGAGCGCACCACGAATTCGGTAAGGTGGATCCCAAGGCGGTCGCAGGCTTCCTTCTGGAGCTGCCAGGAGCCGTGCTCGCGCCCGCCGCGCAGGTTGATGATGGTGCGCACACCCTGCTTCGCGAGGGCCTCGATCTGGTGCGGAGCGGGCTGGGCCGTGCGCCAGAGCCGTTCGGAAACCCGGTGCTTGTTCAGGTAGATGAGCCGGAACACCCCGTGATCGACCAGCAGCATGTTGGCCCAGGCGCGCAGGCGGCCGAGCGTCCCCTCGATGGGCCTGTTCCATCGGGCGATGCGGGCCATGCGGCGGGCACGGCGGACGGCAGGTCTGCGGAACCTGTTGAGCACGGCGATCCAGTCGAAAAGCGCTTGTGTCGAAAAACCCGGGCACCCGGGACCCTCAAGGGCCGGCTCTTATCGACCAGGAAAGCCGATTAATCAATCAGCCCGGTTCTTAACCTTTGCCGCAGGTTCCGTCCTCGTGCGACACCCCCGAGACGGCCGAAACGCAACCAATCTGTTGCCGCTGGGGTCCCTGTCGTGTAAGGGGAGCGTTCCAATACAACCCTCCTTGACGAGAAGAGCGGCTGGGATCCGGGCCCTGCGGGGTCTGGCGGCAGCGGACTCGTTGGGAGACCAAGCACTTCAGGAGAGCGGCGTCATGTCGTCCACCTTCGAGACCGTCGCCGGTATCATTTCAGAGACCGCCGACATCCCGCGCGACCAGATCACCCCCGAGAGCCATGCCATCGAGGATCTCGGCATCGACTCGCTCGCCTTCCTCGACATTGCTTTCGCCATCGACAAGGCCTTCGGGATCAAGCTGCCCCTCGAGCAGTGGACCCAGGAAGTGAACGAGGGCAAGGCCCCGGCCGAGGAATACTTCGTGCTCAAGAACCTCGTGGCGCGCATCGACGCGCTCGTGGCCGCCAAGCAGGCTTAAAAACCAAAACTCCATCCCGGCAACAGGCTCGAGCCCGGTCGGGATGGAAGGCGCGACACAGCCCTCCTCCCCTTGTGGGGAGGAGCTGGAGGTGGGGGTGTAAGCGCCATGCTGGTTCAGTTCGACGCTGGCACCCCCACCCCTAACCCCTCCCCACAAGGGGGAGGGGAAACAGGTCCCGCAAGAAATGCGCCTCGAATATTTTGAAATGATCGACCGGGTGGTGCTGCTCGACCGCGAAGCGAAGCGGATCGAGGTGACCTCCACCGTGCCCATGGAAAGCCCTGTCTTCGAGGGCCATTTCCCCGGCCATCCCCTCGTCCCCGGCGTTCTTCTCACCGAGACCATGGCCCAGGCTTCCGGCTATCTCGTGCTGGGCCTCATGGGCTTCACCCACATGCCTTTCCTGATGGCCGTGGACAGGGCGCGCTTCCGCACCTTCGTCGGTCCCGGCACGGTGCTCACCGTCCAGGCGCAGCTGGAGCACGAAGGCTCGGGCTACGCGGTGACGAAGGCCAAGATCCTGGCCGAGGGCAAGCCGATCTGCGATGCTGAACTCCGGTTCAGGATCATGCCCTTCCCGGAAGGCATGGACGGCCAGATGCGGGCGCAGGCCCGGCGTATCGGCCTCATTGAGGAGCCCTCTCATGCGTGACGTCGTCATCACCGGTATCGGCATCGTCTCCTGCGCGGGAGAGGGCCTGGACGCGCATCTGGCTGCGCTCTCAGGTCAGCCGAACACGGACATCGAGACCTTCGCGCCGTTCCCGGTCCATCCGGTCTCGGCCCTCGAATGGGACCGCCAGATCCCGAAGAAATCCGACCAGCGGCAGATGGAAGCCTGGCAGAGGCTCGGCTGCTACGCGGCGGGCCTCGCCCTCGATGCGGCGGGCGTGAAGGAGGATGCGGACCTGAAAGGCCGCATGCAGCTCATCGTCTCGGCGGGCGGCGGCGAGCGCGATTACGCAGTCGACGGGCAGATCCTCACCGGCCTCGGCAAGGCCGAGAACCCGGGGGTGTTCCTCAACGAGCGCCTGATGGGCGATCTTCGCCCCACGCTCTTCCTCGCGCAGCTGTCCAACCTTCTCGCCGGCAACATCTCCATCGTGCATGGCGTCACGGGCGGATCGCGTACCTTCATGGGCGAGGAATCGAGCGGCGTCGATGCGATCCGCATCGCCCGTGAGCGCATCGCCTCGGGGCAGGACGACATCTTCCTCGTGGGCGGCGCCTACAATGCCGAGCGCCCCGACGTGCTCCTGATCTACGAAATGGGCGGCTTTCTCTGGAAGCAGCCCTACCAGCCGGTCTGGACGCGCCCGTCCGCGGGCGGCGGCATGATTCTGGGTTCCGCCGCCTGCTTCCTGGTGCTCGAATCCCGCGAGCATGCCGAGAAGCGCGGCGCGAAGCCCCTTGCAGCCCTCGCGGGCGTTGCCTCCGACCGTTCGCGGCGCCAGCCCGGCAGCGTCGAAAAGGCGCTGCACGGCCTGTCCGGACAGCTCAACGGCAAGCCCGACGTCGTCATCTCCGGTGCCACCGGGGTGAAGGGCATCACGGAAGAGGAGCAGGCCGCGTTGAAGGACATCGCTCCGGGTGCTGCGGTTCATGCCACCGGCGACGTGATCGGCCATGCCATGGAAGCGCAGGCACCGGCCGGTGTTGCGCTCGCGGCGGGTCTGATTGCGAACGGCAAGGCGTCCGATGCCCTCGTCACCTCCATCGGCCATTGGCGCGGCGAGGGCGCCTTGCGCGTCACCAGGGTTTAAGAGGAGAACGGCATGGCGCTTCGCGACAAACAGGGCCGTCCGCTCGTTGCCGTCACCGGCATGGGCGTGGTCACCTCCCTCGGCCAGGGCAAGGATGCGACCTGGGCCGCACTGACGGCGGGCAAATCCGGCATTCACCGCATCAACCGCTTCCCCACGGAGGGCCTGCGCACCACGATCGCGGGCACCATCGATTTCATCGACGTGGAGCCCTTCTGCGCGCCGATGCTCTCCGAGCGTCTGGCGATGCTGGCAGCGGAGGAAGCCGTGGGCCAATCGGGTCTCGCGTCGAGCGACTTCCCTGGCGCGCTCTTCATCGCCGTTCCCCCGGTCGAGATGGAATGGCCGCAGCGCGAGGCGCTCGCCAGGACGTCCGGTCAGGATGGCGATGTCACCTACAAGGATCTGCTGAAGGCCGCGGCCGCTGGCGAGTTCAAACAGTGGCACGACCTCTTCATCTTCGGCACAGTGGCTGATCGCGTCGCCGACCGGTTCGGCACGAAGGGCTCGCCGATCTCGCTCTCCACCGCATGCTCGTCGGGCGCCACCGCGATCCAGCTCGGCGTCGAGGCGATCCGCCGCGGTGAGACCGATGCGGCGCTCTGCATCGGCACCGACGGTTCGGTGAATCCGGAATCGCTCATTCGCTTCTCCCTGCTGTCGGCCCTCTCGACGCAGAACGAAAATCCGGAAGGCGCATCGAAGCCGTTCTCGAAGAACCGCGATGGTTTCGTGATGGGCGAGGGCGGCGCCGCGCTGGTGCTCGAGAACGCGGAAGCCGCGAAGGCGCGAGGCGCGACGATTCTCGGCTATGTGCTCGGCTGCGGTGAGAAGGGCGACAACTTCCACCGCACGCGTTCCTCGCCGGACGGTTCGCCCGCCATCGCTGCCGTCCATCAGGCGCTCGGCGATGCAGGCCTCACGCCCGACGACATCGACTACATCAACGCGCACGGCACCTCGACGCCCGAAAACGACAAGATGGAGTCCATGAGCTGCGCCGCCGTGTTCGGCGAGCGCATGGCACGCCTGCCGATCTCGTCGAACAAGTCGATGATCGGCCACACGCTCACCGCTGCAGGCGCGGTGGAGGCGGTGATGTCGCTGCTGACGCTGGCGACCGGCCGCATCCCGCCGACGATCAATTACCAGGTGCCCGATCCCGCGATCCCGCTCGATGTGGTGCCGAACGTGGCGCGCGATGCGAATGTAAACTACGTGCTCTCGAACTCCTTCGGCTTCGGCGGCCAGAACACCTGCCTCGTCTTCGGGGCCGAGCCCAAGGGAGCTTGAAAACATGACCCGGGTTTTGGTGACGGGCGGCGGCAAAGGCGTCGGCGCGGCGATCGTGCGGGCACTCGTGGCCGCAGGCCATGATGTGGATTTCACCTACCGCTCGTCAGGCGAGGCCGCGAAGGCTTTGGCCGACGAACTGGTGCGGGCCCATCCTGGCCGCACCATCAAGGCGCATGAAGTCGATCTCGCCGACAAGGTGGCGTTAGAGGCCTTCTGCGAGATGCTGGAAGCCGAAAGTTTCTTCGGCTTCGTGCACAATGCGGGCCAGCCTTACGACGCGCTCGCCGCCATGATGCAGCAGGACAAGGCCGAAGCCGCCATGCAGGTGAACTTCTGGTCGCTCACGCGCATCGCCAAATCGCTCCTGCGCGGCATGATCCGCAGCAAGGCAGGTCGCATCGTTGCCATCGGCTCGGTGGCGGCGCTCCAGGGCAATCCTGGCAACGCGGCCTATGCGGCGTCAAAAGGCGCGCTCATCTCCTATTGCCGTACGCTCTCCGTGGAGACTGCCAAGCGCAACGTCACCGTCAACGTGATCGCGCCGGGCTTCATCGACACGGACATGATGGCGCCCTATGCCGCCTATCGCGACAACATGGAAAAGCAGATCCCGGCTGGTCGTTTCGCGAAACCAGAGGAAATCGCGGGCCTCGCCGCCTTTCTGTTGAGCGAGCCCGCCGCCTACATCACCGGCGCGGTTCTGCCCATCGACGGCGGCCTCACCTCCATGCTGGGCGTGCACCGGTAGAGTCCTAAAGCGTCATCCCGGACGAAGCGCAGCGAAGATCCGGGATCGTTCTACGAAAAGGGCGCCTTGTCCTGCAGGCGATCCCGGGTTCTGCTTTGCAGCTCCGGGATGACCGGCCGGACCTTGCCATTCCCACGCTCGCCCTTTAAGCCGCCGGAAAGAAGTTCTCCGTTGCCGCCGCGCTTTATGCTGCCGGCTGCGACGCCGACCAGGATTGATATCCATGCGCTCCCTTCAGCTTTTCGGCGACCGTGACATTCGCATCACCGAGATCGACGCGCCGCCGCCGCCCGCTCCGGGCGAGGTCCAGGTGCGGATCAAGGCGCTGGGCCTGAACTATCTCGACGTCTGGGGCTTTCGCGGCATGGCTTTCGCCAAGCGCAAGATGCCCCAGGCAGTGGGCGTCGAAGCCGCCGGCGAGATCGCGGCGGTGGGCGAGGGCGCCAGCCGCTTCAAGGTCGGCGATCCGGTGACCATGTACGGCGCCGAGACCTGCGGCCATTGCAGCGCCTGTCGCAAGGGCTGGGACAATCTCTGCGAGAACGTCGCCGGCATCATGGGCTTCCATATCGACGGCTTTGCCCGCGAGCTCATCAACCGGCCCGAGCGCCTCGTGATCCCGGTGCCGAAGGGCGTCACCTTCGAGCAGGCGGCCTGCGCGCCCATCGGCTTCGGCACGGTGCAGCACATGCTCTTCGACAACGCCAAGCTGGAGCCCGGCGAATCGATCCTCGTCCATGCAGGCGGCTCCGGCATCGGCACGGCGGCGATCAAGATGGCCAAGGCCCTCGGCTGCACAATCTACACGACGGTGGGCGACGACGAGAAGGGCGAGAAGGCCAAGGCCTTGGGCGCCGACTACGTCATCAACTACCGGACGGAGCGCTTCGAGGGCGAGGTGCGCCGGCTGACCAAGCGCAAGGGCGTCGACGTGGTGTTCGAGCATGTGGGCGCGGAGACCTGGAACGGCTCGCTGCTCTGCCTCAAGCGCGGCGGCCGCCTCGTGACCTGCGGCTCCACCTCGGGCGTATCCACCACCATGAACCTGATGCAGCTCTTCCAGCAGCAGTACCGGATCTTCGGCTCCTTCGGCTGCCGCATCGAGAACATCAGCCAATCCCTGGAGAAGATGGCGGGCGGCATGAGCCCGGTCATCGACTCGGTCTTCCCGCTCGACGATTTCCAGAAAGGCCTGGAGCGGCTCGAGGGCCGCAAGGTGTTCGGCAAGGTCATCGTGACCTTCTGACCCTTGCTGACCTCTGGTACGAGCCGTCCTTCGACCATAGATCTTGACGAAACGGGCTCCCAGAGCATCGTGCAGAAAAGTGGATCCGCTTTTCTGCACCGAACGATGCTCTTGTGTAAGGAGAAAGCATCGAGTTGATCCCAGAAGTGGATTCCACTTTTGAGTTCGATGCTTTAGCGAAAAACACGCGGAGCCTTTTTCCTTTCCAAGCCCCCTGTCCTACTACCGGATTTGCCCGACGTGCAGCAATCTCATCGTCCCCGCAGCCTTCTCTCGCGTCTCTCCGAGACGGTGATGGTGGGTGTCGTGCGCGGCGTGTTCGCCTTTTCGCGAGCCATCGGCCCGGAGCGTTCGGGCTCGTTGGGTGCTGCGCTCGCCCGCACCATCGGGCCGTTGCTCACGGCGCACAGGACGGCGCTTTCCAATATCCGGGCAGCCTATCCTGAAAAGTCCGAAGCCGAGGTGAAGGCGCTCGCCCGCGCAGCCTGGGACAATCTGGGCCGCACGGGCGGGGAATATCCGCATCTGGGCGCCCTGTTCGATTTCGACCCGGACAGCCCCGTTCCCGGCCGCACCGAGGTGGATGGTATCGAGCACTTCCTGGCTCTTCGCGACGACGGCAGGCCCGGCATCGTCTTTTCGGCGCATCTGGCCAACTGGGAATTGCCTGCGATCTGCGCGGCGCGCTTCGGGCTCGACACCACGGCGGTGTTCCGCGCGCCCAACGATCCGGCCATCGCCCGGGTGCTGCACGAGATCCGAAGCGAGACCATGGGCAATCTCGAGGCCGCCCGGCAGGGCGCTGCCTTCGCCATGCAGGGAGCATTGGAGAAGGGTGGGCATCTGGGCATGCTCATCGACCAGCACTTCACCCGCGGCGTGCTGGTGGATTTCATGGGCCGCAAGGCGCTCGTGAACCCGATCCTCGGCAAGTTCGCCCGCCGGTTCGACTGCCCGGTCCACGGGGTCCGGGTGATCCGGCTGCCCAATCACCGCTTCCGCCTTCAGCTCACGCCCCCCCTCGACCTGCCGCGCGATCCCGACGGGCAGATCAACGTGCAGGGAGCCATGCAGGCCATGACCTCCGTCGTGGAGGAGTGGGTGCGCGAATATCCCGAGCAGTGGCTCTGGATGCACCGGCGCTGGCGGGTTCCCGCCGGCTCCCAGCCCGATGTTCAAGGTAAAGTGAGTTCCCATTGAGCCGCCCCTGGTGTTTCATGGCGGGCATCATGGCGTCTCGACTGAAACTCCTCCTGGCGGCCACAGGTTTCGCCCTTGTCATGCAGCCTGCTTTTGCGGAGCCGCCGCGCGCGGTCGTGGAGCTTTTCACGAGCCAGGGCTGCTCGAACTGCCCGCCGGCCGATGCCCTGCTGGTCGAGTATTCCCGCCAACCCGACATCGTGGCGCTCTCCTTTCCCGTGAATTACTGGGACTATCTCGGCTGGAAGGACACGTTGGCCCACGCCGATTTCACCACGCGGCAGAAGGAATACGCCCACGCCCGCAGCGACCGTCAGGTGTTCACGCCGCAGATGATCGTGAACGGCAAGAAATCCTGCATCGGCTCGGACAAGGCGCAGATCGAGAACGCGATCCTGATGACCCTCAAGGGCGGCACGAAGCTGCCGGTGGACATCGCCGTGAGCGAGCAGAACGGCATGGTCACCATCTCCGTGACGGAAATGGCCGAGCCGCCGCGGCGGGAGGCTCTGGTGTGGGTTCTGCCGGTGCTGCGCTCCCAGACCGTGCCCATCGAGCGCGGTGAGAACAAGGGCAAGACAGTGACCTATGCCAATGTGGTGCGCGGCCTCAAGCGCATCGGCGAATGGCATGGCGGTTCTGCCCGCTTCGAGGTGCCGGTCGAGACCGCGCGCAGCGGTGGCGACGGTTATGTGGTGCTGCTCCAGACGGCGCAGGACGATAAGCCGAGCCTGATCTTGGGCGCCGCGAAGAGCAACGGCCTTTGAGATTTAAAGAAGCACGACCTTGTTCGGCAGCTCGTTCGTGTCCTGCGCATGCGGCGGCGCGTGCTCGGCAAGGATTGCTCCTGCGCGCTGCACGGCTTGGATCAGCCCGTCGCCCGGTCTGTTCTGGCGGATCGCTGCGATCAGATCGGCGATGATGTCCTGCCACACGGCGGGGCCTGCCTTTTCGGCGATGCCGATGTCAGTCATGATCTCGGCGTAGTGCTCGGCTGCGGCCATATAGATGAGCACGCCGGTCCGGCCTTGGGTGCGCGAGAGGCCATGGCTTGCGAATTCCCTCATGGCTGCCTCATGCGCCCGCGCCCGCTTGATGCTGCCCGGGATCAGGGCGAGGTGGAGCGGCGGCCAAGCGAGGACGGCGTTGAGCACCACGGCAGCAAGGAGCTGGATCAGGAAGATCCGCGAAGGGCCGAGTTCAGTGAACCAGATCAGCGGCCACGGCGATATGAGCGCCAGGAACAGGCTGAAGGCGACCGGAATGGCGCGATAGGTATCGGCCTGACGCGCCACGACCACGACGATCTCGCCCGCGGTGCCTTTTTCCGCCTCGTGGATGGCCTGCGAGAGCCGGTGTTGATCGTGTTCCGAAATCATCTACCAGCTCCCTGAAGCACCGCCGCCGCCCGACGAGCCGCCTCCACCGGAAAAGCCTCCCCCTCCCGAACCGCCCGACCAGCTTCCACCGCCGCCGGACCAGCCGCTGCCGCCGGTGGTGATGATCCAAGGGCTGGAGCGTCGTCGGCCATGGACGCCTGGCCTCCCGCTGCCGCGGAACGCCCGATAGAGCTGGAACAGGATGAACGCGACGATCAGGGCGGTGATGATCATGTCGGTGGCCGAAGCATCATCCTCGCGCACCTCCGCCCGGCGGTGCCATTGCTCCGCATCGCCCGTGAGGATCGAGAGAATCGCATCGGTGCCGGCATCGATGCCGCCCGCGAAATCGCCCTTCTGGAATTGCGGCGCGATCGCCGTGGTGATGATGACCTTCGAGAGCGCATCGGTCAGCGCGCCTTCGAGCCCATAGCCCACCTCGATGCGCACCTTGCGTTCATTGGGTGCGACGAGAAGCAGGACACCGTTGTTGTTCTTCTTCTGCCCCAGCTGCCACGCGCGGAAGAGGCGGTTGGCGTAATCCTCCACGCTCGTGCCCTCGAGGGAGGAGACGGTCGCGACCACTACCTGATCGGAGGTCCTGTCCTCGTGCGCCTTGAGTTTCGCTTCCAGCGCGGTGCGTTCTTCGGGTTTGAGGAGATTGGCCTGGTCGACCACGCGGCCGGAGAGAGCCGGGAAGGTCTGGGCGAGGGCTGCGAGGGGAAGGAGGAGCGCCAGAAGGAGCGCCATGCTAACTCTCCTCCCCCACAAGCCTCGGGCCTGCCCGAGACTTGTCTTGAGGCTGACGCAAGGCGGGAACACCCGCCTTGCGGTGGGGAGGAGGTGGAGGTGGGGGCGTGAGCGATCGCCTACGGAGGTCATGCGCCGGCACCTCCTCCCTGGCCCTCGCCACACGGGGGAGGGAAGACGGTGCGCTCTGATCATCCGCTTAGAACTTCACCTGCGGCGGCCTGTCGGAGCCGGCCGTGGCCGTGAAGGTCTCCATGGGCTTGGCTTCGGGATAGACGATGGATGCGATCCAGCGGCCCGGAATGGTGCGCAGCTCCGTGTTGTAGGCCTGTACCGCGGCGATGTAGTCGCGGCGCGCCACGGCAATACGGTTTTCCGTACCCTCCAGCTGCGACTGCAGGGCGAGGAAGTTGGCGTTGGACTTCAGCTCCGGATAGCGTTCGACCGTGGCGAGCAGGCGGCCCAATGCGCCGGAGAGCTGGTTCTGCGCCTCCTGGAACTGGCGGAATTTTTCCGGGTCGGTCACGGTCGAGGCGTCGACCTGGATCTGGGTCGCCTTGGCGCGGGCTTCCGTGACCTGCGTCAGCACCTCGCGCTCCTGCTGGGCGAAGCCCTTGACGGTCTCCACCAGGTTCGGGATCAGGTCGGCGCGGCGCTGATATTGGTTCTGCACCTCGCTCCAGGCAGCCTTGGCCTGTTCCTCAAGGGTCGGCACGTTGTTGATCCCGCAGGCGGACAGGCCGAGAGCAAGAGCCATTCCGGTCAGGGCGATGCGGATGCGATTCCGCAGGGGCGAAGCCTTCATGTCTGTCCTTCTCTTGATTCTTTGTTCCATGAACTTGGCCGCGTTCAACAGATGGAGCAAGGACTGGGTTTCAACAAGGCGGTTCGGACTGGTCGTGAACAGGGGATTGAGGCATGATCTTCCGCCGAATCTGGGATCCGAGCCATGACCTTCCTGCCCGATCTGAGTACCCTGCTCGCCTATTCGCTCGCCTGCTTCCTGCTGTTCATCACGCCAGGACCGGATATGAGCCTGTTTCTGGCAAAAACCATGTCGGGCGGCCGGAAGGCGGGCATGGCCTCGATGCTCGGGGCCATGGCGGGATGCTGCGTGCACACGCTGCTCGCGGCCCTGGGTCTCTCGGCCCTGCTCGCCGCCTCTGTCACGGCCTTTACGATCCTCAAGGTTGTGGGCGCACTCTACCTGCTGTGGATGGCTTTTGACGCGGTGCGCAACGGCTCGGCGCTCTCGCTCAAGGAGGAGGGGCGGATCGAGATCTCCTTCTGGAAGACCTTTTTCATGGGCGTCGGCATCAATCTCACGAATCCGAAGATCGTCCTGTTTTTCGTGACCTTCCTGCCGCAATTCGTGGATTCGGCCGATCCCCACGCCGCCGACAAGCTTCTGTTCCTCGGCCTTTATTTCGTCGCCTTCACCGCTCCTATGGGCGCCGCCCTGATCCTGGGCGCCGAGAAGGTGATCGTACTGCTGCGCAATCATCCGAAGGTGATGCGCGCCATCGATTATTCCTTCGCCGGCCTCTTCGGGGCCTTCGCGGTCAAGATCCTGACGACGGCATCGCGTTAGAGGATCGGGCTCATTCGGCTAGCCCGGGAAAGTGGTATCGGCCTTTCCCGGCTGGGCATCAGGCAAGGGGCGATTTCCGCCGGCATCGCGGCCGGCAATGGCCCAATAGATGAAGCCTGCCACCGCGCCGGTGAGCGCGAGAATGGCGCTCACGTGCAGCTCCTGGGGATTCTGAACGCGCGCCGCGCCGCGCAGGATCCACGGCACGGAGGCCGTGAGCACGCCGGTGGCAAGCGCATGCCAGAGGAGACTGCGCATTTTCAGGACCTCGCTGATCAGGGCGATGATCAAAGGCGGGAGCACGAGCAGCGTGAACATGATCCGCCCGACACTGAGCATGGCATCGGCCACGATGGGGCCGGGATCGTCGGACGCAAACACCGCATCCACGAGATTCCAGAACCCGACGAAGAGCGTCTCGCCCGTGAGCGTCGCCATGAGCGGATCGACCATGGAGGCGATGAAGAAGAACAGGCTGCTCATGCCGATGGCGATGAGAAGCGCGAAGGGAATGAGCAGAAGCCAGCGGATCATGTCTTGGCTATAGCATGAGCCTTTCCGAGAGTCCGCTGCGAGAAGAATTGGGGAGGGGAGATTACTCCCCGTCCCCCAGCGCGTAGACGCCCTCGGCCCCGATGCCCTGTTCGGCCATCATGCGGGCGCGGGCGCGCAGCTTTTCCGTCTCGCTCTTGAGCTGGCCGCAGGCCGCGAGGATATCGCGGCCGCGGGGGGTACGCACCGGCGAGGCATAGCCTGCCCGGTAGACGATCTCGGAGAAGCGTTCGATGCGCTCCCAGTCCGAGCATTCGTATTTGGAGCCGGGCCAGGGATTGAACGGGATCAGGTTGATCTTCGCCGGAATGCCCTTGAGGAGGCGCACGAGCTCGCGCGCATCGGCGTCGGAATCGTTCACGCCTTTCAGCATCACGTATTCGAAGGTGATGCGGCGCGCGTTCGAGAGGCCGGGATAGGCGCGGCAGGCATCGAGCAGCTGCTTGATGTCGTATTTGCGGTTGATCGGCACCAGCACGTCGCGCAACTCGTCGCGCACCGCATGGAGCGAGATGGCGAGCATGGTGTTGGCTTCAGCGCCAAGACGCTCCATCTGCGGCACCACGCCGGAGGTGGAAACGGTGATGCGGCGGCGCGAGAGGCCCAGCCCCTCGTTGTCCGACAGGACGCCGATGGCGTCGATCACGTTGTCGATGTTGTAGAGCGGCTCGCCCATGCCCATGAACACGATGTTGGACACGAAGCGTCCGCCGTCGGTGGGAACGAAGGCGCCTTCCGGCGGCGTGGCATGAGGCCAGTCGCCGATGGCATCGCGCGCCACGATGAGCTGCGCCACGATTTCCGCCGAGGTGAGGTTACGCACGAGGCGCTGCGTGCCCGTATGGCAGAAGGAGCAGGTGAGGGTGCAGCCGACCTGGCTCGACACGCACAGGGTGCCGCGATCAACTTCCGGAATGTAGACGCACTCGATCTCCGCGCCCTTGTCGAGAGGGCCGGTGGAGGGCATGCGGATCAGCCACTTGCGGGTGCCGTCCTTCGACACCTGCTCAGAGACCACCTGCGGGCGGGCGAGCGTGTAAGCGGCCGAGAGCTTGGCGCGCAACTCCTTGCCCACGTTGGTCATCTCGGCGAAGTCCTTGGCTCCGCGGAAATAGATCCAGTGCCAGAGCTGGGCCACGCGCATCTTGAGCTCGCGCTCGGGCACGCCGATGGCGGACAGAGAATCCTTCAGCTGATCGCGGGTGAGGCCGACGAGGGATGCGCCGCCGGGAGCGGCGCCCGCCGCTACGTTCATCTCAGCGGTCTTTTCGATGGACAAAGCATTCGCCCCTGCCACGCGCGCGGCATCGCTCACGGCCAAAGGGGCCGCATTGGGGTTGCGCTTGGCGATGTCGAGCACCGTCGCCATGGGAAATCTCGAGCCTCGTTGATGGGATGTGGCGTGCCTATAGCACGATTGCGCCGAAACCGTGAGCCGAAAAGCAAAATTCCGGGCGCGAGGCCCGGAAATGCGTATTCATGGCGCAACTTGCAAGGGGAGGTCGGGGTCAGACGCCGCATTCCTTGCGGGCGTGCTCCAGGGCCTTGCCGAAGCCGTTCAGGGAATAGCGATCCGTGAGGTTCGATCCCTTGGCCGACTGCATCTTCACCGTCAAGGTGCCGCTGCGGGCCATGGTGGCGATGGCCTGGCTTTCCTCGGCGGGGTTTTTGAGCCAGGCATTGGAGGCCTTGGCGATGAGCGCATAGGAGGCGCTGCCCATGGCGGCTTCGGCCGGGGCGTTCTCCTTGGCGGCGAAGCCGAGGACAACCGCGATCTCGTTCTTCACGTTCTCCGCCGGGCGGAAGGAGACGAAGAGATAGGCCGGATCCCGGTTGACGTTCTTCGGCAGGCGGTCCTGGGGCTGGCTCAGGGCATAGCAGATCTTCGAGCGCCCTGTCTGGGCCGTATAGACGCCCCAGTCGCCATAGGATGTCACGAGGGAGGCTCCGCCAGGACCTGTCGCCGCCTGGGTGGGTTTGGCCGCCACGGCCGCGGCGCCGGCAGCGGCTGCCGCAGCCGCCGGTTTGGCGGCCGAAGAAGCCTTGCCGGTGACGGAGGCAGGCTTGGCCTTCCCGGTGGCAGTCACCGGAGCAGGGTTGGCCGGAGCCGGTTTCGCCGGAGCTGGTTTGGCCGCAGACGGCTTCGTCTGAGCCTGAGCTGCAGATCCGGCTCCCAGGCTGAGAACGGCTGAAAGGATGCCCGCGGCGAGGCCGCGCTGGAGAGATGCTGTCGTCATGGAAGCGGACAATAAGAGGGGATGGTTAATAACTCTTCACCACCCCGTAGCCTCCGCTCAGCGCCTTGGCGATGCGTCGAAACGCGGCATTATCGATTTTGGGAACTCTACGGAACGTGAAAAAATAAAAGGGCCGCAAAGCGGCCCCGAGAGTTGCTGTCTGAAAAATTATAGGTTGTTCAAAAGGGAGGAGTTGAAATGACTTCTGATGAACACCCTCCCTATAGGCGATAAATTATAATGTTGCAATAGGCGAATATTCTTTATCTAGAAGGAAATCTCACAGCCTTGGCTATTCGGGGTGTTCCGACAGTGCCTTCCCTAGGGTTTCATGGGCTCTGCACCGGTGCTCTTCCGTAATGGAACCCGCCACCTGGGTGATGGCTGCTGCCAGAACGGCCGCATCGTCCGCAAAACCGAGGAGGGGCAGGAGATCGCTGACCGCATCCAGCGGCATGACGAAATAGGCGATGGCCCCCAAGAGGATCAGCTTCACGCGGCTCGGCGTCTTCGGGTCGGTGGCGCAATAGAAGGCCGCCACCAGGTCCTCCGCGAAGGGGATCCTGCCCGCCACGCGCCTGAACTTGTCCCAGAAGCGACGCTTCAGGCCCTCCTCGTCCCGAGTGGCCGTGCGCATGGCATCCATTTCGGCCTTGGTGAAAGGCTCGATGAAAGGTTCGCTCATGCTCTTCTCGCTCCTTCGACAGTCTGGGTATCCATTCATGTAAGGATTGCCTACAAGCACCCTCAAGAGAGGAGACAACCGATGAAGCTCGACAAATTGATGGCAGCCATCGTCACCGGCGGCGCCTCGGGACTGGGAGAGGCCACCGCGCGGATGCTCGCGTCGCAGGGGGTGCGGGTCGCTATCTTCGACATGAACGCCGAGCGGGGCGAGGCGGTTGCCCGCGAGATCGGCGGCCTGTTCGCACACGTGGACGTTACGGACGAGGCCACGATCGACGCAGGGCTCGTGAAGGCCCGTGAAAAACACGGCGTCGAGCGTGTTCTCGTGAACTGCGCGGGCGTTGCGCCGGGCCGCCGCACAGTGACCAGGAAGCGCGAGACGGGCGAGCTGATTCCGCACGATCTCGCAAGCTTCCGCAAGACGGTGGAAATCAACCTCATCGGCACCTATGCGATGATCTCGAAATGCGCCGCCGCCATGGCGGCGCTCGAACCGGTCACCCCGGACGGAGGGCGCGGCGTCATCGTCAACACCTCGTCCGTGGCCGCGCAGGATGGGCAGATCGGCCAAGCCGCCTATTCCGCCTCGAAGGGCGGCGTTCTGGCGCTCACCCTGCCCGTGGCGCGCGACCTTTCGGGCTTCGGCATCCGCGTGATGACGATCATGCCCGGCCTCTTCCACACGCCGCTGTTCGAAGGCATCGCGGAGGATTACCGAAAGGCGCTGGAGGCCAACGTGCCGTTCCCCTCGCGTCTCGGGCGGCCCGAGGAATATGCGCAGCTCGTCAAAAGCATCATCGAGACCGACATGCTCAACGGCGAGAGCATCCGCCTCGACGGCGCCTTGCGCATGCAGCCCAAATAGCGCGTCGGGGGGCCGGCTACGCCAGCCCGAGGAAGCGCGCCGTGTCAGGATCGACCGGGATTCCGGTGCGGTCCCGCTCGTCCATGGTCATCCACTCCCGGTCTCCCGGCGCCAGGACGGCTTCGCCAGGCCTCGCCGAGGAGGCGCGTAGGACCGCGAGATACTGCGCCATGAGCGCATCATAGGTTTCGCGGCCGACGAAACGCTCCGGATCGATGGCCAGGCAGAAATGGCCGATGTCATGGCGCTCTCCATGGCGCTCCCCATCGCCTTTGCCCATGGGCACGACGAAGGGGTCGGGTTTGGCGCCGGTCAGCACAGCCGAGAGGATCGTCACCAGACCGGCGAGGCCTGCGCCCTTGAAGCCGAAGGCGGCCCCGCCGAGAGGCGTCAGCATTTCGGCGAGATGCGGGTTGCGGGTGGGTTCGCCTTTTATATCCGCGGCGACCTCCGGGGGCAGATCGTTCTGCAGGGAGCGGAACAGCAGGACGCGGTTATAGGGAATCGCCGAAGTGGCCATGTCGAGAAGCCAGGGTCGCGAATCGCGCACGGGTGCTGCGGCGGCGAGGGGATTGGTGCCGTGGAACCGGTCTGCGCCCCCGTGAAGCGCCACGAGGGAGTCTGCATTCGTGGTCGAGATCGCGATGAACCCGGTCTCCGCTCCCGCCAGGGCATAGGCCCCGGCGGCGCCGTAATGGGTGGAATGGGTGATGCCCACCGCCCCGATGCCGCTCTCCCTCGCGATCCGGCAAGCCTCCTCCATGCCCGCATAGGCTGCCGCATGGCCAAGGCCGTGGTCGGCATCCAGCATCGCGCTCGCGGCAGCCGTACGCTGAACCCTGAGTGCGGGCGAGCCGTTGATCTGCCCGCTCCTCAGGCCTTCCGCATAGAACGAGGTTAGCCTCACTCCATGACTGTCGATGCCGCTGCGCGAGGCATGCATCATGGCACGGGTCGCGGCGGCGGCGGAGGCATCACTGGCACCGGCCTCGCGCAACGCCGACAAGACGCGCTCCTGCAGAAGCTCTGCGGGAAATCGCAAGGGTTCGACCGGCTTGTTCTGAGGTTCCGACACGATCTGCCTCTCCATGACGGCGGATGATTCGTCAGGAGACGCGGCGTTCCGCACTGGCTCCTTCGATCGCCGATTCTATGATGTCACCTCTCCCCGGTTCTCGGGATAGCTGATCAGATCCGGAGTGCAGAGCCAGGACTCGCGCCGCTTCGTCCAGGCCTCGTAGGTGGGCCTGAAAAGATCCGTCTGGTCGAAGGTGCCGAGCATGATCTCGATCTCGTCGCCGGCGTCCGAATAGAACACCAGCGAACCGCATGTGGGGCAGAAACGGCGCTGGCCACCGGGAGCGGACTCCCAGATCCGGCTTTCGCCCGAGATGGTGACCTGCTCGGTGGGAAAAATCGCGAAAGCGTTGAAGACGCTGCCGCTCTCCTTTCGGCAGGTCATGCAATGGCAAAGGCCGACGCGCTTCGGCTGGCCCTGCACCTTGTAGGTCAGCTGTCCGCAGGCGCAGCCGCCCGTGAAGACCTGGGTTCCCTCCATGGCTCATTCCCTCGCCAGACCTGACGCGAGCTGGTCCATGCGCTGCGCCAGTTCAATGTCGCGGCGCGTGAGGCCGTTCGCGTCGTGCGTGGAGAGCGTCACGTCCACCGTGTTGTAGACGTTGAACCATTCCGGATGGTGGTTCATGGGCTCGGCCGCCAGCGCTACGCGGGTCATCCAGCCGAAGGCCGCGTTGAAATCGTGGAACACGTAGCGCTTGCGGATGGCGTCCCGTCCTTCCACGAGGGTCCATCCGTCGAGGGCGGCGAGGAGTTCCTGGCGCTCAGGTTCGGTCAAGCGGGGCATGGCGGCTTCGTCTTTCAACATAGGGAAGGCTTAGTGATGAAGCAGCGCGAGCAGCTTTCAAGGGCTCATGCCACTCCGAGGAGGCGAATAAGGCCCAGACTGATGCCGATCAGCACGAGCAGCGACAGCGTCACCGCGAGGGTCACGCGCCCGCCGACCCGCGCGAGAACCTTCAGGTCGACGCCGAGGCCCAGGGCCGCCATCGAGACCACGGTCAGCAGGGTTGCCGCCGGCGTGACGAGGCCGAGAACCGGATCGGGAATCACGCCCGCGGTGCGAAGCGCCGCGAGGCTCAGGAAGCCGATGATGAACCATGGCACGAGGCGGGTGAACGAGAGGCTCTTTGTGGCCGCCCGCTGTCCCGCCTTGAGCGACAACGCGATCACCACGGGCCCGAGCATCAGCACGCGCACGAGCTTCACGAGCGTGCCGATCTGCGTGCTGATCGCGCTCACCGGCAGGGTCGCCGCCAGAACCTGCGGCACGGCATAAACGGTCAGACCGGCCAGCACGCCGTATTGTGTCAGCGATAGACTCAAGAGCGGCATCAGGAGAGGGAGCGTCAGCACCACGATCACGCCGAGAACGGCGGTAAACGCGATGGAGGAGGCGACATCCTCCGGCTTCGCACCGATCACAGGAGCGACCGCCGCAATCGCGGAATTGCCGCAGATGGAATTTCCGCAGGCCACCAGGATCGCCATGCGCCGGGGCAATCCGAGCAGGCGGCACAGGCCATAACTCGCCCCGATGGCCAGTGCCACCACCACCGCGATGCCGACGATCAGGCCCCAGCCAGCCTGGAGCACGGCCTGGAAGCTGATGGATGCGCCGAGCAGCATTACGGCGATCTCGAGCAGGGTCTTGGCGGAAAAGCCGATGCCGGGAGTCCAGCGCGCGCCGGGCGTCCAGAATGTTCTGATCAGCGTGCCGAGCAGGATCGCGATGACCAGAGCTTCCAGCCAGGGGCGGCCGGTCCAGTGTTCTTCGATCCTCTGGAGGCCGAAAGCGGCGGCGGAGATGGCGGCGCACAGAGCGATGCCGGGAATGTATCTGGCGAAACTCATGCCGTTCATCGGTTCGCTCATGCCTCTCGTCTGCGAGGAACGGCTATTCCGAAGCCGCACAGGACGCAAGGCTTAAGGCCGGGAGGCGTCAGAGAGGAAAAGCGGCATCCTCGATGGTGCGCCAATCCTGCTGCAGCGCAAGGGTTTCGCGGTCGATGACGATGAAGCAGCCGCCTCCCGGATGGGACGGACGGCTTTCCCGGCCTATCGCCACCTGCTGCAGATGCGCGGTGAGCAGGCATCCGACGCCGCCATGGGAAACGAGGAGTGTGTGGCCCGTTTCCTGAGCCGCGATCCGGCGCACGGCGCTCACGATGCGCGTCTGCGCGTCGATGGCGCGCTCCCAGCCGCGGATGCTCTCGTGAGGCCGGTCGAAGAACTCGCGCACGACCTCCCAGAATTCCGGTGGCGCGATGTAGCCCGTGGAGGAGCGGTCGTTCTCGCCGAGGTCCTCGTGCGTGCCATAGGTCATCCCGAAACGCTCCGCCACGATGGCTGCGCCGTCCATGGCCTTCTGCTCGGTGCTGGCATGGATCGAGGAGAGCCGGAGGCCGGAGAGCTTTTCGGCGAAGATCTCCATCCGCCGCCGGCCCGTTTCGTTCAGGGGCCATTGGGTGATGGGCATGAGAGGGTCGATGACCACCTCGGGGTGGGTGAGAAAAATCAGCGAAGCCATCACTCTCTCTCGAAGGAGCATCGGATCGATCCCGGAAGTGCAAGTCCACTTTCGGGCCCGATGTTCTAGCCCAGCGGATAGGCGGCTTCGATCACATAAGGCCCGCCGCCCACGGAAGACTTCGACGAATAGAGCACGAAGCGATGGGCCGTAAAGGTGAGCTTCGGAAAATGGCCACGGGTTGCCATGTAATCCGCCACATCGATGGGGGAAACGTTCTTCAGGCGCGCCAAGGTCACATGCGGGGTGAACTTGCGGGTCTCCGCAGCCAGGCCGATCTGGCGCATCATGCGCTCCTGTTCCGCCTGCAGCTCACTCAATTCGCCGTTGCCGGACACGCGGGCGAAGACCGCTCGCGGCTTCGATCCGCCGAAGGTGTCGAGCCCGTCGATGGTGAACGTCATCGGATCGCGATAACGGCAATCGCCGAGGATGGAGTACACGTCGTCCGCCGTGCGCTCGTCGATGTCGCCGATGAAGCGCAGGGTAATGTGATAATTCTCAGGATCGATCCAGCGCGCCCCCGGCAGGCCGCCCCGATAGGCGGAGAGGGCCAATGCGATTTCCGTGGGGATCTCGATGCCGGTGAACAGACGTGGCATGCGACACCTCCCGAGCTTGGCGACGTTTTGAGGGATACGATGGACAGCCGGCTTTGTTCCGGCCGGGACCTCGCTGTCGTCATGCCCGCACCTGTTACGGGCATCCACCCCTTTGATGCGCTGCGGCTCCCAAGACGTGGATGGACGGGTCGAGCCCGGCCATGACGGAGGATGCCATTAAGGGCAAGGGTTGCAATGCTCGACGTGGATGGCGTCGATGCGCTTTTCCACCTCCGGCGTGATGGTCACGTTGATCGATGCGATGTCCGTCTTCAGCTGCGCCATGGAAGTGGCGCCGATGATGGTGGAGGTCACGAAGGGGCGGGAATTGACGTAGGCCAAGGCCATCTGTGCCGGATCGAGGCCGAATTCCTTGGCGAGAGCAAGGTACTTGCGGATGGCGGCCTCGGCGGTTGCATTCTCGTAGCGCTGACCACGCTGGAACAGGGTGGTGCGTGCGCCCGCAGGCCGTGCGCCGTCGAGATATTTCCCTGTCAGATACCCTTGCGCCAGCGGCGAGTAGGCAAGCAGGCTCACCTGTTCGCGCAGGCTCACTTCCGCAAGGGCGACCTCGTAGGTACGGTTGAGGAGGTTGTAGGCGTTCTGGACGGATTGCGCCCGCGCCAGGCCCTTGGCCTCCGCGTGCTTGAGGAAGGTCATCGTGCCCCAGGCGCTCTCGTTGGAGAGGCCGAAATGGCGGATCTTTCCGGCCTTCACCAGGTCGGTCATGATCTCGACGGTTTCAGCAATCGGGTGTGAATCGCCCTCCTGGTGCCTGAAGATCGTCGGATTCGAGCCCCAGGGCATGGGACGATCGGGCCAGTGGATCTGGTAGAGGTCGATGTAATCGGTCTGGAGACGCTTGAGGCTCTTGTTCACAGCCTCTTCGATCTGCTTGCGGGAGAGCTCGGCCTTGGAGCCGTCGTCCCGGAACCAGGTGTTGTCGGAGCGGCCTACCACCTTGGTGGCGAGAATCACCTTGTCTCGCGTGCCGCGCGACTTGAACCAGGACCCGATGATCCGTTCCGTGGAGCCTTGGGTCTCAGGACGGGGCGGAATCGAGTAAAGCTCGGCGGTATCGAAGAAATTGATGCCCTGATCGAGGGCGTAATCCATCTGCTCATGGCCTTCCGCCTCGGTGTTCTGCTGACCCCAGGTCATGGTGCCGAGGCAGATGAGGCTGACGTTCAGATCGGTGCGGCCAAGGCGGCGATATTGCATCTTCAAGGCTCCTCGCAGCGGGAGGGACCCGCCGCATCCGTCAGGAAATTCAAAGCGCTGAAGGCGATCAGCGCCGGATCAGGCGGGCAAGAAAGCTTTCGACCGAGGGAAGAATGCGCGCGACGATGATCTCCACGCCCTTCGCCGTCGGGTGCAGGCCGTCGGGAAGGTTGAGAGACCGCTCGCCGGCCACCCCGTCGAGAAAAAAGGGATAGAGCACAAGGTCATGCTTCTTCGCAATGTCGGAATAGATCGTATCGAATTTCTGGATGTAGTCGGAGCCCAGGTTGCGTGAGGCATACATGCCTGCGAGCATCACGGGAATGTTGCGGCTCTTGAGACGCTCCACGA
Source organism: Microvirga sp. (assembly GCA_035645515.1). Classification (GTDB taxonomy): domain Bacteria; phylum Pseudomonadota; class Alphaproteobacteria; order Rhizobiales; family Beijerinckiaceae; genus Microvirga. Next base: position 34,502 of record DASQML010000009.1, read on the forward strand.
TGGCTTCGATGTTCCTGCGCGTGCCGGCGGGATCGAGGCCGCGCAGCATGTCGTTGGCGCCAAGCTCCACGATCACGCCATCCGTGCCGTCGGGGATGGACCAGTCGAGCCGGTCGAGCCCTGCCGAGGAGGTGTCGCCCGACACGCCTGCATTGGCGATCTCCACCTTGTAGCCCTTGGCTTTCAGAGCCTTCTCCAGCACCACCGGAAAGGCCGCTTCCTGCGGCAGGCCGTAACCGGCCGTCAGGCTGTCGCCTAGGGCGACGAGATGCAGGGTCTTGTCCTGCGCAAGGGAGGCGGAGGGGGGGACGGCCATGGCGGCCAGAGCCGCCGCACACGCAAAAATGAACGTCATGAACGGGCCTGATTGGCGCTTCATCGATAGGCTTCCCATCTCTGCAGGGCTAAACAACGGTTGCTGCAAGTCTCCAACAGATCGGATGCATGGGTATGAAGGACAAGGCCATTGCGCTTCACGATGTCGATTTGAGCCTCGGGCGCGGGGCCGCGCGGGTGCATATTCTCAAGGGGATTTCCCTTGGCGTCGACAAGGGCGAGGCGGTGGGGCTCGTCGGTCCCTCGGGCTCGGGCAAGTCCACCCTGCTCATGACCATGGCCGGGCTCGAACGCCCGGATTCGGGCAGGGTCATCGTCGACGGCACTGATCTGTCGGGACTCGACGAGGATGCCTTGGCCCGCTTCCGAGGCCGTCGCATCGGCATCGTATTCCAGTCCTTCCACCTCGTGCCGACCATGACGGCCCTGGAAAACGTGGCGCTGCCCCTGGAGCTGGCGGGCGAGGCCGATGCGTTCGATCGCGCCGAGGCCGAACTGCAGGCGGTGGGTCTCGGGGCTCGCCTGCATCATTATCCGGCCCAGCTTTCGGGCGGCGAGCAGCAGCGCGTGGCGATCGCCCGCGCCATCGTGCCGAATCCGGCGATCCTCGTGGCGGACGAGCCCACCGGAAATCTCGACGAGACGACCGGCCGATCCATCGTCGACCTGCTCTTCGCCCTCAAGCGCGACCGCGGCGCGACCCTGGTGCTCGTGACGCACGATCCCAATCTCGCCCGCCTTTGCGACCGGGTGGTGCGCCTGCGCTCGGGTCAGGTGGAGACGGACCCGGCTTCGGCCTCGGCCCTGGCTTGAGGGGAGTGGATTCATGCACGGCACCCTCTTCACGCCGCAGCGGCGTCCGAATCGCGATTCGAGAATGCCGCTTCTGCTGCGTCTCGCCTTTCGTGAGCTTCGCGGAGGCCTGAAAGGCTTCGGCATCTTTCTCGCCTGCATTGCGCTGGGCGTGGCGGCGATCGCCAGCGTCTCGTCCCTGTCGCGCGCGCTGACGGAGGGCATCTCCCGCGAGGGCCGCCGGATTCTCGGCGGCGACATGGCATTCTCCCTCATCCAGCGCGAGGCAAGCGGGCCCGAGCGGGCGTTTCTCGACTCGAAGGGCCAGGTGAACGTCGTCGCTTCCTTGCGCGCCATGGCGGTGGCGGGCGAGAAGGGCTCCGGCCTCGTGGAGATGAAGGCCGTGGATGCGGGCTATCCCAATGTCGGCACGCTCGAAACCGAGCCGCAGCTGCCGCCCGCCGAACTTCTTGCCGAGCGCAACGGCGTCTTCGGCGCAGTTGTCGATCCGGCGCTTCTCGCGCGCCTCGACCTGAAGGTGGGCGACCGGGTGACGGTGGGGTCCGCGAATGTGGAGCTGCGCGCGAGCCTCGTGACCGAGCCCGACCAGATCGCCGACGGCATCGGTTTCGGTCCCCGTCTCCTGATCTCGCAGGAAGCGCTGAAGGCGACGGGCCTGGTGCAGCCCGGCAGCCTCGTGCGCTGGACCTACAGGCTCACCGTGCCGCCGGTCCTGTCCAACGAGGAGGGGCTGGCGCAGATCGAAGCGGAGGCGAACCGCGCTCTGCCGGAGGCGGGCTGGCGGATCCGCAACCGCCTCAATGCGGATCCGCGTTTTGCCAAGAACATCGAGCGCTTCACGCAGTTTCTGACCCTCGTGGGCCTCACTGCCCTGCTCGTGGGCGGTGTCGGCGTGGCCAATGCGGTGCGCGGCTTCGTGGACCGCAAACGTGCCTCGATCGCAACGCTGAAAAGTCTCGGCGCTCCGGGCGGACAGGTGGTGATGCTCTATCTCACGCAGGTGATGCTCATCGCCCTTCTCGGCATCGGCATCGGACTGATCGTAGGGGCGGCGCTGCCCTTCATCGTCACGGGTCTCTTCCGCCATCTCCTGCCGATTCCGATCCGGCCCGTCATCGCCTTTCCCGAACTCGGCATCGCGCTGCTCTACGGCCTGCTCACCGCGCTGGTCTTCGCCATTGCGCCGCTGGGCCGTGCCCATGATGTTCAGGTCTCGGGGCTGTTCCGCGACCGGATCGATCCGGAGCGGCGCTGGCCGCGCAAGCGTTATCTCGCGGCCCTGGCTCTTTCCGCCGTCGCTCTCGTGGCGCTTGCGGTTGTCGCAGCCTATGACCGGCGCATCGCGCTCATGTTCGTGGCGGCGGCGGCCGGCTCCTTCCTCCTCTTGCGCATGGTCGCCATGGGGATCATGGCGCTCGCCCGCCGTCTGCCGCGCCCCCGGCGCACGGCGCCCCGCCTGGCGCTCGCCAACATTCACCGGCCCGGGGCGCTCACGCCATCGCTCGTGCTCTCCTTGGGGCTCGGCATCACGCTCCTCGTGACCCTTTCCCTGATCGACTCGAACCTGACGAAGCAGCTCACGCAGAGCCTGCCGGAGCGCGCGCCGAGCTTCTTCTTCCTCGATATTCCGAACCAGCAGGCGGATGCCTTCGAGACGTTCCTGAAAAGCCAGGCAGGCGACGCGCAGATCGAGCGCGTGCCGATGATGCGCGGTCGCCTGGTGACCCTTGGCGGGCGGCCCGTCTCCGAGGTCAAGGCGCCGGAGGACATCTCCTGGGTGCTGGAAGGGGACCGGGGCATCACCTATGCCAAGGCCTTGCCCGAAGGCTCGAAGCTCGTGCAGGGCGAGTGGTGGGCGCAAGACTACCGCGGCAAGCCCCTCGTCTCCTTCGACGGCAAGATCGCGGAAGGCTTAGGGCTCAAGATCGGCGACGAGATTACCGTCAACGTGCTCGGCCGCAACATCACGGCGACCATCGCGAATCTGCGCGAGGTGGAATGGCGCTCGCTGGGCATCAATTTCGTGATGGTGTTCTCGCCCAACACCTTCGCCGGCGCCCCGCACACGCATCTGGCCACCGTCACCTTTCCGAACGGGTCGGATGCGGCGAGGGACGCAAAGATCCTGCGCAGCTCCGCTCAAGCCTATCCCATGGTCTCGAGCGTGCGCGTGAAGGATGCCCTGGAGGCAGTGAACGATGTGGTTTCGCAACTCGTGATGGCGATCCGCGGGGCGAGCTCCATCGCCCTCATCGCCAGCCTGCTCGTTCTCGCCGGCGCGCTCGCGGCGGGCCATCGGGCGCGCTTGTACGACGCGGTGGTGCTGAAGACGCTGGGGGCCACTCGCGCCCGGCTGCTCTCTGCCTATGCCCTCGAATACGGGCTTCTGGGCCTCGCCACGGCCGTGTTCGGTCTCCTGACCGGCAGCATCGCATCCTATTTCATCGTGACCCGCCTCATGAACCTAAGCTTCAGCTTAGATTTATCGGGGGCATTGTTGGCTTGCGCCTTGGCCGTTTGGGTCACGGTAGGCTTAGGCTTGATGGGAACGTGGCGGATCCTCAGTCAAAAGCCGGCGCAATACTTAAGAAACCTTTAACGACTCGGCACGCAGCCGGTGTTATAAAGGAGCGATGAGAACATTTTGAGGAGCAGCATCGCCTCTGCTCCTCAAAAATTCTTTTCACAAAAAGTTGTAGCTTGGCGTTGCCTCTTGCGAAGCCACGACCGCCCCCTCATATTTTCTGTGTCGCCGGACATCGCGGCGGCCGAGGGCTGACTTCCAGCCTTTCGAGGGAACAACAACGGGACACCGTGAGAAAGGACTCCGATGCAACCGTATGAGCAAAACCAAACCGCCTATGGCACCGGCTTTGCCCGGACGGCAGCTCAGGTCGACCAGGGCCTGCGCGCCTTCATGCTCGGCGTCTACAATAACATGATCCTGGGTCTGGCCATCTCGGCTCTCGTCGCGCTTGGGGTAAACAAGCTCGCTACGACAGCCGATCAGGCGAGCGCGGTCGCCCGCCTGCCCAATGGCACCCTGGTGACCGGTTTCGGGAGCGTGCTCTACAGCTCGCCCGTCATCTGGATTGTGGCGCTGGCGCCGCTGGCCTTCATCTTCCTGTTCTCGTTCCGCATAGAGCGCATGTCGGCGGCTTCTGCGCGCAGCCTGTTCTTCGCCTTCGCGGCGGTGATGGGCGTGTCGCTGTCGACGATCCTCATCCGCTTTACCGGCGCAAGCGTGGTGCAGGTGTTCGCTATCACGGCGGCGTCCTTCGGCGCGCTGTCGCTGTGGGGTTACACCACCCGCCGCAGCCTGTCGGGGATGGGCTCGTTCCTGATGATGGGCCTCATCGGCCTGATCATCGCCTCGATCGTGAATATCTTCATGCAATCGGGCACGATGCAGTTCGTCATCTCCTTCGTCGGCGTTCTGATCTTCGCAGGCCTCACCGCCTACGACACGCAGAAGCTGAAGGAGATGTACCTGTACGGCAATTACGACACCGAGGCTGCCGCCAAGGCTTCGGTCTATGGCGCCCTGCAGCTGTACCTGGACTTCATCAACATGTTCCAGTTCCTTCTCTCTCTCCTGGGCAACCGCGAGTAAGGGAAACCGGAACGGATGCTTACGGGCCCTGGCTGAAAAGCCAGGGCTTTTTGTTTGGATTTGCACATCGCTGAGCTTCGCCTTACCAAGGCGCCATGAGCCTGATCGTCCGCCCCTCGGCTGATGCCGACATTCCGGCCATCGCCGCCATCTATGCCCATGCGGTCCTGCATGGCACGGCCTCCTTTGAACTCGACCCACCGGGCGAGCAAGAAATGATGCGCCGCCGCGCGGCCATTCTGAACGGCGGCTATCCCTATCTCGTGGCGGAAAGTGCCGGGACCATCCTCGGCTATGCCTATGCAGGCGCCTATCGGACAAGGCCCGCCTATCGCTCCACGGTCGAGGATTCGATCTACGTCGCGCCGCAGGCGCAGGGGCACGGCATCGGGCGTGTGTTGCTCGAAGCACTGATTCGGGAATGCGAGGCGCTGGATTTCAGGCTCATGGTCGCGGTGATCGGCGACGAGGAGTCGACGGGTTCCATCCGCCTGCATGAAAGCCTCGGGTTCGAGCTGGTAGGCATCATCCCGGGCATCGGCTACAAGCACGGGCGCTGGCTCTCCACCGTTCTCATGCGGCGCCCCCTCGGGCGCGGCATGTCCGAACCTCCGACGCGCCCGATCCTGTAGTTTCGCCCATGTTCGCTTCCCTGCTGACCAGGCCGCGCGGCGGTCTCTGGGACAATCCCGATTTCCTGCGTCTGTGGGCGGCTCAGAGCCTTTCAGCCATCGGCACTCGGTTCACCCGCGAGGGCCTGCCCATCATTGCGGCCCTGTCCCTGGGTGCGACGGCGATGGATCTGGGCCTCTTGATCGCTCTCAGCGCCCTGCCGGGCGTGCTGCTGAGCCCCTTCGTGGGAGCCTGGATCGACCGCACGCGCCGGCGGCGCGTGCTCATCATGGCCGATCTCGTGCGGGCCGCGGCTTTGATCACGCTTCCCGTCGCGGCATGGTTCGGGGCCATCACCATCGGCCAAGTGATGGGCGTAGCGACCGTGGTGGCCCTGTTTTCCATGTTCTTCCAGACGGCGGACAATGCCTATCTGCCGAGCATCGTCGGGACGGATCAGCTGCTCGACGGCAATGCGAAGCTCGCCACCACCGACGCGGTCGCCGAAGTTGTCGGCCCCGCTGCGGCCGGCGTCGCCATTCAGCTTTTCACGGCGCCTTTCGCCATCCTCTTCGATGCCCTGTCCTATCTCTGGTCAGCCGTTCTCCTGGCCTCCATCCGTCGGCCGGAAGCAGCGATCAAGGCAGACGAGCACGTGCCCGATCTCTGGCGGGAGACCGCGGAGGGATTGCGCTTCGTCTTCGGTCATCCGGTGCTGCGGCCGATGATTCTCTGCTTCTCGACCCTCATCTTTTTTCTGTCGTTCTTCGCGCCGCTCTATGTGCTCTATGCCGTGCGCGATCTCGGCATCCCGCCGGGAATCCTCGGCTTCGTCATTGCGCTCGGCGGCATCAGCGCGGTCATCGGCGCACGCAGTGCTGCGTGGTTCGGAAATCGCTTTCCCCTGCGCAGGCTGATGATCAGCATTCTGATGATTTATGGCGCGGTGATCGCCCTCATTCCCATGGCGCACGGGCCGCTCTGGCTCGCGGTGCCGCTGCTCTGCGTCGCGCAGCTGTGCGGCGACGGGCTCTATGTGGTGTTTCACACCAACGCGGCAGCCTTGCGCCAGAAGGTGACGCCCGACGCTCTGCGCGGACGTGAAGGCGGCGTCGTGCATCTTCTCAGTTCCGGACTTGGCCTCGTCGCGGCGCTGCTCGCGGGAGCGATGGCCGATCTTGTCGGCATCCGACCGATCCTGTGGATGGCGGCTTCCGGAGTGTTCATCGCCGCCCTGTGGCTCCTGGCCCTGCCGGACACCATCGAAGCCTAGCGCCGCATCCGGGCAGCGGCCTTCGTTCCAAGGAGAAGGGCGATGCCCGCGAGGGCCATGGCGCCCGCGACACGGCCGGTCTGGCGTGCGGAGAAGGGGAGGTTCTTGCGCTCGCGCCATCCGCCGCTCACGTCGCGGCCCTGCCGAACCGGCTCGAGCAAGGCGCCCTGCGTGCGCGGCGCGGGTGATGCGCGCTTCAGCGAGCGCCGCATGACGGCGCCCATCAACCGCTCTGTGGGGCCCGGCGCAAGCGCATAAGCCACCTGCGCGGCCCGGGCGGGCCAGCCCACCGCCACCTCATCGCGCGGCCATCTCACCAGAGACAGGAAGGTTTCCGCCACATCCTCGGGTGCGTAGATCACCGGTCCCGGATCGATCTCCCGTCCCGAGACGTTGGCGCTATGCGCAAATCCCGGCGTGTCGATGATGGCGGGAAAGACGCCGCAGACATGGATGTCGGGGTAATCGCCCAGCTCCTGTCGCAGGCTTGCGGAAAAGCCCCGCAGGGCAAATTTCGAGGCGGTATAGGCAGCAGCAAAAGGGGCGGGTGCCCAGCCCGCGAGGGAGATGTTGTTGATGAGAATCCCGTGTCCCTGCTTCAGAAAAACCGGCAGCGCCACATAGGCGCCGTGCATGGAGCCGAGAAGATTCACTTCGATGGTGCGTCGCTGCAAGGCGATGTCCGCATCCTGGTAGGGGCCGAACACCCCTGTACCCGCATTGTTGATCCACACATCGATGTGACCGAAGGCGCGCAGCGCTTCTTCCGCGAGTTCGGCGACAGCTGCCGCATCGGTGACGTCGGTGGGCACCGCAACGGCGTCTCCGCCGAGATCCCTGCATTCGCGGGCAACTTCGTCGATCAGCTCCGCACGGCGCGCCGCTACGACCACCTGCGCTCCACGCTGCGCGAAAGCGCGCGCGGCCGCCCGGCCGATTCCGCTCGATGCTCCCGTGATGACGACGGAGAGACCTGTCATGTCGCGTGCCATCGCAATCCTCACTGTTGCCGCATGATCATGCGGCAACGCGAAGGACAGGAGGGTGTTCCAGGCGGCGGTACGCCGGCTCTAGTTCGACACCACCTTCGGCTTGTCGAGCACGCGCAGCACGCGGTCGAGTTCGTGTCCGCGCTTGAGAATTAGGCCCGTAGAGACGATGACCGAGTAGGCGCCTTGCCTTTTCGCGAGCTTGGGATCCTTCTCGATGCGATACAGAGGCATTTCGGACGTGCGCCGGTAGATCGAGAAAACAGCCTTGTCCGGTGTGAAGTCGATTGCGTAATCGCGCCACTCGCCTGCAGCCACCATGCGACCATACAAATTCAGGATGGTCTGCAATTCGGCACGATCGAAGGCTACTTGCTTCGGCGCGGCGGGGAAGGGCACGACATGAGCCGAGCCCTGCATCGAGCCGCCGCGCAGCGGCTCTGAGACGTCACCCTCGCTCATGAAAACTCCCATCTTCCGTGGCCTTGGAATTGATGATGGGACCAGCTCACGATTGGATCAAGCCATGGTGGTGAAATGAATCACCGCTTCCTTCGCAAATCTTATTCCTGCCGCATTCGTGCCCCTAAGGTGCCTTACTGAGTGTCGTAAATACTCACGTTGCCTCGACGGCCCGGCTCGACCAGCGGCTTGGACACGTCAGCCCCCCAGCCCTCCAGGTTGTTGGAGAGCCGGGCCACCAACCCTCGAGACATCGGGCCGCCTTTCGGGCGGCCTTTCTTTTTGTCTCAAAACCCCGACAGGACGATCTTGCCCTTGGCGCGGTTGCTCTCGATGAAGGCATGCGCCTTCTTGAGAGTGGCGGCGTCGATCGGGCCGAGCACATCGGCGAGCGTCGTCCTGATCGTGCCTGCCTCCACGAGACGCGCGGCCTCGTTCAGGATCTCATGCTGGCGCTCCATGTCCGCCGTCTGGAAGGTGGAGCGGGTGAACATCGACTCCCAGTGAATCGAAACACTCTTGCCTTTCAGCAGGCTGATGTCGAGCGGATCCTTGGGATCGTCGATCAAGGCAAAGCGTCCCTGAGGCGCAATGAGTTTCGCGATCTCGGCGAAATGCGCATCCGTGTGGGTGATCGAGAACACGAAGGCGGGGGCACCGAGGCCTAGGGCTTCCACCTGCGCGGCGAGAGGCTTGGTATGGTCGATCACGTGGTGCGCGCCGAGTTCCCTGGCCCAATCTTGGGTTTCCGGGCGCGAGGCGGTGGCGATCACCGTCACATCGGTGAGCTGGCGCGCGAGCTGCACGGCGATGGAGCCCACGCCGCCGCCGGCGCCCACGATCAGGATGGCATTGGCCACGCCCTTCACCGGGCGCTTGATGTCGAGGCGGTCGAACAGGGTTTCCCAGGCCGTGAGCGTCGTGAGCGGCAGCGCTGCGGCCTCCTCGAAGCTCAGATTCTTTGGCTTTGCCCCCACGAGCCGCTCGTCGACCACATGGAACTCCGCATTGGTGCCCGAGCGTGTGATGGCGCCCGCATAGAACACCTCGTCGCCCGGTTTGAACAGGGAGACTTGCGCGCCGACGGCCCTGACGATCCCGGCGGCGTCATAGCCCAGCACCTTGTAGCCGCCAGGCTCGGGCGCGGCGCGCTTGCGCACCTTGGTATCGACGGGGTTCACCGAGACCGCCTTGATCTCCACCAGAAGATCCCGCGGGCCCGGATCGGGGCGGGGCAGCTCGACATCGACGAGGGAGGCTTCAGCCTCGATAGGCAGGGATTGCTGGTAACCAACAGCGCGCATGGCTTGTCTCCTTTTGGTAGAGACATACTTGTGCATAGGGTTTAAGCTCGCAAGAACGCACAATTAAAGCCCATAGTGTCGAAAAGGATACTATCGCAACCTGGGTCTTTGCCGAGATCAAATTGGTTGCTTCTACGGAGATGGCTTCCGAATTAGAACCCTGACAGAACGATCTTGCCTTTAGCGCGACCGCTTTCGATGACAGCATGAGCTCGCTTAAGATTGGCGGCATTGATCGGTCCCAGGACCTCGCCCAGTGTCGTCTTAATTATACCAGCATCCACGAGGCGCGCGACTTCATTCAAGATTTCATGTTGCTGCTGCATATCGGCCGTCTGATGCGTGGAGCGCGTAAACATGAACTCCCAATGCAGGGCAGCGCTTTTCGTCTTTAATAGGGTAACATCGGGAACTGCGGCAGCCTCGATAATTGCGACATGGCCTTGTGGGGCAATGAGAGTGCTTACTTCTGGTAAGTAAGTGGCACTGTTGGTTGTAACAAACACAAAGCCAGGAGACTTGAGATTCAATTTCTGGAATTCCTCTGAGAGCGGGTTGTTGTGATCGATCACATAATGAGCACCAAGACCTAGGCACCAATCCCTGGTTTCCGGCCGTGAAGCCGTAGCGATCACGATTAGATCCGTCAGTTGCCTCGCCAGCTGGATCGCAATCGAGCCGACGCCTCCCGCGCCGCCAATGATCAAGATTGCATGGGCCGCACTGGGGACGCGGCGCTTGTGGACATCAAGACGGTCAAACAGAGTTTCCCAGGCCGTGAGCGCCGTGAGAGGTAGGGCTGCCGCAGCGGAAAAATCGAGGGAGGCGGGTTTCCTGCCCACGATTCGCTCATCAACAAGATGATATTCGGCATTGGTGCCAGGGCGGTTCAAGGCCCCAGCATAGAAAACCGCGTCACCTGGCTTGAACAGATAAGCGTCTGGACCGGCCGCAGCCACGATCCCTGCCGCATCCCAGCCGAGAATTTTGTAGCCTCCGTCTTCCGGCGGAGCACTGGCGCGCACCTTGGTGTCGACGGGATTAACCGAAATGGCTTTGATCTCGACGAGAAGGTCTCTCCCTTGCGGCACGGGACGGGGCATTTCGATATCGATCAGGGATGTTTCAGCCGAGATAGGTTGCGGCTGCTTGTATCCGATGGCGCGCATGATGTGTCTCCTCGCAGGGTGGAGACAGAGGTGGCGGATAATGTTAGTTTCTGCAAGAATGCACAAAATAAGCACGTAGTGTCGAAAAGGATACCGTTATGTCTCGCACCCGGAGTACTTCCTTTCTTAACAGTTCGGGCTGCTCCGTGGAGGGCGTTCTCGATTTGATCGACGGAAAGTGGAAAGGGGTTATTCTCTATCACCTCATGAAGGGCACACTTCGCTTCAACGAAATCCGCCGGAAAATGCCTAAAGTGACTCAGCGGATGCTGACAAACCAGTTGCGGGAACTTGAGGCTGACGGGCTTCTGATCCGCAAGGTATATCCCGAAGTTCCACCTCGGGTGGAATATTCGTTATCGGAACGGGGCCAGAGTCTTGAACCTGTCATTGCGGCCCTCAAGCAGTGGGGGGACACGAATCTGTCGTCTCAGGAGGCCAAAGCAGCATAAAATTACCGGGTGCTGCAGAAACTTAACCCTGCCATGTGCAGAAGCGTACGCTTTTCTTGCGCGGCCTGTCACTCTGTGGCAACGCTCCCGCAACGATCATAAGAGGATACGCGCATGAAGCTGGAAACGCCGACCAGCGGAAGCGAACTGACGGCTGCGGCCGTTGCGGTTCTGGAAGCCGGGCACAAAGCCATTCCACCCACCTTCGTCCGCGATCTCTACGGGCGCGTCCCGCAGGAGGATCTTGCCGCGTATGCGCCGGCCGCCCTCGCGGATCTGGCTGCGGCGGCCTATGAGCATCTGAAGGCGCCGCGCATCGGCGGCGGCGAGGACGTCAGGCTGATTGATCTCGAGATCGAGCGCGAAGGCCGTCGCAGGGACGTGACGGTTCTCGAAGTCGTCAACGACAACATGCCCTTCCTGCTCGATTCGACTCTCGCCGAGCTGGTCGACCAGGGCTACGAACCCTACCTCGTCGCGCACCCCATCCTGGCGGTCGAGCGTGATGCTGAAGGTGCGCTCGTGCGTCTGGTGGGCGAGGCCACCGCGGCCGCGCGCCTCGGCGTGAAGCGCGAAAGCTTCATCCACGTTCACCTGCCGCGCATCGACGATGCGGAGACCCGCAATCGTCTTATCGAGGCCATGCGCCGCGTCCACAAGGACGTGGCACTCGCCGTGCATGACTGGTCGTCCATGCGGGCCCGCATCACTGAGATCGTTCAGAATTACCGCCTCAACCCGCCGCCGCTGCCGGACGACGAGGTTCGCGAGGCGGTGGCCTTCCTCGATTGGATCGCGCGCGACAACTTCACCTTCCTCGGTCTTCGCGAGTATCGCCTGCCCAAGGACGATGCGGCCGCCGATCCGGTCGAAGGCTCGGGCCTCGGCCTGCTGCGCGATCCGAACGTGCGGGTTCTGCGCCGCGGCCGCGAGCTCGTGGCCATGACGCCGGAAATCCGCGCCTTCCTGGAAAAGCCCCAGGCGCTCATCATCACCAAGGCGAACGTGAAATCCCGCGTTCACCGCCGTGCGCACCTCGATTATGTCGGCGTCAAGCTGTTCAATGCCGATGGTCAGCTGCAGGGCGAACTGCGCATCGTCGGCCTCTTCACGGCGAGCGCCTACACCAACACGACGTCGGAAGTGCCGTATCTTCGCCACAAGGTGGCGAAAGTGGTGGCCCGTGCCGGCTTCGATCCATCGAGCTATGCGAGCCGCGCGCTGCTCAACGTTCTCGAGAATTACCCGCGCGACGAACTCTTTCAGATCGACGAAGAGACGCTCTACCACTTCGCCATCGACATCATGAACCTGTCGGAGCGTCCGCGCGTTCGGGCGCTTGCGCGGGTCGACGAGTTCGACCGCTTCGTCTCGGTTCTCGTCTTCGTTCCGAAGGATCGCTACGACACGAGCGTGCGTCAGCGCATCGGCCAGTTCCTAGCGGGCATCTTCGAAGGCCGTGTCTCCGCATCCTACCCGACTTATCCCGAAGGTCCGCTCGCGCGCACGCATTACATCATCGGGCGAGACGAGGGCGGAACCCCGCAGGTCTCCCGCGACACCCTGGAAAAGGGCATCTCCGCCATCGTTCGCACCTGGGGCGATGCATTGCGCAACCAGCTCGACGAGACGATGGGCGGAGTGCGCGCCCGTGCCCTTGCCGCGCGCTATGCGGACGCCTTCAGCGCGGCCTACCGCGAGGCCTTCGGCGCCGAGCAGGCGATCAAGGACATCGCGCTTCTGGAGCAGCTGTCCGAGGCGCGTCCCCGCGCCGTCGATCTCTATCGACGCGACGGCGACGACGATACCCGTGTCAACCTGAAGGTCTTCTCGCGCAACGCGGCTCTGCCCCTCTCCGACCGCGTGCCGCTGCTCGAGAATCTGGGTTTCCGCGTGGTGAACGAGCGAACCTATCGCGTGATCTCGACCGGCGCTTCCGGCATGGACCGGGTGTGGCTTCACGACATGGCTCTGGAGCGCGCAGCCGGCGGCGCGATCAAGATCGACGAGATCCAGACGCTGATCGAGGCGGCCCTGCTCGCCCTGTTCCGCGGCCTTGCGGAGTCTGACGGCTTCAACCGCCTGGTGCTCGAAGCAGGCCTTGGCTGGCGCGACGTGGCGATGATCCGCACGCTCGGGCGCTATCTGCGCCAGATCCAGGTCGCCTACGCGCAGGACTATCTGGCCGATACGCTGGCTCGCCATTCGGCCATCACGACGAACATCGTGAAGCTCTTCTACACGCGCTTTGACCCGCGCCATGCGGGCAATCCGCAAGCCGAGGCGGCTCTGCGGGCGGCTATCGAAGAGCAGCTGAAGACCGTCACGAGCCTCGACGACGACCGCATCCTGCGTCGCTTCATCAACCTGATCGAAGCGGCCGTGCGCACCAACTTCTTTCAGCTCGAAGGCAACGGCCTGCCGCGCCAGACCATCGCGTTCAAATTCGAATGCGCGAAGGTGGAAGGCCTGCCGCTGCCCAAGCCCCTCTACGAGATCTTCGTCTACTCGCCACGGGTCGAGGGCGTGCACCTGCGCTACGGCAAGGTGGCGCGCGGCGGTCTTCGCTGGTCCGACCGGCCGCAGGATTTCCGCACCGAGGTGCTCGGTCTCGTGAAGGCGCAGCAGGTGAAGAACGCGGTCATCGTGCCGGTGGGCGCGAAGGGCGGCTTCGTGCCCAAGCAGTTGCCGCCGGCGAGCGATCGTCAAGCGTGGCTGAACGAGGGCACCGAGAGCTACCGCATCTTCGTGCGCACGCTCCTGCAGCTCACCGACAACATCGAAGGCGACCGCGTGGTGCCGCCCGCCGATACCGTGCGCCACGACGGGGACGATCCCTATCTCGTGGTGGCCGCCGACAAGGGGACCGCCACCTTCTCCGACACGGCAAACGCGCTCTCCATCGAGAAGGGCCATTGGCTCGGCGATGCCTTTGCCTCAGGCGGCAGCCAGGGCTACGACCACAAGAAGATGGGCATCACCGCGCGCGGCGCATGGGAGGCGGTGAAACGCCACTTCCGCGAGATGGACATCGACATCCAGAAAGAACCCGTGACGGTGGCGGGCGTGGGCGACATGTCCGGCGACGTGTTCGGCAACGGCATGCTGCTCTCGCGCTCCTTGAAGCTCGTGGCGGCCTTCGATCACCGCGACATCTTCCTCGATCCGAACCCGGATCCGGAAACCTCGTTCAAAGAGCGTGAGCGCCTGTTCAGTCTGCCGCGTTCGAGCTGGCAGGATTACGACAAGGCGCTCATTTCCCAGGGCGGCGGCGTGTTCCCGCGCAGCGCGAAGTCGATCCCCCTGTCGCCGGAAGTGCGGACGCTTCTCGACCTCGACAAGGCCGAGGCGACGCCGGCCGAGGTGATGACCGCCATCCTGAAGGCCGATGTGGGCCTTCTGTGGTTCGGTGGCATCGGAACCTATATCCGCTCATCCTCCGAGACCGACGAGCAGGTGGGCGACCGCGCCAACGATGCCATCCGCATCACGGGCGCGGATGTGCGTGCGAAGGTGATCGGCGAGGGCGCGAACTTGGGCGCCACACAGCGCGGCCGCATCGAGGCTGCACAGAACGGTGTGCGCCTCAACACCGATGCCATCGACAATTCGGCAGGCGTGAACACCTCCGACGTGGAGGTGAACATCAAGATCGCGCTCACCGCCCCCGAACGCGACGGACGCCTGACGGAAGACGCGCGCAACACGCTTCTCGCCGACATGACGGACGAGGTTGCCGGCCTGGTGCTGCGCAACAACTACCTGCAGACCCTGGCGCTGTCGCTCTCGGAGCAGCGTGGCCTCGCCGATCTCGGCTTCGCCCGCCGCCTCATGCAGATGCTGGAAGCCCAGGGCCGTCTCAACCGCAAGGTGGAATACCTGCCCGACGACGCGACGCTCACCGAGCGTGCCCGCCGAGGCGAGGCGCTCACCCGTCCTGAACTCGCCGTTCTGCTCGCCTATGCGAAGCTGTCGCTGCACGACGAGCTTCTCGAAAGCGCGGTCCCGGACGATCCCTACCTCTCAAAGGAGCTGGAACGGTATTTCCCGGCCGCCATGCGCGAGCGCTTTCCGGATGCCATCGCGGGGCATCGCCTGCGCCGCGAGATCATCGCTACGCAGCTGGCGAACGCCATCATCAACCGCGGCGGTCCCACCATCGTGGCGCGCCTCGTGGATCAGACAGGCGCGGATGCTCCGACGATCGCCGCCGCCTATGCGGCGACCCGCGATGCCTTCGGACTCACCGACATGAACTTCGCCATCGATGCGCTCGATGGGGTGGTGCCGGGTAAAGTGCAGCTGCGTCTCTATGGCGAGCTGCAGGACGTGCTCATGAACCGCATCGTCTGGTTCATCCGCAATGTGGATTTTTCAAGCCACTCCCTCGACACGATCATCGGCGCTTATCAGGCCGGCATCGCGGAGGTGGAGCGCAGCCTGCATGAAACCCTCTCGCCGGAGGCGAGCGAGGCGTGGAATGCGCGCGCGACGGCGCTGATCCATCAGGGTGCGCCCGAGGCGCTCGCCCGCCGCATCGCGGCCCTGCCGGATCTCGTGGCCGCTCCCGACATCGTGCTCACGGCACAGAAGACGGGCAAGCCCGTGGTCGATATCGCGCGGACGCATTTCGCGCTCGAAGCCGCCTTCCGTCTCGGCGCGCTCATCGGCGCGGCGCACGACATTCCCGTCAGCGATTACTTCGATCGCCTGGCGCTCGATCGCGCCATCGACAGCATCGCCTATGCTCATCGCGGCCTGACTGCGGAAGTCTCGGCGCATGATCTCTCGGGCGCGGATGCGGTCCAGGCATGGAGCGAGAAGCGCGGCGCCGACGTGAGCCGCATCAGAGGCGCGGTTGACAGCATCGTGTCGTCAGGCCTCACGCTCTCCAAGATCACCGTTGCGGCAAGCCTCCTCGGCGATCTCGCGCGGACCTCGTGATGGGACATCCGGCATGAGCGGGCGCGAGCCGCAGGTGAAACCTGTTTCCGCTTCGCGCCCTGCCATTCTGGGCTGGCTTCTCTTCGACTGGGCCTGCCAGCCCTTCTTCACCCTCGTCACCACCTTCGTCTTCGCGCCCTACTTCGCCGCGGCGCTGGCTCCGGATCCGGTGACCGGCCAGAGCCTCTGGGGCTATGCGACGGCGGCAGCGGGCTTCGCGCTCGCCATCCTTTCGCCGGTTCTAGGCTCCGTAGCCGATGCGACGGGACCGAAGAAACCGTGGATCGCAGCCTGCGGCCTCGTGCTGTTCGTTGCATCCTTCGCCCTCTGGTATGCCGCGCCGGACCAGCCGAATGCGGTTCCCATCGCGCTTTTCGGCTTCGCCTTCGCCACAGTCGCCGTCGAAGTGGCTGCGGTCTTCAACAATGCGATGATCCCGCATCTCGTGCCGCCGGAACGCTTCGGGCGTCTTTCCGGCACCGGCTGGGCCATGGGCTATCTCGGCGGATTGGTTTCGCTCGTCATCGTGCTCGGCTTCTTCGCGGCGGATGCGGGCAGCGGCAAAACAATTCTTGGCCTCACGCCGCTCTTCGGGCTCGATGCCGCGCAGCGCGAGGGCGACAGGATCACAGGCCCGTTCTCGGCCCTGTGGTTTCTCCTCTTCGTGATGCCGCTCTTTCTCGTCACCCCCGATGTGGCCCGTTCCACGCTGCGAGCGGGGGAAGCGGTGAGACAGGGCCTGACGCAGGTGAAGAACACCCTCGTCGATGCGCGGCGGCACGCAGGCGTCCTGCGCTTCCTCATCGCCAACATGGTCTATCAGGATGCCCTCGTGGCGCTCTTCGCCTTCGGCGGAATCTACGGGGCGGGCGTGTTCGGCTGGCAGGCGACGGAACTCGGCCTCTTCGGCATCCTGCTCACCATCACCGGAACCATCGGCGCCCTGATCGGAGGGCGTCTCGACGACCGCTTCGGCGCAAAGCCGGTGATCATGGGGGCGATCCTCGTGCTGACCCTCGTCTGCGTCGGGGTTCTGTCGCTTGGCCGGGAGCATATCCTCTTCGTGATTCCGACAGCGCCCCCGGGAGAGGGTCTTTATGCGAGCGCGCCGGAGAGGCTCTTCGTCCTGCTCGGCCTCGTCATCGGCGCGGTGGCGGGACCCCTCCAGGCCTCTTCGCGCAGTCTGCTTGCGCGGCTCGTGCCGCCGCACGAGGCAGGCCGGTATTTCGGCCTGCTCGCTTTGTCGGGCAAGGTCACGTCCTTCCTTGCGCCGCTCGCCGTTGCGGTGGCGACCGCGACGTTCCGGACACAGGCGGCAGGACCAGCGGTGCTGATCCTGTTTCTGTGCGTCGGCCTTGGGCTCCTGAGCGGCGTGAAGCGAGCGTGAGCTATTCGAGCGTCACCGCCGTACCGCTCACCGTCACCATCATCATGCCTTCGTTCTTGCCGATGGCGCCGTAATCCATGTGCACGCCGACGATGGCATGAGCGCCGAGGCGCTGAGCCTCGTCGATCATCTCGCGAAGCGCGGTGTCGCGCCCGTCGCGCAGCACGCGCTCGTAGGAGCCCGAGCGCCCGCCGACCACGTCGCGGATCGAGGCGAAGAAGTCGCGAAAGACATTCGCGCCGAGAATGGCCTCGCCCGAGACGATGCCGCGATAGGCGGCAATCCGGCGGCCTTCGATGCTGGGCGTTGTGGTGACGATCATGAGGGTCTCCTTTCAATTTCCCTCATATGGGAATCGAAAGGAGAAACGTCATCCCGGATCGGCTGCGCCGTCCGGGACGACGCTGTTCTTAAACTCAGTGACGGAAATGGCGGTGGCCGGTGAAGACCATGGCGAGGCCAGCCTCATCGGCGGCCTTGATCACCTCGTCGTCGCGCATGGAGCCGCCGGGCTGGATCACGGCGGTGGCGCCGGCTTCCGCTGCCGCGAGCAGGCCGTCAGCGAAGGGGAAGAAGGCATCGGAGGCGACGACCGAGCCTTTGGCCAGGGACTCGGGCAGGTTCGCGGCCTTGGCTGCTTCCGCTGCCTTCCAGGCGGCGATCCGGGAGGAATCGACGCGGCTCATCTGGCCTGCTCCGATCCCGACGGTGGCAAGATCCTTGGCATAGACGATGGCATTCGATTTCACGTGCTTGGCGACGCGGAAGGCAAAACGCAGGTCGGCGAGTTCGCGCTCCGTGGGCGCGCGCTTCGTCACCACCTTCAGGTCCATGGCATCGACGACGGCATTGTCGCGCGACTGAGCCAGGAAGCCGCCAGCAACGGTGCGCAGGGTCAGGCCCGGCTGGCGCGGATCGGGCAGGCCGCCTGCGAGCAGGAGGCGCAGGTTCTTCTTCGCGGCGACGATGGCGATGGCCTCCTCGCTGGCGTCGGGCGCGATGATCACCTCCGTGAAAATCTCGGTGATGGCCTTGGCCGCTTCGGCATCCAGCGGGCGGTTCATGGCGACGATACCACCGAAGGCCGAGACCGGATCGCAGCGCAGGGCCTTCTCGTAGGCCTCCACGAGGCTCGCGCCTTCCGCGACGCCGCAAGGGTTCGCGTGCTTGACGATCACCACGGCGGCCGAGCGTTCAGGGTTGAATTCCGCAACGGCTTCGTAAGCGGCGTCCGTGTCGTTGATGTTGTTGTAGGAGAGCTGCTTGCCCTGCACCTGGCGCGCTGTCGCGACACCGGGGCGCTGTTCCGGCGTGCGGTAGAAGGCGGCGCTCTGGTGCGGGTTCTCTCCGTAGCGCATCACCTCGGCGAGGGAGCCGCCAAGAGCGCGGAAAGGCGGGTTCGGCTCGTTCAGCTCGTTGGCGAACCAATTGGAGATGGCCGCGTCATAGGCAGCGGTGCGGGCATAGGCCTTTTGGGCGAGGCGGCGGCGCAGGGTGTAGGTGACCGCGCCGTCATATCGGCTCAGATCAGCGAGAACGGCGGCATAATCCGCTCCGTCCACCACCACGGCCACGTCGCCATGGTTCTTGGCCGCAGCGCGGATCATGGCAGGCCCCCCGATATCGATATTCTCGATGCAATCGTCGTATGGCTTGCCCGCCGCCACCGTGGCCTCGAAGGGGTAGAGGTTCACCACCAGCAGGTCGATGGGCTGGATGCCGTGGGCGAGCATGGCCGCCTGGTGCTCGGGGTTGGCGCGGATGCCGAGAAGCCCGCCATGGACCGCCGGATGAAGGGTCTTCACGCGCCCGTCCATCATCTCGGGGAAACCCGTGAGGTCGCTCACGTCCTTTACGGGCAGGCCCGCCTCGCTCAACACCTTGTACGTGCCGCCGGTGGAGACTAGCTCGATGCCCCGCTCGGACAGGGCCCGGGCGAAGTCCACGAGACCCGTCTTGTCGGATACGGAAAGAAGAGCACGGGACACGCGCTTCAGATCGCTCGGCATGGCGGCCGCTCCATGAAGGGTAAGGATGCGGGCGCGATAGCACGATGGGGGCAGGATGGGAACCAGGGAGGAGCAGGGTTTCAGGCCCATATCCCTGCTGCTCCGTGAGACTTGCCGGAAACGGCATGATGAGGCCCGGCCGGAAGATTATTGTCAGCGATGCGTGGTTGTGTCATTGTTTCGCAATGAACCGACGTGCTCATCTCATCCCGATGCTTTGGTGGCGCTCCAACTAGGAGCGGCATGTCGT
This sequence comes from Microvirga sp., assembly GCA_035645515.1. Classification (GTDB taxonomy): domain Bacteria; phylum Pseudomonadota; class Alphaproteobacteria; order Rhizobiales; family Beijerinckiaceae; genus Microvirga. The sequence continues at coordinate 54,115 of DASQML010000009.1, forward strand.
CATGTTCATTTGACCATTGCCGCCGTTGATCGGTAGGCTTGGTCCATCTCTTCGACAGCTATTCCGTCACGGCGGCTCCATCCTGGAGTTTCCTCATGACTGTCGAACTCACTCAGAAAGCGACAATCCTCACCGGCGACCGCACGACGGGATCGCTGCATCTCGGCCATTACATTGGATCGCTCAAGAATCGCGTGGCCCTCCAGCACACCCATCGTCAGTTCCTGCTGCTTGCCGATGCTCAAGCGCTGACGGACAATGCGCACGACCCGGCCAAGGTGCGCGACAATGTCGTGGAGGTCGCCCTCGACTACCTCGCCGTCGGAATCGATCCATCCGTCACGACCATTTGTGTCCAGTCCTGTCTGCCCGCGCTTGCCGAGCTGAGCCAGCTCTACCTCAATTTCGTGACGGTTGCCCGCCTGGAGCGGAACCCGACCATCAAGGACGAGATCCAGGCACGGGGATTCGGGCGCGACATCCCCGCCGGGTTCCTGTGCTATCCCGTAGCGCAGGCAGCCGATATCACTGGTTTCAAGGCTACCCTCGTCCCAGTCGGGGAAGACCAAGCGCCTCTCATCGAACAGACGAACGAGATCGTCCGGCGCCTCAACCGACAGGTTGGTCGCCAGCTCCTTTTGGAAGCGAAAGCCTTGATTCCTGAAGTGGGTCGGCTGCCGGGCGTCGATGGCAGGGCCAAGATGAGCAAGTCCCAGGGCAATGCCATTCCGCTCTCGGCATCTCCGGAGGAGATCAGCGCCGCCGTGCGGCGCATGTACACCGACCCGAACCACCTGAAGGCCTCCGATCCAGGCCGGGTCGAGGGTCATGTGGTCTTCACCTACCTGGACGCATTCGATGACGACCGGCAGGCTGTCGAGGAACTGAAAAGCCATTACAGGCGTGGCGGCCTTGGGGACATGGCCCTCAAGCAGAGATTGGAGGCTATCCTGCAGACGCTTCTGGCTCCTATCCGGGAGCGCAGGCTCGCCTTGTCGCGACGTCGCTCAGACGTACTCGACATCCTGCATGAGGGTACACGTCGAGCTCGTAAGGAGACGCAGGCAACACTCGATGAGCTTCGAGAGGGCCTTGGGCTTTTCACATTTAGGTAGGAATGGCTACAGCGTCAGACTTGCAGTCAAGGCAACTCTGCCGCTTCTTCCCCCCTACTCACCTGACCCGGACGACCGCCGCTGCGAGCGCGCGCGCACGTAGCCGATGATCGTCAGGATCAGCCATGCGGTCTGGGTGATGAAGGAGGGCAGGTTGAAGTCGTAGATCAGGGAATAGAGGATCGCGACGGCACCCGTTCCGTTGAGCAGGGCATAACGCCCGTCCTCGACTCTCAGGATCCCCAGCTGCAGCAATCCATAGGCCGACAGATAGGCGGCCACTCCGACCAGTCCGACTACATCGGCGATGCTCATGACCGATGAAGTTTCATTCTGATCATCACAGCAAGTCGCCTGTCGTTCCCGCCGGCTGGCCCGGCGTGAAGGTGCGCGCCAGGCGCTCGAAGCGCCAGCGCACGGAAGGCGTCTCGCTCGGGCGGATGCTGAGCACGATCTGCTCCGTGCGGCGCATGCCGTCGGAGGCGGCGAGAAAAACGCTGTCCTCCACCTGCGCCTCGAGGGGAGTGGCGGTGAACTGCCAGGCCTCCTGGTTCGGCAGCACGAGCATCACCACGCGGCCGCCTTGCGCACGGCTCGCCCTGATGCCGGGGGCAAGATGGAAGCGGATGGTGGCCTCGGCCGAGGCGGCGCTCGTGCCTTCGCCCCAGAAGATGTCTTCGCCCTCAAGGCTGTTGCCCTTGGGCGAGAGAACGAGCCGCCGCTCGTGGGTCAGGCCGAAACGCTGGCGATAGCCGTCGTGGCTCGCGGTGAGAATCTGCGCATGTTCGCGTTCGCTCCGTTCCGCCGTGACCTTCGTGGGGCCCGAGAGCACCACGGGGCCGATGCGGCGAAGCAGCCAGCGGGCGACACGGCGGTTGAACCAGTTGCCCCTGTCGCCGACCAACTGGCATGACGAGATGTCGTTGATCGAGGCCGTCGAATGGGCGGCCGTGGAGCGCGAGGCCTGGATGATCGCGTCGCCCGCGGTCCGCGGCGTGCCGCAATTGACCACGATGCGCTGCGCCGCGCTGGAGAACTCGAAGGAGAGGCACCCCGCCCCGACTTCCGTCGAGAGGGCGGTCGGCGGCGGCGCGCCTACGTCAACCACGAGCAGGGTGCGCTGGGCCTCCATCCGCTCGTAGCCCGTATACGGCGCGTGCTGGATCGGCTGGCTGCGCATGTCGTCATAGGTAAGCAGCGTGGCGAGATGATCCGCGGCCGTCACGCCCATGCCGTTGAAATGCGAGAGCGTGCCGTCGCCGTGGCGGAACATGCGCACCATGGGCAGCATGCGGTCGATGGCGTTGAGGAGGGCTTCCGGCGTGTCGACCTCGCGGCTCGCGAACATCTGGCGCAGGGGAAGAAGATCGAACAGGAGTTCGACGATGATGCGCGGGTTGCGGCTTGCGTGGCCGCCATCGGCAAGGATCTGGCGCCCCAGCTCACGGGTGAGCAGGCGGCTGGCGCGCCTTAAGTGGCGTTCAAGGCCTTCGCAGCACAATCCCGCATAGCAGAGCGCAATCGCGGCCATCAGCTGCTGCTGGGGCAGTGCGCCGGAGCGCACGTGACGCTCCAGTTCGCGCACATGCTGTCCGATGAGGCGCAGGAATCGCTGGTAGAAGGCGTGATCGGCGCCTTCCAGGATCAGCGGCGACTGGCTGATGAACGACATGAGGCGTCGTCCGATCACCTGTGTATCACAGGCTACGCTCCTGTCGCCGAGTTTCGAGGAGACGAACTCGTCCACCAGCGAGCGGGCATTGGCCTGCGCCAGGGCTGTGCCGGCGGCGCGCAGGTGGCGCAGCCAGCCGAATCCGTAGAGCGCCTCGGCCCAGGCGCGGCTCGGCGGCGTGAAGGCGAAGGGCGAGCGGCCGCCCGTGGTGATGGCGCGTCCCGAGAACGCGAAGAAGCCGGAATAGATGTCGGTCGCGATGGTGGGATCGGCGGTGCGCAGATCCTGCGGCGCGAAGAGCAGGCGCGTCGGCATCGGCGTCCGTGAGAACAGCTTGGACAGGCTCCAGATCATTCCTCCACGCATGGCGCGGCCTGCCTCGGACAAGGCAAGCTTGTACAGACGCCAGCGATCTGGCCCGAAATCCACCCGTGGCGCTCCCTTTGAATCCACGCTCGTCCGCGCCAGCATAGGGGGCAGTTCCTGCTGACTGGTTAACAACGCGTAAGCAGGCCTTGTTGTGATCGGTTTCAACAGGAGTGGGTTAAAGCCAAAGAGCCGTGGATCACGAGGCCTTCACGAACCGTGCGATGAAGAAACCATCGAGCCCGCCGCGCTCGTGCTCAGGCGAGACGAGATGGCAGGGCAGTGTGCGCACGTCGCCTTCCGGCGTCAGGCACCCGGCGAGGCCGCCGATCTCATCGGGTTGAACCGGCTGGCGCACGAATCCGGGATGGCGGGAGAGGAAACCGGTGGCCTGGCGCTCGCCTTCCTCGGCTTCCAGCGAACAGGTGCAATAGACCAAGCGGCCTCCGGGTTTGAGCAGCTGGGCTGCCTTGTCGAGCAGGCGTGTCTGCAGCCCTGAGAGCTTGCGGATGTCCTCTTCGCTCTTGGTCCAGGCCACATCCGGATGACGGCGGATGGTGCCCGTGGCGGAGCAGGGCGCATCGAGCAGAACCGCATCGAACGGCGCTTCGTCGAGTTTTTCCGCATCCACGGCACGCGTCTCGGCCCTGAGGTTCAGGCGCGCGAGATTCTCTTCGAGCCGCTTCAGCCGCTTCGCCGAGCGGTCCACCGCCAGCACCTCGGCTCCCGCAGCTGCGAGCTGCGCCGTCTTGCCCCCCGGCGCGGCGCAAAGATCGGCGATGCGCTCTCCCGGTTTCGCGTTGAGCAGGCGGGCGGGAAGGGCGGCGGCGGCATCCTGCACCCACCATGCGCCTTCCTCGAAACCGGGAAGATCGCGGATCGCGGTACGCTCCACAAGGCGAATGCTGCCGGTGGGCAGAAGAACGCCGCCGAGCCGCTCGGCCCAGGACGCCGCATTGTCCTTCACGGAGATGTCAACGGAGGCCATGGAGCGATGCGCTTCGGCGATCCTCGTTGCAAGCTCTTCGCCGTATTGCGCCACCCAGCGCTCCTCGAGCCAGGTAGGCGTATCGAGCCAGGGTTCCTGAGGCGACAGGATCATGTCGCGCTCGCGCGCCACGCGGCGCAGCACCGCGTTGATGAAGCCGCCGGCATGAGACAGCTTTGCATCCTCCTGCGCGAGCCTCACGGTGCTGTCGACCGCGGCATGGTCGGGCACGTCGAGAAACAGGATCTGCGCCGCGCCGGTGGCGAGAAGATGCAGCAGGCGCTCGTCCTTCGGCTCCCGGTTGAGGCGCTCGTTGAGGGCGCGGCCCAGGGTGCCGAGGCGGCGGAAGGTGACGATGGCAATGGCGCGCGCCAAAGCCTCGTCACGCGAAGAGAGATTCTCTTTCGGGGAGAGCTCGTCCAGCACGTCGTCGAGCGGCACGCGCCGCTTCATGGTTTCCGTCACCGCCATCCAGGCGAGGCGGCGAGGGCCGAGGCCCACTTGATCGTCAATTTGGTTCAAAATCCTTAACCCCAGGGTCCGCGGCGGGGCGCTTGGCCCCAGGGACTCGATGAACTCTGCATGAAGAAGCCGGGTTGCGGCTGCGTCTTCATTTCCTGCGCCAAAGCGTGAAGCGCCGCAATCCTGTTTTCCGTCGCGGGATGGGTGGAGAACAGGTTGTCCATGCCGTGGCCCGAGAGCGGGTTGATGATGAAGAGCGGTGCGGTGGCAGGATGACGCTCCGCATCCATGTTGGGCACGTGCGCCACGCCGCCTGCGATCTTGGCCAGCGCCGAAGCAAGCGAGAGAGGCTGGCCGCAGATCTCGGCGCCCATGCGGTCGGCGTCGTATTCCCGGGAGCGGCTGATCGCCATCTGGATGATCATGGCGGCGATCGGCGCGATGAGAGCGGTGGCGAGCATCACGACAGGGTTGGGTCGGTCGTCGCCGCGTCCGCCGAAGAGGAAGCCGAACTGGGCGAGCGTCGCGATGGCGCCCGCGATCGTGGCGCTCACCGTCATGATCAACGTATCGCGGTTCTTGATATGGGCGAGCTCGTGCGCCATCACGCCCGCGATCTCGTCGGGCGAGAGCATGTCCAACAGGCCGGTGGTGGCGGCGACCGCCGCGTTCTCCGGGTTACGTCCGGTGGCGAATGCATTCGGTTGCGGGTTCTCGATGATGTAGACCCGCGGCATCGGAAGGTTCGCGTTGCGGGCGAGATCCCGCACCATGCGAACGAGGTCCGGCGCGGTCGTCTCGTCCACCTCGATGGCATGGTGGGCGGCGAGCGCCAGACGATCGGAGTTCCAATAGGCGAAGAGATTCGTGGCCAAGCCGAGGCCCAGCGCGATCATCATGCCGGTCGCACCGCCGAGCATGTAGCCGACAACGCCGAACAGGGCCATCAGGGCCGCCAGCAGCATTCCGGTCTTGACGGTATTCATCGGGGTCTCCACCTCGAGCAGGATGTCTTCCGTATGAATCGTCATGTGGGAATGGTCGAGCTCCTGACCAAGGGGACGCATTCCCAGGACGGGCAGGGACCTGATAGAAGCCTCTCATGAGCAGCAACGACACCCCTGAGAATACCGCAAACCCGGTCCTGGAAGGAGCCGCGCCCGGCAAGATCCTTTCGCCCGCGGCCCGGCGCGCCCTTGAGGAGGCCGCCCAGCGGCGGAAGCAGATCGATGCCCATGCGGCGGAGATCGCCAAGGAGAAGGAGCTCCAGGGCCGCGGCGGCCTGGAACCCGTGCGCTACGACGATTGGGAAGTGAAAGGCATCGCCAGCGACTTTTAGAAAAACTTCGCGCCGGCATGTCACATCCGGCGTCGCCGCCTCGTCTTAGCTTCGTTCGCAACACAATGCATAGGACAAGACGATGTTGAAACCGCGGTTGATGCCCTTCGAAGCGGCTGCAGTGACCCTGAAGCCTCTGCTGGACCTGGAACAGAGTCTGAAGAACAGCGGCCTGGAGCACAGCCTGTACCATCTGGTGAAGTTGCGCGCGTCGCAGATCAACGGCTGCGCCTATTGCATCCACATGCACGCCAAGGAAGCGCGCGCCCAAGGCGAGACCGAGGAGCGGCTTTATCTCCTCGACGCCTGGCGGGAATCGCCGCTCTACACCGACCGCGAGCGGGCGGCCCTGGCCTGGACCGAAGCGCTGACGCTGGTGGCTGAGACCCACGCGCCCGACGAGGATTATGCCCAGCTCAGCGCGCATTTCACGCCGGAGGAGCAGGTGAAGCTGACGGTGCTGATCGGCACGATCAACACCTGGAATCGCCTCTCCATCGGCTTCCGCGCCATCCATCCGGTCGAGGCGGGCCGTGCTGCCGCCTGATGGCGATGCCGCGGATCAGTTCCAGTCCCTGAGGCCGGGGCTGGTCCGCCTCGCCTACCGGATGCTCGGCTCCGTTGCCGAGGCGGAGGACGTCGTACAGGAGGCCTATATCCGCTGGCACCAGACGGACCGCTCCGCCATTCGCGAGCCCGCGGCCTTCCTGTCCAAGACGGTTACGCGCCTGTGCCTCGATATCCTGAAATCGGCGCGGGTCCGGCGCGAGACCTATGTCGGACCCTGGCTGCCAGAGCCGGTTCTTGAACCGGAACCCGAAGCGGACGGGGCCGAGGATCTTTCCCTGACCCTGATGCTGGCGCTCGAGAGATTGTCCCCTCTCGAGCGCGCCGCCTTTCTCCTGCACGACGTTTTCGGACTCGGATTCGATGAGGTCGCCGCCACCCTAGACAGGGAGCCCGCGGCCTGCCGGCAGCTCGCCGCCCGTGCGCGAAAGAACGTGCGGGCCGCAAGGCGGCGCTATGCCATTGCCCAGGAGGAGGGCCGGCGGATGACGGATGCCTTTTTCGCGGCCTCGCGGAGCGGCGATTTGACGGCGCTTCGCAACATCCTGGCGGAAAACGTCGTCGCCTATACGGATGGCGGCGGCACCCGGAATGCGGCCCTGAACCCGCTTTTTGGGTTGCGCAGGGTTTCCGGCCTGTTCATGGGGATCGCGCGAAAGAGTGACTTCTACGCTCCGCCCATTCTCTACAAGGGCCTGATCAACGGGCTGCCTGGGTTCGTGACGCTCGAACCGGACGGCATGCCGCAGACGACTGCGCTTGATATCCAGGACGGCCGGATCGTGGGGATCTACGTGGTTCGGAATCCCGAAAAGCTTCGGCATCTTTCCGCTCTGATGGAAAGAGACAGCCCTTGAAACGGGCAGTTCTGCAAGGAAAGGTTGTTCCGCTCCCCACGACCCGCTAGTTTGCCGCAAACAGGGAGGGGTCATGGCCGAAATGGGGGACGCAGCGCGGCTGCGAATGTTTCGGGAACTGCTGAGCGATGCGCACCGGGCCCTCGATCTGCAGTTCGGCTTCGAGCTGTGGGACGGCTCCACGGTTCCGGCAGACCTGCCGTCCTATGCCATGCGCCTCGTCGTCCGGCACGAGAACGTCGTCGCCAGCCTGATCCGCCGTCCGAATCTCGATACGGTCCTCAACGCCTATGTGTCGGGCCTGCTCGATCTGAAGAACGGCACCATCTTCGATCTCGCCGGCCAGCGTCCGCAGAAGGCGGGGCGCCGGCTGAGGACGGTGAGCAAGCTCAAGGCGCTGAAGACCGCCTATCATTTCCTGCGTGCGCCCGCCGATATGCCGCGCCCCCTCGCCGGCGTCGAGGAGGACCCGAACGCCCGGGACGGCAAACCTCGGACAAACAAGAAGAACGTCGCCTATCACTACGATGTGTCGAACGATTTCTACCGGCTCTTTCTCGATCCGGAGATGGTCTATACCTGCGCGTACTTCCAGCCGGACTGGCACGACGATCTCGCCCGCGCGCAGTTCGACAAGCTCGACATGATCTGCCGCAAGCTGAGGCTCAAACCAGGTGAGCGCTTTCTCGATATCGGCTGCGGCTGGGGCGCGCTCGTCTGCCATGCGGCGCAGCATTACGGCGTGAAGGCCACCGGCGTGACTCTCGCCGAAGAGCAGGCGAAGCTCGCCCGCGAGAAGGTGGCGCGCTTAGGCCTGCAGGACCGCGTGGAGATTCTCGTGAAGGATTTCACGCAGATGGAGGGCGAGTTCGACAAGATCTCCTCCATCGGCATGTTCGAGCATGTGGGGATCAAGAATCATCCCACCTACTTCCGCTCGGTGCATCGCCTGCTTCGGCCGCGCGGCCTCTATCTCCATCACACCATCGCGCGGCGCGCCAAGAAGAGCGAGCGGGCCTTCCGCAAGCTGAAGCCCGAATACAAGGCGCTCACCCGCTACATCTTCCCCGGCGGGGAACTCGATCACCTGGGCATGTCCATCGCCAATCTCGAGCGCTTCGGTTTCGAGGTCCATGACGTGGAGGGCTGGCGCGAGCATTACCAGCGCACCACGCGCCTATGGTGGGAGAACCTGAACGCCAGACGGAATGAGGCCGAAGCCATGGTGGGCAAGGAGAAGACCCGCATGTGGCTTCTCTATCTCGCCGGCTGCTCGCTCGCCTTCGAGCGCGCGGCGGTGGGCGTGAACCAGACTCTCGTCTCCAAGCGCACCCGTGGCCCTTCGGGCCTGCCGCCGTCCCGGGCGGATCTTTACCGTTCCTCCGGCAACAACCAGCCCCGATAGCGTACGAGCCGCCCGATGAGGGGCAGGGAAATCGCCACGTCGAAACGATAGCGGCCATTTTCATCGACGAAGGCCCTGGCCGGTGCGCGCGGCGCCGAGCGCTTGGGAAGGCGGATGGGTCCAAGATACCAGCGTACGATATCAAGCGTGAAGCCCGACCTGTCGGGCGTCAGCTCCAGTTCAAACTCAAATGGCCCAAAGCGCTCGTAAACACGCCGGGGTGCAGGACCGGGCCTGAGCGTGCTGCGAAAAGCGGAGCGTCCGAAGCGGCGTATCCAGATTTCCCTGCGGCCCAACCGATTCAGCAGTATGTCGGCTTCGACGTCATCTGTGCTGTCAGGAAAGCCAAATAGCTTGGCGAGAATCTTCGCCCGCCAACGCTCAGCGCCACTGATGGTGGCCCGGCCCGACAGATGGATCGGAGTATTCGTATGGATCTCGCGCACGGCGGGCGGCAGATGTGCGAGGTCGGGACCGAGAGCAATCTCGAACAGGTTGCTGCCTTGAAGCCAGCCAGAGGCTTTTCTCACCGTGATCCGGAAGCGGCTGAATTCATGCTCGATTCTTTCGAAGGATAAGAGATCGCTTGCAATTTTTGCGCCCCGTTCCCTGATGGAGCCGTCGATCAAGCCTCGAATCAGCGCCAGCGCCGGCAGAACCGGGATATTGGGCCCGTCGCCTGCTTCAGCCACCAGAGACCAAATGGCTTGAACAGGGCGCCCCTCGCGATCCCGGCCTGACGCTTCGATGCTCATGCCGCCGCGATCTGTGCCGAGCCGTTCAAACCGTGCGGCGATAGTTTGCAAAAAGGATGCATAGGGACGCAGTGAGCTGATGAGGTTGACGCGAACGGGCCATGTGAGCAGCCACAGCCCGAGGTGCAGGAGGGAGAGTTCAAGCCCTGCGCGAAAACAAACGTTGCGAGCCGAAGGGTAGCGCAAGGGCAGGAGATCGAGATCGGGCGTCTCGCACAGGGACAGCCAGCGGGGTCCGAGGCCCGGCATATCGCGCCGGATCAGCTCTGACCAGCCGGGGCGCGTGGTCCAGCGCCCGTCGAGCCACACGCGCACGGGTCGTCCGGCATACGCGAGAATGGCTTCGATCACCGACAGGCCCCGGGGCGCACGGTTTCCGGGCGAGATCGCAACGGCGATGTCGTCGACGCTCTGCCATCCATCCGTCAGCATCGCCAAGGCGGCTCCGGAGAGGGCCGGCGTCGAACTTGCGCCTGTCACGACCAGAACATTCGCGTCGGATGCCGCCCCGTTCAACCGTGTGAAGCCGGCCACGAAATCGCGGGCATCCGCGAGGTCTATATAATGCGAACCTGCGATAATCGCAGCGCGAGCCAGATGGGGTTCTCCTCCCTGGAACGGTCCCGCCGCATCCACCACGCAGAAGGGTTTTACTGCGCGCAGAACCTCAAGAGCATCGTCACGGTCGAGACGAAGCGTGTCGATTCGCTCGGCGCCGTAACATTTCTTGAGGCTGGCAATGAAGTCCGCGCCGCGCCGGGGATTGCGCCCGCCCACGAGCACTCTCGCGGCCGTGGTGGCAAGCAGGCCTTCAACCAGCCTTCTCCCAAACGCGCCCGTGCCGCCGACGACGAGAATGAGCGGGGTCATGAGCCACCTGCGAGGCCGGCATCGGCAGGATCGGAGCAACGGAGTTTCATTGCTCCTGTGTAGCTAATGACGAGGCGGGTGGTAAGAGGCTGCTTTATTGCTCGACCACCACCCGTGTGCCCACGCTCACCTGATCGAAGAGATCGATGATGTCCTCATTGAACATGCGGATGCAGCCGTAGGATGCATAGGTGCCGATGGAGCCCGGGCGGTTGGTGCCATGGATGGCGTATTCGTCCAGATCGAGGGTGAGCGCCCGCGCGCCCATGGGATTGTTGGGCGCGCCTCCGGGGATCACGTCCGGCAGGCGGGGATTGTCGCGTTTGACGTCCGCCGGCGGCGACCAGGCGGGCCGCACGTATTTTCCGTCGATCCGCGCTTCTCCGAACCATTGCTTGCCGGGCTTGCCCACGGCCACTGGATAACGCAGGGCCGTGCCGTCGCCGCGCACATAATAGAGCCGCCGCTCGGCTGTTCTGATGACGATGGTGCCGGGCGACACGCGTGCCTCGAACGGCACCACCTCGCGGGCGGCCGCACTTGAACCGATAAGGGCAAAGGCGGCCGCAGCCATGGCAATCCGTGCAAGCATTTCTCGAACCCTCCAGCTTGTTAAGCGTGAGGGTCAGACGTCCAGGGAACGGCGACGGTTCCGGCTAGCCTGCAACCTTCCTGCGACCGATATTCTGGGCGAAGCGGATCAGGTAGCCGTCCGGGTCCTGCACCAGGAACTCGCGGGATCCACTCTCCATGGTCTCGCCCAAACGGTACCAGGCCTCGAAAGGCTCCCGGTAAAGCGGCCATCCGGCTGCTTTGAGCGCATTCACGATGGGCTCGATATTGGAGGCCGCAATCTGGAAATTGATCCCGCGCCCGAAGGGGCGCTCAAGCTCTCCCACCTCCCAGTTGCGATTGATCTGGCACAGCATCACCTGCGCGCCCTCGCGCTGAAGATAGGCGAACTTCGCCTGCGGCCGGTCATAGGCGACCGCGAAGCCGAGGAGACCGCACCAGAAGCGCAAACTTGCCTCGATGTCGGTCACATCGAGCTCCGGTACGAGCGCGTTGAAGCCGCCCTCCGGCAGATGGCCTGTGCCGGACGACATATTTCGCTCGGTTGACGTCGGGAGGGTCATGAGGGGCCTCAAAAAAGTTTCATGGCCGGGACCGACCCGGCCATGATGAAGCGTAAGCTGCGTCAGGGGCTCAAGCGGCCTGCGTGCGCTTGTTCTGGCGGTTGGCGATCAGATCGTCGACCACGGTGGGATCGGCAAGCGTCGAGGTATCGCCCAGGCTGGAGAACTCGTCCTCGGCGATCTTGCGCAGGATGCGGCGCATGATCTTGCCGGAGCGGGTTTTCGGCAGGCCCGGCGCAAACTGGATCAGGTCCGGGGAGGCGATGGGGCCGATCTCCTTGCGCACCCAGGCCACCAGCTCCTTGCGGAGGTCTTCGGAAGGCTGTTCGCCCGCCATCAGGGTCACATAGGCGTAGATGCCCTGGCCCTTGATGTCGTGCGGGTAGCCGACCACGGCGGCCTCAGACACCTTCGGGTGCGCGACGAGGGCGGATTCCACCTCCGCCGTGCCCATGCGGTGGCCGGATACGTTGATCACGTCGTCCACGCGGCCGGTGATCCAGTAATAGCCGTCCGAGTCGCGGCGGCAGCCGTCACCGGTGAAGTACTTGCCCGGATAGGTGGAAAAGTAGGTCTGCACGAAGCGCTCATGGTCGCCGTAGACCGTGCGCATCTGGCCCGGCCAGGAATCGGCGATCACGAGATTGCCTTCGCAGGCGCCTTCCAGAACCTTGCCTTCGGCATCCACGATCTCCGGCTTCACGCCGAAGAAGGGGCGGGTGGCGGAACCGGGCTTGAGCTTCGTCGCACCGGGCAGCGGCGTGATGAGGATGCCCCCGGTTTCCGTCTGCCACCAGGTGTCGACGATAGGGCAGCGGCCGTCGCCGACCACGCGATGGTACCATTCCCAGGCTTCGGGGTTGATCGGCTCGCCGACGGAGCCGAGCAGGCGCAGGGACTTGCGCGAGGTCTTCTTCACCGGCTCCTCGCCCGCCTGCATGAGGGAGCGGATCGCCGTCGGCGCGGTGTAGAAAATGTTCACGCTGTACTTGTCGATGATTTCCCAGAAGCGGGAGATCGACGGGTAGGTGGGCACGCCCTCGAACATCAACGTCGTCGCGCCGTTCGCGAGCGGGCCGTAGAGAATGTAGGAATGGCCCGTCACCCAGCCCACGTCGGCGGTGCACCAGTAGATGTCGCCGTCGTGATAGTCGAAGACGTATTGATGCGTCATCGCCGCATAGAGGAGATAGCCGCCGGTGGTGTGCAGCACGCCCTTGGGGGTGCCGGTGGAGCCGGAAGTGTAGAGGATGAACAGCGGATCCTCCGCATTCATCTCCTCGTAGGGGCACTCGTCCGAGACCTGGGCTGCCGCCTCGTCGTAATAGACGTCGCGGCCCGGCACCATGTTTACCGCGCCGCCGGTGCGGCGAACGACCAGGACGTGATCCACGACGCCCGCGCCGACCCGCTCGATGGCGGCGTCCACGTTCACCTTCAGCGGGACCTTGCGGCCGCCGCGCAGGCCCTCGTCGGCGGTGATGATGAAGGCGGACTTGGCGTCCTGGATGCGGCTGGCGAGGGAATCCGGCGAGAAGCCGCCGAAGACCACGGAATGGATCGCGCCGAGGCGCGCGCAGGCGAGCATCGCATAGGCCGCCTCCGGGATCATCGGCATGTAGATCGTGACGCGATCACCCTTGCCGACGCCACGGTTGCGCATGATGTTGGCCATGCGGTTCACCTGCGCGTAAAGCTCACGGTAGGTGATCTTCTTGGATTCCGAAGGGTCGTCCCCTTCCCAGATGATCGCCACCTGGTCGCCGCGGGTGTGAAGGTGCCGGTCGACGCAGTTATAGGCGACATTGGTGACGCCGTCCTCGAACCAGCGGATCGAGACATTGCCAGGGCCGAAATGGGTGTTCTTGATCCGGGTCGGCGCCTTGAACCAATGGATGCGCTTGGCTTCCTCGGCCCAGAAAGCTTCCGGATCCTTCACCGAGCCCTCGTATTTTGCGCGGTATCCGGCATCGTCCAGATAGGCACGATGGGTCCACTCGGACGGCACGTCGTAGATCTTCTCTTCCATGGCGCTTCTCCCAGACGCTTCCATGATGGATTTAGGTCTAGGTTTACGGAAAGAGAGAGGGTCCGGGCAAGCGCCACAGGGATCGCACTTTGGTCGCTGATACTTTTGGTGTCCGGATCTCAGCAGCCGGAGCCGGCAACCGAACGCTCCTGTCGGCTCTTGCGCTGCTAAGGTCCGGAAACGGGCTTAGCAGAGCCAGCATGCCAGAGGGTCTGCCGGATGGTCTCTGGCAAACCCTCTGGGCGGATGAAAGGCCGTTCCCCGCGCGGAGCGATCCGGCCGGATGATCAGGTCTTCTATTCCGGCACGTAGCGCGGATAGGTCGTCTTGCTGGCGCGGGCGAAGGAAAGGTCGATCTCCACGGTGGCGTAGGGCGCCTCCGGCGTGGTCTCGGCCAGCACGTTACCCTCCGGGTCCACCACCCATCCTAACCCTCCGCAATTGGCCTTGTAGCCCTGCGGAGCCCAGAGATTGGAGGAGAGGCAATAGGCGCCGGAGCACACCGCCGCCGCCTGGCCGCCGGCCAGCCACTTGCGGGTGGACCCATGGGGCGTCGCCCGCGGAACGCACAGGAGATCGGCGCGGCTTGCCGCGTAATGGCGCGCCCATTCGAAAAACCACATCTCGGTGCAGATCTGCACACCGATCCGCATGCCCAGCGCCCGCGCGATGTCGAATGTGCCCGCTCCGCGCTCGTACCAGGTATGCTCGTAATAGCCCTCCTCATCGGGGAGATAGTATTTCTGATGGACAGGGACGGCGCCCGTTTCCTCTGTCCAGACATAGGCTTCGTTCCTCCGGCTGCCGTGAGGCAGAACGATGGGCCGCGTGCCCATGACTGCTTTGGCGTTCAACATGGACAGGCGCGCGATGCGCGCTTCATGGGAAGCCACCGCCGTCTGCCATCGGCCCGCATCCGGCTCGGGATCGGCGGCCAGCCATTCGCTGAAGCACATCTCCGGCACCAACAGGAAATCCGATGCCTCCTTCGCCACGTGGGCGGCAAGGCCCTCCAGCGCCTGGTCCAGGTGATCCGGGCGGCAATCGATCTGACAGACAGTCACTTTCATGGCTTTTCAGTCCCTCTAAGGTCACGGTGATCGCAAGCTTGGCGCCACCTCCTGCCAGCAGAAAGGCTCTTCCTCTTCGCAAAACGCGGATCTAATGAGCAATCTGCACACTCATCCTGGCGATTGGCACCCATGCTGGACCGCACCGATCAAGAGCTGCTTCTTCTGCTTTCGGAGAATGCCCGCCGGCCAGCAGCCGATCTCGCGCGGAAGCTACGGATCTCCCGGGCGACGGTCCAGAGCCGGATTGCACGGCTCGTTGATCTCGGCGTCATTCGCCGCTTCACGGTGGAACTGGGAGCCGAGGAGGCCGAAAGGCTGCTCGAAGCCTTCGTCCTGGTGCGGCTGACGGCAAAGGACAGCGCTCCAACCATCAACGCGATCAGGAGAATCGAAGCCGTGACCTCGATCTACACGCTGAACGGACGTTTCGACCTGATTGCCGACATTCGCGTCCGCACCATGAGCGAACTGGATACCGTGCTGCTCACGATTCGAAAGCTCCCCGACGTGGTTGAAACGGAGAGCAGCGTCAGGATGACGAGGCGCAAGTAAGGACGCTGGTCCGGTGCTGGCCATCGGGCATCGTCAACTTCACCTGTTCGAAATGACGGTGCCGCTGGCAGATCCCGACAGCCCTCCCAAACGGATTTTCGAAGTTGCCTAAAGCCCGCCCATCTTGCAGATGACGGCCCATTCCTCGTCTGTCACCGGCTGCACCGAGAGGCGCGAGTTGTTGACGAGGATCATGTCCTTGAGCCTCGGCTCGGCCTTGATCTCCTCAAGAGTCACGGGGCGCTTGAGGGGCTTCACGGCCTTGACGTCCACCATGCCGAACTTGCCCGTCTCGTCCGTATGGTCGGGGTAGTATTCCTTGATCACCTCCACGATGCCGACGATCGCCTTGCCCTCGTTGGAGTGATAGAAGAAGCCCTGCTCGCCCAGTTTCATCGCCATCAGGTTCTGCTTGGCGACGTGGTTGCGCACCCCATTCCAATGAGTGCCCTTTGCGCCTTGCGCGACCTGCTGATCCCAGGACCACACGGAGGGTTCAGACTTGTAGAGCCACTTGGCCATTGCTCGCTTACTCTTCCAACCAATGCGAAATCTTTGAAAAACCGACGGTCCCTTGTCCGGATTTTGCTTCAGTGCTCGGATCTGAGGGGACGGTTCATGAGGGTGTCGACCGCCTCATCGAGGGTCCATGCGCCGGAAAGGATCCGTTCGACGGCTTCCGCGATCGGCATGTCGACGTGCTTGGCTTTTGCCAGAGCCACGAGGGCGCCGGCAGTGGCAGCACCCTCCACCAGCTTGCCGCCGGAGGCCGCCTGCATACTGGCACCCTGGCCGAGATGCAGGCCGAAGGAGAAATTGCGCGACTGCGCCGAGGAGCAGGTGAGGACCAGGTCGCCGAGGCCCGAGAGACCCATCAGCGTCTCCGCTTGGCCGCCATAGGCGCGGGCGAAGCGCAAAAGCTCCGCGAAGCCGCGGGCGATCAAGGCAGCCTTTGCGCTCTCGCCGAGGCCGCGCCCCACCACGGCGCCGCAGGCGATGGCGAGCACGTTCTTCGCAGCTCCCCCGATCTCGACGCCGCGTACATCGGTGTGGTGATAGACGCGAAGCGTGGGACCGGACAAAGCTGCGGCAAGATCTTCGGCAAGCGCCGCATCGCGGCAGGCGAGCGTCACGGCGGTCGGCAGGCCGCGCGCCACGTCATGGGCGAAACTCGGGCCCGACAGGACCGCGACGGGAGCACCCGGGCGCACCTCCTCCACCACGTCGCAGAGGAACGCGCCGGTGTCGCGCTCGATGCCTTTGGCACAGAGCACGAGAGGGGTTTTGTTCGGCAGAACGGCGGACAGGGCTGCCGTCATCGTGCGAGTGGTCTGCGCAGGCGTGACGAGCAGAACGGCACAGCACGAGGCGAGCCGGCTCAGGTCGGCGGTGGGCACGATGCGGTCGAGCAGGCGCACGCCGGGAAGAAAGCGCTCGTTCGCGCTCGTGGCGGCGAGTTCCGCCGCCTGCCCGGAGGAGCGCATCCAGAGGATCACGTCCTTGCCCGCGATAGCGGCGGCATTGGCAAGGGCCGTCCCCCAGGCGCCGGCACCAGCGATGCCGATGGGACCTGTTGCCGTCATCAGGCCTTCACTCCCACCGTCTGACCGCTGGTGTCGAGAGGCCAGCGGGCGCGGGCCGGGGCATTGATGTCGTCGATGAGACCGAGCCGCATGCGCTCGAGGCCCGCCCAGGCGATCATCGCGGCATTGTCGCCGCAAAGCGCCAGGGGCGGCGCGACGAGCTTGAGGCCGGTTTCGACGGCAAGGCGCTGAAGTCCCAGGCGCATGGTCTGGTTCGCGGCCACGCCGCCCGCCACCACGAGGGCCTTCGGCGCATCGGCGATGTCGCGGAACCGGCGCAGGGCGACGCGGGTGCGGTCCACCACCACATCCACGATGGCGGCCTGGAAGCTTGCGCAGAGATCGGCGATGTCGGTTTGCGTGAGAGGCGCGATCTTCTCCGCCTCGAGGCGCACGGCGGTCTTGAGCCCGGAGAGCGAGAAATTCGGCTCGGGCCGTCCCTGCATGGGACGGGGCAGGGCGAAACGCTCCGGGTTGCCCTTCGCAGCCTCGCGCTCCACATGCGGCCCGCCGGGATAGGGCAGCCCCAGCATCTTCGCCACCTTGTCGAAAGCCTCGCCGATGGCGTCGTCGATGGTGGTGCCGATGCGCACGTAATCGCCCACGCCCTTCACGGCCACGAGCTGCGTATGGCCGCCGGAGGCGAGCAGCAGGAGATAGGGAAAGCCGATACTGTCGGTGAGGCGCGCGGTGAGCGCATGGGCTTCGAGGTGGTTCACCGCCATCAGGGGCTTGCGGGTGACGAGCGCCATGGCCTTTGCGGTGGTGAGGCCGACCAGCACGCCGCCGATGAGGCCGGGACCTGCCGCAACCGCGATGCCGTCGAGATCCTTCACCGTGCAATGGGCGTTTTTCAGCGCCCGGGCGATCAGGCGGTCGAGCACCTCCACATGGGCGCGTGCGGCAATCTCCGGCACCACGCCGCCATAGGCCGCGTGCTCGGCGATCTGGCTCAGCACCTCGCTGGAGAGGATCTCGCCCTTGCCGTCGAAGCCGACGCCCACCACGGCGGCCGCGGTTTCGTCGCAGGTGGTTTCGATGCCTAGGATGCGCATGGTCTTATGGTACCGCCGCTACGTGATCTTTCGGGCTTTCGGCCCGGCTGTCCTCCCCCTATAGTCCGCCCCGCCGCACAAGATCAAACGCGGATGTTGTTAAGCAGGAGTACTGAGCGGGAATGGCCTCTTCACCGACCCTGGTCATCGGCACGCGGGGCAGCCCCCTGGCGCTGGCGCAGGCCCACGAGACACAAGACAGGCTGGTCGCCGCCCATGGCTGGACCGTGGAGCATCTGCCCTTGTCGATCATCAAGACCACGGGCGATGCCATTCAGGACCGGCCTCTGTCGGAGGCGGGCGGCAAGGGGCTCTTCACCAAGGAGCTCGATATCGCGCTGCTGGAGGGGGCCATCGATCTGGCCGTTCATTCCGCCAAGGACCTGCCGACGACCCTTCCGGAGGGCATCGCGATTGCGGGCTTCCTGCCGCGGGAGGATGTGCGCGATGCCTTCATCAGCCACCGCTACAAGAGCCTTGCGGATCTGCCCCCCGGCGCCGTGGTGGGTTCCGCGTCACTCCGCCGTCAGGCCCAGATCCGTCGCCTGCGCCCGGACCTGCAGGTCACGCTCTTGCGCGGCAACGTGCAGACGCGGCTTGCGAAGCTCGAACGCGGCGAGGTGGACGCGACGCTTCTCGCCATGGCGGGCCTGCGCCGCCTCGGCCTTACGGACCACGTGACCACGACGCTGGATACCGACGATTTCCTTCCCGCCGTGGGGCAGGGGGCCATCGCCATCGCCATCCGCGCGGAGGATGAGCGGATGCGCGATGCCTTGCAGCCGATTCTCGACGTGGCCACCGGCCATGCGCTTGCCGCTGAACGGGCTTTCCTCACCATTCTCGACGGCTCCTGCCGCACGCCGATTGCGGGCCATGCGCGCATGGTCGGCGGCGAGCTCGAAATCCGCGGCGTTGTGCTGCGTCCCGATGGCTCGGAATGCATCGAGGCTGTCCGCCGCGGTTCGCCGGAGGACGCGGTGACGCTCGGACGCGAGGCGGGGACCGAGCTGCGCGTGCGCATGCCGGCCGGATTCCTAAGCCCCTGATGCGGGTTCTCGTCACACGTGCGAAGGAGGATGCCGAGCGCACGGCCGAGAGGTTGGCGGCCCTCGGACATGAGGCGCTGATCGCGCCCGTGCTCCGGATCGTGCCGACGAGCGATTGCGCGCCCGACGCCTCGTACGATGCTATCATCGTGACCAGCGCCCATGGGGCGCAGGCCCTCTCCTTGCTGCGGGAGAAAAGCATGCCTGTCTTCGCCGTCGGCGAGCGTACGGCGGATGCGGCGCGCATGGCGGGTTTTGCGTCGATCACAACGGCGGAGGGCGATGCGGCATCCCTGTCGAAGCTTGTTCGCGAGAGGCTCCGGCCGCCGTCGGCACTCCTCCATGTGGCCGGCCGGCACCACAAGGAGGAGCCGGCGGCTTCGTTGAGCGCTGCGGGTTTTCGAGTGGAGACATGGGAGGCCTATGAGGCTGAGGCGGTGGAGAGCCTGCCGCAGGCTGCCGCGGAGGCGCTTCGGGGTGGCCAAATCGGGGCGGCGCTCCATTATTCCCGAAGGAGCGCGGATCTTTTCGTCCGGCTGGCGGGACAGGCGGGCCTTCATGCCGTGATCCGTCATTGTCCGCATCTGTGCCTGTCGGCGGACGTGGCGGTTCCTCTCCAGGCTGCGGGCGCTCTCACGCGCGTGGCCGATCAGCCGAATGAAGACACGCTTCTCAAACTGGTGGCAAATCTGTCGTGACCCGAGCCTTTCGTGACCTCCATCGCCGCTTCGTTTACGATACCGATCTAGGGATCTTTGCCGAGGGAAAGGATCATGATCCGCTGCTTCTCGTCCCTTCTTCAGGGCTCAGGTCCCCCAGGGAACCGAAACGCTGCGCTCAAGCTTGCCTCAATTGCATTCCACTCTGACCTTCCACGATTGCCCATCACGAGTGACCTGTGACCGATTCATCCGATCCCAAAGCTCCCAAGACTTCCCGCAAGAAACCCTCCCGCGAGCCGGCCACCATCGATCTGAAGGCTACTGTGATCGACGAGGGGACCCAGCAGGAGAAGGCTTGGGACGATGTGAGACCTGAGGAAACCATCATTCCAGAGGCCGAAGATCGACCACAGGAGACGATTGGCGCGTCCGAGGAGACGCTGGATTCGGGTGCAAAGGCCGATTCGATCGAGGCGGGCGCCGCTGCCGACGAGCTGCCGCGGCAGGACGAGGAGCCGCGCTCCGCGCCTGAAGCTTCCGCCCCTGTGCCTGAGCGCCGCGCTTCGCCGGCTGCCCTCATCGGCGCAGGCCTTCTCGGCGGCTTGGTCGGCGCCGGTCTCGTTTACGGCCTCCAGCTCTCGCAGCAGACGCCCTCGGGCCAGGAGGATCCCCGCATCGCCCAGCTGGAGCAGCGGGTGAATGCGCTGGGCCAGACGAGGCCGCAAACCCCGGACCTCTCCTCCATCGAGGGGCGCCTGCAGGCTCTCGAATCCGCGCGAGGCCCCCTCGATCAGCGCCTTCAGGAGATTCAGAACACGGCAAGCGCCGCGGCATCGCGCGCCGAGGAGGCGCTCAACAGGCCGCTGCCCCAGCCGTCCGCGCCACAGAACGAGTCGGCGCTCACGGACCTCTCGAACCGTCTCTCCGCTCTCGAAAACGAGGTGCGGACCAATGCGCAGAATGCAACCGCCGCCGCGAATGCCGCACAGGGATTGGAGCGCCGGTTGGCCGAGCAGGACCAGCGCCAGAACGAGCGCCTGTCATCTCTCTCCCAGCAGGTCACCCAGAACAGCCGGAACGTGGAGGCGGCGGGTCAAACCGGCACCCGCGTTGTTCTGACCGAGCGTCTCAACGATGCCCTGCGCAGCGGTGCTCCTTTTGCGGATGTGCTGGATGCCTTGCGGAAGACCGGGGCCGGGGCCGAGCGGCTCAAGGCCCTGGAGCCCTTCGCCGAGAAGGGCGCGCCCACCGCCTCCGCCATGCTGGAGCGCTTCGAGTCCTTGGAGGCGCAGATCCTGCGGGACCAGCGCACGGCGTCGGGCGAATGGTCCGACCGGGTGCTGCGGATGCTCGACAAGGTTGTGACCGTGCGGTCGGTGAACGAACCGGGGGATACGGGCGTTCCCGCAACGCTGGCGCGGATCCGTCAGGCGCTGGTTGGGGGTGATATGGGAGCGGCAGCTTCCGCCTGGTCCTCGCTGCCCGAACCGGCGCGGCGGATCTCTGAGGAATGGGGGCGGCAGGCGGTGGCGCTGGCAGCGGCCCAGCAGGCCTACCGTGACCTCTCCGCCGAGGCTCTCGCCGCCCTCAACCGTTCGACGCAATAAAAGGAACAGCCCAGAATGTGGCGCGCTCTCGTTTTCATCGGTCTTCTCTGCGTCGCAGCCTTCGGAGCAGTGTGGCTGGCGGACCGGCCGGGTACGGTTCTGATCACCTTCGGCGGTTACGAGGTCCAGACCTCGGTGGCGGTTGCTGCCATCGGCCTCGTGGGCCTGGCTCTGGCGCTGGCTCTCCTCTGGTCGGCGGTGAGCGGGATCCTGCGCCTGCCGTCGCGGCTCACCTTCGCCTCGCGGGCGCGCCGCCGCTCGAGGGGGTACCAGGCCGTGTCGCGCGGCATGGTGGCCGTCGGCGCGGGCGATACCATCGCGGCCCGCCGCTACGCCAACGAGGCCGAGCGCCTCCTCGGCCGCGAGCCTCTGACATTGCTCCTGAAGGCACAGGCCGCCCAGGTATCCGGCAACCGGGATGCGGCCGAAGCCGCCTTCAAGCTGATGATGGACGAGGACGAGACCCGTGTTCTGGGCCTGCGGGGCCTCTTCGTGGAAGCGCGGCGCCGCGGCGATGCGGCGGCGGCCCACGAATACGCCACCGAAGCCGTGCGCCTTGCGCCCGCTGCCGCCTGGGCGAGCGATGCGGTGCTGGAGGCCCGCTGCGCCGACCGGGATTGGCGCGGGGCGCTGGAAGCCGTCGAGCGGCGCACGTCGCTCGGCCTTCTCGACAAGGCTACGGCGAAACGCCATCGAGCCGTGCTCCTGACCGCCGATGCCCTCGACCGGGCCGAGCACGATCCGGACGGAGCGTTGCGCAGCGCCCAGGATGCCGTGAAGCTCGCCCCCGATCTCGTACCGGCGGCCGCCCTGGCCGGAAAGCTCCTGTCGCGCCGGGGTGATCTGCGCCGGGCCGCCAAGATCGTGGAGACCGCCTGGCGCAGCCAGCCGCATCCGGATCTGGCGGAGGTCTACCTCAACCTGCGCCCCGGCGATTCGGGCCTCGACCGTCTCAAGCGCTCCGAGACCCTGTTCAAGCTCTCGAACGGCGCGCCGGAGGGGCGCCTGGCGGTGGCCCGCTCGGCGCTCGAAGCGCGCGAGTTCGACCGTGCCCGCGATGCACTGGAACCGCTCCTCATGGACCGGCCGACCATGCGCGTGTGCCTTCTCATGTCCGATCTGGAACAGGCGGAGCACGGCTCCACGGGCAAGGGCCGCGAATGGCTCGCCCGCGCCACCCGCGCGCCGCGCGATCCGGCCTGGATCGCGGATGGGGTCGTCTCGGATCAGTGGGCGCCGATCTCGCCGGTCACGGGCCGCCTCGACGCTTTCGTCTGGCAGGCGCCGCCGGACGTGCTGATCGCGCCGGAGATCACCATGCACGACAATGTCACGGCGGACATCGACGACCAACCCAGAGCTCTGCCCGTGACCGAGGAGGCTCCGCCTGCCCCCGCGGTTTCACCGCTGCCCGAACCCGTGCCTGCTTCTCCCGAGCCTGTCAGCACCGTCGAAGCGGCCTGGCCGGAGCCCCCGCAAAACCAGGAAGAGGCCACACCTGCCAAGCCCGAGCCGGTGGTGTTTCCGGCAACTCCGCCGGACGTGCCGAAGCCCGAGGAGCCAGCGTCCGCGCGCCGCAGCGCTTTTTCCATCTGGTAGGCGAAATTCAGCGTGCTCCTGCCCTTGCCAAGCGGCAGGCGAGAGGGTATGAGGTCGCCCTCTTCGATCGCATGATCGGTACGCCGCAATAGCTCAGCTGGTAGAGCACCTCATTCGTAATGAGGGGGTCGGGGGTTCGAATCCCTCTTGCGGCACCATCCTATCTCCTTGCAAAACAAGGGATTGACGGTCGGTTCAGCAGACCTTTAAAAGGCTGCCAAGTTGTCAGGTGACCACCAGGTGACCACGACGAAGAGAAAGAAGGCTTGACCCTTATAGGTCAGCGAAGTCAGATTGGGGCCATAGCTCAGCTGGGAGAGCGCTTGCATGGCATGCAAGAGGTCGGCGGTTCGATCCCGCCTGGCTCCACCAATCTGACCAGGACGGAGCGTGCGGGTGTAGCTCAGGGGTAGAGCACAACCTTGCCAAGGTTGGGGTCGAGGGTTCGAATCCCTTCGCCCGCTCCAGTTCCGTCGAAGAAATTCACTAAAGGTTTGCTTGGTGCTTTTCCTATGAGGCAAAGACATTCTTTCTGCTTGCAGCAGGCAGTGTCTCAATAGGTAGAAGACGTGCTCCATATTCCAACTCAGTCGCCGGGCGCTCCAGTTCTTGTAGGAAGGTGGCAGCAAGACGAAGACTTCCCTGTCTTTCCTGTCGGCTCAAAGCCGAAGCGTATGCTTATCTGCCCAGATGACGCTACTGAGCCGTACCTGATTAAGGGCCATGCCTACCTGTTCAAGACGGCGATTGGCTGGCAAGCGCAGCAAATTTGGTCAGAGGTGATTGCCTATAGGCTTGGGGCGCTGATCGGTCTGCCGGTGCCTCCTGCTTTTATCGCCGTGGACGAGAGAACAGGCGATACCGGGGTGCTCGTTGAGTTTTTCTATGGTTACCCGGGTGAGACTGAACCTGCGCGATTAATCCACGGGTCCGACCTTATGACCCGCATTCTTGCAGATAAAAAGCGTGGACGCCCTCATGTCGTTCCTCGCAATATAATAATATGTCGTGCATTTGTGGGGCAGGAAAGTGCTGTTGAGTGGTGGGCTCAGGCATTAGCGTTCGACGCATTAATCGGAAATACTGATCGTCACCCAGAAAACTGGGGTTTTCTGATTCGGCACAGCAAAATCGCGCCTCCTACGTTTCAGATCGCGCCATTGTTCGACAATGGTACGAGCCTCGGATATGAACTTCCTGAGGCGAAGCTTGAGGCGATCATTGAGGGTAATCGTCTTAATACCTATATTAAAAGAGGCACTCATCATTGCGGGTGGGACTTACGCAATGATAGGCCGGAGCATCATTTTGACCTGTGCACACGTTTTCTCACCACGTACCGGGAAACTAGCGTTCAGATCGAAAATGTGATTCGCTTCGATATGGCGCAGGTTGAGGCCATTCTCAATGAATGCGCCCGCTTTGAAGTTGGGGTCCCTTTTACCAGCAGGCGGGCAAAGTTCGTTGCGGCATTGATTAATGCGCGCCGAGACTTGCTTCAGAGGCTATTAGCAGAGAGCAATGACTAACTGGATTGAGCGCATTTCGGAACCTCAGCGGCTCATTCTGGCGTGGCAAGCGCCGGATCATATGGGCCTACGATTCCGCTGGGCCGTCGCTGTACTTGAGCGCCGGGAGGGAACGCATGTGCTCCGTTATCTGCGGCCTGGAGCTGAATTCAGCCACTATAATCACGGGCGTACGTTCCAAGAGATAACTGAACTCGGCTATCAGGGTTATCCAGCCTTCAGCCTGACCCGTGATCTGCATACGGAGGCTGTAGTAGAAACCTTGGTAAGGCGTCTGCCTCCACGTAACCGCGCAGATTTCCAAGAGTATAAGCGGCAGTTCCGTCTCGCAGCAAACACAGATCCGTCTGATTTTGCGCTGTTAGGCTATACTGAAGCCAAGCTCCCAAGCGACGGCTTTTCTATTGTTAATCCATTAGACCCGGAAAGTGACGCGTGTGATTTACTATTAGAGGTTGCAGGATTCCGTTACTATGCTCCTCCTTTGCTGCCCAACATCGCAGTGGGACAGGCTATAGAGCTTCTTCCAGAGCCTGAGAACGAGCATGATCCGAATGCAGTCAAGATATGCATCGGCTCTCAGAAGATCGGTAATATAAACCGGCTCCAGGCTCCAACTCTCTTGCGGTGGCTTGCTGAGCGAGAAGTTACGGCATGCATTGAGCGGCTAAACGGAAAGCCCAATCATCCGCGCGGCTTTATCTTTGTGCGCGTGGGGCCAGCGGCAACGCGGATTGCGGCTTAATTCGTCTCGCTCTGAAACGTACTAGCGCTTTTGCCTCTTGTGAGCAGGAGGCAGGAATATTCAAGTGTGTTTCATCCAAGCAAGAAGTCTGCCGTTGCATCGCCCGATATCGGCAGAGGCGCAACAACTCAGTCAATCGGTTTGATTTTCAGACAAATTCAAGTTGATCAAGTTGTTGATAATACTTGTTTTTTTGCATGTCCCTTGCTGAGTTGAATTTCCGACAGCCTTTTAGAAGCCTCTCCGGTGTCGAATCCCGTGCAATTTGGTGTCCAACGATAGTTGGAAGGCGGGGCCGTGTCTGACAGCAAGGCCTTCGTCGAAGCCTTTCGATAACGGAAAACACAATGACCTGCCGCTATCACTGCTGCCGCATGAACGCCGAGCAGTTGTCCGCAACCCTCGATCAGATTGGCCTCACCAAGTGGCAGCTCATCCCCTCATGGGCCTATCCCAGGTCGTGACTGGTACCATGACCATCAGTGACGAGGGTGAGAATGAGCCGCAGGTAGCATTAAAGGCGGATCACTGCAGAGGAGCTTTCCAGCGGGCCCAAGGAGGTCGGCCTGTCGGACTGCCAGTTCGCCCCCCGTACAGGCTGGTCCAATCAGAAGGTGCCGCATTGGCAGAGTGTGCAAGAGAACATTCCGCACACGGCGACTTTCGCGCTCACCCTGCTCGGGATGCCGGGGCGGTGGAGAGGGCCAGGGTCCTGGCCGACCTCATGATTATGAGCGAGGAGGGCGACTGATCCATCGCAGGGACACTTTCCTCGGATCCAATTCAACCAGAGCATTCCTTTGGTCCTGCTCACTAGCAGTACCGAGGTAGCCGCGCCGAACCCGTTTAGTGACCATGCTGTTTTCCGAAGGATCGAATAAGGCCTTTTAGAGCTCGCAAATGTCGGCGCCTCCCGATAGGGCCAGGGGTATCCTGTAAAAAAAATCAGCTGTCCGAAATGATCAGCGCCGGTTCCGGTACGCGCGCTCCTCCAGCTTAAGCCGGTCCCGCTCAATCCGCTCCAATTGCCGGGCCGCTTGGGCCGGGACCTCGAGTGCTTCGGCTTGGCGTTTAAGCTGGCGCAGGTGAGTCGGGTCATCGCAGGCCAGGGCTGCGCTTCCTGACCAAACGCAGGCAATGAACACAATGGCTGTTTTGAACATCCATGTCTCCTGAGCGGGTCCTATGGCGTGGCAGATCGTGCCGACTGGGCAGCCCTGTGTCCTCCACAGCGCGATGCGGAGCAGGCTTTGATCCAAACGCAATGATCCCATGCAGCGCCTGTACTGTAGATGAAGGCTCCACATAGTTGCTCGCGCCGTAACCGTTCGAGAGAACAGCGGGAACAAATTTGCTAAGCTCGGCTTCGAGGTCTTACTCAGCGCCGCTCGAACGAGCGCTGCCCAGTTGCCAAATCGACCTGCAATAAGGCTTAGTTCCCAAAAAGCTCATGGGGCGCTCAACCTTGAATCACCAGTCTCTTTCTTCCTTCATCTGGTCCGTCGCAGATCTCCTTCGAGGCGACTACAAGCAAGCCGATTACGGCAAGGTTATCCTGCCTTTCACCGTCCTTCGGCGGTTGGATTGTGTGCTGGAACCGACCAAGGAGGCCGTCCTGGCGGAACATGCGACCAAGACCGCCCAGGGCATCAACCCGGAGCCGTTCGTCCTCCGCAAGGCTGGACAGACCTTCTACAACGTCTCGCCGCTCGACATGCGCAAGCTGATGGGCGACCAGGACAATATCGCTCCGAACCTTTACACCTACATCCAAGGCTTTTCGCCGGACGTGCGGGACATCTTCGAGCGCTTCGAGTTCGCCGTCCAAGTGGACCGGCTGGCCAAGGCCGGATTGCTCTATCAGGTCACGGAGAAGTTCGCCCAGATCGACCTGCATCCCAGCAAGGTGGACAACCACCAGATGGGGCTCGTCTTCGAGGAACTCATTCGCCGGTTCGCCGAACTCTCCAACGAGACCGCCGGTGAGCACTTCACACCACGAGAGGTCATCCGCCTCATGGTCAATCTCCTTTTCGTGGAGGACGACGAGATCCTCTCGAAGCCCGGTGTCGTGCGGACGATCTACGACCCCACGGCGGGAACGGGCGGGATGCTGTCGATTGCCGACGAGTACCTCACGGAGCACAACGACAAGGCTTCCCTTGTCATGTACGGGCAGGAGCTGAACCCGGAATCCTACGCTATCTGCAAGGCGGACATGCTGATCAAGGGGCAGGACGTCAGCAACATCATCTTCGGCAATACCCTGTCGGATGACGGCCACCCGCACCAGAAGTTCGACTACATGCTCTCCAATCCGCCTTTCGGCGTGGAATGGAAGAAGGTGGAGAAGGCGGTTCGGGCCGAGCACGAGCAAAAGGGTTTCAACGGGCGGTTCGGGCCGGGGCTCCCGAGGGTGTCCGACGGGTCGCTCCTTTTCTTGATGCACCTGCTCTCCAAGATGCGCCCCGCAGCCGATGGCGGGAGCCGGTTCGGCATTGTACTCAACGGCTCTCCATTGTTCACGGGTGGTGCTGGCTCAGGTGAAAGCGAGATCCGCCGCTACGTACTGGAGAACGATTTGGTGGAGGCGATCATCGCGCTCCCCACCGACATGTTCTACAATACCGGCATTGCGACCTATGTCTGGGTTCTGTCCAACCGGAAACCCACCCACCGCAAGGGCAAGGTGCAGCTCATCGACGGGTCGAATTTCTGGCAGAAGATGCGCAAGAGTCTCGGCTCCAAGCGCAAGGAGATGGGCGGCAAGGACATCGCCACCATCACCCGGCTGTTCGGCAACTTCCAGGAGGCGCAACTCGCTACGGTGCTGGATGCCGAGGGCAGGGAGCTTGCCAAGGAGGTGGTGTTGGAGGGTGAGAAGCCGCCAGCCACTCCCGAAGGCGGAAAGGTGAAGCTCGCACCTCTCTCTCGCATCTTCCCCAACGAGGCCTTCGGCTACCGCACGATCACCATTGAGCGCCCCCTGCGAGACGAAAGCGGCAAGATCATCCTCAGTGAGCGCGGCAAGAACAAGGGCAAGCCACAGGCGGACAGCTCGCTGCGGGACACGGAGAACGTGCCGTTGAGCGAGGAGGTGGAAGCCTACTTCCGTCGCGAGGTTCTGCCCCACGCCGAGGACGCTTGGATCGATCATGAGAAGACGAAGGTCGGTTACGAGATTCCGTTCACCCGACACTTCTACGTCTTCGAACCGCCGCGCCCACTTGCGGAAATCGACGCTGAACTGAAGGAAGTTACCGACCGGATCAAGGCTATGATCGAGGGGCTGGCGGCATGAGTTTCCCCCGTTACAGCAATTATCGAGACAGCGGAGTCAAGTGGATGGGAGAGTTGCCCAGCCACTGGACAGTTGCGCCGTTGAAGGCTGTTGCCTCATTCAACGATGAGGTGCTGCCTGACACAACCCCAGAGGATGAAGAGATCGAGTACCTGGAAATCTCGGGTGTTCAGGCGGAGAAGGGCATTGTCGAAACATCGATTATGCCCTTTGGTCACGCCCCGTCACGGGCGCGCCGAAAAGTGCGCCAAGGCGACATCGTAATCTCGACAGTCCGGACCTATTTGCGAGCTGTCGCAGTGATCTCGTCGCCTCCTCCGAATCTTGTCGTGTCTACAGGATTCGCAGTAATCCGAGCTCAGAGGGCTGTGCCAAAGTTCCTGGGCTACGCCCTAGGCTCTGAACCATTTATTGCTGAAGTGATCGCACGTTCGGTTGGCGTCAGCTATCCAGCAATCAATGCGAGCGATTTAGTCCGGATTCCTGTTGCGCTTCCTTCTAAGCAAGAGCAGGTGACTATTGCCGCTTTCCTGGACCGCGAGACAGGGAAGATCGATGCCCTGATCGAGGAACAGACGCGGCTGATTGCGTTGCTCAAGGAGAAGCGTCAGGCCGTCATCTCCCATGCCGTCACCAAGGGTCTGAACCCTCATGCCTCGACGAAAGACTCAGGCGTCGAGTGGCTTGGCAAAATTCCGATGCATTGGGAGGTGTGTCGCCTCAAGCAGGTCAGCCCTGAAATAACCGTCGGAATAGTCGTCGAGCCATCGAAGTATTACACCAATGAGGGCATCCCAGCGCTCCGCTCACTGAATGTCCGTCAAGACGCAATCGAATTGGACAACATGGCTTTCATCTCTGGTGAGGCCAATGACCAACTGAGAAAATCGCAACTTCGGGCAGGGGACCTCGTGGCCGTTCGGACCGGCCAGCCAGGAACTGCCGCTGTAATTCCTCCCGAATTGGATGGCTGCAATTGCATCGATCTAATCATTATCCGTAAACCCGAAGCAGGGTCGGAGCGATACCTTTGTTGGTATCTAGCATCTGACGTTGCTGCTCGGCAATTCACCGAAGGCTCGGGCGGTGCCATTCAGCAGCACTTCAATGTCGGAACGGCGATGAATCTCATAGTAGCGTGGCCGCCGATGTCGGAGCAGGAGGAAATCGCAGCTTACCTAGACTCGTTCATCGCGAACATAGATGCCCTGACGGCGGAAGCGGATGCAGCCATTGCGCTTCTCACGGAACGTCGCTCCGCCCTCATCTCCGCAGCCGTTACCGGCAAAATTGACGTGCGCGGCCTCGTGCCCGACCAAGCGGAGGCCGCATGAGTGCTACGGCGGAAGGGCGGTCGCTCGAACTCTACTTCATCGATGGTCGGCCCGATGGGATGCTGACCGCCGAGGTTTTCAATTGGACCGGGCACGTCCTGATGACGCCTCGGACGCGCATTGGTGACGCTCTGGCCCGGAAGGAGTCCCGCTATACCGGCGTCTATCTGTTGCTGGGCGAGAAGGACGGTGAGCCGCGCGCTTATATCGGTGAGGGCGAGGACATTAGCGACCGCATCCGCAATCACGATACGCGCAAGGACTGGTGGACCAGTGCCGTGCTTGTGACATCAGCAGCGAACAACCTGAACAAGGCTCACGTCAAGTACCTTGAAGCGCGACTCGTTGAGGAAGCCCGCGCCGTCGGTCGGGTCGCGCTCGACAACGCCAATACGCCTCCTCGGCCCGGTCTTTCGGAGGCCGCTCGATCCAACATGGAGGCGTTCCTGAACTACCTTTTCATGGTGCTTCCGGCGCTGCGTGTCGACATGTTCATCAAGAGCGTTCGCCCGACCACGCAAGCCATGGACTCGGCAAATGGTTCGGCGGTGCCTCGCTTCGAGCTGGTCAACCGCAAGCACAACCTGACGGCGACAGCGGTGCTTCTCGACGGGGATTTCGTAGTCGAGGCCGGTTCGTCCGCTCGGATACGCTGGGAGGGCCGCGGCTCGGAGAACAGCGGCTACGCCCGCCTCTACGAGGAACTCAGAAGAACGGGCGTCCTGCAGGAGCAGGGTGAGCGGTGCGTCTTCACTCAGAACTATGCGTTCTCAAGCCCAAGCGCCGCAGCAACCGTGGTTCATGGAAGACCAGCTCCGGGCACTCTCGATTGGAAGCTGGCGGGCGGTTCATTGACCTACAAGGATTGGGAGGCGAGCCAGCTCTCGTCAACGTCACGAGGAGAAGCATGAACCTCCACAAAGAAATCAGCTTCGAGGCCGAAGTCTGCAATCACCTCGCGGCACACGGATGGCTCTACGCCGAAGGTGATGCAGCGGCTTACGACCGAGCTCGCGCTCTGTTCCCCGCCGACATCGTGGCCTGGGTCCAGGCGACCCAACCCGCTGCCTGGGCGACGCTCGTCAAGAACCACGGTAAGGCTGTCGAAGCCATGCTTCTCGACCGCCTCCGCAAGCAGCTCGACGAGCGCGGCACCCTGGACGTGCTTCGCCATGGGGTTGAGATGATAGGGCTGCGGGCTCCACTGGCGCTGGCGCAGTTCAAGCCAGCCCTTGCCATGAACCCTGACATCCTCGCCCGATATGAAGCCAACCGACTCCGGGTCGTGCGTCAGGTGCGCTATTCTCAAGGAAATGAGAACGCCATCGATCTCGTCCTGTTCCTGAACGGCCTGCCGGTGGCGACCGTGGAGTTGAAGACGGACTTCACGCAATCCGTGCAGGATGCCGTCGACCAGTACAAGTTCGACCGGTTGCCGAACCCAAAGGGGCAAGGTCCGGAGCCGCTTCTGAGCTTTCCCAGCGGCGCGTTGGTCCACTTCGCCGTCAGCAATGCCGAAGTCATGATGACCACACGGCTGGACGGTCCGGCAACCCGCTTCCTGCCGTTCAACAAGGGCAACGGTGGCGGCAAGGGCAATCCGCCAAACCCGCAAGGCCATCCCACGGCCTACCTATGGGAAGAGATCTGGCAGCGCGACTCTTGGCTCGAAATCCTCGGGCGTTACATGGTGGCCGAGCGGGACGCCAAGAAGAAGATCAAGGGCTTCATCTTCCCGCGCTTCCACCAGCTCGATGCAACCCGCAAGCTCCGCGCCGCGATCCTCGATGAGGGCGCGGGGGGCAAGTTCCTGATCCAGCACTCGGCGGGCTCAGGCAAGACCAACTCCATCGCATGGTCCGCCCATTTCCTCGCCGACCTCCACGACGAGAAACACCAGAAGGTGTTCGACACGGTGCTGGTGGTGTCCGACCGCAACGTCATCGACACGCAGCTCCAAGAAGCCATCTTCAACTTCGAGCGGACCACCGGTGTCGTCGCCACAATCAAGAACGACAGCGGGGCGAAGAGCGGACAACTGGCCGAGGCTCTCGCGGGCGGGAAGAAGATCGTCGTCTGCACCATCCAGACCTTTCCCTACGCCCTCCAGGCGGTGCGCGAGCTGGCGGCATCACAGGGCAAACGGTTCGCGGTGATCGCCGACGAGGCCCACAGCAGCCAGACGGGTGAGGCGGCAGCGAAACTTAAGCAGGTGCTCTCGGCGGAGGAGCTGGACGACCTTGGTGATGGAGGCGAGGTCAGCAGTGAGGACATTCTCGCGGCCCAGATGGCAGCCCGGGCTAGTGACAAGGGCATCACCTACGTGGCGTTCACTGCAACCCCGAAGGGCAAGACCCTGGAGCTGTTCGGTCGCCGTCCCGACCCAAGTCAGCCCGCCAGCGAGACGAACCTGCCAGCGCCGTTCCACGTCTATTCGATGCGGCAGGCCATCGAGGAGGGTTTCATCCTCGACGTGCTCCAGAACTACACGCCCTACAGCCTCGCCTTCAAGCTCGCCAAGGACGGCCAAGAGATCGACGACACGAAGGTCGAACGCAGCGAGGCAATGAAAACCCTCATGCGCTGGGTCCGCCTCCACCCCTATAACATCAGCCAGAAAGTCCAGGTGGTCGTCGAGCACTACCGGGCGATGGTGCAGCCGCTCCTCGACGGTAAGGCCAAGGCGATGGTGGTGGTTGGGAGCCGCGTGGAGGCGGTGCGCTGGCAGCTCGCCATCGACAAGTACATCAAGAGCAAAGGTTACAAGTTGGGGACGCTGGTGGCGTTCTCAGGTGAGGTGAACGACCCCGAGAGTGGACCCGATCCCTTCACCGAGGCCAGCAAGGCGCTGAACCCAGACCTCAATGGACGCGACATTCGCGAGGCGTTCAAGCTGCCTGAGTTCCACATCCTTCTGGTGGCCAACAAATTCCAGACCGGGTTCGATCAACCGCTGTTGTGCGGCATGTACGTGGACCGGCGGCTGGCGGGCATCCAGGCGGTGCAGACCCTCTCCAGGCTCAACCGTGCCCACCCCGGCAAGGACACGACCTACGTCCTCGACTTCGTCAACAGCGGCGACGACATCCTCAAGGCCTTCCAGACCTACTACGAGACTGCCTCGCTGGCGGACGTGACCGACCCGAACCTCGTCTACGATCTCCGGGCAAAGCTCGACAGCTACGGACACTACGACGATTTCGAGGTGGAACGGGTCGTGAAGGTCGAACTCGATCCGACTTCGAAGCAGGGAGACCTTGTGGCCGCCATTACACCGGTCGCGGATCGACTGCTGCGGTCCTACAAGGAGGCCCAAGGAAGGCTCCAGGCGGCGACCGCGAAGGAAGACGAGAAGAGCATCAAGGACGCCAAGGACGAGATCAGCGCCCTCCTGTTGTTCAAGAACGACATGGGGGCATTCTTGCGGCTTTACAGCTTCCTGTCTCAGATCTTTGACTACGGCAACACGGCCATCGAGGCGCGGTCTATCTTCTATCGCCGCCTTATCCCTCTTCTGGACTTCGGGCGGCAGCGGGAGGGCATCGACGTCTCCAAGATCGTGCTAACCCATCACAAGCTGTCCAGCCAGGGCAAGCGCCCGCTGGTACTCGGCGGGGAGGGGGAGAAGCTCCAACCTGTCACCGAAACCGGCTCAGGCTCGATTCAGGACAAGGAAAAGGCGCTGCTCGCGGAAATCCTCGCCAAGGTGAACGATCTGTTCCAGGGCGATGTGACCGACGACGATCAACTCATCTACGTGAACAACGTGATCAAGGGGAAGCTTCTGGAGAGCGAGACGCTGGCCCAACAGGCCACCAGCAATACCAAGGAGCAATTCGCCAACTCGCCAGATCTCTCTCAGGCCATTCTCGACGCGATCATCGATGCCTTCGAGGCTCATTCGACGATGAGCAAACAGGCTTTGGACTCGGCGAAGGTGCGCGAGGGCCTGAAGGACGTGCTGTTGGGGCCGGGACAGCTGTACGAAGCCCTTCGATCCAAGCAGACGGAGTCTGCGTGAAGAGGCGCCCGACAGCAACGCGCCCGTCCAGCGAAAAAACCGAGCCTTTCACTCTTCGAAAGCGCTTTAGTGCCTGCCCGCGCCCATCTTCAACGAGCCGGGCCAGGGTGGGTCAGCCGGTGGAAGAGTGCGTCCCAGTATTCTCCTGAGATGGCAAACTATATGTGTATCTCTGATGGGACCCGCTGGCGGCGCTAAACCCGTCAACAGGTCTCATCACAGGGACCGGCGCGCCGGTTTTCGGGGGCGCGACGATCAGTATTCGAGATGGCTGTCCCAGGGGAGGGACCAACAGGCCCGTGAGGGGGACCGTTTTTTTCTTCGCGGCCCCAGCGCAGGAACGCTTTCGTGGCAAGCTCGCCCGTCACATCGCACGAATATTCCGTCAACCGCCATTCGGAGGCATGCCGCAGCTTC
Organism: Microvirga sp.; assembly: GCA_035645515.1. Taxonomy (GTDB): domain Bacteria; phylum Pseudomonadota; class Alphaproteobacteria; order Rhizobiales; family Beijerinckiaceae; genus Microvirga. The sequence continues at coordinate 88,203 of DASQML010000009.1, forward strand.
CGGTCGAAGTGACCGCGCCGCACCATCGCGATGAATCCGCGCTTCTGCAGGGTCATAAAGGCCCGAGCGGCCGTGTTCTTTGAGATATGGAGCGCGTCACCGGCATCGCGAACACTCAGCCCAATGCGGCCATTGTTGCTGCCATAGAAGCGCTGGCTCAGCTCGATATAGAGAGCCCGTTCGACTGCTGTCAGACTTTTCCAAGCGGGGCTGTCCAGAAGCCAGTGATACAGCCGCACATGGCGCGCCGCGCCCTTCGAGCGGCCGGTCGCATTTTGCCGACGCTTGTGTTTCATCGATGTCCTCGAAGGAGAGGGAGCGGCGGGAACGGGCTCCCGCCGCTGCAACTTCAGAGAGGGACGAGCGATGCGCTGGTGGACTTAGAGGTCGTGCGCATTGCAGATGGCCAGCAGCCTCAGTGAGCCACTCGCGCTTTGACCTCATAGGTAGTCTCGATCACCGTCAGAGGACTGGTCAGGACATAGCGTCCATGGCGGCCGTGATAGGGCCCGTCATGCGGTTCAGACAGGGTTGCGATGACGATGCCCTTCGCCCGCAGGCGCTTGATATAGTCCGACCAGCGCGGAGCCGGGCGGGAGATCGGCGTCACGCCCTGCCTTCCCGCGCGGAGGAGCTCCTCCAGCGCCCAGGCTTCTCGTCCGCGCAGGGTCAGTTCCGTGCCGCTCTCCATGCGGATGCGCAAGCCTACGAGGTTCCGCGTCGTCATTGCGCCGGCCTCGCCGTGTCCGAGGTCGAACGGCGTTGACGAGCCGCCAGCCACAGCTGCACCGTAGGCCAGTGGTAGCGGACGGATCGGCCGAGCTTCACGTAAGGAGGGCCGTTGCCAGCCAGTCGGCGTTTGTTCCAGTGGCTGCAGGAGATTCGCGTGAGTTCGGCGAGCTCGCGCACGTTGACGAATTCAGGATCTTTCATGACTGACTTTCTGTAGCCTCTCGGGCAATGCCCCGGCGCGCGGGGAATGGTCAGTTCTTGAATGACCCGTCGGCTGGGAGATAGCGACATCAGCGGACACAATCTTTATGTCTGCTGATGTCCGTTCTGGATGCTACATCTCTCCTTTTTCCATGGCTGCCCATGCGCGTTCGATGGTCTTGAAATTCACGCTGTCTTGTCCGTTCTCCACCTCGTACTGGGCTTGGACCTGACGTTTGCCCTCTTTTCTTAAAGCGAGCGGACATAGGCCATTCGTATCCGGCCAAAGCTCACGTGAAATGCGAGCAATTGCTTCCTGTTTGGATTTCGCCTTCTTGCGTCGCGACGGACTCGGTTGTGGCTGTGACCCGGAAGGTTCAGCATCTTCTCCGGCCGTTTGCTCCGCTAGTGGAGACGAGATCTCTGATTTCTCAGGGGCAAGAGACTGGCTTGGCGGGAAAGCATTTCGGAGCCCCAAAACGTCATATTCCAAGCTGTGCCAAATGAACCGCTGACCATTCCGCTCTAGTGTGATGGCATAGGATCGGCCTAAATTCTCATCATTCTCGCCATGTAAACGTATCCACTTCCAGACCATGGTCGGGACTGCCGTCAGAGGCACTTCAGACCCGTCAGGCTCCACTAGTGTTCCACGAACCTGGATATGTCCGGCCGCACAGGCTGCCGTCAGCTTCGACAGGATCTCGCTTTTCTTTATGCCTGCCGCTGCAAGCGTCCGGTCGACATTTCTGCGAGAGGCTGGGGGCATGCCTACGAGTCGAGCCCGTTTCTCGTCTCGGGTCGCAATCCAAACAAGCGTTTGGTCGAAAGGCATGAAAGCAAGCATCAGCCCTCTCCGCTTCGCGGCGCCCAGTGCCTCGGCGGCAAGCGGTTGCACGACGTGACACTGCATCAGATGATTTGGGGCGAATGTTAACTTGACTTTCAGTCCCAATCGAGAGTTCGCTCTCGAATTCGCGGACGGCAGTCCGTTATCGCTATGGAATTTGGTAACGGGCCCTTCGCTTAGTGCAACGGCGTGGTAGACCCCGCGGCCCCTTTCTCTCACCCGGATTGCATGCTCTACATAGTGGAAAGATTGGCCGCGCCGTCCAAGGCCCGCTCGATTCGCTCGGCGATCTGTTCGGAGGCCTGCCGCAGCGGGTCGGCATCGAGATGCGCATAGCGCGCGGTCGTTGCTGTGCTCCGGTGGCCGAGCAGTTTTCCGACAATGGGAAGTCCAAGGCCACCGCCTGCGCCAATCGACGCAAACGAATGACGCAGATCGTGAATCCGCATGCCATCGAGGCCAGCGGCTCGCCGGATCGCCTCCCAGGGCTTTTTCAAGTCGCTCCGCGGCTTGTCGGGGGCCTCGCCGGCAACCACGAATTCTCCTGCTCGCGGGAGGGTTCCGAGGATTGTCAGGGCGGGTGCATTCAAGATGATGGATTTTTTCCCGGTCTTGCTGTCGGGGAGATGGAGCATCCCGCGTTCGAAGTCGACTTCCTTCCAACGGAGATGAAGGATTTCACGGAGGCGGCATCCGGTGAAGAGGAGCAGACGCACTCCGGCAACCGCATGGGGGCTGAGCACCGTGCGGTGATTGCCCTTCGGCAGGTGCTTGGAGGCGTTCTTCTCATCAATCTTCCATGGCAATCCTCCGGTCTCAGCCAAGCGCAAGGCGGCCCCAAGACGCTCAAGCTCGGCAGTGCTCAGAAACCGCTCACGCCGGTTCTCCTGATACTTTTCAAGACCCGCCGCAGGATTGAAATTGCGGGGCACGAGGCCATAGGTCGGCCCCCAGGAGAACATCGAACTGGCGACGGCAATGAGCCGGTTGGCCATGGCGGGTCGGTCGGCAAGCCGTGCATGAAGGCGGGCGAGATCCGATGGAGAGATGTCCTGTACCTTCCGTCGGCCAAGCTCCGGGATCAGGTATCGGTCGACCACGTGCTGGTAGTTCTCGACCGTTCTCGCCTTCCGCTTCTTTCGGACATGCTCGTTCATGAAGGCGCTGGCGAGTTCGGCTAGCGTGGGAGCTGCCCGATGGATTGCCCGCTCACCGGCCGGGTCACCGCCCCGAGCAGCGGCAGCAAGCACTTCACGGGCATTCTTGCGGGCCTCGTCGGGCGTGAGGGCGCCATAACGCCCGATGAGGACGAAGCGTTTCGGGGCGGAGCGCCCACCCTTTCCAGCCCGATAGCGTGCGATGAACGACTTGATGCCCGACGGCTCGACCCTCAGCCCGAAACCCTTGAGATCGAGATCCCACAGCTCATAGCGGGATGACTGAGGCTTGGCCCCGTCGATGAACCGTTTGGTAAGCCGGATCGATTCTTTTCGGGCAGCCATAGCGCGGTTCCCTTGGTGTGCGGTGACCACCAGGTGACCACCGTCGGCGCAATCTGGCGGACACACTGGATCAGTGCTAAAAGCATAATCCTTTAAGGGTCAGAGAGATAGCCCCAGACTAGGACACAGTAGGATACGCCAGGAAACCTGTTTCTTCTGATTCGTAATGAGGGGGTCGGGGGTTCGAATCCCTCTTGCGGCACCATTCCCAGGCGATGTCGCCAAGGCTGCCTTCGGGCAGCTTCCGGCTGTCGCGTGGGAGGCATGGAAGGGGGCCATAGCTCAGCTGGGAGAGCGCTTGCATGGCATGCAAGAGGTCGGCGGTTCGATCCCGCCTGGCTCCACCATCCTGCCAGACGAAGAGACGGAGCGTGCGGGTGTAGCTCAGGGGTAGAGCACAACCTTGCCAAGGTTGGGGTCGAGGGTTCGAATCCCTTCGCCCGCTCCAATTTCCAAAAAGGCCGCCTTCGGGCGGCTTTTTGCTTTCAGCCCTTCACCCGCAGCACCACACGCTCACGAACCGTTTCGACCGCCACGGGAGGGCAGCTCGACCGCAATCCGCCGAGCGGCACATGCGCTACCGTCGGCTCCCGCAGGCCACCCAGAGGCAACCGGGAGCAGCGCACGCACACCGATGCTTTCCTCACGACCCGCTGCATCGGGCGAACGAGAATCACGTCCTTCTCCACAACCGGCAAGGGATGGAAGGAGCGGGACATGTCGGCAGCCCCAGCGCTTTGGATGGTTGCGATCAGCAAAACAACTAACGCTGGAATCCTCATGCCGATCTCTCCTGTTTGGAGAGAAGCTAGGCCAAGGAGAGGACGGGAAAAGTGCCTCCAAAACAAACGGGCCCTCGCGGGAGGTGCGGGGCCCGTAGTGACCTCAAGGGTCATGCATCATTGATGCTCGTCCGGATCAACCGGTTGACGTGATATTCGATTGTGGAGCTGGAAGGGACCTTCCCACGCTCATAACGGCATAAGGGAGGATGCCTTCAGCCCAGGCGAAATCCTGATGTCAGCCTCCATCCTTCAAGGCCGGGGCGGGTGCTCGGCCAGCCATCACTGCGGTCGGCGGCTGTGAGGAACCCACATGACGCCGTTATGCCGATCCGCGGCTCGTGACAGGCTCTTCTCGAGCGGAGGAGAAAGCCCGTCGGGATGACAAGGCTGGCAAGAGGAACTTGTTTCAGCGTGGCGGAAAAAGAAAAAGCCCGGCATGGCCGGGCTTTCAGAAAGCGTGGATTGTTTCAGGCGGCTTTGACGCCGTGGAGGAAGGTTTGGAGTTCGAGGCTGAGCTCGTTGGAATGGCGGGCAAGCTCCTGGGCGGCGCCGAGCACCTGCGAAGCCGCAGCCCCGGTCTCCCCCGCCCCCTGCTGCACGTCGCTGATGCTGCCGGTCACCGCCTCCGTGCCCCGTGCCGCCTCCTGCACGTTGCGGGCAATCTCCGCCGTGGCCGCCCCCTGCTCCTCCATCGCCGCCGCAATC